>JAYOBT010000014.1:0-34118 GCA_038105035.1 Candidatus Poseidoniales archaeon | reverse complement strand
GCCCACCAATTGTCGATTCGATCGGTACGTCCAAGCCCGTTAATCACGGGGAGTTTGATGCCTTCTCCCATAGGTTCACATCCGCCCCTCGGGGGGGCTTATCCTAACCCAACAACTAGGGGTCTTTGAGGTTGGCCCTTCGTCCCCTTGCAGCGTTTGAAAGAAAATAAAACGCGATTTGAACGATTAGACCAATTCGTCCCATCGAACTTCTGCTTCAACCATCTCGATTTCATCAACATCCATCTGTGCAAGTTGCAATTTTCCGGAGAGTTCATCGTTGACGGCATGCCAGTAGGAATAGGCTTCAATAACCCAAATTCCAGACTCTCGTGTTCCATTACCGCTTCCCTTGACACCGCCGAACGGAAGATGCGCTTCTGCGCCCGTCGTCGAGTTGTTGATTCCAGTCATTCCGGCCTTGATGCCGGTCTTGAAGCGATATGCTTCGAGACGGTCGTTGGTGTAGATGGCCGAGGACAATCCGTACGGACTTGCGTTGGCGAGGTGAAGGGCATGATCAAAATCATCAGCCTTGACCAAGGTAATGGCAGGGCCAAACATCTCCTCGTGGAAGCAACGCATGTCTTCAGTAACGTCTGCATAAACGTGCGGCCACATGAACACGCCGTCCTCTGCAGTCCCTAGGAATCCTGATGGTTTGTTGTCCGAGGTGATTCGACCCTTTCCGTAGAGTTTGGTTGCACCATCTTGTTCGCAGATTTGAATGACTTCAAGGAAGTCCTTTGCATACTTTTCAGAGAGCATCGAGCCATAGAGGACGCCTTCGTGTTCAAGCGAATCCCCGATGCGTGTCGAGTGGACCTTCTCCATCAATTGCGCAACGAAATCGTCGTAAATGTCCTTGTGGATGATGAGGTTTCCAAGGGATGTGCAGCGTTGACCAGCAGTTCCGAACCCTGCCCAGTAGGCGCCTTCAACTGCGTTCTCGAGGTTCGCAGATGGCATAATGACCAGTGGATTCTTTCCTCCAAGTTCCAGCGAGCAGGAAACGAGGTTTCGTCCACAAACTTCGCCAATCATCTTCCCAACAGCGGTTGAGCCAGTGAATGAGATCTTGTTGACACGACCCTCATCGACAGCGTTGATCAGGTGTTGGCCTGCACCGCTTCCCTTACCATGAACGAGGTTGATGACACCATTTGGTAGACCAGCTTGGTGCATGATTCGAGCGAGTGCAAAAGAGAGAAGTGGGGAATCTTGAGGCGACTTCCAAACGCAAGTGTTTCCGCACATGATGGCTGGAATCATCTTCCAGAAAGGTACAGCAGATGGGAAGTTACAAGCGTTGATGATTCCACAGACGCCGAGAGGTCGCCGGTAAGTGAACAACTCCTTGTCAGGCAATTCAGAGTTGACAGTTTGCCCGTACAATCGTCGCCCTTCGGATTGGAAGAAAAGACAAGTGTCGATTGCTTCTTGGATTTCTCCTCCACATTCTTTCAATGTCTTGCCAATTTCTCGAGCTTGCAATCGAACGAGATCGTCTTTGTGCTCCATCAACAAACGGCCCATGTTTCCAATGATCTGTCCACGGGTTGGTGCCGGCGTTGCAGACCAGGCAGGGAAGGCAGCATGGGCCGCATCCAAAGCAGCATCGACATCCGCTTTCGTCGAAAGAGGAAACGCTCCGAGAACGTCGTTCAACAACGCAGGGTTTCGTGAATCAAAGGTTGCACCATCGCTTGCTTCAGTCAATTGACCGTTGATGATGTTGAACCCTCTGACGCTTGGGCGATTCTTTGGATTGTTGGCTTCGAGGAACGTTAAACCTGCTTCAAGTACGTGGACCATGATGCAATCGAGTTCGATTCCCTCCATGAAGGCTACGATTCAATCGCATGACAATTCCTCGGGATTTTCATAACTCATGGTTTTAGTACTCTCGCGACTTGGAATATGTATGTCCGGCGAAGAAAACGAAGTATCATTACGTGTAGCAAAAGCCATCCCATCCGACGTAGGTCACGGTCGAGCTCGAATTTCGGGGGACCATGGCCTTGACCTCAAACCTGGTGACATCGTTGAAATCAAAGGCGAGAAGCGCTCAACAGCAGCCATCTACTGGCGAAGCCGACCTGAGGATTCCAAGATGGACATCGTTCGGATTGATGGTATCATCCGAAAGAACGCAGGTGTCAGTCTCGGAGATCGAGTCACCATAGCAAAGGCCGAGGCAAAAGAGTGCACCAAACTGACGCTCTCCCCAGTTATGGCCAACAAGCAGAAGGTCAAGTTCGGCCCAGGAATCGAAGGCTTTGCTCGTCGAGGTCTCTCGAAACGCCCCGTCATGGCCGGTGACCGTATCTTCATTCCAGGTATGACTTTGTTTGCGGAGGCATTGCCATTTGCTGTGGTTCAAACCACTCCAAAGGGTATTGTCAAGGTAACAAGCGATACGGACATCATCATCAAGGATGAAGCGATTGATGACGAAGACGTTGGCCAATCGGAAGGCATCACCTACGAAGACGTCGGCGGAATTGGTCAGCAACTCCAAAAGGTTCGAGAAATGATTGAATTGCCACTTAAGCATCCAGAGTTGTTCCGACGCCTTGGAATCGACCCGCCGAAAGGCGTTCTTCTACACGGCCCGCCAGGAACTGGTAAAACCATGATTGCGAAAGCAGTAGCGACGGAAGTCAACGCTCACTTCAAGGCCATCAACGGCCCTGAAATTATTTCCAAGTACTACGGAGAGTCCGAAAAGCAACTTCGTGAGATCTTCGATGAGGCCAGCGAAAAGGCCCCTGCCATCATATTCATCGACGAGATTGACTCGATTTGTCCGAAGCGCGAGGACGTCAGTGGCGAGGTGGAGCGACGTGTTGTTGCTCAAATGTTGACGCTGCTCGACGGAATGCAAGGAAGGGACAACGTTGTCGTTATCGGTGCAACCAACCGCCGAGATGCACTCGACCCAGCACTCCGACGAGGTGGACGCTTCGACAGAGAAATCGAGATTGGCGTCCCAGACCGTGACGGCCGAAAGGAAATCATGGAAGTTCATACACGTCAGATGCCGATTGCAGACGACTTCGAGATTAACTGGGTGCTTGACAACACGTACGGATTTGTTGGAGCAGACCTTGCAGCACTCGTACGAGAAGCTGCCATGAAGGCTCTCCGTCGATACCTACCAGAAATCGACCTCGATGAGGAGACCATCCCTCCTGAAGTCCTCGAAAAGATGGAAGTGAGGATGACCGATTTCCGTGACGCAATCAAGGACATTGAGCCGTCTGCTTTGCGAGAAATCTATGTTGAAGTTCCTGAAATTGCTTGGGACGAGGTCGGTGGACTTGACGAGGTCAAAGATCGCCTCAAGGAGTCGGTCGAGTGGCCGCTTACCAAGCCAGAGATTTTCGAACACTTCAACATCAAACCACCACGAGGCATTGTCCTGTTCGGTGCACCAGGTACCGGAAAGACACTCCTTGCCAAAGCCATCGCCAACGAAGCACAAGCGAACTTCATTTCCATCAAGGGTCCAGAAATGATTTCCAAGTGGGTTGGTGAATCGGAGCGAGGTATTCGAGAGATTTTCAAGAAGGCCAAGCAATCCTCACCATCGATCATTTTCCTCGATGAGTTTGAGTCCATCGCAAGCATGCGAAACGCATCCAACGGTGAAGGTAGCGACGTTGGCAACCGTGTTGTCAACCAACTTCTGGCCAGCATGGACGGTGTTGAATCTCTTGATGGTGTCATCGTTGTTGCTGCAACCAACCGCCCAGAGATGATTGACCCCGCATTGTTGCGTAGTGGCCGATTTGAGCGCGTTCTCCACGTACCTCCGCCAGATGCAGCAGCTCGTGAAGCGATTTTCGATATCCATTCAAGTGGGATGCCTCTTTCCAAGTTCTCCGTCAAGGATCTTCTCTCCAATATGGATGGATTCACGGGTGCTGACATCGAAGCAGTTTGCCGAGAAGCCGCTCTCATCGCTATGCGTGGCGACAAGAAGAAGGTTGCAAAGAAACACTTTGACGAGGCTATTACACGTGTTCGTCCAACTGTCACTCCGGAGATGCTTGAGTACTACCAGAAGATGGAAACTCGATTGACGTCGGGTCTCTCCAACATCAAGCGAACCCGTGACTATGGATTTGGCATGGAAACGATGTGAACACGGAAACGGTCAAGTCCTTTCTGCACTGACCAAACGCTAAGGCGAAACCTATGACATCCAGTTTTGGACAGGAAATGCTCGGACGTAAGGTCCAAGACAAGAAAGGGAAAGAGCTCGGTACGCTCGCTGATTTGATTATTGACGTTGCGAATGGTGAGATCTCTGAACTTCTGATCCGCTGTGCCGAACAGATCGATGTGAGTCGCCTGCCATTCCCGTCAAAAGACGGTGCTGTCGTCATCCCAAGCACAGAGGTGTCTTCGTTTGGGCATGTGATTATGCTCAAAATCTGATGAGCATTTTTGCAACAAAGTTGGACAACCTTCTAAACCGATGTGAAACCGTGTATGTATGAACGGTGTACTAGGGAGGTGTGGAATTGGCGGCCGAGCGAAGCAGAAATCTGAGGCGAATTGGACTGCAATTCGCATTTTGGGCTGTCCTCGGAATTCTTCTTCTCACCATTCTTCAGAACTTTATCAACATCAGTCAAAGCGATCAACTCTCTGCTTATGATGACGATTGGAATGACATGTCTGCGTTCCGTGAGGACATCAATGCAATGGGAGTTGAAACCAAATCACTGGTGAGCAGTCCACTCCTTCTTGCCGATATCGAAGATCCTCGAAACACGACGTTCGTTATTGCTGGTGTTGAACGTGACACACTTTCTTTCCCACAATTCGATGAAGATGGCTTCATTACGATTTCAACTGAGGATGGATATTCACCTTCCGAAGTTGATGCCATCGTTGAATTCGTCGACAATGGCGGAACAGTCATTGTTCTGGAAGACTTTGGCTATGCTGGAAGCATAGGTGAAGCATACGGTGTACGTTACTCAGGATACCAGTTGTACGACACAAACTACGTCTCCGAACTGGATTACAATTACATCTGGATGTGTGTTCAGTCAAGCCCATGTGGGATGAATGGGACAGAACTTGACCCAGCAACCATCGATGAACACGAGCGCTGGTCTTCCGACGTTGGTGAGCACCCCTGCGCACAATATGATGGTGAATCCATGACACTCCAAGCGGCAGGTGTCTGTTCGCATCACTGGGTAAAAAGTGCGGGGGAACTCGGGCGAATTGAATACAATGCCACCTACACGATGTTGCTCAACAACGTTACAGGACTTGAAATCGTACCAGGAGTGCGAGGCGCTCTCAAGGATGTGAATGTTCGAGCCATTACGAGCAATCAGGCTACCGTTGATGTCAACGGAGATGGAGAACTTTGGGTAAGCAACGAACAAACCAGTGAAACCCCCGATCTTTGGGGACAATTCAACCTCTCCATCGAAGCATGTGCTTCATCAAGTTGTGACCCTGAAGAAGGGGGAAGAGTGTTCTTCATCGCTGATGGAAGTGCCCTCATCAATGCCATTTACGATTACGAAGGCTTCAATGCGGGAGAATACGGTCCAACGGACAAGTTCATTCCTGCAAACGACAATCGAAAGTGGGCGCTCGATGTTATCGCTGAGTCACTGATGAGTACCTTGGAAGGAGAAGAAGGCCAACCTGCAGAAAATGCGATGGTGATTTTTGACGAAAGTCGACACCCACAAAACGCCCTCCTCGCTGATTCCTACAACACGGTCTACTTCCTTCTCGTCTACTTCACAGGTGAAGGACTTGCTATGCTTGTGCTCTTTGTCGTTCTGTTCATTACGTTTGAAGCTGTTCTGCTCAAGAAGCGAGATCCTGAACCTTGGCGCCACGTTTTCAGCATCATTTACTACGGATTTGGTGATGCGAATCGATACACATATTATGCGAAAACGGAGAAGATACGGCAAGTATTCCTGTCGAAAGTTCGCAATCAAAATGGCTTGACCGTTGAAGAATTTCACGCCATGTCCGCTAAGGAATTGGTCGGTCTAATCCAAGATCCTGTGTTGGCAAAATTTGCTATTGAGCCTGGCAAGTATTCTCTTGAACAGTCGGTCGCCTTGGTTAAACGGATCAAGGCATGGGGGCGAAGGTGAGCATCATGTGGACACGTAAGGCATCCTTCACGTTCACTGGTGGAATTGCACTCATTCTCATTGGAATGATGATCACCAACAACCAGATGATGATTCTTGGTTTGACCCTGATCACCTTCATCGTTGTCAATTCGTGGGTTTCTGGTCATGGCGATATCGAAGTACAGCGTACATTGTCCGCTGACAACCTGTACAAAGGGGACGATTTGTACGTCGAACTCCTCGTCACAAATCGCTCCAACCGAAGAACGCAACTCTTGGATGTCTACGATAACATTCCTCACGAAATGAAACTTCGAAGCGGCTTGAATCAAATGCGCCTTAACCTTCGTCCTGGGGAAAGCGCCCGAATTCGTTACGTCCTCCGCTGCCCTCTCCGTGGACATTACTCCATAGGCCCAGTTTCCCTCCGAGTACGAAACACGTTCAACCTCGGCGTAGAAGACATGTATGTTGACCACCATTCCGATATCGTGATATTCCCACAAATCAAAGAAGTTGAGGAAGCATTCCTCCGCTCCCGCACGCCGAAAATGTACACTGGTGCTACCACACTACGAACTCCGGGACAAGGGTCAGAATTCTACTCTCTGCGAGAATATGTGCCCGGTGATCCATTCAAGAACATCAACTGGAAGGCGTTTGCTCGTACTGGTGATTTGATGGTCAACGAGAAATGCCGAGACGCAGTTACCGATTTGTACATTCTCCTCGATTCAAGAGACGTGGCCCGAATCGGAACGGTTCTGAAGAATCCGTTGGAAATGGGTACAGTGAGTGCTGCAAGTCTCGCAGCGTTTTTCTTGAAGCGGAGAGACAGTGTAGCACTTGGAATCTATGGGGATGGATTGGCGTACCTTCCACCAGATACCGGCGACAAGCAGTACTTCAAGATCCTCAGTTCCCTTGCAGGCGTCAAGCCAGAAGGAAGCATGCCCCTCCAAGCAGTCACCAATTCACTCAGTGGCCGATTCAGCCGAGGAAGCCCCGTCTTCGTTATCTCTTCGTGTGAGGGGGATGGAACCGTGCCAGCAGCTGTTCGTGACCTCGTTGGTCGCGGTCATGAAGTGACCGTTCTCTCACCATCGAGCATCGACTTTGAGCGTCTTGTCTCTCGTATTCCTCGAATGTCATACGAAGTTCTCAAACTCGAACGACAGAATCGATTGACGACTTTAGCAGGTTCTGGAGCACAAGTCATCGATTGGATGCCTGACATGGATTTGTCACAGGCAATTATGCAAGTGAGGGGGTATTAGATGGCAGGTGAAGTCGACCCACAGAGCGATGTTTCCCTCATGGGAGGACGCGCTCGAACGCTTCATCTCAAAGCCTTGCGAAAGCAGTGGCAAATCATTACCTTGCAAATCGTATCGACCATCGCTTTGGTCTGGATGTACCTTGAAGTTGTTTCGACCTACGTCGTCAACAGCATCGATCATACGATGCTTTTCGCATCGCTGGAACAACTCGTTGGCGAAGTGCCGATCGGTGACTGGCTCATTGGTTCAGGTCGAACTGGACTCGCACGATTCTATGTTCCAATCGTCTTAGGATTGGGTCTTGGTGGCTCGATGGCTCTCCTAGCCTTCCAATCACCCCGAGTTCAGCAACGCATCAAACTTGGATTCATCATCACGCTCATGGTTCTCCTCGTCGGCCGACTCGTCCTGACTTGGATTCCTTCCATGCTCTTTTCGTGGGATCTTCGCGCCCCTACTGAAAGCGAGTTGAAAACGCTAGAGTGGCCATTGTTGATGATTCTCTCTCTTGTTATTCTCTTCCTCTACCTTTTACCAGTGATCATGGGTACTCGGGGCATATGGGGCCTGTCCCGTCGTTCGATCGGCTGGGCGATTGGATTCACTCTCTTGTTCTTGGGTATCCATGCCATCTTGACGTTCCCTCTGATCAAATCACAACTCGGCGACTGGGGGTCGAATCTTATCTCGCTCGAGTCTCAAGTGAGTGATCCAACGGTTGGAATCTTTGGATTTGATTTGGTGACGCCAGAACAATTCTCGCTCATCATGATCGCCGTTCTGATTATGGTGTTCCAAGAATCAGGATTTGGTGTTATACGTTATCTCGAGTATGCATATCGGCTACCTGAATCGTGCAAGCGTGATCCAGAGTACGTTCGACAAATGGACAACGTTCTCAATGGTCATCTACGACATACTGCTGGTTTCCTGACTGTGACCGGTCTTGTCACGATGATTGCTCTTGGATTCCACAGCGTCTTGCTTGAAGTTGTACGAAATTCGACAGGAAGTCAATGGGCTGCTCAAGTCTCAGAATCGATTGAACTTTCGCTCACGTACGGATTGGTCATCTCGGCACTCCTGTTCCTTAGTTTGGTCGCCGTCCTCCGCTTCTTTGTACCATGGCAGCGTGTCTGGGGTCTGATTGAATCAATGACCAACAAACAGCCTGAGCCAGTGAAAGAGAATGAGTTCTGACTAGTCTCTTGCACGTATCATCTGTATTGAACGTCCAATGATTTCGTTCAGAATGAGCATGCTCAATGCAAGCCCGACCGATGCAAGCCATTGGTACCAAATCACATCAATGGATGCCCAAAGAACTTGATTGAGAAACACAAAACCAATGATTGAGACGAGGAAAATTAGTTTCTCAAGCAGCAACGGATAGGTCGATCCCTTGGATTCATTCCGGCGCAGAAGTGTTTCAGACATCTCCTCACCTCAGAAGTCCAACTCTGAAAGTTGATCATGAAGTGCGTCCAAACGAGGGTCGCTCTTTGACTCCTCTGGTTTCGGAGTACGAAGTTGCCGCTCTGCATCGAGACGTGCGAGTTCTGCTTCGAGATCTGCTCGATCTTCCTGAATTGGGGTTCTGCTTGTTTCTGCAACGGTCTCCTCGGTGGTATCGGATTCAACAGGTGCTGGCATTTCTTCCCATTCATCGGACAACTCGACAACAGGCTCAGCATCCAACGAAACACTCTCTTCGACCACGAGAGTAGGTTGAATGTTTTCCATCATGTCGTCCATGACTGGTGTACGCTGTCCGACAGGTATGGCTGTGCGCTCAAATGGGAGGAATCCATCGCGTTGGAAATCCCACATAGCACCTCGTGGAACACCTTTGGTCAATCCAGATGCATCGATTTGAGTTAACAACTCTTCGAGCACCTGGGCTGTTTGTTCAAGGGCAATGGCCTCACCTGCATCGCGTTGATCGGCTTCAAGGTAGATGTCATCGAGGGCAACTCGAATCAAACGCCGTGTTTCAACGGCAACACTTGGCAAAGACTCAGGACGCATGCAGTTCATGCGCAGTGCTTCGATTTCTTCTGGCGGTGCGCCAAGATTTCCGAGTTGATCGAGAACGTTTCGCATACGTCGAAGCATGGTGATTGAGCGATCGTAATCCTCCAGGATACCTTCGAGGTCAAGAATCAGGTGCCCTACTGTTTCACCGAGTTGATTTTCCAATCGTTGTTGAACCGACCATCGAGCAAGGCCACGTACTGCTCCAGCAGTTTGTGGAACTTGTCGCTCCAACAAGGTCATGACTTCGCTACTGAGCAGATGTCGAGGTGTTGCTGCGATATGGTCTACGGTAGACTGAACAACTTGTAATGCTCGTTCAACGGCACGATCGAGGAGCACTACAGAGTAGCCTAAGGTGCGTGCGTGTTCAAGCCTCTCGAGAACAGGGCCAAGTCCACGGAACGTTGCATCATCGTTGAGGAGAGCTTGTGCGAGGGGCTCCTCGTTAAGTCGTGCACGTAGTCGCTCAGCTTCAGCAATGTCCGAAACGGCTTCTTCATGAGCATCTGTAAGGGCTTCAGCACGTGCAATCAAACCGGAGAGTTCGGTCTCAGCATTTCCTCGTCGCGCCCCAAGATTGCCGAGTTCGGTAAGGAGTTCCTTTCGTTCTCCCATCAATTCCCGCATTTCAGAATGAAGTTGCATTCGACGTGCTTCATCTTCAGCAAGTCGTTGTCGCTCTTCCTCTGCACGGCGACGACTGGCCAAGGTTTCTGCTTCGATTTGGTCCAAGCGTGCTTGAGCGGCTCGAATCTTTTCTTCGGAAGCGTTGCTCTTCGATTGTGCACTCGCTTGTCGATCGCGTAGGGCTGTAACTTGTTCCTCAAGGGAACGCAATCGACGTTCCTCAAGTTCGATTTGCTCTCGAACAGATGAGAGTTGTTGGGCATTTGATTCCAAGTCTGCTCGAGTGGTCGCCTCTTGGTTGGAGAGTGTTTCAAGTTCATCACGCAATGCTGCACTACTTTCGGTATCGCCCAATGCCTTTGCTAATTCTGCTGCTCGTTCACTGAGTTGATGTTCGAGTTCACCAACCCTTCGGAGAAGGCGATCTGCACGTTCTTCTGCCTGTTCCATGCGTGTTCTCGATTCGGATACAGTGACCTGAACCCGATTCAATTCATCGTTCTTGGATTGAATAGCATCGCTTTGTTCACCCGATGATTGCTTGATGGCATCAAGACGAACCAACGCCTCCGTCCGCTCCTTCTCAGCATCCTGAAGTTGACTTGTCAAACTTGCATTGGTTCGCATCAGTGTATCTGCTCGTCGCTCGGATTCTTCGAGTCGTCGACGCAATCCAGAATCGACACCTGCAAGTGGTGCCGCATTTGGCAATGCTTGTGCAGCCTCTTGTCCACCAACATGGATGCTTAATTTCGATCGAACAACACGTACATCGTCGAGGCCAATTTCGAATCCATACATATTCATCAATCGATGCATCATGGATTCCCGACGCTTTTCTGAGCGTGTTCGGACCGTTGAAAGCGATTCAACAAATTGCTTGAGCGTAAATTCAGAAACGTCGCCTGTTGAAGATGAAACCATGGTGCCAGATGCGAGCCGATGCAACTTCAGGACACGCTTGCTTTCCGTCAAACCCATCATGGCTTCTTCAAACGATTGACCGTTTGCAGCCATCGCAACTGGAAGTCCGTTGTTGAGGGCAAGCGATACGGCTTTGTCGCTTGCTCCTGCTTTCAAATGACCAGTAACTCTCTCTTCAAGTGCAGCGGAAAGCATGGACATGACCGCATCAGGGCCGCCTTTACCTTCGCGCAAGACAAATCCATCAGGGAGTGTAGCAGAACCTTCTGCATAGGTTCCAATTTCACCATCGAGTTTGGCTGCAACATCCGTTAACAACCGAGCATGGTTGGCATCCAATTCAGTCCAGATGGCCAAGACGATGGTGGAACTCGAAGCGATGAGCAACGAGGCATCACCCATCGTGAGGGATGCATAGCCATTGATATCTCCACCGAGCTTTGCATGCTGAGCATTCATGGAGTCAGAGAGCGTTGCAACAGTTGCAGAAAGTTCCTCTGCTGTTCCTGGCAAATTGCCCATGCTATCGATGAGGATTCCCTGATCTGCTGCGAGGGCTCCTTGAACGTGTTCGTAATCAGAAAGTGCTTGAAGAACAGCAGAGATGTTCCGGGCAAACAAACGGTCTGTCAGTGAGCTGCTCGCACCCAAGCCTTGTGTATCTGCTTGGAATTCGAAGGCTTCTGGAAGGAGAGCAGCGAGTTCTGCTAGCCCATGCAGCGAACATGTTGATGCAACAAGTCGGTGCTGGTTCTTCTCCGCTTCCTCAAGCGCATCCCGAGCGTCAGCACCACCGAGGAGTTTGGTTGCACTCGAACCTTCGCAAATCCATCCAACAATGCGTCCAGCCCGTACCAAGCGATGGCCAAACGGCGTCTTTCTCCGACCCACCCACGTTGTGATGAATCCATGCTCGAAGGGCTGGATTGCGCCTGCGGCTACATCCACTTCGTCATCAAATCGTTCTATGTGTGGTAAGTCAAACATCATATCACCTTGGTTTGTTGTGCATTCCATTCTCGTCGCAAGCGTTCAAGTTCGTATTTCCAAACGCCTTTCTTGCCGTCCTTCCCTGAGAGATGAACGTACAAATCGCTATCGAAGTGGTCGATGAGTGTTAATCTGCGTCCTTCCATCCAGACTTCAAACAACGGGCCGAGGTCGAGTTGTTCAGCGAGTGAACAACATGTTGCCCATTCACTTCGTTGTTCTTCGACCGATTCTGGCCACTTGTTGGTGGTTTGGACGATGCCTCCGAATTGATCCAACAGACGAACGTGACTTGCGCCTTCGAGTTCGCAAAGTTGAGGATACAACGTGTTTAGCATGCTAGCCCAAACCCCTTGACAGCAACGTACCATTCAAGAACTTTGCCGAAACTCTTCCCCCGTAGGGGGATTTGCCAACGAAATTCAAAATTCCAACTGCGAATTTTCAAATTGACGTGCGCGGAGACTAGTGAAGCAATAGTTTTCCGCGTTCGTAGCGTAAGTTTCTGCTCGTAATGGTAAAGAAAAAGCCAATTGGAATTTGTAAAAATCAATTGATATTTTTATTCTGATAAAATCGTCAATCGGAGGCGTTTAATGCAGGTGATGTGAGGATTCCGCATGGCCGAGTCATCCCAGAGTCCATTCCAAGCTCCGGCTTGCGATGTATGCGGAAAGGATGCGGTTGTTGAACAAGCCTACTCAGGACGTATTTTGTGTGGTTATCATCTCGAAAAATCGATCCGTAAGAAAGTGGCAAAGGAACTTCGGAAGCAACTTCATCTTGACAAATCGAAACCTACAACGGTCTTCGTCGCCATCTCTGGAGGAAAAGACTCAGCCGTCCTACTCACTTTACTTGTCGAACTCATTGGAATGCGTCGAGATGTCCGGATTGTTGCCGGTTGTGTCGATGAAGGCATTGATGGATATCGCCCACCTTCGTTGCAGTGCGCCATTGATTTGTGTGAAACCCTCGATGTTGAATTCATTTCCACAAGTTACGAACAACTCGACTTTCATCAGATGGACGAGGTCGTGAAGCGCTTACCAATCATTTCTGAATCCAATGAGGGCGTCTCGATGATGCCTTGCTCATATTGCGGTGTTTTTCGTCGACAAGGCATCAATGCTTTGGCACGACAGGTCGGAGCGGATGTGGTCGCTCTTGGCCACAACTTGGACGATATGGCCCAGACTGTTTTGATGAACATGACCAATGGGGACATCGACCGAACGTTGCGACTTGCTCCACACACAGACGCTCCAGTTGATGGTTTGCCGCCAAGAATCGTACCGCTGCGTTGGATCCCAGAGCAAGAAATTCATCTCCTTGCCATGCACAAACAATTGCCACTCCATCATGAGGAGTGTCCATACGCACAAGGGGCATTACGGTGGCGGTATCGAGACATCGTTGCTCAACTTGAGCAAGATGTCCCTGGAACGAGGCATAGTTTGGTACGGATGTCGGACAACATCAAGCAGGTTGCTCGTGAAGGAACGCCTTCTGTTCATTCACAACCGACAAAATGTCAGCGCTGTGGTTCGCCAACCTCTGGTGCAACATGCAAAGCATGCGATATGCGAGATCTTCTCGATGTGGATTTAGAGTAGGTTGTGAATCAATTCATCCAAGTCCTGCGGGCGTTGGCAATAGTGACAACGCAGCGTCAATGGGTCTGTCTTGGTAACCTTTAGTCGATGTGGTAGAGGCTCTCTCGAATTTTGCGTAATGCAGTTTGAGAAGGTACATCGAACAACGTTTCGCACTTCTTCACCGAGGTTCACGTTCAATTTCTCTGCAACGGAATACACTCGAATGATGGCGATGCTGGATTCAGGAGCGACCAATGCCAATCGGTCGAGTTCGGACTGAGTTAACTCACGGTCTTCGACTTTGATGATATCTTTCGATCCCATCTTCTTGGATGGGACATTCATCACCAGTGAAACGGGAACGGACGTATCACTTGAGAGGTTGAGCAATTCTAGGACCTTCAGGGCTTGTCCTGATGGAATGTGGTCGATGACCGTTCCATTCTTGATAGCAGTGACTCGCCGCATGTTATGTTCATCAGCCATCAGGCATCACCTCCAGCGATTTCAGCAGGAACTTCGATGTTCAGAAGTCGACAAAGCAAAGCCATTCGAGCAACAACGCCGTTGAAGGCCTGCTCAAAGTAACGTGCGTGTCGTGTTGAATCGACACTTGGGTGGATTTCATCAACACGTGGCAATGGGTGCAGTATGACCATTTCTGATTTCGCATTGGCAAGGTCACGTGCATGCAATTTGTACGCACCAGCGACCTTGGCATACTCATCTTCATCAGCAAATCGTTCCTTTTGGATTCGAGTCATGTAGACGACGTCAGCCTGGTTGATGTTGCCAAGAAGGTCCTCGGTTTCAGTGACATCCGCACCGTGTTCACGAAGATCTTCAACGATTTCAGCAGGCATTCTCAGGAGGTCAGGGGAGGCAAAAATAAGTCGGCAACCAAATCGAACCAAGGCATGAGAAAGGCTGTGGACGGTACGGCCGTAACGCAAGTCACCTGCAAGGATAACAGTAAGCCCCTCGAGCGTACCATGAGATTGTTGGATGGTGAACAGGTCGAGCATGGTTTGTGTTGGGTGATGACCTGCTCCATCGCCTCCATTGAGAATGGGAACACGTGCAGCATCCTGAGCATAACGTGCAGCTCCTTGCCGAGGGTGACGCATAGCGATAATGTCGGTGTACCCATCGACCATTTGGATGGTGTCAAACAGTGTTTCTCCTTTCACAACTGAGGACGTTTTGACATCGCCAAGGTTGACAACATCGCCACCGAGTCGTTTCATGGCTGTTTCGAAGGACATCCGGGTACGTGTACTTGGCTCAAAGAACAGGTTTCCGAGAATCTTTCCTTGCAGCAATGGCAGATAGGTCTCTCCTCGTGCGACGGGCAAAAGTCGCTCAGCATCGTCAAGAATGCTGTGTATGTCGTCGTTGGTCAAATCGTCCATCGTGATGAGTCCTTTCATAGGATGTCCCCTTCTCTACCAACCATCCAAGCACACCCTTGAACATTGTTGCCAAGCAGTATGCAAAGAGTCGGTGGTTTCATCATCAAAACCATGTCTGCTCAATTCATGCTCTGGGGGGATGTTGATGAAGCAATTAAGGCTGAACGCCTGCTTAGGGTCCAAAGAATCGAGCGATTAAGCACCATTTGCGCATTGTTTTGCTTGAGTGGAGCCATCTGGTTGGCTTGGCCAGTTTTGAAAGATGCTTTTGTTGGAGATGCAAGCCTCCTCACCGATCTTGGCATGCCTGTCTTGGTTCTCTTGTGGGGAATCGTCATTCAAGATCTGATCCTCGACGATCCTCGTGCAAGGACTCGAATTGGAGCCGCTACAAGCATTGTTTGGCCCGTTTTGCTGATGTTCGCACTACGTGCTTATTCATCGAGCACGGGCGACATCTTGGCGACCGTCCTGTTTGCATCGTTGGGATTCGCCATGTATCAGTCGTCAGCAAACACATTACGCGGTGGCATCGACGTCATGCGTTTTCGAGCGATGATGACAAGCATCGGTGCGTTAACCGTGTTGGGAATGCTTGTCGGTGATCGTGCAGGTGAAACATGGATTGTCGAGCCACAGGATTGGGCGCATCCTCTCCTCAGTGTTTTCGTTGTTGGGCATGTTGTCTATCTCTGGTTTATTGGCGATGATATGCGTGAGGAAAGGAAAGCCTTCCGTCAAGAACTGGATGCCATCGAGAACCGCCTTCTTGTCCTACGTTCTGAAGGAGCAGCCGTCGATCAGGCCAGCAGCCTTGTGATGACGGCAAAGGAGGAAGGGCACATTGATCCTGACTTTGGTATGCGTTTGCTACGAGAGGCGGCCGAAGACATCGAACGCTCTCTTTCACTTGCAACCGATGTGGATGTGGTGCGAGGTGAAGCCCTGCTCGTGATTCAACATGCAGAAGAATTGGCGCCATTGGTGAAACGTCCTCGAAAATCGTATGAAATGGGTGAACGTGAATCGAACCTTGGTTCGTTGCGCGAAGCGGAAGGATTGTTCCGCCAAGCCAAACGTCGTGCTCAAGAAATCGTCACGTGGTGGGAGCAAGCAGAAGAAGCCATTCGAACAGCTGAAGAATTGTTAACGGGTCAATCTGGTGCAACCATCGACAACCTGCGACAGATCGTACGAGATGCAAGGAAACAACTCGACCGAGAAGCACCAAAGAAGGCGTTCGAACTCGCTTGTGTCATCCCTATACAACTCCAAGCCGACGGTGATGCAAAGGAACGTGCTGTCGAAGTTTTAGGTGATGCTGCAAAGGCTCTCAAGGCTGCAGACGGATTCGATACATCGGAACTTGATCACCGCCTGGAGCAAGCCGAAGCAGCCCTTGAAGCAGGTGATACCGGTCAATCGATCGGTCTGGCGGAAGGTGTCATTCGCGTCATTCAAGTAGAGCGAGAAGCAATGGAAACCGTTCGTCGCGCTCTGCGACAACGAAAGAAAATCACCGAACGATTCAGTGGCTTTGCCGATGAAGAAGAATGGATGACTCGATTCAAGCAGGTTCAATCAGCAGCCGATGAGCGACAATGGAGTCATGCTGCAACACTGCTTGAACGCCTCACCATCGATCTCGATGCCCTTGGTAATGAGCAAGATGAGGCACAGACTCTGCTCGACTTCGTCCGTCAAGAATGGTCCGTGTTGAGAAACCAATGCACGGCTTCGAGCATTCCTGTCACAGATGAAGACATGAAGCAGACCGAGGCTGCTATCGCACTTGCTGAGGAACGACTCACGGAAGGTCAAGTTGAGGCTGCACTAGAACAACTTGGACAAGCAGACGCATCCATGGAACGGTTGCGAAGGCGCGTCTAATCAAACAAGGTCTCGTTGAACCAAATCGGTGTGATTGATACCACTCGGTAAACCAAGGTCGACAGGCATACCAGCGATTGTCGTGATTACACCATAGAGGTGAAGGTAGAGTCCGTGTGGAGGCTCATGTTCTCCATTGTATGGAATCTTCTTCCAAAGATTGGATTTCATCCAGTATTTTGAGACAGATTGTTCCTTTGAGTGAACAATCCAAGCGTTGGCTCGTCCAGCATGCCTTCTTGCTTGTGTTGACCCCAACCGTGGTGAGATGTGAACTGTGTGTAAGATCGGCCACTCACGCATCCAGTCGCCTGCAGAATCAATCAACATGGTCATCTTGGTTGGTTCGGTTGCCATCGCATCGAGAAGTCCCAACTCGTTCAGAATTCGGACCAACGAACGGACATGCGGATGACGTGGCTCTTGTTTCCTCAATTCACGAGCGATTCGGACTGCTGTGTTTGGCCGGTTCGAATCAAGATGCAACAAGGCTGCAACCACTCGACCTTGTGGCCATGTTGAGGTTGGAAGGTCCTCATGTTCCTCGTGTTTTTTCATGAATGTTTCAAGCATGGATAAGGCCTCCTCGCTTCGTCCGCTCAGACGCATGCGAGCACAATCACCGAGCAACATCAATCGGTCTGCAGGCTTGTTTCGATAGGTGGTGGTGGCACGAGGCTCACCTTTCGCCGTTCTGTTGAGGAGGTCGATGTTTCGACGCATGAGTGGATCAACACCGAGAACGGGTTGCGAAGCACTCGGAACGCTTCGTTTCGAGTCCAACACAGCTGCAAACCACTGCAGTCTTGCTGCTTCAATATCGCTCTTGTTTAGGAGAGCAAGTCGAGGTGCAGCCTCGGGTAAATCACGTTGACAGAGACTTGCTGCCGCAAGAATCAATCGTGCAACCTGTGCATCACGGCCGGTTTGCAATGCGAGCAATGAGACGGCGTTTTCCTCCGCCTCTTCCCAACGATTCAATCCGGCAAACAATTGCATTTTGGCTCCCGTTTGTCGCAACAAGTCCAATCCTTGCGTTGATGATTCTGTAGGATTCAGAATTTCATCGTAATGTTCGATGGCCCGTGTCCACTTGTCTTGGGCAATAAGTTCCGTGAACGGGCGTTGTTTGAGATAAATGATGTCTTCCATTTGTGTCAGCATTTGGCGCTGTTCGCTGATGCTTGCATCGAAGGTGATGTCATCAAGTTTCGATCCGACCTGAAGCGATGTGAGCCAAATGAGAAGGAAACAAATCTGGCCACCAGATGCCAACATCCAGGTCAATTCTTCCATAGCATCTTTCTCAACATAGGTGCACAGGGTGTTTTCCCAATCTCCACAAGCACCACCTTGAGGAAGGAAACTTGAATCCCAAAATGTGATCATGGCGAGAGCAAGAAGGAGCATCGACTGTCCTGCAAATCCAGTGAAGCAGAAATTGAGAACTTTAGCTTGTTGAGAACGCTCTGCGCGAAGCAAGCGACTGTCTGCTAAACGAATACCTCCACGACCTGAAACATCTTGTACATCGAGGAATAGAATCCTTGCAACTTCGTAAACAAACAAGAACCCAACCAAGGCAACGTTGAGGAGAAGGAACAACAGAATCGATGTGACCAGTGGTACGCGCAGCCCTGGGTCTGGGATGTTGGAAAACAACTCGATGAGGAAGAATCCAAGGATTCCACCCTCTTCCATGATGGTTGCTTGTTCTCGATATTCTGGAAGTTCGAGAACTCGCTCAGAATGCGTGAACAATTCAGGAGCTACGATGATGGCAATCAACGAAAGCAAGGTGTTGATGGCAACGACAGGCATCGCCAATGTGTTGAGATGAACAATTCGTGCAATGACTTGCTGTCGCGCATTTGGTGAGTGGTTGTGGAACGGAGAAGGATTGCCTTTGGCAATTTGGGCTGATGATTGACGTAGAGCTTGCCAAGAGGTACCCATCACCCGTCCGTAGGCTACGATGGAAGGTGAGAAAGCAAGCAACAACGATCCACTCAATCGATGGGTGAACGGAACACCCCATGATCCGAGGAGGGAATAAAACAAACCGACGCCAAGGAACCAAAAGATTGTCAGGGCAATGTAAGCGGTGTTTCGGGCACTACTCGATTCCTGTAACTTTGCTTTCCCATGACCAATCGGTTTGATGATTTGAGCACCAAGAGATGAACCCGATGAAATCACTGCTGGGAGAATGATGAGAATCAATGCCAATGAAATGTTGGGTGCGTGAAAACCGTCGCTCTTTCCTTGAGAATAGATGAGATATTCAAAGAACAACAGCAGTGCACCTGTCAGTGCAAAGAGGTAGGTTGCAACGCCGAAACGCATTCCGCGTGAACGGAGTAAATCACGTGCCTCACCAAACGATTCAGTCACTGTGTGAACCTCATACCGCATGGGTCCTGTCTCAAATGCAACTTGCAATCCACGTAATTGTCGTGGAACGACTGTTCGCCAGAACAACAAGGCAATGACCGCTGCGAACACCAATGGAACCACGGCGATTGAGGCAAATCCCTCAACAATCACCGGCTCAGTCATGAAATTGCCACACTGTGCTTCCTTTTATGCAGTGCGAATCCATGTGGGGTGTCCACTTAGTTTTCTGGACGCTTTGGAACCAAGGAAGGTTCTGAAATCTTGTCGCTGATTTCGTGCTCAAGGTCGGAGAGGAATTGATCAACCGGGATGTCAGCAATCTGGTCACCTGTACGGGAACGCAACGATACACAATTGTTGTTCATCTCACCATCTCCAAGAATCATGAGATAGGCTGGGCGCATCTTGCGATGGGTTCGAATCTTCTTTCCAATCGTATCGTCCCCGTCATCGATCTTGACCCGAACACCAGCATCTTTGAGTTTCTGAGCAACTTCTGAAGCGTATTGCTTATGCTTTTCAGAAATGGTAAGAATGTGGACCTGCGTAGGTGACAACCAGGTTGGGAATTTACCAGCAAAGTGTTCGATAAGTACACCGCAGAAACGCTCCATTGAACCAAATGGTGCACGATGAATCATCACTGGACGATGGTTCTCACCATCGCTGCCCTTGTACCACAAATCGAATCGCTCAGGCAGGTTGTAATCGACTTGGACGGTTCCAAGTTGCCATTCACGGCCGATGACATCTTTGACAACGAAATCGATCTTGGGTCCATAGAAGGCTGCTTCGCCCTCTTCCTCCGACCAATTGACGCCAAGTTTGGCTGCTGCAGATCGACAGGCCTCTTCGGCTCGGTCCCATCGGTCGGATTCGCCCACGTACTTGTCGCTGTTCGGGTCTCGCAATCCAACACGTACACGGTAATCGTGCATACCAAGAACGTCAAAGATGGTTTGAACGAGTTCAATGCACCCCATAACTTCGTCAGCGATTTGGTCTTCGGTGACAAAGAGGTGCGCATCGTCTTGGGTGAATCCACGAACGCGAGTCATTCCAGAAATTTCACCCGACTGTTCCCATCGGTAGACCGTTCCAAACTCTGCGAGGCGGAGCGGCAGGTCTCGATACGAACGCGCTTGTGAAGCATAGATCTTGACGTGGTGTGGACAGTTCATCGGTTTGAGCATGTAACCGTCAATATCGCCCGTGCTCATCAGGTTGGACAATTCGGAACATGAGCACCCTTCATCGGCGAGTTTCTTCATCAGGTCACGTTCAACAAGAGGGGGATATTGGCTGTCTTGATAGTAGGGAAAGTGTCCTGATGTGCGGTACAGGTCCAACTTTCCGATGTGTGGCGTGAACACTTGGTCGTAGCCTTGTCGACGTAAGTGATGTGAGATGAAATCTTGCAATTGCTGTCGAACGATGGCACCACGTGGCGTCCAGAGGATAAGTCCTTGACCAACTTCTTCGTCAACATGGAACAGTTGCAAATCCTTTCCGAGTTTTCGATGGTCGCGTAGTTTTGCTTGCTCCATTCGGTGCAGTGTTGCTTTCAGTGCTTCTTTTGTTGGCTCAACAATGCCGTAAATCCGCACCAACTGTTCACGGGATTGATCTCCACGCCAATAGGCAGAGGAAACTGAAGTAAGACGACTAAACATCAATTTCGCTGTGCTTGGAACGTGTGGGCCTAGGCAAAGGTCGTACCATTCACCTTGCTTGTAGATGGTTGAGCCATCTCCATCTTCCAGTTTATCATCGATGATTTCAATCTTGTAGGGATTGGATGTAAAATGTTCTCGAAGCTCTTGGTCGTCGAGTTCTACGCGTTCAACCTTGATATTTCGTCGTGCAATCTCATGCATCTTTTTCTCAATTGGTTTCAGGTCACCTTCGCCAATAGGTTCCATGGCAAAGTCGTAGTAGAAACCACGATCAATGGCCGGACCAATCGTTGGTTTGGCGTCTGGATAAAGTTCCATGACCGCTTGTGCTAGCAAGTGTGCTGCACTATGGCGGAGGATGTGGATGCCCTCATCGCTCTCAGCGAGAATTCCTTCGACATCGCAATCGTCTGTAAGCGGTGTTGAGAGGTCACGCTCGACGTTGTTGATGCGTGCTGCGAGGCATCCGTGCTTTTTCCCAAGGGCATCGGTCACGACCTCGCCAGCAGTAACGCCTGCTGCGTATTCGTTGACTGTACCATCAGGAAGGGTAACGTTGACCATCGACATGGGGACGCCTCTTGCCTCACCCTCGACGGTCCCATTCATCAATGCGACGCTTGAATTTACCAATCAACGACGATGTCATCATCCAAACTCTGGCTCGGTTTGTCAAGAATCACTTGTTGTTTATCGTCCTGATGTTTCTCCTTCTTGGGCGTTGAAACAACGAACGAATCAGGCGTTTGTGCACCACTGAGTTTGAAACCAAATTGTGGTTTTTGTTGCTCGGGTTTCGTAGATTGGGATTGCGGTTCCTGTACGACTTCTTCCTGCGAGGCCTCACCTTTCCCCATTTCTTTCATGCTTTCTTTCATGATGTCATCGAGTGCAATCTCGTCCGGTTTGGATCGTTTGACCATGAATCCCCATCATCCGTAGCATCATGAACACATCGGTTGATTGATTCGATACGGTCAAGAGCAATGATTGAAAACGAAACGAAAGGACGTCCCAATATGCGAATCGGCATCGTTGTTAATCCAGATGCTGGCTTGGGTGGACGATTGGGATTCAAAGGAAGCGATGGTCGAGCCAAAGAAGCCCGTGAGGCCGGTGCAGTGGATCGATCTGGCCCACGAATGCAACAATGCATTTCCAAATTTCTTGACTTGCAACAATCGAGTTTGAATCGAATGGGTGTGAACCCAACGTTCGTTGCTTGGACTGGCCGAATGGGTGGAGACTGGCTCAATGGGGTTGACTACGAACAACGCCAACCATCGCCATCCGAATCAACTGCCGATGATACTGCTGCACTGGTTTTGGATTTGGTTTCAGCCAACGTAGATGCGATTCTCTATGCAGGTGGCGATGGAACAACCAGAGACATCGTCAATGCTCTCGATGGTCATGAAACACCATTGATCGGCGTTCCAGCAGGTGTTAAGATGCATTCGGGTTGTTTTGCTACAACGCCGAACGCTGCCGCTGAAGTCCTTCTGGCGTTCTTGCAGGGCGATTTGATGGTCGCCATTACCGAGGTCATGGATTTGGATGAGGAAATTTACCAGCGTGGTGAGTGGAAGGTACGCATGTATGGTGAGGCATGGACTCCATCGAGTCCACGATTCATGCAAGGTGCGAAAGAACAGGTGGAGCGTGCTAGTGAGGCTGAGACGATTGAAGGGCTTGCTAATCATATTGGCAATCTCATCGAAGCCGATCCTGAATTGATGGTCATCTGGGGAAGCGGAGGAACGCTTCGGAGAATGGGAGAACATCTTGATGTGGAACTCACACTTCTTGGCATCGATATTCAACACAAAGGAACGCTTCATGCTGATCTTAACGAAAAGGCTCTTCTTGAGCACTTGAAGGATTACCAAGGACCGCGTTTGCTGCTTCTCTCACCGATGGGTGGACAAGGCTTCCTCATCGGGCGAGGTAACCTCCAACTCTCTCCTGATGTGTTGCGAGCGATTGGTTTGGATTCAATCCTTGGCGTTGCAACACCTTCGAAACTGTTGGGTCTTTCGTCCGTACGAATCGACACGGGAGATGTTGCATTGGATGAGGAATTCCAACAACGACGCTTTGTCAAATTGTTGCAAGGCTACCGTACAACTCGAGTCATTCGAGTCTTGGATGCTTAGGGTAGTGGTTGTCCGCTTGAGGCGAGAAGCAAACCAAGGAATGGTGGGCTTGGACGGCCAGGGCGAGACTTGAATTCAGGATGGTATTGGACCCCAACGTAGTATGGATGGCCATCGAGCTCAAAGATTTCACAACGTTGTCCACTCTCATCCTTTCCAACAAATTTCAATCCAGCAGCCTCGATTTGGTCAACGAGATCAGGATTGATTTCGTAGCGGTGACGATGACGCTCATCGACCGAATCATGGCCTCCATAGAGTCGCTTTGTGACACAATCGTCGACTTGGAAGATGGTTGGTCGTGAACCAAGACGCATCGTTCCACCGAGGTGTGTCTTTGAAATTTCAGGCATGAAAATCACGGCTGGGTTGGCAGCATCCGCATCGAATTCGGTTGATGTTGCATCTTCGATTCTCAGAACGTTGCGACAGAATTCTATTGTTGCAACCTGCAATCCAAGGCAGATGCCGAGATAAGGAACATTGTTCTCTCTTGCATATTGAGCTGCGAGAACTTTTCCTTCGATGCCACGGTCACCGAAGCCACCTGGGACCAAGACGCCGTTGGCATTGCGGAGAAGCCCCCACGCCTCAGCGTTGTTTGCATCTTCCAAGTCGCTTGCTTCAATCCAATCGATGTTGAGCTTACGTTCAACAGCAAGTGCAGCATGTTGGAGGGATTTGATGACGGAGAGATAAGCATCGGAAAGATCGGTGTATTTTCCGACCATAGCGATGGTGACCTCTTCGGTGAGTTCATCGAGGCGATGAGCCATTGCTTTCCAATCAGCAAGAAGACCCGTCTTGTCACAATCAATGTCCAGAATTTCGCAGAATCCTTGCTCTTCAAGCATCAATGGAACGTGGTAGATGTTGGGGACATCATGTGTCGAGAAAACAGCCTCTGGACGAACATGACAGAAGGCAGAAAGTTTCTGACGGGTTTCATCGTTCAACGGTTTGCTTGAGCGGCACACAAGCACGTCTGGTGTAATTCCAAGGCCCATGAGCTCTTTGACCGTATGCTGTGTTGGCTTGGTCTTTTGCTCACCAACGGGCCCCATAACTGGAACGAGAGAAACGTGAACGAAGGTGACGTTTTCCCTTCCTACTCGGAATTGGAATTGGCGAAGCGCTTCAAGATATGGTGCGCTTTCGATGTCGCCAACGGTGCCACCAAGTTCGATAATGCAGACATCAGGCATCTCATTGCTTCCATCGGCAGGTCGCTTGGCAACATCGATGATCCAGTCCTGAACAGCATCGGTGATATGTGGAATGACTTGGACTGTTTTTCCGAGATAGTCGCCACGACGTTCTGCTTCAAGCACTTTTGAGTAGATTTTCCCCGTTGTGAGATTGTTATCTCGAGCAAGGTTGAGATCAAGGAAGCGTTCGTAATTTCCGAGGTCAAGGTCGACCTCGCCACCATCATCCAAGACGAAGACTTCGCCGTGCTCGAATGGACTCATGGTTCCAGCATCGCTGTTCAGATAGGGGTCAATTTTGATTGATGTGACACGTAGTCCGGCACTTTTGAGAAGAACGCCGATGCTACTTGCAGTAACACCTTTGCCCAGTCCACTGAGCACGCCCCCGCTGACAATTACGTACTTCAAACCCATCAACGGGATTTCTAGCGGTCGCGCATACCATATCAATATTGGCTCGGAAAATTGACTATGCTTCATCTCTACGTTCAAGTATCGTCAGATAAAGCACAAGGTATGTCGGGACCGGCTAACGACAAAATACTGGTCACCGGAGCCCTCGGTCAGATTGGAACCGAACTTGTTGAAGCGTTACGTAAGCAATACGGTTCTTCTTCAGTTATCGCCTCTGATCTTCGTCCAGTCGACCAAGTTGACCTCAGTCAAGGCCCGTATCTTACGCTCGATGTTCTCGATACTGAAGCGATCATCGATGTATGTAAGAAAGAGGGCGTTGGTACCGTCTATCACTTAGCAGCACTCCTTTCTGCGACGGGTGAAAAAAATCCAGAGCTGTGCAGAAAGGTCAACGTCGGTGGAACCATTTCAGTCTTCGAAGCGGCGAGGGTGTGTTCAATGCGCGTCTTTACCCCCTCATCCATCGCAGTGTATGGGCCAGATGCACCAAAACATGCCCCACAAATCACACCACTCAATCCAACGACCGTGTACGGTGAAACCAAAGTGGAAGGCGAATTACTCGCTCAAGAGTACAAGGAGAAATACGGATTGGATGTACGTGGTATCCGTTATCCTGGCTTGATTTCCTACAAAGCACCAGCAGGTGGAGGTACGACAGATTATGCTGTAGAAATTTTTGATGCTGCACTCAACAAGGGGCATTACGACTGTTTTGTTCGTGCAGATACCCGATTACCGATGCTCTACATGGATGATGCAATTCGAGCGACATTGATGTTGATGGATGAGCCAAGCGAAAATCTCGGGGAATCGAGAGCCGGATACAACATTGATTGCTTCTCGTTTACTGCAGAAGAATTAGCCAATGCTATCGGCAAAGAAGTTGATGGATTTACGTGTGATTTCAAACCTGATGTACGCCAAAATTACGCAGATTCATGGCCAGATTCGATTGATGGTTCAGTTGCCAAAGAAGAGTGGAACTGGTCACCACAGTTCGATCTCGATGCTATGGTTAAAGCGATGCTTGATGGGCTTTCACAGATGAAGTAACGCTTCGGTACGTGGATTCATTGTGAAATCCACTTGTAGGTGCGTGCACCTTCATTGGCTCCATCTTCACCGATTTCAACCAGAGCGAATTCACCTCGTGGAGAGACAACACTCTCTTCTTGCAGCCCTTTGTGGAGGTTTTCGTAGGTGATTTGATCGATAGCTACACGACCCGCAAGACGTTCAAACAACTGCCAGCCTGCAACGACTTCACGCCATCGTGAGGCAACTTTGCCTTCGAACACTTTCGCTTTTGCACCCGATCCGTAACCACACAGGCCAAACAATTCGCCTTCGAGTTTTGAGTTGTCCTCCAAATCGGACTCAAATGTAGACATGAGCGCCAAGAAAATGGAACCAGTGTATTGATTTCCAATCAGACTCGAAGCGCGTTGTCCTTTTTCGATTCGCTCTTTGTGGAATTCCATATATTCCGGTGTCTTCGAGATGGCACGACGGTAGCCATCCATCTCTTTCTCCCAAGCCATGATGGCTTCAGGATCATCGGATTCTGGCTTTTCTGGTTGCTCACCAATCTGTTCGATGACGCTTGGCCACATCGGTGTGTTCATTCGATCGTGACGGAAAACATCGGGGAACATTCGCTTGGCTTGGAAGGCATAAGGAAGGTGCATGATGATGCGAGACCATTGCTCTGTGAACTGGGTATCGAGTTCAGGATCCCATCGCTTTTGCTTGATGGCTCGCTGGCTGAAATTGTGGAATGCTTGTCGGACAGCTTGCTGGTAACATCGATTTGAGAATTGGCCATCGAAAACAGGCTCATCTCTGTGGACACTGACAGATTCTTCACCGTGTGCGAAGATGCCCAGACGGCGTACAGTCGATTCAGGAAGGTGCTTCACCATTCGCTCAACGATGCCTTTCTTGACAGATTGGCCAGCCTCTTGTGCGAGAGTCATGACGTTGGAAATAACGGAACGGATGCTTACGTTTCGGCGTGGCTTGAAGAAATCGTGAACAGGTGTAGTGGATACGCCCCAGCAATCAGGCACTTCGAGGAGTCGAGGGTTTTGGCGAACCAACAAAGCTCCACCGCCAGCACCCTGAGTGTATTCTCCACTTGATTCAAGGTCGTACTTTGCATTGTCAGAAAAAATGACAATACCGATGCGGTCATCGTCTTCGGTTGAGCGAGCAGCCCAGTCGAGCGTGGTGTGGAGTGCATCAACAGCACCAATGCAAGCAAAGGTCATGTCAACAACGTCACAGTTCCGGAAACAATCCTCGCCAAATCGGTCTTGATACCGTTGTGTGAGCATATCGAGGATGTAGGTTGCAGTCGGTTTGGCACCGTCAAGAGCAGATTCGGTTCCAAGATACATCCGTCCAATGTCTCGAGGGTCGATACCGTTTCGATCAATCAATTGCATGACTGCCATCGCACCCATGGTTGCTGTATCTTCGTGGACATCGGGAATAGCCATGGCCTTCAAACCGAGTCCTTTGTTCAATTTTCCATAGTCAGCACCGCGCATTTCTGCGAAGTCACGCATGTCCATATACAAGCGAGGAAAGTGAATCGCAATATCGTCAATTCCAACGTTGGCCATGCCTATTCCGCAATTTTTGCATATTTATATGCTGGTTCTTCAATGAACCCGTTCAAATCGACTTATCGACGGTCGGGCGCAGTGCCATCAAGTGAAGCCTGAACATCGTCAGGAACGCTGATTTCTTGCTTTGCCCAAAGAACATCATCGATGCGAAGAACGGCGATGGTTGCCTCGCTCGCCCCTGAAATAGCCTGTTCGAGAACACGTGCTGGTTCTACGATGTTCGAGGTTCGCATGTTCTCTGGCTGCCGAGAGACGACATTCAAGCCGATGCAATCGTCGTCTTCCTTGGTTTGGATGGACACAATCTGTAGCAGAGTGTCTATGGCATCCATACCTGCATTTTCTGCAAGAACTCGAGGAATGGTTTCTAGCCCATCAGCAAACGCTTCAATGGCGAGTTGTTCTCGACCCGGAACTGTTTCAGCAAACCTGCGTAGCCGGCGAGCCAAGGCGATGTACGTTGCACCTCCACCTGGAATCAAACGTGGATTCTCCTTCAATCGGCATGCAACACCGAGAGCGTCAGCAAAGCATCGTTCAACTTCACCGACTACGGTTTCAGTGCTTCCAGTTGCGACAAAGGTTGCGCCTCCTTCATCCGTTTCAAGAATCCAATGATCAACGTCGCCCCATCGCTCACATTTGCTCGAAATAAAGACGCCAACATCTCGCTCCTTCGCCTGATGAATCGAAGGCACAAGTCGTGCCCCACATCCACGTGCGAGGAGTTCAAGATCGCTTTTTGCAACACGACGGAATGCTTTGATACCAGCCTCCGCAAGATGCGCATGCATGCTGTCATCAATGCCTTCTCGGCATGCGAGAAGCGTCACGTCAAGGTCAATGAGCATCTTGACTTGATTATGCAAGCGTTGCTGTTCCGCATCCCGGAAGGATTGCAGCACGCTTGTCGAGGTGACGTTGAGTTGCACATCGGTTGAGAGTGAACGAAGTTCAAGACCCCCGTCAACCAAGAGAATTGAACCAGCTCCGAGTGAGGAGGGCATCTCAACATGTGCACGCTTTTTCGAGAGAGCAAGACCGGTGATGAGTTTTGATTCTTCAAGGGCAGGTCCGCTACGCGTGATCACTTTGACGCGTGTTGGGTCAGCAACCACGTCACCATCGGATTCCATGGTAATGGCTTCAGCAGCCTCAACGGCACATGCTGAAATCGTGGATTGCATCTTTTGGTGGAGTTTACCAGCAAGCGAAGTCATCGTTGCAGAGTGAATGTCATCACGGGTAGCATCGAAAGCCATCGAATCCAAATGTTCCTTACAAAATGCTTCAGCCATGCGATATCCACGTGCGATTGTCGCGGGATGGACACCTTGAACGACGAGATGCCATGCATTTTGTAGCCATTCAGCAGCCAAAAGCACTGTCGACGTTGTCCCATCGCGGACGGTTTGATCTTGCGCAGCACTCGCAGCAATGAGCATGTGTGCAATAGGGTGCTCAACTTTTGCCGATTCGAGAACAGTGATGCCATCGTTCGTGACCATGCTTCGCCCTTCATCATCGACGAGCAATTTGTCAAGACCCTTTGGTCCAAGCGTCGATCGAACCGCACCTGCGAGGGCAATAGCGGCCTGAATGTTCTTGCGAAGAGCGTCCCGTCCAGTTGTACGGTCCGTTTCCTCAAGAATCGGGACATCGCTCATGGTCGCACCAACGGAGACCTACACATAAGTTCGATGTTCAGTCTTCTTCATCAACAACTTCGAAATCAGCATCGACAACATCATCGGCTTCAACGTTGATTGCGCCGTCGCCTTCGTTGTTTTCTGCTTCTGCCATCTCAGCAGCAGCAGCTTCGTACAACTTGGAAGAAATGGAGTGCATCGACTCTTCAACTTCCTTCACTTTGGCTTGAATTGCAGCCTCATCCATGGCTTCGTCATCGATTGGTTTTCCGTCACCATCTTGCACGAGCGCCTCAAGTTCGGTCAACTTCTCTCGAACTGGTTCAAGATCAGATGCGTCGAGTTTGTCTTCGTTCTCGTCGAGCGTTCGTCGGGTTTGATACACGATTTGGTCTGCCATGTTTCGTAATTCGATCTTAGCCTTTCGTCGCTTATCCTCTTCTGCAAAGGATTCGGCTTCTGCAATCTTAGCCTGAATTTCATCTTCAGATAGGGATGTTTGTGATTCGATCTTGATGGATTGTTCCTTACCCGTGCCCATGTCTTTTGCACTAACGTTGACGATACCGTTTGCATCGATGTCGAACGTGACCTCGATTTGAGGGACGCCACGTGGAGCTGGAGGAATATCCGTTAAGTGGAATTGGCCGAGTGTTACGTTGTCCTTCGCAAACTCACGCTCGCCCTGCAAGACGTGGATTTCAACAGCAGGCTGATTATCGCTCGCCGTGGAATAGATTTCACTTCGTCGTGCAGGGATGGTTGTGTTTCGCTCGATCATGGTCGTTGTGACGCCACCAAGTGTCTCAATTCCGAGTGTCAATGGTGTGACGTCGAGAAGGAGAATGTCCGAAACATCGTCATCACCGGCAATGATACCTGCCTGGAGTGCTGCACCCATGGCTACGGCTTCGTCAGGGTTGATGCCCTTGTATGGTGCCTTCCCAGTTTCCTTTTCGATAGCCGATTGGACTGCAGGAACACGGGTTGAACCACCGACAAGGATGACCTTGTCGACGTCGCCTTTCTTGACACCAGCGTCCTTCATGGCTTGTCGAGTTGGGGCCATTGTGTCCTCAATATGCTTTGCAATGAGGTCTTCGAATCGAGCTCGAGAGAGCGTAATGTCAAGGTGCTCTGGGTTTCCGTCTTTCATGGTGATGAAAGGAAGGTTGATCTGTGAGGATTGTGTTCCAGAGAGTTCAATCTTTGCTTTCTCGGCAGCTTCCTTGAGTCGACTCATTGCTTGGTTATCCTTGGACAAATCGATTCCTGTTTCACGCTTGAATTCGCTGACCAGCCATTCAATGATGCGGTCGTCGAAGTCGTCACCACCGAGTTTGTTGTTTCCTGCTGTCGCCTTTACCTCAATCTGTGGTTGCCCATCAACGTCGTAAATCTCGAGGATGGAAACGTCAAACGTTCCGCCACCAAGGTCGTAGACGAGAATGGTTTGGTCATCGCCTTTGTCTGCTCCATAAGCAAGAGCGGCAGCGGTTGGTTCGTTGATGATACGGAGAACGTCCATACCAGCAATTCGTCCAGCGTCTTTGGTTGCCTTTCGTTGTGCGTCGGTAAAGTAAGCTGGGCAGGTAATGACAGCTTGCTTGACTTCGTGACCGAGATAGGCCTCAGCATCAGCCTTCAACTTCTGCAGAATGAACGCAGAGATTTCTTGTGGCGTGTAACTGGTGCCGTCGATGTCGGTCTTCCAGTCGGTTCCCATGTGTCGCTTGACAGAAATCATTGTACGATCTGGGTTGGTGACTGCTTGTCGCTTGGCTGTGATTCCAATCAAACGTTCACCGTCTTTGCTGAATGCAACAACGGAGGGGGTTGTTCGTGCACCTTCTGCGTTGGCGATGACGACGGGTTCTCCGTTTTCGATGGTCGCTACGCAGCTGTTTGTTGTTCCTAGGTCAATACCGATTACTTTGCTCATATTGTTCATCTCCTCTTCATAGAATTGGGATTCCTCCATCATCGTCGTCATCGTCGTCATCGTCCGCGAGGTCGATGGCAATGTCGCCGCTCAGGGGAATGGTATCGTCACCATCTTCCGATGGTGGAAGCGCTGCGAAAGCATCCTCTGGAGGAATCAATCGCAGGGTAATGTCGAGGATGCCGTTGTTGAGCGTGAAGTCAACAACGTCCTCGCAAGCATGTGGAAGTTCAATGCGCGCAACGGGTGCAAGTTGTGTGGTTCGATGAACTTCAACGAGCATACCTCCGTCGATGAGATTCAATTCGACTTGATCGTGCTCAAGTTCTTTCTTGGCGAAGTCAACGGTGATGGTCATGTTCCATCCTTCGAGGTAGACATCGTCAGCTGGAAGAATCATATCGTCTTGTTCTTCACCCTCAGGCGTCTCAATTTCAACAGGAGAAGCATCGACACGAACGTCGACGCCCATGTTCTTGAACAACTCATTGAAATCCATACCTGGCTGGAAGAAATTCTGTAGATTACTCAAGTCGAAATTGAAGTTCACATCGCCTTTAGCGATGCGTTCTTCATCGATACCCATCTTCTCGAATTGTGAGCGGAATTGCTGCAGAAGGGAGCGCAGTTGCTCTCTGGACATGTTCATGCCCATGTTGGAAAGAAGGCGTTCGAGTTGATCCAACATCTTCTCTTCCCAGTCGTCACCTGCCATCGATTCCACCACTACTTAACCTGAGGTTACATAGTTGCGAGTGTGGTGTGGTATATGAACCTGACTTTTCTTACGAGCCTCCGCTTTTGTCAGGTAGGAGTTCTTCGATTTTATCGTAGACAAGTTGCTCAATTGCTGCAATCTTTTGGATGGTAGGGTGTTGACTTGGACCATCCTCTTTCAAAATAGGGACCATGGAAGACCACACGCCTTCGCCCTTAATTCGTGAATATATCGCAGCCGAAACGTGTGTTGCAATCATTACATAACTCAATGTTGCACTGAATTCATGAACTGCAAGAGCTCCATCTTGCAGGGGTCCAGTTTTGATGTCCTGACTGTACAAAGCAGCAATGATCAATCCGGACAGGGGAAGAAGAATCAACGCAGTATACATGCCTCTGTGCACCGATTTTGCAATGAATGTATGAATTCGATGCGGTGTATGTGTCGCTCCGTGAAAGGTCTTGAATCGCCGCATGTATGTGAATCGTAGAATGACAATCAATAAGAAAACGGCAGCAAAAATCGTTTCAAAAACCAACAAAGCTCGATCCTCCAACGAATCAATATCGTCCACTTGCTTGAAAATTCCATACGCATACAATGGAATAAACGTCCAGTGAATGAGTTTTGCAAGGAACGTGTGCGACTCTTGCATATAGAATCAGGTTACACCAAGTCGTACTTAAAATAGAGTTGGTGGATTAACTTCCGTGTGTACGTGGGTAGCGTTCAATATGGCCCACTGCAAACCCATGGATACAGGTTTATTGTGCACAAGGGTGCTCAGCATAACCCCTAATGAACAGATGCTATTCATTATTCCACTTCATTAAATTACCACTCTATGTTGCTTAGCGATGTATATCCACCGCTGAAGCATTTTGAGGCGGAAAAGGAAATCAATACCACGCATCAATTAGGGGTTCGCCACAATGGGGGCAAGTTTCGTGACAATTCCTGCAGAATCTGTCTTTATCCATTGCGCTATCGCAGTAATATGTCTCGCAGAACATATCTGCAGTGTTGCCATGACATTCGCAGTCACAATATCCACAGTCACAGTTAGACATGGCTCCTCCATTGGTTACAGACAAATATAATTTATTCCGTGAATCTTGGTTAATTTTGATAACATTCTGGTCGTGTTATTGCCTGGCCATTCAGTGGCATAAACAAGGGGCCCCCTTGTGTATGAGAGGTTTTATTCCTCTGCAAAATCACACCATTCTGGAATAATTGCTCGCTTATTCTCCATGTAATCTTCTTCTGCACCTCTGACTGAGTCGACATATACAACGCACGAGTTTTCAGCAACTTCGTTAGTCTGGATACCGTTTTCCGAATCATAATAAGCCATAAAAAGAACACGATCATCATCACTATCTTTCTTTATCTCATATTTCCAAATAATTTCAATTTGCTCTCCATCGATAAGGAAAGTTGTCGTGAAATTCTCTCCTTTCGAACTCCATTCTGTGATCAGTCCAGTGGACTCGTCCACTGAACCGTTAGCGTAAAGAGTCATTGTATCTAACTGATTATACCATGTTCCTTCCAAATCTGTTTGATCTTGTTCTTCGGCCAAATCCGACGCCCAAACGTAAAGCACACCTGCCATGATAATTGTAAATGCGACAAAAAGAATTGGCAAAACAATAACAAGTGAAATCCACAATCCGCTTCTCGATTTTTTTGTTTGCTGAACCAGAAACATCTGGGCATTTTGGCCGTATCCGGAATATTGTGCAACTTGAGTTTGCTGCATTGGCTGGAATTGTGACTGTGCAGGTTCTTTCTTGTCAACCACTCTATTTGGATTTGGAATCCATTCCTTACCATTCCACATCCATACTCCGTCATCGCTGAGTTTTGTGAGTTCGACAGGAATCCATTTGCTCCCGTCCCACTGGTGGTGGCCGTCAGGACTTATCGAACCGGTTTCGATGGAAACCACTTCTTTCACCGTCTGTTGGTTCTGGATTGGCATCATTGGCGAGTTAATTTCATCAGATTTCGCACTATTATGTTGTCTTGGTTGGTCATTTGAGGCTTGAATTTCTCCTTTTTTACGAGGCGTCCACTCTGAACCATCCCATGTCCACAAACCATCGTTGCTGACTTTGGCAAAATCAGCTGTTTTTCGACCATCCCAACTTTGGGGACCATCTGCAGTAGAGTCGTCAGGTCCCATATTAATGCCACAAACTTTGGTTGATTTTTATTTCTTCTGCGATTTTCTCCGCTCACTATTCTTTGACCGATTTATGCACAAGGGTTCCAACATAACACCCCTGGGAACATTGTAAACGAATACATGGGTTCGCAGTGGGTCGTGTTCGAGGCTACCCATTCAAACGATGGTGTGCGCATGGGTCCCTCTCTGAAACGATTGCAGGGGCATCATTGAAGGCTGATGCAGTGATG
>JAYOBT010000052.1:5569-8123 GCA_038105035.1 Candidatus Poseidoniales archaeon | reverse complement strand
GATTCGCCCATGGTAGGACGAGAAGATTCATCTTCTTGACCGCACCGCTTCAATAATGTTCAAAGTAAATTTCTGAATTTGAATGCGTTACTTTGTGAGCATTATCATGAACGTAACCAATGATCGCAGCATTTGGCTCGTGTTGCTGAACGAAGGAAAGGATGGAGTCTGCCTGGTCTTTTGCGACGGCAAGAACCATTCCAAGGCCCATGTTGAAGGTTCGATGCATCTCCAAATTGGTGACGTTTCCTTGAGTTTGTAGCCAAGTAAACTCAGGAGGTATTGGCATCGGAGTTTCGATGTGCCACCCAAGTTTTCCATGCAGGCGGAGAAGATTGGACAAGCCACCACCTGTAATGTGAGCGATTCCATGGACTGCGTGAACCGAGCCTTGGACTGATTTCAGATGGTTGAGCAACCCAACAACAGGAGAGCAGTAGATTTTGGTTGGAATAAGGAGAACGTCTGCGAGCGTAGGACTCTGTGGTAATTTTCGGCCCGGAAACTCCGAATTGAAAGGACATGCATCAGTGTATGCCAAACCCATGCGATCGATGATGTTACGAACGAGTGAGAACCCATTTGAGTGAATGCCAGAAGATGGCAGTCCGATGAGTACATCCCCAGTTTCCAATCGTTCTCCAGTAATGGCAGAGTCCTTGTCAAGGAATCCGAGTGCAGTACCGGAAAGGTCGAGTTCTGTGACAATTCCAGGAAGTGAGGCTGTCTCTCCCCCAGCGAGTGTCACATTCGCTAATTCACATGCTTTGGCCAGAGAAGCTCCAACTGCCGCATGGACTTCAGGATCTGGCTTTGGAACAGCAATGTAGTCAACAAATGCAATGGGTTCAGCACCAACACACAACAGATCGTTGACGTTCATTGCCATACAATCGATGCCAACACTATCCCAATTCTTGACTGCAGTTGCAATCTGCAATTTGCTTCCTACACCATCGGTTGCCATTGCCAACAGATGATTCCCAAATTCAATCAAACCACCAAAACCGCCTGGCAAGTCAACAGGCGCTCCAGGTGTTCCAGTTTGTCGTGTTGAACGCTGGAGTGAGCCGATGAGCGAGGCGACAGCTGCACCTTCAAGATCAATATCAACGCCGCTTGAGGCATAATCCATTGGGTCGCTCATAGATTTACCAACGCAAGACCATTCATGAATCAATCGTCTCGCCAATCAACAATCGAGCAGCGTCAATAATTTCCCTGTGCGAATCTGCCAAGCGATGTCCATCACTCACTTGGTGAAAGGCTACGATGTCATTTCCAGATCGTTCTGCATACTCTACGCTGCATGAAATTGGCACGATATCATCCCCAACACCGTGAATGATGACAGTCCTCATGCCCTTTGGGGCGACGAGTATAGTTTCATCATCGATTGGTGGTTCATCAAGATGAAGCGCAGGTGCGCACAAGAGAAGTCCACGAAACGCCTCAGGCATCTTCATAGCGACAATCGACGCAGCTATCCCGCCGTAACTTGAACCTGCAAGCAATGGTTTTGCATCACGAAGTTCCTCGCATACTTGTTGAAGCAAATCCACCCGCTTCGCAAGTGCCATCCCCTGAAAATCAGGTGCTATGACTTCAAAACCTGCTTCTCGGAGTGCTCGAATCTTGCTGCCGTTTGGCGAACCCTCTTTTCCGTGCGCGAAGATAATCATGAATATTGCTCACATCAAACTGATATGAACTTATTGAGTCTGGCACATTTCCACTTCCTCAGAAAATTGTTGGAAATGAGCGTATGAAGGCCATATCATTTCCAGTGGAAACGAAGGGGAGCAGAAGTTACAATGGAACCATTAAGAACGGTAGCCTTCCATATCTTACTCCTTGGTGTGGTGCGACGATGATTCAAGACTTTGATTTGACAGCGCGATGGTCCACACTGCTTCATGCTCACTTTACAGAAGATGTCCATAATATTGCTCAACTCTGGCCAGATGTCCAAAGTCTTGAGGTTTCATACCGAACAATCGAAGGATTTGACCCAACCTTTGCTCAAAGCATCTTGGAACAACCCGACCTTCATGATGACGCATCGAACCGAGCACTGCGGGAATTACTCGCTGACGTAGGTTATGGTACCATCAATCCATGGGTACGTATTGTCCATCTTCCTAGCGATCAAGTGAGAACAGTTTCACAACTTCGCTCCGATGATATTGGTTTGATGATTTCAATTGATGCAGTGGTCACGAAAATTTCTGGCGTGCGTCCACGAATGTACTCTGCAACGTTCAAGTGCACCTCTTGCGAACATCTCATCACCATTCAACAACCGAATGAGCAGGAATTGATCAACCCGATGGAGTGTTCCCAAATCGACGGGGGATGCGGTCTAACAAATCGCCAAACTCGATTCCAATTGCTCCAAGAGCGCTCTACATTAACGAATTCCCAATTCATTGAATTGCAGGAATTGCCGGAACAGGTCCGCGGTGGGGTGCAGCCTGAACGTATCTCCTGCGTTGCAGAGCACGACCTCACCGGCAAAGTCAATCCAGGTGACCGCGTCAAGGCGAACGGTGTT
>JAYOBT010000052.1:0-5469 GCA_038105035.1 Candidatus Poseidoniales archaeon | reverse complement strand
AGATGGGACCAGAAATCGTGGCGATATCCACATTCTTCTCATGGGTGACCCCGGAGTTGCTAAGTCGCAACTTCTCGCCTACATGGGCAACATTTCTCCACGTGGCCGATTCACATCAGGTATGTCCGCCTCTGCTGCAGGTTTGACTGCAGCAGCTGTTCAAGATGCAAGTGCTGATGGAAGATGGACGCTTGAAGCAGGAGCCCTTGTTCTTGCTGACCAAGGTCTTGCTGCAATTGACGAATTCGACAAGATGAACCAAGCCGATCGATCGAGCATGCACGAAGCAATGGAACAGCAGACCATCTCGATTTCCAAAGCAGGAATCAATGCCAGTCTCCGTACTCGTTGTGCGGTTTTGGCTGCTGCGAACCCGAAGGCGGGTCGATTCCAACCTGTTTCGGAGGTTCCGTTTACAGGACAAATCAATCTCGCTCCACCGCTCATTTCGCGTTTCGATGTCATTTGGTTGTTGACGGACCAACCGTCTGAAGACAAAGACGCAAAGATTGCCGGACATATCGTTGACAACAGACTCTCTGGAACGAGTGAACTCCTTGTTAACGAAGGTTCGAGGCCCGATCCGCGGAAATTGAGTTCTGTGATGACAAAACCAAGCCACACGGACGGACATCTCCACAGAGAATTCATTCGAAAATACGTTGCCTATGCGAAGCGAACCGTTCATCCGAATTTGGACGAGGAAGCGAAGAAACACATCATCGACTATTATGTTTCGACTCGAAAGAAGTCGGGTGAATTCCAAGATTCTGTTGCCATTACTGCTCGTGCACTTGAAGCGCTCGCTCGACTTGCTGAAGCGAGTGCGCGAATTCGACTGTCTGAAACAGCCAGCATTCAGGATGCTGAGCGAGCGGTCCGACTAACGAAGACATGGCGTTACGATCTCATGGGCGAAAATTTCGATGAAACAGCTATTGCTGCGAACCAGAAAGGCAAAGCCCGGCATGCTGAACGGAGCATACTCGATATTGTCGAACGCTTGTCTGGGAATGGAGAAGGGTTTGCACAACTCGTTGACGTGCTCAACGAAGCAGAGCGTCTTGACATATCGAGGGAAAAGGCCGAGGAAGTTATTGACAAACTCAATCAAAATGGACGATTGATGCGCCCAACTGGCTACGATACGCTTCAAATCGTTTAGGTCTGAAGCAATCATATCTTGAAGGGGTGATGCGTGGGGAGTTCATGGCAGATGTCACCCATCAGGAACCTGAGGGTGATGTGACCGATGCATCGACCTTCGATACCAAGCAATTGGGCTTCATGTGTGGTATCGAAGTTCACCAACAACTTGCTACTGGAAAACTCCACTCTCGCCAACCATCCGTACTTTTTGATGTGACCATCGATACCGTTCCAAACGATTGGCCTCGCTATGCACGCAAACTTCGGCTGGCTAGTGGAGAAGGTGGCAAAGTCGATGTTGCAGCTCGTTTCGAGAAGAAACGAAACCGTTCTTTTGTGTACATTCAGTCGCCCAATTCGGGTTTGATCGAGTTGGATGAAAGCCCACCGCTCTCGCACGATTCCGATGCACTCGATGTCGCACTCACCGTCTCAGCGATGCTCGGGGCTAAGCCAGTTGGAGCGGTTCAAACAATGAGAAAGACGGTCGTGGATGGCTCGAACACGAGCGGTTTCCAACGCACCTCTCTCATCTCAACCGATGGTACTCTAGAGACCGACACAGGTAATGTTGGTATCGATGTTCTCTGTTTGGAAGAAGACAGTGCGCGCAAACTGGATACGATTTCCACAGACCATGGTGAACAGGTCATCTACAATCTTGACCGTCTCGGTGTACCCTTGATTGAAATTGCAACATCGCCTGATATTCAATCTCCAGAACATGCGAAAGAGACGGCTATGGCCCTTGGGCGAACGTTACGAGATACTCGACGTGTCCGTCGTGGACTTGGTTCCATTCGACAGGATCTGAACGTAAGCGTCGCTTGTGGCGATCGAGTCGAAATCAAGGGCTGTCAAGATCTAGGATGGATACCTCGAATCGTTCGCTTGGAGATGGTTCGCCAAGTCCACATGTACCGTCTCGCCAACGATCTCCGCACTTCTCTTGGGTTGCCCCTACTTCCACCAAATCGTGATCTTGATGATGTCGGCATGGAATCTGAAGTCGCAGAAACCGTCGCTAAACACGTTCCTTTGGAGTACACAGATGTAACGAATGCCTTTGCATCTTGTGAAAGCAGGATGGTCACTGAGGGTCTTACTGAGGGATACACGATGCTGTCGCTTCCATTGAAGGGATTTGCGGGAAAAATCGGTTCGAAAACCTTGGATGTTGATGGAGCACAACTCCCTCGCTTGGGACGAGAACTCGCCGGAGCGGCGAAACTTGCGGGTGTTCGTGGTGTTTTTCATTCAGACGAACTTCCTGCTTATGGAATCGAAGAAGAGCACGTTAACGCAGTCCGAAATGAACTGGAGCTTGTCGAGGATGATGCGTTTGTTCTCTGTCTCGCGCCATCGTGGCAAGCCCGTCTTGCGCTCGAATCGGTTGGTCGTCGGGCGCGACTTGCCTACCATCGTATCCCTCAAGAGGTTCGAAATGTTGTTGTGAAGAAAGGAGCTCCAGATGACGGAACGACAACGCCAATGCGCCCACTACCGGGTGGAGCACGAATGTATCCAGAAACGGACGTTCCTACTATCCCTATTCATGATGTTGACTGGCAGCGTATTGCTGAGAACTTACCAATGCGACAAGAAGAGCGGATGCAACGCCTCGCTAAGACCGAACTCTCAAAAGACCAATGCAAACAACTTCTCTCTCGTGAATTGGATGATGCTTTCTTTGATCATCATGAATCGAAAACAAAGGCTTGGGGAACGTTACTCCTTGAGCATGAATCTGTTCCACCGGGCGTTCTTTCTACAATCCTTACCGTCCGTGAGGCAGGAGGCATAACCCGAGAGGGCATTGAACAAGTGGTCAACCACTTCGCTCATGTTCATCACGTCTCGGCACAAGAAATCGAAGTTTATGCTAACGAGAACGGCCTTGTTCCAGCCGATATCGGAGATCTAGAATCGATCGTCGAAGGTATTGTCCTCGAACGCATTGATTTTGTTCAAGAACGTGGAATGGGCGCCATGGGTCCTCTCATGGGCGTTGTCATGGGCGCTTGCCCTGGAGTTGATGGAAAAGACGTCAGTGCAGTACTTCGGACAATGATCCAGAGGCATTCATGATGCGTATTGCAACAATTCTCGCACTTATTTTGTTCGCCATACCTATGGCTCAAGCTACTTCTACATCGTCTTGGACACATGAATTTGAAGCGGGCTACATTTCAACGCAACCTCTGGTGGTAGACGAGGCCGTCTTTGTACGAACCTCTGGATTTTGGACAGGTGATGAACGTCCAGTTGTTGCAGCATTTGAACTTCAAACTGGAAAAGAAATGTGGAGGTATACCTCGCAGACATCGCTTCAGCATGATATGGCTCCTCTCTTGTTTGTCGCAGGTGGTAGCGGTACGTGCGGTGCTTGGAACGACCTTCTTTTGGTGGGTTGGACCGATGGAAAACTAACTGCTCTTTCACCAACCAACGGCTCCCTTGTTTGGCAGCATCAAACCGAGGTGGAACTTCTCGGGATTACTGGAAAAATGGCGCTTGAAGACGACCAAGTGATTGTTCCTACGCGCACAGGATTGTCGAGTTTCTGTCTTTCAGATGGGACTCAATTGTTGGATGTTGATACGCAGAACATTGGTTGGCGGAATGGAGTCACAATGACCGAGGGAGGGTATGTCTACGGCGACGAGCAAGGCTATCTGCATGAAGTCGACCGAAATGGCAATGTTTCAACTACGTTCCTTGGCGAAGGAAAGATTCGACATGCTCCACTTGATACTCGGCATGGATTATTTGTCCATATGCAAACATCACAAGGTTCAATCATCTATCTGAATGGATCTGTCCTCGCAAACATGGGCGGCTCACCTGCTATACCTCTCTTTCACAATGATCGCATATATGCTGCAACAAGCAATGAATGGATTTCTCTTCTTTGTGACGAACAATCATGCACAGTTGATTCGGTCGTACCGTTCCAAACCAACGGTGAATTGTCCCTGCGCGTTATTGATTCAGAAATTGAGGTTTGGGCCCCATCAAACACACCAGATGGCGGTTGGGGCGTGTTCAATCAAACCTCATTGGTTCGCCTTGAAACGACATTCTTCGACACCTACGGCACTGCTGCACCAGGCTTTGGCCAAGGCGTGGTTGCCTTGGGCAATGACGCAGGAATACTCTCAGTAGGTTTCCAAGCGACGAATGAACCATTATCGGATACGAAAGAAGTGGATGTTGTTGGGCTGTTGCATTACATCGCCGTTCTCGGACTCTTTATTGCCGCATGTTCCGTTTTTGCTGTGCGAGATTGGCACCAATTTGCAAAAATAGGTTCAGCGTTCCTTCTTGTTTTGGCTATCGCAGTTGTTCCTGAACTCTCCGTGAAACTTGCTGAACAAACGACGTCCGACCGTGATGTGCAATGGGATGCAACATGGCCGGATGAATGGAGAGGAACACAAGTAATCGTGTTTGAGATTGACGGTGAAGAGCATGTCATTGGTGGCCTGGAGTCACAAGATTCGGTATACGAACTTACGCTTCTGGCATGCGAGTCCCTGCAGATTTCTACAGAAATTGAACAACAGTATCTGGGGGCTTATCTTGTTTCATTCAATGGAACTGTTGGCGATGGGTGGGAGTTTACCATCAATGGAAGTCGAGTTCCAGTTGGAATGGTCGATGCAAGACTCAGTGAGGACTCAATCGTTGAATGGAGACCTGCTTGAGCGGTAACACTCAAGGCTCACGGCTAAGTCGGTGAATCATGTTGAGCGCCATAGGTACCCACGGGCCTACTGTCTCTCCAATTGCAATGGGGCTGTTGAATGCCGCATTTTTTGCTATAGCCGTTTGGTTGCTTGTAAAACCGCAAAAGAACTCCCAGACGTGGTTTTGGCCTCTACTTCTGTTTGTTGGAGTTGCCTCGCTCTCTCGAATTGCGCTTGGTTTCATTCCCAACGTCATGCCAGTTACGATCATGGCTGTCATGGTCGGCTCGAAGTTTGGTGCTCAACGAGGTGTTTCCTTTGCCATACTCGTGACACTTGCAAGCAATGCAGTTCTTGGGCATGGTTGGTGGAGTATGTTCCAAATGATTGGGTGGGGGTCGGTTGCGGCTGCAGCATCGATGATGACCGTACACGATTCGAGAGGCGAACTCTCCATGAACCGGCTTCTCTTTGCATCTCTTTGGAGTGTTCCGGTTTTCAGCATCATCGTTTCATTTTCAATACTCGATTCAAGCATGTCAATGGTTGAGTTTGGACTCTACATCGCCAACGGATTGCTGTACGATGTTCTTCATTTCCTCGGCAATGTCTTCTTTGCCATGTGGTTTGG
>JAYOBT010000051.1:0-8153 GCA_038105035.1 Candidatus Poseidoniales archaeon | reverse complement strand
CGAAGTGAACCATCGTTCAACATTTCAAGAGCGATGTCCGATCCACCAATCAATTCTCCATGAACGAAGACTTGAGGCATGGTTGGGAAGTCCGACCAAGTGCAAACGCTTGGAATGGCTCGAGGGTCGGTGAGAATGTTGACGGCTGCAAAGGGTTCTCCAAGTGCTTGCATGACTTGCGCAGCACGGTTTGAGAAGCCACATTGTGCTTGGTCTGGTGTTCCTTTCATGAACAACACCAAGGCGTGTTCATCAACGATAGCTTGCAATTCTTCAGGTGTCCAATCCATGTTTATTCCTCTTTTTGACGGTTAATTCGTCGAATGTGAACGCCTTGTCCACCAGCGTGTGGATCAAAGGCAGTGTCGCCCGTTACGGCTGCTTGTTCAGGTGTCATGCACTTGAGGTCAATGGCATGCACGGGATGTGGAATGAATTGCTTCATGTGGTTCAACACCTGTTTCTGGCGTTGAAGCGGGCGCATGCCCTCAAAGGACGGGCTTGTGATTCGAACGTGAAAGTGGTCACCACTTCGGTGAAGATCGATGACTTCAACATCAGCATCAGGTACTGCTTTGAGCACTTCCGCCTCGAGCCATTCTGTACTGACCATGATTAGACCAACGCATCCTCTTCTTTGAACCTGTCTAGTTTGTTGTTGTCTCTTCTTCTTCAGAAGTAACGTTTGAAGCAATCTTACCTTTGGATACGCCCATTTGGTTCCAAATGAGAAGAGGTGTTCCAATGGCAGTTGCTCCCAACCAGGTAACTACTGAGTGATCGAAGATGGTGATTGTGAACGCTGTAACTGTGGAAATGGTCCCTGCCCCCATGTAGGTCACGTGCAGGTTGATGCGCTTCTTTCCTCGAGCGCTTGTCCCATCACGGTTCAGAATGTATTGCTGTGCAGCCAATGCGATGCTGATAACACCAAACACGATTGGAGCGATTCCGAAGGACTTGGACATCCCAAATGGAGGTGTGCCAGCTGTGAAAATATACGCTCCAAAAGCCAACAAAGCGATTCCCCCAAGGAATCCAAACCGCACAAGGGCTGTATCAATTCCAGTGATTGTTCCTTTCCTGTTGGAAGCAAAACGCCATCCGACGAGGACAAGATAGGTTGAGAAGAAGGCGATGAGGAGCAAGAAGGTTGAAGCTCCCATGAAGAAGAGTATTACAGATGTAAGCCCCACGCCAATCATTCCGTAGCCATATATTCGACCTACTTTGGCGTGGGCTTTCGGACCTTTCTTGGTCGTGTAAGCAATGACCATTGTGATCAAAGATACAACGCCTGCTGCAATGTGTGCAGAGAGCATGAGTGCTCTGAAATCCATAAGCGAGGTCGGAATCCTAGACTATTTCTACTTTCTTGATTTAATGGAATAGAAGAATTGAATTCAGAGTACAGCGCCAACGATGCATAGAATCAACATGACTGGGAAAATGACCAGGGGTGCTTTCGGAATTTCATGAAGATGTCCCTTTTGATTTGCGAATAGAAGTGTAGCCAACATGAATGCATACGCTGCAGCAAGAGCGTAGAGGAGCGAAGTTGTTGCTTCTCCCGCTTCAAGCATGAATCCAAGCATCAATCCCATCAGACCGATCCCACCAAATCCTGCACCGATCATCATGCGCATGGAGGCTGCATTGTTGATTTCATCAGGATGAATGTCGCCAAAGATTTCTTCATTGAATTTGACTGGAGCGAGAATTTTTCGGATGGCGATAATGAGGATGATGGCACTGGCAGGAACTATGGCATAGAGGTCGTTCATGAACAATTAACTCTCAACGCAGATTATCATTCTTGGCTTTGATTGCTAAATTGTGTTATAATTCGAGAAAAAAAACATTCAGTTATAACCAGTTCAATTTCCCTCTCAACCTATGAACAAAACTGCCGTATATCTTGTATTGACACTCTTACTCGCCTCCGCAATGCCACTCAGTGTCCATGCTGACCAATCAAAAGACATCCCAACCAACGCATCCGAAACGGGTGTTCACAACTCTCTTGTTGCTGCTTTGCAACATGTGAATCTCGTTGCTACACTTGGTGGTCCTGGCCCATTCACGGTGTTCGCTCCGACCGATACAGCTTTTTCTGATGCTGGCATCAATCTGAACGATTTTGACACGCCTGAAGAGAATCAAACTCTCACAGAAATCCTTCTTCATCACGTTGTTTCAGCCTCTGTACCATCGGCAGATGTCAAGGACGGAATGATGGCAACAACAGTCAACGGTGACAAGATCAAGTTCACTGTCAGCAACGGTGCAGTTTCCGTTGGTGCAGCTCAAGTTACTACACCAGATGTTTTGTCCTCAAATGGAATCATTCACGTCATCGACAAGGTTCTGATGCCTCCTGTCGATATTCCAGCAACGGCTCAAACAACTGGAATTCACAATTCACTTGTTGCTGCAGTCATCCAAGCCGACCTTCTGCCTACACTCCAAGGACCTGGACCATTCACGGTCTTTGCACCAACCGATCAAGCCTTTACTGACGCAGGCATTGACCTTGCATCGCTGGACACGCCTGAAGGCAAGCAACAATTGAGCGATATCCTCCTTTATCACGTCGTTTCAGCAGAAGTTCCTGCAAAGAATGTTTCCGACTGTATGCTTGCCGACGCAGCAAATGGTCAACCACTCTCGTTCACAGTGGGAGATGGTGTTATGGTTAACGATGCCAACGTAACACTTACTGATGTTATCACAAGCAACGGACTGATTCACGTTATTGACAAGGTCTTGATGCCAACAGATTCACCTCGAGACATCCCAAGAACAGCACAGTGCACAGGCGTTCACGATTCTCTCGTTGCTGGTGTCATCCAAGCCGAACTCCTTTCAACATTGCAAGGTCCTGGACCATTCACAGTGTTTGCACCAACCGACCAAGCATTCATCGATGCAGGTATTGATCTCGCTTCGCTTGATACGCCTGAAGGAAAGGCAACACTCTCAGACATCCTTCTCTACCACGTCGTCGCCGGAGAAGTACCAGCAGCGAACGTCAGTGAGTGCATGTCGGCAGATGCTGTCAATGGTCAACCGCTTGCCTTCACCGTCGATGGCGGTGTCATGGTTAACGACGCAAATGTCACATTACCAGACGTGATGACAAGCAACGGAATCATTCACGTCATCGACAAGGTACTGATGCCATCGGATGCCCCGAACGACATTCCGCGAACGGCACAATGTACAGGTATTCACGACTCGCTTGTTGCAGCGGTTATCCAAGCTGAACTGCTCGAAACACTTCAGGGTCAAGGGCCATTCACGGTCTTTGCCCCAACCGACCAAGCTTTCACCGATGCAGGTATCGATCTCGCTTCGCTTGACACTCCAGAAGGAAAGGCAATCCTCTCCGACATTCTGCTCTATCACGTCGTTGCTGGAAACGTACCATCGTCTGCCGTCACCGAGTGCATGAGCGCAGATGCTGTCAACGGCCAGCCTCTTTCTTTCACCGTCAACGGTGGCGTCATGGTCAACGATGCCAACGTCAGCCTGGCTGACGTTGCCACAAGCAACGGTGTCATCCATGTCATTGACAAGGTCCTGATGCCAACCGATACACCAAACGACATTCCAAGGACTGCACAATGCACAGGACAACACAATTCGTTGGTTTCCAGCGTCATTCAAGCAGAACTTCTTGAGACGTTGCAAGGTGATGGACCATTCACGGTCTTTGCACCAACCGATCAGGCCTTTACCGACGCAGGCATTGACCTTGCAAGCCTCGACAATCCTGAAGGCAAGGCTGCACTTGCAGATATCCTTCTGTACCACGTTCTTGATGGAGAAGTTCCTGCTGCGAACGTAACCGATTGTCTGTCTGCGACCGCCATCAACGGCAATCCACTCTCGTTCACAGTTGGAGATTCCGTTATGGTCAACGGTGCGACCGTAACGGCTACCGATGTCCCAACCAGCAACGGAATCATCCATGTCATCGACAAGGTCTTGATGCCAACGGCTACACCAAACGACATACCACGAACGGCTCAGTGCACAGGAATCCACGATTCACTTGTCGCCGCAGTTGTTCAAGCAGAGTTGCTTGAAACCCTCCAAGGCGATGGGCCTTTCACCGTCTTTGCTCCGACCGATCAGGCCTTTGCAGATGCAGGCATCGACCTCGCTGCACTTGACAACGAAGAAGGCAAAGCTGCACTCACGGACATTTTGCTTTACCACGTTGTTGGAAGCGAGGTCCCCTCTTCTGCTGTTGAAGAGTGTGGTACTGCAACCGCCATTAACGGGAACACACTCTCGTTCGGTGTTGGAGATACAGTCACTGTCAACGGAGCAACAGTCACACTCCCAGATGTGGCAACGAGCAACGGAGTCATCCACGTCATCGATAAGGTGTTGATGCCAACCGATACGCCAAACGATATTCCTCGAACCGCACAGTGCACAGGTATCCACGATTCACTCGTGGCAGCAGTCATTCAGGCGGAGTTGCTTGAAACACTCCAAGGCGATGGGCCATTCACCATTTTTGCACCAACCGACCAGGCCTTTGCTGACGCAGGCATCGATCTTGCTTCGCTTGATACTCCAGAAGGAAAGGCAATCTTGTCCGACATCCTGCTCTATCACGTCGTCGCTGGAGAAGTTGCATCAACTTCGCTCAGCGATTGTATGACGGCCACTGCTGTCAACGGACAACCACTCGCCTTCACTGTCGGAGACAGTGTCATGGTCAACGATGCAACCGTTACGCTACCTGATGTGGCAACAAGCAACGGTATCATCCACGTGATTGACACGGTCCTAACGCCTTCGGATGCGCCAAACGATGCTACTCGAACAGCCATCTGTACAGGTGTTCACACGTCCTTGGTTGCTGCGTTGATCCAGGCTGAATTGGTTGAAACGCTCCAAGGTGAGGGTCCATTCACCATCTTTGCACCAACCGACCAAGCCTTTGCTGATGCAGGCATCGATCTTTCCGTCTATGCTACACCGGAAGGAAAGGCTCAGTTGAGTGACATTCTTCTCTACCACGTTCACGCAGGAACCGTTCTTTCTTCCGATCTCACAGAAGGAATGACGCTGCCAATGGTCAACGGAAAGAACGCCACAATTTCACTCGTGACAGGTATTGATGGTGCAAACATCACCACGGCTGACGTGATTACATCAAACGGTGTTATCCATGTGATTGACAAGGTCATTATTCCACAGGCTGAAGTCGATCCAACGGCAACAGGTGATGGTGTTGAAGCCGATGAGGAAGATGATGACAATCTCGTCTTGATTCTCTCCATCGTTGGTGCAGTCGTTCTTCTGGGAGCGATTGGTGGTCTTCTCTTCGTACGAGGTCGACGACCATCCTCTGGTGTCGAAACCAAGGATTTCGCACAAGACGGATTAAGCACAGCTGCTCAACCTGCTGCGACCTATTCCTATGAGCCACAGCAGGCTGCACAACAGACCTACACGTCCCAATATGCACCTCAGCAAACCTCAACCCTGCAACCTGTGCAAGTTGAGCAGGTTCAACCCGTACAAGCGGCAGCACAACCGGTTGCTCAAGTCCAAGCAGCAGAACCTGTACAAGCTGTTGCACAAACCCAAGCGTCTCAAGCAGCGGTTCAGTTGCCTGAAGTCTTGCAACAGTGGACCGACGACAGTGGTTACACCTGGCGACGCATGTCCGATGGTAGCACCATGTGGTGGAACGGAACCGACTGGCAAAAGTATGCTTGAATGCATTGATCTGTTTTCAACGCAGACCACTTGGTGAGCTTGCGCATGACGTAGACAAACTGCCGGGCTTGAATTCACGCCTTCAGTTTCTCTAGAATTGCATCAACCGCATCGGCCTTTTTGACTTTCAACCACGGTTCAATCTGCCGAGTCTCAATATCTTCTTTGAGACGCTTAATGCCGCCTCCACTGATGTTGAGAAGAACACAATCGTTCGGATTGACAGTGCCCTTTTCAACGGCTTGAACGAGACTTGCGGCTGCGACAGCCCCAGGCGTCATGATGTCGATGTTTTCGGTTAATTCGATGAGTTCTCGCATTTGTATGGCATCATCACGTTCTACGATGTGGGTCTGACCATTTGATTCATCTAAGATGTCGTGGACTGCTCCAACTTGACCATATGCTGGTCCTTTGTTCAAGAGATAATCCGAATACACGTCCACCTCTTCGTCGGGGAAGTCATCAGCAAGGAGGTGATCTCGACCGTCTTGCCACGCACTATGAATTGGATGATGCTCGACATTTTGTGAAACATGTTGAACTGGTACAGGACCATCAAAAATACCCTCATCGACGAGTCGTTGAGCCATTTCATGAATGCCTATGGGGCCAGGTCCTCCGCCAATACCTTGGAAATAATGGTCTGGAAGTTCGCCAATGGTAAATGCAGCATCGACAATGATGCTCCCAATACCGTCTCTTCGAGCGACATTGTGAACACTCCCTTCCATTTGCCATCCTTCGAGTTCGGCTCCAATTTGTTTTGCTACCGTCTTTGCATCATAATAGTCGCCATCTTCAACGACAACCAAGTGAACACTTTTTGCATCGTTTTCTGGTCGAGCCCAAAGCCTGTCTTGATGTTCTTTCCCGACGACAACAATCAGTGGTGTACCATCCATTCCACAAAAGTGAGAGAAAGCTCGAGCCGTGTTTCCCGCACTCGCGCAAATTAACCCCTTGACATTGTGATCATGAATTCTCTGAAGCGTTGGAACTGCTTCCATATCTTTGAAACTTCCAGTTGGACACATGCCTCCCTTTTCAGGCCAGTATCCATTGAAGGAAATCCAGAGGTTGTTCAACCCCAAGGCCTGACCGAGATTCTCTGCTTTGTACGTTACAGTTCCTGCAACGTATTCGTTTGGTTCTGAAACTGGAAGCCAAGAAACGTACTTCCAAACTCCAGTTTCTTTTTCTTTCAATTCAAACGGTTGAAGATATTCCGCACGCAACAGAGCATTGTCTGTGTAATGAAGCGTGTAGTTGTCGTCAATGAGTTTGTTCGTTTTCAGACACCTAAGTTGATACTTCATTATTCCACCATGCCAGAGCGGCTAGGTCCTCCCCTCATGGGTTCGATGTATAACGTTTGGTCAATAAGATGAGGCAATGATATCATCGTCCATCATTTCACTCGAATCCAAACGACTTTTTCCTATTGAGGATTCATGACTCGGATTGCTGAATTCTGGATCAGTTCGAGAACTGGTTCAAAAACTCCCAGATGAGTTCGTAGGTATAGGTGCCTCCGACTTGTTCAGGCCACGTGTGCTCGTGAAGTTCCATGCCGAAATGCTCGACCCGGACATCATTGTCACATTCGTTGTGAACGATGTGTTCAACTTCGAGGTGGTAGTGTGAATCACTGTTTTGGCAATTGTATTAACCGCCCTTGTTGACATTTGTGTCGAGGGAACCCATTGCTTCATGCATCCTCACGGATTCGGGGAATCCATGAGCAACCGTATTCGTCGACCATCGTTTGGTCGCGATAGCATCTGGTTGGCCTCTGCTGACGTGGTTGCAGTTCTTCTCGCCTTTGTTGGACAACTGATTCTTGCACGTGCCTTGCTTTCAGAATCGTATGGATTGTTCGTCATAGCGATCGATCTGTTTGCAACATTGTTCTTGCTGCTCGATTTAGGATTGCCAACATTGCTCGCTCGTGATGGCCCACGTCAACCATCTGCCATTTGGTCAGGGATGATGCGCATCTATCGCCTTCAAGGCATTGCTGTTCTCATCTTCGTTCCCATCAGCGTATCAATCACATTGATGCAAAGTGTTCACGACACGCTGATGCTGATTGGAGCAGGCGTTGCCTTGGTTCACATCGCTTCCTATGCACCACGAACGGCGTTACGTGCTGCCGGAGATGCGCGTCTCGAATCGCTGACGAAGGTAATCGAACGTGCTGCAACAACGATAGGGTATGCTCTTCTCTTCGTGATGGATTCTACGGATGTAGTCGCATATGCAACCGTCTTCCTCATTGGAGCCATTCTTGGCTTGATCATCGCACTTGTAGGAGCATATCGCGTCTGTGCGAAGAGCGGTGAACGAACCGATTCAGCAGAGTTGGGAGCTGATTGGATCAGCAAGAAGAGCATCCTCCTTGCAGC
>JAYOBT010000050.1:0-8377 GCA_038105035.1 Candidatus Poseidoniales archaeon | reverse complement strand
TTGATGAGCAAACTCATGTCTGGAGACACCCTCACAACCGAGGAATTGATGGAATTGCAACGGTTTGATTGAACCTGCTCAAGCGATGGTATCAAAGACCGAGGACAACAAGAGACGGTTGAGAACCATGTTGCAACGAGATGATATTGCTCAAATCATCGAGGATTACGATCGGATGAAACTCCGAATCGGAATGACTGCATCCCATTCCGCTCTCGATATCTGTGATGGTGGCATTGAGGAAGGTTTCCCGACCGTTGCTTATTGCCAGGAGGGTCGACACAAAACCTATGCAGATTACTTCAAAACCAAGCGGTCAAGTTCTGGACGCGTGCTTCGAGGCATGGTTGACAAAGCGATTGTTATGCCATCGTTTAATGATGTCATGAACGATTCCATGCAGGTTGAAATGAGGAAGCGGAATGTTGTTTACATTCCAAACAGGTCGTTCACATCCTATTCTTCGATTGAAGATGTCGAGAACAAGTTTAGAGTTCCACTTTTTGGTTCGAGAAACATGCTGCGTATGGAAGAGCGAACAGAAGAGCAAGACTACTATTGGATCCTTGACAAGGCCGGACTTCCATATCCTGAAGCCATTGAAAATCCAGAAGACATTGATTGTCTGGTCATCGTCAAACTTCATCACGCACAAAAGAAATTGGAACGCGGTTTCTTCACCTGTGCATCCTATGCTGAATATAAGGAGAAATCCGAAGTCTTGCTCAAGGATGGAATCATCGACCAAGCATCGCTTGATGGTGCTCGCATCGAGCGGTATGTGATCGGGCCTGTCTTCAATCTGAACTTCTTCTACAGTCCTCTTGCCGAGGAAGGAGAAAAGTTGGAACTGCTCGGTGTTGACTGGCGATTTGAATCATCTCTGGATGGACACGTCCGATTGCCAGCTCCACAACAGATGACCATGCCTGCACATCAAAAGATTCCAGAAATGACCGTTGTTGGCCACAATACGGCAACCATCCGAGAATCTCTGCTGGAGAAAGCGTTTGAACTTGGAGAGAAATTCATCAAAGCAAGCAAAGAACACTACGATCCTGGTATCATCGGCCCATTCTGTCTCCAAACCTGCATTGACAAGGACATGAACTACTGGATTTACGACGTTGCCCCCCGACTCGGTGGAGGGACCAACGTTCACGTCAACGTTGGCCATCCATACGGTAACGCTCTCTGGAGAAAGCCGATGTCCAGTGGCCGACGCATTGCAATGGAACTTCGAATGGCTGCTGAACAAGATCGCTTGCTCGAAGTTCTAACATGAGAAAATCGCTAGACCAACTACAGAAAGAGAAAATCGATTCAGATGTACGTTGAAATCTGTGCGGGTCTTTGCATTGGCTGGATTGTTTTGTACGAGATACTGAAAAGAACAGTGTTTCCAAACATTCTACAGCGTCAAGAAGAACTCCAAACAGAATACGAAATCAAGGCTGCCTTCGGCTTAATTCCGAAATGCGAAATCTGTGGACAAGAAGAACACACAACTGAAGAACACTACAACCGGTGGGAGTAAATTCAGTGATTGAACTGTGGGAAGTATTGCTTCGTATACATCGAGGCTTGCTCAGGCGTATATCCTTGTGACAAGAGTCCGTTGTAGTATTCCATTGCAGGATCTGGCTGAACCACAGGCGGTGGTGCTGCAGCTTGTGCATAGGTCTGTGTCTGAACTGGTTGTTGGTAAGGATTGGCTTGAGCAACTGGCATTGTGACTTGTTGCTGCATCATTGGTTGTTGCATCGGAACCTGAGCAAATTGCTTCACTTCAGGTTGCTTTGGACCACGGGTCATAACATAAGCAAGCCCTGCTAGAACGAGTACTGCAATACCATAAACGGCCAACATCAGTGGGCTCGTGAAGAAGTTCTCCTCCTCACTCTCAACAACAACGGGTTCAACGTAGACGTGAGTCAATGGATCGTTGATGTATGCATCTGCTCCATCGTCAAGCGTCCAGTTCGCATCTGGATCTGACCAGCCGTCACCATCTGTATCAGGACAACCAAAGCGATCGAGCCTTGAATCCCCAGGAACATCAGGGCAATAGTCTCCTTGATATCCATCCATTTCGTCCCCGAAGCCATCACCGTCTGAGTCAATCCATTGCGTTGGATCATTGTAGAATTCGTCTGCTCCGTCACTTGGACCCCAGCTCAAATCTGGCGATGAGTATCCATCGCCATCCGTATCAATACACCCGAGACGATCTACAGTTGAGTTACCAGCGATGTTTGGACAGGCGTCTGCGCTCGCACCGCTCTGATTATCTCCGTAACCATCACCATCAACATCAGACCACTGAGAAGACTCTCCTGGGAAGGCATCTTGCACATCCCACCAGCCATCTCCATCAGAGTCAGGGCATCCGAGGATTCCGTTTCGCCAACTGGTCCCTGGTTGCATTGGGCATGCATCTTGATCTTGAGCACCATCCATGTAGGTACCAACCCAATTCTCTGGTCGATCCATCCATGAGGCATTTCCATAATTATCACCGAAACCGTCCTCGTCGAAATCACCCCATTGTGTTGCATCACTTGGGAAGGCGTCTGCTCCACTGTCCACACCCCATCCTTGGGTTGGTGTGGAATAGCCATCACCATCAGCATCAACGCAACCATAGCGGTCAATGGTCGATGTTCCGGGTGTGTCTGGGCACGCATCAGCAGGTGTGCTTCCGAGATTATCCCCGTAGCCATCATCGTCGCTGTCACTCCAAACTGTTGGATCCATTGGCAGATCGTCAATTGAATCAGCCCAACCATCGCCATCCATATCTGGACAAGCGTTCAATCCACCCTCTGTTGAGTTCCCATACTCGGTCGGGCAGTCGTCCGATGTGTCGGACCACATGTCACCATCTGTGTCAAGGCAGCCCTCAGTACCGAGTGTTGAATTGCCAACAGTGGTAGGGCAATCATCGGCTGCATCTTCGAATCCATCACCATCATCATCCGTGTCTTCATCGGAGTCCCTGCAGCCATCACCATCGATATCGGTTGATGCATCGGAAACCCACGAGGGGCGGGGAGGGGAGTAAGATGTTCGAGGGCATGCGTCATCGACGTCAAGGACACCATCGTTGTCATCGTCAGTGTCTTCGGATGAATCATCCTTGCAACCATCATTATCCCAGTCTGTTGAAGAAGCAGGATCGTTAAAGTCTCGAGAACTGGTCCAATTGAACTCTCCATTTCTGGGGCAGTTGTCAGGGAAATTGTCTGAGAGTCCGTCATTGTCATCGTCATCATCGCATGCATCTCCTTCTGCATCACCATCCGTGTTCGCTTGATTTGAGTTCGGAACTGTAGGGCAATTGTCAGGTGCTGAATCGAGCACACCATCGCCGTCTGTATCTATCAACCCAGCCGGATCGAAAATCCATGCGAAGACGTCACGTGCTCCACCGGATGAAACGGATGTACCCCTATGTGTCATCGAACCAGAGAACGAACCAGCAGCACCAACATAGTCGCTGTTGTTTACACTCATAGCCCAAACATAATCATACTGTGAACCGCCAATTTTCTCAATCCAATTGACAGCTCCAGTATTGGAAAGACCAACCACGAATCCATCATGGTTTGAGTTCGAAACCGACTTCGAACCTGCAGTAAACGTCGACGTGAGATAGCCTCCGTAAACGACGGACCCAGACGAGGTGACCGCAAGGCTCTGAGGTTCATCGAAAGCACTGGTTCCAGAAACCATGGCCCAACTGTTGGCTTGATTCGCTGCGCTCTTTGCAACGAAAATATCGTTTCCACCGTAACTTGAGGTTGCAGTCCAGCCACCGCTCGATATTGTTCCATCGAATGTGCCGGACATGTAGGTATCGCCACTACCATCAACGTGGAGATTCAATACTGCTGTAATTTGATTGCTGGTTCCAATTCCAGTCGACGCAACAACGCCTCCGTTTGGATCAATCTCAACAATCACAGCATCAAGGTTTCCAACCGCAATGTAGGTGCTTGTTCCCCACTGAGACACACCATCGGTAGCCGTGGCCAATTTGACACCGCCTGCGGGCGTTAGCGACATATCGTAGATTTGATCACTTCCTATTCCTCCACCATTGATGACCCACCGAAGTGTACCTTGATTGCCATCATACTTTGCGACGAAGATGTCTTGACTGGTAGCGTTAATGCTGATACCACCGAAATCGGTTTCACCCGAGAATGGGCCTGAAACAATGACGTCGCCCATCATGTCAACGGACAATGCCGTTGCCCTGCTAAATTCCCCAGTTCCATTGACTAAGGTTGAGAAACTCTTCGCCCACATCCAATTACCAAATGGATCTGCTTTCGCAATGAATCCTTCAAAGTGATACCCAGAGTTAAGATTCGAGATCAGAGAGTTCGGGCCCGGAGGACCGAAAGAAATCTCTCCAAAGAAGTAGCCTGAAATGTATATTTCACCAGCTGGAGCAACAACAACATCGGTCATAACTGAAAGACCACCACTGCCTGTGCTGTGATCAGCGCTGATGAATCCAGTCCACGCACCTTTGTCATCCATCTTGGCGAGATAAAACTCACCGAATCCTGCTGAATTATATGGCGAGGTTGGATTAAGCGTGTGGGTGCCATAGCTCAATGTCGAATTTGTCCATTCGGAAACACCAACGACCCATCCGCCATTCGGAAGGGCGGCGATGTGTTCTCCATCCTCATTCGCCTGACCTGATCCTGCTGCAAGGATTGTAGAGCTGGAACGACCAGAAGCCTCGAAAGGACCTGACGTATCTTCGAGTTGTTGAGGTTCATCGGGAATGTTGGACAACTGCGGTATTGCCACAGAGCCAAGCATAATGGCAATCAGAAAAATTGGCAACAGTGCGTTTAGGCGTGTGCGCATGATGTAGCCATGTCCTTAACAGACATCAAGCCTTTCATGACTCGTGCCGTTGTTTCAAGCAATGTTGTCATCGAGTTGCAACAATTCACTGTCACCAGCATCAAGAACACAAATTGTCGAGATGCTAAACGGTTTACCGCATGCAACACCGAGTTCACGGTTGACGACAGGTGCTTGGTGAACGGTCACTTCAGGGTGACGGGCACGCAAGTCATCGATGTAATCGCTTGGGCAGTTCGCTGCGAGGAGAACGAGTCGGGCGTCTCCACGAGCACACGCATCAAGCGTCTGGCGTTGTCCAAACAGTAGGCTTCCGGTTGCAATTGCAGTTTTCAGTTGTCGGCTTAGATCCATTTCATTTCCTCCATTCTCCACATGTGTTTCTCATGGTTGGAATCATTCCTCTGGGATGTAGAACAACTCAACACTACCCGTTCCGAGGGAAATTGGTTGTCCAACGATAATGTTCTCAGCAACACCGGTAAGTCGATCTGTTTCACCGATGATTCCTGCCTTCAGCAAGTGGTTAACAGTGACTTCGAACGCAGCACGAGCAAGGATACTGTGCTTGGTTCCTGAGACACCGTGTCGGCCAATAGCTCGCACCTCACCTTCCGATGTCATGACGTCGGCAACCATGAGCAGGTGACGGACGTCGACTTCAAGACGAGCACTGAGCAAAGTTGACTCAAGTTCGTTGATGATGGCTTGACGTGCTGCTTCGATTCCGAGGTAATCAAAAATTTCGATGATGTTGTTGGTGTAGGTTCGTGTGCGATCAATGGTTTCGATTTCACTCACACGAGAGAGGTTTGAACCGATGGTCGAGAGGTAATATTCGCCTTCCTTGTCATCAAATTGGACGTTCGCACGCTCGATTCCAGGAATTCCCTTGAGACGTAGGTCTCGAATCTTTTCCTCGAGTTGGAGCAACATGGTGTAGGAGGGTGGGTTCTCTTGGAGGTCGGCGAGGTCGTCCTCGTTCGCAACACCAGGAATGATGGTCAAAACACCCGGATTCTTTTCCTTGTCCGCTTGAACCATTGTGCGCAGAGCACGTTCAAGTTTATCTTTGACTTCCATTCCTGTCATGTTCTTTTGCTTCAATTGACCCTTGTTCAACTTCAAGACCAGTCGTCGCTGTGCAACGTCTGTTTCAATGTTCGCAATGTTGAACGTCGTCGTAACTTCAAGTGCTGCGGCCAACTTCTGGGCTTCTTCACTGGAATTCTTCTTGTCGTCCTTCAGACGGATGATCATGGTCGGTGTACTTGGAACCTTTCGAGCATCAACAATCTCAATGATACGTGGAAGACCTTGGGTAACGTTGACCGTAGCAACACCCGCATAGTGGAACGTACGCATGGTCATTTGTGTACCCGGTTCGCCAATGGACTGAGCCGTGATAATTCCAGCAGCTTCGAATGGATCGATGCTTGCCTTGTCGAGCGCAGCGTGTGCATCTGCGACAACGGCAGCAGCTTGCTTCTTGGTCAATTTCTTCATGTTACGCTCATGAATGGCGACAGCCATGTCGTGGATGATCTTGTCACTGAAACGATGAGTCCCGAGCTCATCAATCGCTGCCTTCAACGACTTGTATACAGGGTCGTCTGCAAGTTCGTCGTCGAATGATCGCAGTTTCTTGTCAACGTTGTATGCATCCAGATCGGCTGCAGTCTTGGCACGGGATCGTGTTCGGGTTCCGACACGTCGCTTGAGACGAACGTTGGTCGTTGGACCTGTTGCTTCCGAACCAGCCGCTCGGTTCTTTTTCAGAGCACCTTCAATGGTGTCTCGAATGGAACCTGCAGTTTCGGAATCCGTCTCACAAACTTGTGCAATATCCTGAGCGGAGAGGACTTTGACATCGTCCCACTTGCGATCGTTGGCAAGCGTGTGAGCAAAGTTTTCTGCAATACCCAAATCCATGAGCTTCTTCTTGGTTGCACTCTTAACGACCATCAGACATCACCTCCATCGTGGAATTCTTCGACATCATCCCAAGCGCCGAGGTCCTCTTCTCGCTCCTCGCGCTCAATGCTTTCTCGAGTAATCTTCGAACCACCATCGGTTCCGAGGGCACCATCGATGATGACATCGATGTTGAACGCAGCACCGTGGACACCACGGCTTGGATCGATACCGTCTTCGCCATAGGAGAACTGAATAATTCGATTTGCAGTGTTGCGAACCGAGAGCATGTCATCGTTGAAGACCTTCAAATCGTCCATGGCGTTGATGAGGCGGCGTTGCATGTATCCGGACTTGGACGTACGGACAGCAGTATCGACAAGGGACTCACGACCGGAGACGGAGAGCATAAAGAACTCCGTTGGTTCAAGACCACGCTTGAATGAACCGGAGATGAATCCACGGTCTTGCGCTCCTCGCCCACCTCGCTTGAAGTGAGGAAGAACACGTTCGTTGTATCCACGCTCAAGACGCTTTCCACGAACCTTTGCTTGTCCAATGGAGCCTGCCATCATGTTGAGATTGTCCATGGAACCACGGGCACCTGAAATCGCCATGTTGACCGCAGCATTTGTGGAACCAGATTGGTTCAGTTCGTTCTTTGCAACGTCACCAGCGGCTTGCTTTCCTTCATCGAGCATGACCATGATGTTCTCTTCGAGCGTTTCACGCATGGTTCTTCCAGCACGAACTTCGTACTTGCGAGGGTCACCTTTTGCTGCTTCATATACAGCGAGTTCTTCTTCGACGAGTGCACGAGCGGCTGCATTTGCCTCGTGAATGGCTTCAAGCGCTTCCGTGCTCAAGTCCTCATCGTCGATACCTGTAGTAAATCCGAGAGAAGTGCATGCAGCGATGGAAAGTCGTGTGAACTCGTTCAAGAATTGAGCACCCTTCTCCGAACCATTGCTTTGTACAATGGCATCGAGAAGACGACCATCTTCAGCACCAATGGCACGCTTGTCGAGTGTTCCAACAACGTTTCCGTCTTTGACGTGAACCTCATCACGGCTTCGGGACATAAAGTGAAGGTTGATGTTGTCAGGAACAATCAACGAGATCAAATCTTGTCCACGGAAGGCATCCTTACCGTTCTCATCCTTGACAATCTCTGGAAGTTCGCCAGTGTAAGCAATGCTTCCAAGCATCTCTAGACCGTGCGACTTTGAGACCATTGTACCTGGGCGTGTGAGTAGGTAAGCGCCGGAGATGTGATCGTGAATACCACCAATAACCGCACCTCCGTAACGAGGTGTTAGGATGTGCTCTTGTACTCGCATCAAAATCTTAGCTTCAGCACGTGCTTCCTCGGATTGAATAACGTGAAGGTTCATCTCGTCACCGTCGAAGTCAGCGTTGTATGGTGTACAAACAGCGAGGTTGAAACGGAAGGTGTGGCCTTCCATAACTCGGACTTCGTGGACCATCATCGACATTCGGTGAAGCGATGGTTGTCGATTGAAGATGGCAACGTCCCCATCGATGAGGTGACGCTCGACCTGCATACCTGGCT
>JAYOBT010000049.1:0-8551 GCA_038105035.1 Candidatus Poseidoniales archaeon | reverse complement strand
GCGATCACCGCAGCGAAGCGAGCCACCAGCAGTTTAGTCATGAATATGACGGTGCCCTTCTCCACCAATCACTCGAAGAAATCTTCGAAATCATCGGCCATATCTCGTGTCGCCTGATTGCGCTTCCGTGCGGTGAGAATACGCTTGAGACGAGCACGGCTCTTGATCGTGATTGGGATGAACAATGCATTGAGGACAACAAGGACGAGCACGGCAATTCCAGCCGTCTGGAACTCACCAACCTTGGTGTAATCCAATACATCTTGGAACCAAGGGACGCCAAGTGGTGGTTCTGGGGGAGCAGGTTCCTCTGGAATCAGGTGCTGGTTGTAGTCCCACCACTGATCTTCGATCTTCACACGCAAAATGTTCTCACTTGGTAGATCGAGAGTGTTCTCGTTGCCTTTGGAGTCAACTGGTGCCAGAACATAGTAGTACGTCCGCATGGGTCGTATGCCATCGACTTCGAGCCCAGATTGGTCGAAGGAACCTTGCTCGCCTTGTGTACCAACAAGACCGGTAACAACAGGTGTTGCAAATCTGAGGTCGATTTGCGATGGTTGGACGTCCATTCTGTAAATGTTCCACGTGACACCACCGTCTTCTTCATTGGCAGGCCATGTCCACGTCATGTTCAACTCGTAGCATGCATTCCAATCTTGTTGCATGTTGAAGCACTCCGTTGAATTGGTAAATCGGTAAGTGTATGAGAACGAGGAAACGGCACTGGTCGGTGGTAATGCGTCACCGCAGAGGCGTGATGAACCAGATTCTCCCATGACGACGTTGATTCTTGATGTGTCGGGCACACCCGCTCGATTGGTCGGTAGAATCGCATATGAGGCACATGTTCCAGTTTCGAGTGGAACAGGATCGAGCCAATTCTCAGAATCGGTTGGCACCAACTCTACACCGCTATCGGCCAACAATTCGGCCCAAAGATTCAGATTGGTTTCCACCGTGGGGTCTGGGAAGATTGTTCCAACCGATTCATCGACAGTGAGCCTGTAGATTTGCCAGCCACCGAGGTATGGATTCAGAATATCGCCTTGGGGCGTCCATGTGAGCTCAATCGCACCGCCGACCAGTTTGTTATGGTCAAGGTTTGAGAGGGAAACGTTCGGCTCAGGAAGAGAGCCAATGACGAGAACAATTGAATTGGAGTGGAGGTTGAGGCTGATGTTCTCAAGCCCGTCGTAACTGAAAAAGTCGGGAGATTCTAGGTAATCCCAGAAGGTACTGTCCAACGAACTGAGTTCTAGGAATTCGACGGATTCGTGTGGAATCGAGTCAGGCAACAATGCTGAGAGGTTAACGTTGAGTTCAAGTGACTGGAGTTGTGCTGGCTGAAGTTCGTTGTCAAGTTGCATGACCTTGAAATCCATGATCATCAAAGGTTCTTTTCCTCCTGCAATGTTGTAATTGAAGCCTTCAATTGGTAGCAACACGTCAAACATAAATTGCGCTTTATCCAATGAAACCGCTGAACCACTCATCAGGGGTTGTTCATTGATGAGTACTTCGTCAATGATGGAAATGGTTGCGTGTGCTTCGGCATTGAATCCTAAGGCATCCTCGACATAGAGGCCGATGTCGTAATCCTTCAGTGGGAAGGATGAGGCGTTGACGGAGATGGATTTGCCGTAACCAATGGTGATGACCGTATCGAGAACCCACGTGTAATTCAGGGGCTCTGCTGCAACGGTGTTGGTGATCGCCGTCAACTCGATGGCATCGGCCGTTGTGTATGTTCCAGAAACCGAATTCATGGTAATGATAGGAAGGATGTCGCCAGCGAGAATGGATGTGAACTCAATCAATGTATTATCCGATGGGCCAGTATCTGGTCTTCCATCGAAGGTTGTTGGCATGTAAATGCGCAGTTCTTTTCCTTCTCCTACTTTGGTTAGATTAAACATGCATGTTGATGATTCCGATGGAGCGAGTTTATCGATGCTGCATGTTTGAAGATATTCAGATTCACCCACAGCATCAAACATTTCGAAGGTGATGGTGAAGTCATCAACAGTAAAATTCCCGATGTTTTCAACATCGACAGAAAGCATGTCCTCTCCATAGTAGTAATTTGGAGAGGATGGATCATGCGAAGGGTACATGCTCGCAATTCGAAGGTCGAGGGTATTATCGAGGACAATTTCTATTTCTGCGAGGTCGTTGTAATCGTTCAGGTCGCCATTGAAAGCACTTGCACTATCGATGAGGCCGAATTCAAAGATGTATCTTCCTGGGACAGAGTAGTTGAGAGCAGGCAAGGAAATTGTATACGGTTGCTCATAACCTCCATCTGGAAGAGTAGTCACACTTTGATTGGCTGTTGCTACAAGAGTCCCATCGAGTTCACGCAAATTCCAACCCATGTAGGCAATTAAGCCACACTCGCCGCATGTGTGAGCTGTTCCGGAGATGCTCATAACATAGTCTTGTTCTGTGTTGAGAACGAACTCTCCGTCGTATGTGTGCAAACCTGAAAGCGTCTCACGGGGGTCTTGGTCTTGGTCGACGGACACGTCGCTGTATTCCGCTGTCAGATTGATGTTGTATGCGAGGATATCGTCGGTGGTATCAACATCTGCAAAAGTGAATTTGAAGACAACTGTGAACGCACCAGTTGCACCGTTTGGATACCATTGCGTTGGATCACTGAAGTTGCCGGTATCTCCATTGATGAGTCCGTTGATGTTGATTTGGCCACTGGCGATATCGTTCGAAACACACTGTGTGGCTGTCTTCATGCCTGAACAAACGAACCAATCCATCGACCGAGTCGAGGTTTGTGGGCCAAGAGCTTGGTTCTCAATTTCTGCAGTGAAGGTTATGGGATCAAACGCTGCATAGTTTCTGTTTTCAACAGGACTCTGACCGTTCAAAATCGCAAGGTCAACTTGTTCGATAGCAGTTGCAGTTGGGACTGTCAACAGGGCCGATAGGAGCGACAAGAGCATCAATGAAACCAAGCCAAGGCTGGTTTTTTTCTTCGCAACAGTCGGTCGCTCCGCTCCTGTCATCATACCATGGTCGCATGGATGATTCAAAGACTCATCGCATGATTCACGTTAAAATCAATCGGTTCCAAACACCGAATTGTTTGGCAACGTTCATGACATCCCATGTCGTGGTCGTTTCATGGCAGGAGGGGATTGGTCGCATCTTCGAGATGACGAAGATGGACTCACTGCAGTCATTGAATTCCTCTCTGCCTTCACCCTCTTTCTTATGATTCTCACTGCGTTCATGTCTCTGGCTCAGCTTGAAATGGGCTCCAACGACACGGAAATCGATCAAGTTGACCAAGCCGTTGTTTCGGGCCTCGACCGACTCACCAGTGGCTCAGGATGGTTTGTGCCGAGCGACGACGATGATGGCTTCGACTATGCCAACTCAACTGCAGATTGGCATCTTCAAAGCGCAGAAGATCTGGAGCAAGGACGTGTTCAAACAGGCCTAATGAGCAACAATCAACTCGACATGAACCGGGTCTCAGCGCTTTCAAACGTGACGCTTGAGGGTTTTTCACAAGGATTGGGCCTTGACGAGGATTTGACAGCATTTTTGCGAATTTCCATCTATTCCTCGGAAGATGATTCCCGAGTTGGAACGAACCTGTTTGAAGGAGGTGCAGATTTAAGCAACGCTCGAATGGCTTCCACTGCATCGAGCACAGTGCGAATGGGGTCGGAGTTGATTCTTATCACGTTGGAAGTGCATGATGCAGGTAGAGTGAATGAAAACCTACAGATGACAGAAGTGATGACACGGCCTATCAGCGGCGGTCCTGAATGGGTTGAAGTTTACAACAACAATGCCTTTGCCACCAGTCTTTACGGTTGGTCATTCAATACCTCATCTGGCTCAACTTCAAACGAAGTTCTTCTCCAGGAAGGGGTTATCCAGGGTCATTCAGTCGCTTTATTCACTGGATCATTAGCATCGCAAGAACAAGGAAATGCCTCTCAAATGTTTGACTTGGGCCAATATGGATTGTTGGGGACTGGTTCGATGAACCTCTTGGACGATGGTTCAGGCGTCATTGAACTTCGATTTACTCGGCCTGGGAAAGTAAACCCAATACCTCATGCAAAGGCGGAATGGGGCCCGCAAGCATCTTTGCCAGTTGGTCTCAATCAAGTCATTGTTTGGGACGGTACCAACACGATGTCTACCACGGCATGGTCCGTTCAAACCGGTCCAACGCCCGGTGATGTTTTCCTTGAACCATCAAATGCTTCATGAACTCGGTTGGGCTGGGAGAAGCGATAGCCGTGCAAGCCGCATCGACATATTCCCGAGACCGTTGCGTGACCGGTATCCATGGTCTTGACGAAATTCTCCGTGGAGGAATCCCCTACGGTTCCACTGTTTTGGCCTCTGGGACGTGTGGTTCTGGAAAAACAACACTCGGTATGGAATTTCTCGTTCGTGGTGCTCTCGCTGGAGAGGCATGTGCTCACTTTACGGCAACAGAACCATCGGTCAAGTTGTTGGAAAACATCCGCCAGTACGCATTCTTCGACATGAACATGGTTGATACAGGTCTCATCAACGTTTTCGACATGGACGTTCTCTACTCTTGGCTTGGTTTGGACAAATCCACGTTCGATTTGGATGACGTTCACGCACTTATCAAGTCGATTACGGATATCGTCAACACCATCGGTGTAACTCGGCTTGTCATCGATTCTGTCACAACACTCTGTTACAAGATCAAATCCGAACAACTGATTCGAGATTTCCTCTTCACACTTGGAAAGAAACTCGCAACACTTGGGTGCACAACGATTCTGATTTCAGAAATCACCTCCGCTACAGAGAACGCTCACTGGTCCTCCTTCGGTGTCGAAGAAGCGATTGCTGACGGAATCGTTGTCATGGGTGACGTAGAACGTATGGGTCACTTGCTTCGATTCCTTCAGGTCGTGAAGATGCGTGGTACGTCTCACAGTCGTGCTAAGCACGCCATCGAACTCACGCCCCTTGGCGTCATGCTGACGCCGATGCTCAAATGGGGTGCGCAGAGTGACAAAGCTTCGAGATGGGGTGCCTGAAAATGTTTGAACTCGACCAGCGAATTGCCGAGCAACTGTCAACCATTTCACTCAACAGCTCCGTCCAGGTGCGTTGTGGTAACTCCAACGCGTTCATGGTCACTGCGAGCACCATGCTGCCATTAATGCAAATGTTCGAAATGGGCGGCGTCTACATCTCAGCCAGCCGAGGCGCAGTTGAGATTATCCAAGCCTTCGAGTCGATCGGTGTTGATGTTTCGAACATTCAATTCATCGATCTGGTGTCCTCTGGAATTCTTGGAGGAACGGACGTCAGCTATCCAAACATCCACTTTGTCGACAGCCCAATTATGCTCGAATCGGTTCTATTGCGCACACTCTATATTCTGCGAACCACACAAACGCAACGCAACTTTGTTTTCCTTGACAGCGTTAATGCGCTTGCCATTTACAACGAAGATCGAATGCTCGCTGAATATCTTCACACGTTCATCAACACCTTCCGACAACGTGAGGTTCTTTCCGTCATTCTCAACGTACCAGACCAGACGCCACCTCTGGTCCTTTCAAATCTTGATTTGTATTGTACTGATTTGGTCGATCGTGGCCAGGTGGTTATTCACTGAGGGGATGAAGTATGCGAAAGAACATTACATTCGATGCAGAAGACGAAGAGTTCTTCAGCCAAGTTGGCTCGTTTGGAGTTCCCAAATTCGACAACGAAATGCACGGCGGCGTACCTCGTGGTTTCACCATGGTCGCTTTCACCGAAACAGGTTCTGGTGCTGAATTGTTCGCCAAGCAATTCATTTCGCCTGCTGAAGAATCAGAAAACACGCTCTACATCTCAACCAACGAAGCCCAGCCTGAAATCGTCCGTGTCTTCAACAAATACGGATGGCCTCTCGATGTCAATGTTCGGACCATTGGTGAAGAATACAACGCCAACGTTCTGGAGAAAGAATTACTCGCAAGCCGATACCGATTGGAGGGATTCCGCTTGGAGGATATTCAACGACTTGCTCAGACACGATTCGTTGAGGACTCGACCCAGGATTATTTGACCGAAGTTACCAATGAAATCATGGCCCTGGGGCCATACTTCCGTGCTGGTATTGACAGTCTCGATTTCTTCCTCCAGCGTGACGACCCAGGACGTGTCGTCGCTATGATTCGAATGCTGCAAGCTCACACGCAGATGTACCGTGGTCTCCTTTTGATTATGGTTTCAGTTAACGGTTTGCCTGCATCTGTTCGCCAGGAATTGTCGAGCATTGCTGACATGGTTCTCACGTTTGGTGTACGAACGATTGGTTCCGATTTCGAAACATCGATGATCGTCTCAAAGTTTAGGAACGCTCCTGAAAATCTCAAGATGCTTGTGTTCCGTGTAACGCCAGAAGAAGGTATTACGCCAGAAACCGTGGAACGTATCGCTTGATTGGTTCCGTGGACCGAGCGACATCTCCAAAGAGGGCGGAGGCTGCGGGTCAATCATGTCCAAGCGTGCAGCGACCGGCGGATACGACCCGTCAGGCATCGACCTCGATGCTTGGACAGAGCTTGAGGAGCAACTCGAAGCGACGATTCCGAACTACGATCGCGTCAACAAGTTGATGACTTTTGGTCAAGACAAGCGATGGCGTAGAAACGTTCGAAATCATGCCACGAAAGGCATGAAAGTGCTTGAGGTCGGTTGTGGACCAGGTAGCTTTGCAGAAGATTTGACAGGCTTGGATGTAACTTGTCTTGACCCTTCGGAAGCCATGCTCAAGGTTGCAAAGAAACGAGTGGATGGGGCTCGCGCTTCCCGTGGTGAAGCACCTGCAGCCTACGTACAAGCACTTGCAGAAGACATTCCGCTGGAGGACAACTCGTTTGACATGGTCTTCTGCTTGTTTTCGTTCAGAGACTTCCAAGACAAGAAGAAGGGCCTTGAGGAAATCTATCGTGTTCTCAAGCCAGGTGGCCAATTGGTGATATGTGATGCTGGAAAAGCAAATTATCTGCATGGGCTCACTGGACGTATCTGGATGAGCACTGTGGTACAATGGATGGCTCGATGGGTCACCAAATCTAAGGATCATCCTTGGAAGGGTCTTGCTCGATCCTACACTCACTATGGGACCAATAAATACTACAGGAACATGATGAAAGAAGTCGGATTTCAAGATGTATCTGGACGACTTCTTTATCCGTTCATGATGTCAAGTCGATTCCGAGGGCGGAAACCGCAATAGTGCGCATCATTCTTCGAACGAAAGACTCCATTAGCCTCATAAACCCCCTCTCAGTCGCAAAATCATAGTGGTTGTCATGGGTATGGAAAAAGTCCTCCAGAGCATCAAAGAAGCCGAGCAAGCGGCTGAAAAAACGCTTGCAGATGCTCAATCCGAATCGAGCCGAATCGTAAGTGACGCTCGAAGAGATGCTGCAGAACTTGTTGCCCAGGCTACCACTGATGCGCAAAGCTCCGTCCAATCGACGCTCGATGCTGCTAAAGAGGCCGCAATGAAGAATGTCAAATCTGTTCAAAAAGAAGGCGGAAAAGCCGTAGCATCGGTTGAATCCGGTGCGAGCTCCAAGCAGGATGCGGCCGTTGCCCTCATCGTCGAGAAACTCCTCAATCAGTGAAGTGGTACCATGTTCTCGACCGTCGGAATGTCACGAATGACGCTTGCAGCACCTGTTGATGCAATGGCGAACATCGTACGTGCTTGTTCCGACCTCGGCTGTGTTCACATCGAGGACTACACACAATTCGAAGAAGGCATTGGAATAGGCCACGCTATCCAGAGCGAAGATGCTGACAAGGTTAGTGCCATGCTCGTCAAGGTTCGTGCCATCCGGAGTTCCGTCTCTGTATTCAACTCGCAAGGAGCTGTTTCAGCATCCTCGGCAAAGTCCACTGCAGAGAAATTCGAAGCAGAATTGGACAAGGCCCTTGGATACATTGAAGCCATTCGTGAAGCGGAAGCAGACATCGCTACGCTTGAAGAACAAGCACGGATTTTTGAGAAACTTGCTCCACTCAACATTTCACTCGATCTTCTAAGCGGCTACTCCGGCCTCGAGGTCTACGTTGCTGAAACCGCTAACTCGTCCAAGGCCTCGAAGGTCTTTGCAGATCTCAAGAACGATGTCGAGTACATGGCTCCTGCTGGACTCATTGCTGTTGCATGTGCGCCAGACAAAGCCGCTGAGGTTCAAATGGCTCTCGCAGAACTCAATGCAAAGGCCATTCAACTTCCATCGGGTGAAGGAAAGCCAGGTGAGCGCGCATCGGAAGCACGAAGCGGCATCGAAAAAGCAGCCGCATCAATGGAATCCAACCAAAAAGAACTCGATGCATGGGCTGAAAAGAACGGCTCTGAACTTGTCATCGTTGAAGAGTACCTCCAGCGAGAGGATGCCATCTTCACATCGCCTACATCGCTTGCCGTCTCCAACCAAGCCTTTGCTCTGGATGCATGGGTTCCGACCAAGAACACAGAACAGGCTCGCTCCAAACTCAAGAACATGGTTTC
>JAYOBT010000003.1:121712-124695 GCA_038105035.1 Candidatus Poseidoniales archaeon | reverse complement strand
TAGGTGACACCATGGCCAATGAAAACCGACGAACAAAAATTGCGCTCTTCCTCGTGATGTTGATGGTATTGACCCCTCTTGCAAGCGGGGCAAACATATCGAATTTTAGCTCAGGTTCAAGCGAAGTTGATATTCTGCTCAACGATGCAACAACGTATTCTGACAACGTCGACGGATCCGTTGATTTGCCCCTAGGTGAATCGATTACGTCTGCAAGCATGGCGATCAGTTCCGACCCAGCCGTTCATGGTGCTCACACTCGAATCGACATTGAAACCATGCCACGTGTTTGGAATCCAAATTACAACGGACAGACCACGTCTTTCTCAAAGGCAGAGGATTTCCAGTTTGAAGACGGTTCTGTTTCGACCCCTGTTTCACTGAAAGCCGAAGGAATTCTTACAGACTTTGAGAGCGACATGGCTGGCTTCATAGACGCCACCTCGCCACCGCTCACTTCAGGGGCGCCATGGTCACATGGGTCTCTCTTTGGTGGCGCTATACTGCCTGCAAACTGTGCTTCTGGTGACGATTGTTGGGGTACGGGACTCTTCGACAACGATTACACCGATGATAACGGGAACCTTGCGTTCAAGGAAGTACTCAATTCCCCAACACTGGATATGTCCAGTGCAGGAATCAAGGACCCATCGGTCTACTTTGATTCATTCCACCAGTTGATGACACATGCAACATCTGGAGCGAACCCAACCTTCCGTTATCCTGACTGTGCTTACATCGAATTGCGCTCCTCTCCAACAGCCTTCTTTGATCCTGGCCTTTCGCCGTGGGATTACGTCGACATCGATATTCAGAATTCATCGGGCCTATCGTTTGGTTCTGGGTACTACCAAGTTGGCAATCAGGGCACGAACAACAAGATTGATGGCCGCTGCAATGGTGTTGCGTACAACGAATACGCGCTCGGTGGCACTTCGATTTCTGCATTCAATCCAACAGGCTGGGCCAACATCAAAATTGACCTCTCCGACTATGGTGGACAGTACGTCGAACTTCGCTTTGTTTTGGAGTACAACGATGTTGCTGCCCAAAGTGGTTATTCGATTTACAATACGACCTCCATGCCTGGCTGGTACATCGACAACTTCCGCTTTGGAAGCACTCTCCCACAGTCGGGTTGGATGGGCGTTCGTGGCATTTTGCCGAATGTCCAAGGCGGCGAAAACCATCCAAACGGTTACGGAATTCTCTCCATCGAAGCAGAGACGACCTCAACGGCTGTTCTCTCCGTTGACGTTCTCGACTCTTTGACTGGACAAGTTGTCACGGACAACGATGGTAACAGTATGTCGGGAATGGTTGGAGATATCCAGGAATTGTGGGGAATCAATTCTTCCACATATCCAAGCGTTGATTTCCGATTCAATTTTAATTCTGGCCCAGACCAACTCTCCACGCCAACGCTTCACGGCTTCTCCATTGGAAGCCGTGTAGGAACGGGATTCAATCAAAGCATTATCTCACCAAACCCACCTGAAAACGGCATCTGGTCTTCGCAAGGCCTTGGTGATCTAATGATGTACAATCCACAGATTGCAGACGCTTCCTACTCTCCTGTAATGGACCGTTCTCATTTCAGTTATCCGATTGCCTCCATCACGCCCTACATCCAAGATGATTGCACAGAATCACCTGAGATTGCCGTTTCAATCAACGGTTACGATGTCATGATGCAAGATGGTGTCAAGTACACGCTCGGTGAAACGGCAGGTATGCCAGATTCAGCGTTCGGGTTCACATCGATTCTCTCCTATCAGAACCCGTGCGACGTTGCTGGAATGTGGTTTGATTTGGAATTCGCGCACCACGCAGAGCAAGTTTACATTGATGTAGCGGATGATGGAGACGTCGAATATGCGTTCACAGAGCCAGCGTTCGACATGTTTGGTCGTCAAACCATGTTCATTAGTTCAAAGGATGCCAATGACGTACACTATGGAGCAAAAACACGCACTTTGACCCTCGGTCTTTCAGGATCTGTCGACGGTGGAGAATTTATGCTCCCGGTTGGTTCAACCATCCATGCGGCTGAAGTTGGGTTCGACAACAATCAAATCATCTCAACAACAAATGCCAACGAAGGATTCACATGGAAACTCATGTCTGGATTGGAAGAGGTTAGCCTTGGAGAGATTGGCAACTTGACTCGTGGTGCACAGGAAATGTATCCTGAGGGAATGAACCTCTCAGATGCCATCAACACACTGATGCAGAGCAGCCTCACACCAACAGCGCACATTGATGCAAATGGCAACGGATGGAAGAAATTCCGATTTAGCATTGAAAGCCTCAACGCAACAAGTGGTTCGACCATCGATTTGGTTGGACTTGATGTCGTCTATGATGTCACGCATTACCTCTCTACTGCCAACGACTTTGCTGAGGAACTCGCACAAGGTGTAGCTCTCTCAACATCCACAGTTGGATATGCAACCGTTCCAATCGCCGTTCATGCAGCAAGTGGCGGCGGTGTATCCTTCTCGAGTCTCTCTGTTTCAACGTCTCCAGGATACACCACAACGGCATCCTTGGTAGGGAACCCGGTTGGACTTTACCCGAATGGAGAAATTTACGAAATCGTTTCCTCGCACACGGTTTCTTCACTCACTGGATCAGGTTTCCAAGAAGCATCACTCATCTTCGAATCCGAGACTGGAGCCATTGAACTCTCCTACTCAGATTTGAACGGATTTACCGAAGTAGAGAATTCAAACGGTTACATCACTCTGCAAGCATCATCGGCTGCAGACATAACCGAAGGAAAGGAAATTACTTGGAGATTCACGGTAAACAATGTCTGGGAAGACACTCAGGTCGTACGAATCTATGCTGGTCAGACAGCGGCGAATGGTGTCCATGGTCTGCCAGATGCCATCGTTCTTGCCCCTGCAGGTGGAAACGCCGTTGAGAACGACGCTGGTGTTACAGCATTCAATGTCATCAACGAAGAGGGAGTTTCTCA
>JAYOBT010000003.1:99585-121612 GCA_038105035.1 Candidatus Poseidoniales archaeon | reverse complement strand
CCAGTAGGCCGTGTTAGTATGTACCTTGAAGGGTATGACCTTGCTGGAAACTCCATTGATGGTGGCTCATTCGGAATTTTCAACGATGAAGTGACTTATGCGTCGATGCCTTCACGTTCGCCAGAAATTCTCAAGTTCAACATCGAGAATTCTGCTGGACGGCCATTGCTCAACTCCAACCATCCATCCTACGAGGGTGACTGGAACCAAACCATGTACGCAGGCAACGAGTACCACCTCATTGTCGAAGCAGAGGACCGCAACGGCTGGAGAGACATCGACTACATCCAAGTTGATTTGACCAATGACAGAGACGATCTCACGCTCTACTACTTCCCGCGCAATGAAACAGCATGGACAGACAGCCCTCACATCACCATCGTCCCCGAAGGAGACGATTCAGATGGCCCTCAATTGCTGCGAATGGACGGCGATTATCTCGTCAATCCGTTCACGGATGAGTTCTATCTTGATCTTCCAATCAAAATCAACTGGGGTATTGTCGGATTGCAGAGTCTTGCATCACCAGTCATTTCGATTGCCGACCTAGATGGAAACGACAAGCGTAAGATTGTCGGTTCAACAACTGAGATCACTCAATGGTATTACTCTGACGGAATTCGACTTGATGTTCGAACCGATGCAGTCAACGATTTGATGATCACGCCATATTTCAGTGATGTGAGCGAACCGTTCACATCCGATGTTCGTGAAGGATACGTCTATCCTGGAGACACAGTCGCTTTCGAGGGACAATTCGCATACATCGACGGACTCCTGGACAGCGTCTACATTCTGCCTGAGATGGAACTCACATTGGAAGTCACCCGTCTTGAGGCGCAGTCAAGCAGTGCGGGCGGGGTTCAATATTTCGCCTATGGAGCTGGAGGTGCAGATGGTACCAAGTCAGATGGACAGCCAACGTACCACACGTTCAAGGGCGGTGCATTCAACATCAACATCACTGCACCAACATCAACGAACGAGTACACGTATCAATTCAAACTCGTCAATCTCCCCGATGGAGCAGTTGATACGACAGAAGCGTTCTGTGCGACTTCAACATCGTTCGGTTGTGGTGAATTTGTCGTCAAGGTTGACGCTAACGCCCCGTCCGTCAAATCCAACACTTGGACTGCACGAGACGAGGCTGGAACCGTTCTCGAAGAATCCGTCTCCACCTCGAACTTCCGTTGCATCGATATCTCGCTACAAATTGAAGAGAAGGAGGCTTTGTTCCAAGGTGATGTCTCTGTTGCATGGAAGTTCTACGTCGATCCTACCAACGACGTAACGTGGCCATTCTACGGACAAATCCACGGGATTGATCCACTCACAGCACCACTATCGTTGACGCCTGTCGCAGGTGGATACGCTGCAAGCGCAGAATGTGTTGACCTCTGGCCATCCATCGACCAAGAACTGCCAACGCAAGAGCAAATCAACAACATCGAAGTTGTCTTCTGGGTTGTTGGCGCTGATTCAGCAGGGTCACCAGTTCTTGGCGGCGGTCCGACAGGCGATGGCTCCGTTGCACCGATCTACTCTGGTGAAGCCCGATACAATTCACTGTACAACTTCATCTACGAAGAGGCAAGTTACTCTGTCAAGGAAATCGACCTCTTGCCACGTTCTCCAGAAGTCGGAGATTCGATGACACTGACCATCGAAGTGGTCAACACGGGTTCGAAGGCAGGCGAGGTTACGCTGCGCATCCAATCGGTCGTCGATGGTGGAATTCCAGTGACTGAGATGACGGTGACATCGACGCTTATCGAAATCGATGGTGAAGTCGATGTCGAAGTGACGCTGGAGTCGTTCGTCAATCCAACCACTGGAATGTACTACCTTGTCTTCGATGATGTTACAGGAGAATTGTTGTACAACGGTTCAAGCAGCGGTGACAGTTTCAACGTGAAGATTGCAAGTGAAGACGATGATTCTGGAACATTGATGCTGATCATCGTCATTCTCATTGGGCTCATTCTCGTCATGGGTATTGTTGGTTTGGTTGTCATGCGACGTGGCAACAACAACACAGACGATTACTTGTACGAAGATGAAGAAGACACGAAGGCATATGCTTCACTTCCTGGTCAATACGAACAACCTGCAGCACCACCAGCGGACGTCAGTCCTGAGATGGCCGAAGCCATGCAGAAGTTCCCTCAGTGGTCACAAGAAGAGATTCAAGGCTACTTCGATCAGGGTTGGGACATCAACTCATTGCAAGACTGGTTGAACAACCAGTGATGGACGTGACCACTTGAGTGTGGAATTGTCTTGGGAAGACATCGTCTGGGACGATCCGGATGGTGGTCGTGTTGTCTTACATGGGGTCCTTCCCACAACGGTTTATCCCCAATCCTTGAGACCTCGAATTGAATGGCATGCTTTGGCATTGCTTGAAGGTCCTGAAATCGAAGATGTCTGGCAGCTTGAAGAGGCATCTGAAAAGGAGTCGCCCGGTATCAATCTCGCATCTGCAATTCTTGGTGGCGGTCTTGATTCTGCTTTGATTGAAGACTTGACGCAACTGGACGAAATTCAAACGGGACGTTTCCCTGATCCTGAACCTCGGCGATTGCATCGACTCGCTCTACGTCATGAACGTCCAGTGTATTGCATCGAACCTACACTTGATGACGAAGCATGGGAGGAGCAGCGGACACAGGAAGCAAAGGTTTCCACACATTGGAGAAAACTCCTCTCCATGGTTCGCATCGGAAAGAAGTGGCGTAAGGCAGTGAAGCAGCGCATTTTTGATGCGGTTCCACCACCGAAGAACGTACCAAAAGATATGGCGACAGCTTCCGTTCTATCGGCAGCATGGTGGGACTTAACAGAATCTCGGATCAATACCTCTCTCTCGAAAGCAAGAGACGAGCGATTTGCGCAACGTCTGCGAGGGGCTCTCGCAGCAGAGAGGGAGAAGCATGGCGATGATGCAACCATTCTCCTACCAATGCTTCAAACATGGCGACCTGCTATCCTCGCAATGCTCAATTCAAATCCCCAACCAGAGGAGATTATTTCATCAACAGGCCCATCGGAACAACTGGAGGAGGAAGAATGAGCGGCAACATTGACGTAACGGTTGAGAATCAACTCGTTCGCTTCGTTGCGCCCGAACCCATCGATGGTGATGCCGTCGTCGAGCACCTCCAAGGCCAGCGTGTTGGCAAGATGGTCATTAAAGCGCTTCGAAGACCCCGGGCAACACTTGTCATCGACCCAGAGGGCCGTATTACTGTGCATGGAACGCATCGCATCGAAGCAGCAAGGGATGCTGCGAAGGAACTCTTGTTGAGGCTTGGAAAGGACGATACAGGACTCAAGACTGAGTATGGGCCCATCATTGCCTCGTTCTTCTTCAACACACCAATCAACGTTCAATCCATCACCGGAACCCTTGGTGCGGGAGAAGGTCGCTACGATGACCGACTTGATTGTGGTATCATTCAGGATGAACGTCATGACCTTGTCCTCCATGTTTGGGAAAACGGTCGTTGTGTTGTTACCGATGGACGACATCCGAAGATGGTAGCCATGGCTGCCGTTTATTGGCAATCCAAATTCAAGGAATTAGGAATCTCAAGTTTCTGAGGAATCGGCATGGTTGATGCTCAACGGCCTTGGAAAGGACCAATTCTCGACAATCACTTCCACCTTAATCGCAACGGCCGCTTCCTTGATGCTGCCAAGGATTTCAAGAACGTTGGAGGGACGCATCTCGTTCTCGTTCATTGTCCAGATTTCTCTTCTCCTCCAACCTCGTTGACCGAGCACAGAGAAACGTACGCTGACACCCTTGCCATGGCTGAGGAGGTTCGTAAAGAGCACAACCTCCACGTTCGTGTTGTTCTTGGTCCACATCCTGCAGCCTTTGCTCATCAATTCATCAACTGGATGGAACAAGACGGGGACAAAGGAATCGAGCGTGCATGTGAAAATTACCGCAATAGCATCGATGCCGCACTCGAATTCGTTCAGGAAGGCCAAGCCCATGCCATCGGAGAAGTCGGCCGTCCTCATTGGGACGTATCCGAGGAAGTGTGGGATCTCTCCAATCTCTTGCTTGAGGAAACAATGACATTAGCTGCACGGGAAGGCATCCCATTGCAACTTCATGTTGAAGGCGAATTGGAATCAACGTATCGAGATCTATCGCAGATGGCATCGAGAGCAAACCTTCCAACTCATCAATTGATTCGTCACTACTCTCCTCCACAGATCGATGAAGCAATAACGCGTGGGCTCACATCGAGCGTGCTTGTAGGAAAGGGTGCTTTGGAACCGCTGCTTTCGAGTTATGAGAAGAACAAAACTGGATTCATGCTCGAGACGGATTACATGGACGACCCACGTCGCCCAGGAGCAGTGCTCGGACCGAAAACAGTACCGAAGAGAACACAACAATTGTTCGAAGCAGGCATGGATGAAGAGATGCTTTGGAAATGCCACGTCGATGTGCCAAATGCGCTTTATGGCGAGGCTGAAGATTGACTTGGCTTATGGCAATTTTATCCATCACATTCATGAAACTCTTCAACCTCGTGTGGCCATGGCAGGCAAGGAACGAGCGTTGGCTTCGTTGTTCGGACTTCTCCTCCTAGCGAGTCTACTGCCTATGCCAACAGCGGCGCAAGGTGTGGTCGGAAGCATTTCACTCGAGTGCGGAGACGACCCAGAACTTCAAGTCAAGCCCGGTGAATATCAGGATTCAGTGGTGGAATGCACTGTTACCAACGATGGAACCGTTCTTGCTGAAAATGTTCAGATTTCAGAAGAATGGGATGGCGTCTATGTGAACATGATGATTTCAGAGGACTCCTTCACCATTGAAGCTGGTGAATCTGAAACATTCACAGTTACCTTTTCTTGTGATGAGCGAACCGACGCGACAATTGAGTACGAGTTCACAATCACTGCTACTGTAACGGCCTGGGGTCCAGTGCCTGTCGAAGGAACACCTCTTTCCCAGGTTGCAAATCATACAGGTGATGTTACCATCCAAGAATACGGTCTCGTAACGCTGGATATTCCCGATACTTCTTCTCGAAACATGCAGACGAGTGAGGAACTATCGATTACATTCCAAGTCGACAACGATGGTAACGCGGAAGATACGATCGAAGTTCGAATCACCAATGCTAACGAACTCGAACAACTTGGCTTTATTTTGCAAAGCGGAGATTTCATCGTCGCAAGGGATGTCCAATCAGGTGGTGTTTCTGAACAACTTGAATTTATCATCCGTGCTCCAAGTGAGGCTGATGTTGAAATTCGAAACGTCATTGTGATTGAAGCCAGTAGCACGCTTGATACCTCCAAGGATACGGTCGATTTCGATCTTATTGTCGAAGCACAACAAGAATCCAGTGGCCTTGGCACAGGCCTATCCGAAGTGAGTACGGACGATCTCGCCCTCTATGGTGCCGTCGGAGGAGGGGTCCTCTTCCTCATTTTCCTCCTCGTCATCATTGGTCGAGTTTCTAAGCGTTCCTCGAAAGGGAAAATTGCTGAAGATGCTCCAACCGAGGCGCCAATTGAAATCGATGACGAATTCGACCTTGACTTGGATTTTGACCTGGATGGAGACGACGAGGAATTCCTCTCGGACGATCTCGATTCGATGCTCGACGATTTGTGACGCTGTCCGCTGATTTTCAAACCTCTCGGAAGCCATGTTTTTTCCTCGAAAGAAGGGGAATACTCAAAGACGTGGTGTGGCCAGTTACACCTGCGTAATGAGGGATGCGGATGCTAGGTCTACAAGGAAAAACCGCCGTCGTGTTTGGAGTTGCAAGCGAAGATTCGATTGCATGGGCCATTTGTCAACAACTTGCTGAGGCAGGTGCAGACCTCTTCTTGGGTTACCAAAAACGCTTCATGTCTCGGGTTTTCCAACTCAAGGACAAACTTCCTGCCATCAAAGGATTCTATCCTCTCGACGTTGCTCAAGACGATACGACTCGGGAATTCTTTGATGAGTTTTCCAAAGATCACCCATCACGAACAATCGACGTTCTTGTTCATGCTATTGGATTCGCACCACGAAGTTGCTTTGACCGACCCATTTTGTTCGTCGAAGATGCAGACATCAATACTGCAATGACCATTTCTGCGAATTCATTGCAACGATGCCTGAAGTTTGCAATGCCGCATTTGAGTGAAGGCTCTTCAACAATCACACTCACCTACGCAGCTTCAACTCGTTTTGTACCGTCTTACGGCATTATGTCGATGGCAAAAGCAGCGCTTGAATGCTGGACGCGTGAACTCGCTTGCCACTTAGGGCCTCACGGTCATCGAGTCAACAGCATCTCTTCAGGACCCATACGAACCATTGCTGCATCAGGAATTCCCGGCTTCGACCGCATTCTTGATCACGTCGAAGCCAACGCTCCGTTGCGAAGGAACGTCAATCAAAACGATGTGGCAGGAACGACCCTGTGGCTTGCAAGCCCCCTCTCTGCAGGCGTTACTGGACAGTGCATCCATGTTGATGCAGGCTATTCAATCACCATGGTGCCTCAGAGCATCATGGATGCATGAGGTGAACATATGACCATCACGACAGATGACGGAAAACCGTGTGAAGGGCTCGAACAGGGTCCGTTTGAACCCATTGCAGTCATCGGTGTTGCTGCGATGATGCCTGATGCCAAAGATTTGGATTCGTTTTGGCAGAACATCATTGATTCGCACGTGAGCATCAAAGAAATCAGAGAAGGGCGATGGCCAGGTCCAGTCGAGCATTTTTGGACGGAAGGCAAACCAGGCGACATCGCTCACGGGTACACGTATGCAAAGATTGGAGCATTTGTTGAGGGTTACGAATTCGACTGGCGTCGATGGCGACAACCCCCGGGAACAATTCCACAAATCGATCCTTGCCAATTGTGGGCCGTTTCGGTTTCAGCGAAGGCGATTGAGCAGGCGGGTTATGGTGAAGGCGAGAAAGAATTCCCACGAGAGCGAGCAGGTGTCGTTTTCGCAAACGCTCTAGGTGGCGAAAACAGAAACATGTCCAACATTCGCGTCTGGTCAAACCACACATCACAACTTGCCCAACAGCATGGCATGCCAGCATCATCAAAAGATGCCTTTATTGATGCCATAAACGAGCATTCGCCGAAAGTTGACGAAGACACGATGCCAGGTGAACTAGCGAACGTTGTGTCTGGACGTGTTGCAAATTTGTTGGATCTGCAAGGGCCAAATCATGCCATGGATGCCGCATGTGCATCCTCGATGGCAGCGGTTATGGATGCATGCCGACTCCTTCAAACGCGCCAAGCTGATGTTATGCTCGCAGGAGCAACAGACCGAACAATGGATCCTGCAACCTATGCCAAGTTCAGTGCTATCGGAGCCTTATCGCCAACGCACTCGACTCCATTCGATGCTCGAGCAAACGGATTCGTGATGGGCGAGGGCGCTGGTGTCATGGTCCTCAAACGACTGAGTGATGCCATCGCCGATGATGATACCATCCACGCCGTCATTCGAGGTATTGGTGGGTCAAGCGATGGTCGTGGCAAAGGCATCACAGCGCCAAGCCAACGCGGACAGATTCAAGCCATCGCACGCGCCTACAACCAAGCAGGCTATCCAGCATCTTCGGTTGAACTCGTTGAAGCACATGGTACATCAACCAAGGTTGGTGATGCTACAGAACTTTCTACCTTAACACGCCTGTGGACCGATGTTGCATCAGGTGACAACGTTGCAGTCGGTTCAATCAAGTCCCAAATTGGCCATCTGAAGGCAGCAGCGGGAATTGCTGGAATTATCAAGTCGGTCATGGCACTTCATCATCGAACCATTCCACCTTCAGCAGGATTTCAAACACCAAATCCAACGGTCGATTGGGCAAACATTCCATTCTTTGTACCAACCTCGCCATTGGAATGGCCTGAACCTGAAGCACATCCCCGTAGAGCTGGAGTTTCTGCTTTCGGATTTGGTGGTACAAACTTCCACATTGCTTTGGAAGGATACAAACCGGATTATCACCGAGGCATGGCTGAGGATTGGCAACAACGATGGAAGGCGTACTCAAAGGCACCTTCGATTTCGTCACCCTCCATCCTCGATGCAACTGCAACTGCAACGATGACGCATGAACAATTGAAAGCCATCGAGGGAGGTGTTCTGCTTCTTTCAGGACCTTCCATTGAAAGCCTCATTGCATCTCTCGAATCGACATCCTTCAAAGGTTCGACATTCGATGACGATCCTCGAGGTCTTCGTCTTTCCATGGCACTTCAGTCAGCGAGTGCTGCTTATGATTCAAACGAAGCGTGCCGATTGGCACTCATCGCAACTTCTTGGGCTGAATTTGAGAAGCGTAGAGCGCTGGCGATCTCATCCCTCTCCGATTCAGCAAAGTGGGGCTTTTTGCAAGCGCAAGGTGTCCTTGTGAGCGATCAGCCAGCACTTCCAGATGGCGCCAAGGTCGCTCATATGTATCCTGGCCAAGGTTCTCAATATGTCGGTATGACACACGATTTGCATGAACGATATACGCCTGTGCAAGACGTTTGGAACGCCTCCGATTCGACCATGGTTGAGGTTCTCGATGGTGAAACACTTTCTTCATTCGTGCTCCGTAGTGGCCTCAGTGATGAGGAACGCAAAGCTGCTGAGCACAAACTCAAGCAAACAGAATACACTCAACCAGCCATGCTTACGGCCGATCTCGCCATTGAACATGCTCTCAACGCCTATGGTCACGAACCAGACATGGTTGCTGGACACTCCCTCGGCGAATATGCAGCGCTCATGGCTTCTGGCATTCTCAACATGGACGGAGCACTTCGGGCTGCTGCTGCACGTGGAACTGAGATGGGCTCCGTCGAAATTGACGACAAAGGCTTGATGGCCAGCGTTACCGCTCCTTACGAAGCAGTCGAGCGTATCCTTGATGCAGCAGATGGATACGTCATTGCTGCCAACAAAAACTCTCCAAAGATGACCGTTATTGCAGGTGCTACCGAAGCCGTTCAAAACGTCATGAAAGCATTTGAGGCCGAGGGATTCAACTGCGTTCCCTTAGCGACAAGCCATGCTTTCCATTCAAGCATCGTCGCACCAGCAAACGAACCTTTGCGAAGATTCCTGTCCTCCTTAGAAATCAACTGGCCAAATATACCCATTACGGCGAACGTGGATGGAACATTCTATCCTACGGATGGCCCTGATGCAAAGGAAGGTATTCTTTCCAAACTCGCCCCACAAATGGCATCATCTGTCGAATGGACTTCTCAAATCAACACCATGTACGCAGCAGGTGCTCGTATCTTTGTCGAGGTTGGACCGAAGAGGGCTCTGACGATGTTCGCATCGCAAATTCTCGAAGATCATCCACATCTCGCAGTGATGACCAACCATCCCAAACAGGGCGGTATTGCTTCCTTCCTCACAGCAATTGGAGCTCTTGCACTTGCAGGAAGACCTCCAAAGACGATTGAGGGTACATCTTCTGTATTCAGTGAAGCCTTCCGAGCAGGGCCAATTGAAGCACACCAAGCATCAGGCTTGCCGAAGCGTTCCAATCAAGAAGACCTCCGTGTTCGTGCCCGTCCACTACCAAGCAAAGGAGGTGGCAGTGTTGCCACTCCAACTCTCGCACAAACCGTTCCAGTCGTAGTCCAGAAAGAAACGACAGTCGCTGATTATGTTGGAGACCGCATCGCCCAACACTGTGGTTATCCTGCGATGTTCTGTCAAGGAATGGTCAACCTACGTTTGGGTCTTGGATTGTCAGACCAATCGATCCAGAGCATCATTTCGAACATTGGTTCAGAAGCACAAACAGATGGTGAAGTCGATGTTCACTCGGCAACCACAGCAGCCGATATCGAGCGATGGGTAAGTCAACCTCCTGTAGGTTGGTCCCCTCGTGTGCACATTGCCAAGAAAACCGCGACCACCGCAGTGGTTCAAACGCAAGCAACACATGACCCAATGATGCAACGTCGAGCGGACCCTTACGTCGTATCTGGAATTAGCCTCGGCCTACCTGGCGGTGAGAAGGTGTTCGATGAGGATGTGTTCGAACGTCTTGTACGTGGTGAAACCTGCCTAGAAGAGGTCACTGACGAGTACAAACAACGTCTTCTCGACAAGAACATCAAGCGCCTCATCAAGGGCCGAGATGGGTCGGTCAACATTGAGCAGGCAACAAGCTTTGACGACATTCCACAACTGGCTGGTGTCAAAGGAGCGTTTGATCTCTCCGAGGAATTTGGTATTGACCCGAAGATGGTCTTGGCCTGGGACATCACAACCCAACTTGCGATGGCATCCGGGCTTCTTGCTCTTCGAGACGCTGGAATTCCTTTGACGCCTGAAGAACAGATCGGAAAGGGTGGCCTCCGGTTGATTCGAAACTGGCAGGTGCCGAGGACGCATCGTGATCGAACCGGCATCGTCTTTGCATCATGTTTCCCAGGTGTGCAAATGGCCATGAAACACGCAAAAACAAACGGCGACGATGGAGAAGGTAAGTTCGACCGTCGTTACTTGTTCCAAGTCCTGACCATGGCTCACTCACAATTTGCTCAATTTACAGGCATTCGGGGTCCTACCACAACCATCAATCTCGCATGTGCTTCAGCAACTGGAGCGTTCCAAATCGCAGAGGATTGGCTTGCAGCTGATCGGGTTGATCGAGTGGTAATTCTCTCCTCTGATGACGTGACTGGAGACGATATGTGGGAATGGATTGGAAGCGGCTTCGCATCAACTGGTGCGGCTTCAACGAGCAATGTCATCGAAGAAGCAGCTCTTCCTTTCGACAAGCGACGAAATGGCCTCGTTCTCGGCATGGGCGCAGCATCATTCGTTGTTGAGCGAAAGAGTTCTGCTGATGAACGTGGTGTGCAACCAATCGCAGAATTGCTTGGTGCAACAACAGCGAATTCAGCCTACCACGGGACCAGGCTCGATGTCGAGCACGTCGCAGCAACCGTTGACAACTTTGTTGGTGATATGGAGAACAAATGGGGATTGGACCGACATGCAATTGCCAAGAACATGGTCTTCTATTCGCACGAAACCTACACGCCTGCTCGTGGTGGAAGCGCACAAAGCGAGGTCAAAGCACTTCGACAGACCTTTGGAGAAAGCACTGATTCAATGGTTATTGCCAACACCAAAGGGTTCACTGGACACCCTATGGGTGTTGGAATTGAAGATGCAAGCATGTTCTATGGCTTGCTGACCAAGCGTATTCCTCCAATTGCAAATCACAAAGTCGTTGACGAGGAGCTTGGGAACCTCCATCTTTCGAAAGGTGGTGATTATCCGAACATCCAGTACGGTTTGCGTTTTGCCGCAGGATTCGGTTCACAGATTGGCCTCTCCTTTGTTCGAGCTTGGCCGATTCAGGGGGAGCGAATTGACGGAAAGCGATTGTTAGCATGGTGTCGAGGCCTTGCAGGTACTGACGATATCCAACTCCGACTGCTCGAAAACAAACTCGTCGCTTACGTAGACGGTGACGACAATCTCCACGGTGGTATTCAAGGTGACGTCTACGACATAACGGCACCATTCGAGGGTCTTCCAGCAGAGGTATCGCCGGTTGAACAACCACCTGTTCAAGCATCTATGCCCGAGCCTGAACCGGTTCAAGTGGAAAGTGCAACTGCTCCAGCTCCTGTGGCCACACCCGCACCAGCTAGTGGAGATATGGTCCAAACGGTGATCGATGTTGTTGTCAAGCACACTGGCTACCCTGCTGATTTTGTTGAACTCGACCAAGATCTTGAAGGGGAACTGGGCATTGATACGGTCAAGCAAGCAGAAATCATGGTTGACATACGTCAGCATTTCAATCTACCAGTCGATGAAACCTTCGTCCTCGCCGAGCATCCTACGTTGAACCATATGATTGGGTACATTCAACGCATGCAAGGGGGAGACGCACCAATGCCTGCTCCCGCACCAAAGGTTGAGGCAGCAGCTTCTGTACCTGAACCCGTTGTTGAAACACCAAAGCCCGATGTCCCAGTCGAAGCAACACCTGTTTCGGATGAAGCAATGACGCAACAAGTCATTGACGTCGTCGTTAAGCATACAGGTTATCCTGCTGACTTCATCGAACTTGACCAGGACTTGGAAGGAGAATTGGGCATTGATACGGTCAAGCAAGCAGAAATCATGGTCGACATCCGTGAATTGTTCAACCTCCCTGTGGATGAGGATTTTTTGCTTTCGGAACATCCTACGCTCTCGCACATGATCGGCTACATTGTTCGAATGAAAGGTGGAGAAGCCTCAGTAAGCACAGCTCCATCCCCACCAGTCGTAGAATCGCCTGCCCCTACACCTGCTCCGGTTGAGGTCAAAAGCACGCCAATGCCAAGCGATGCGGGCATTGAATCCTCACTGATCGAAGTGGTTGTCAAGCACACAGGCTATCCTGCAGACTTCATAGAAATGGATCAAGACTTGGAAGGGGAACTTGGAATCGACACGGTCAAGCAAGCCGAAATCATGGTCGATGTTCGAGAAATTTTCTCCCTACCAGTCGATGAAGACTTCTTACTTTCGGACCACCCAACTCTGAACCACTTTGTGGCCTACATCGTGAAGATGAAAGGTGGTTCAGCAACGCCAGAACCTGTGCTTGAATCCTTATCTGTTACTGAAACGAACACGCCAGTTGAAAGCCAATCTATGGGACACGATGGTTGCCGACGATGGCAAATCGAAGTTGAGGAAGCAGAATCAATCGCATCCACACTTGCACTCGATGGAACAGTTGTCGTTACCGATGATGGCTGGGGCATCGCAGAACATCTCTGTTCACGACTTGAAGCACGTGGCCTCTCAACCGTACGTATCGGGTTCGAGGTTGGTATTCGGGATGTTTCCATCCAATCCGAACAAGGTCGCACCGTCCACCGAGGCGACCCTGCCAAACCGGAGCATATCGAATCAATCACAACTTCACTCTCCACAATGAACGTCGTGGGCATGGTCCATCTCGCACCGATGAAACTCGCCTCGGCAAGTTGGTCAGAAGATACGTTACCCTCGTCACAGATTTCACTTGCAGCCCATGGGTGGTTTGGACTACTGAAAGGAATGGACACTCACTTCGCAGGTTTGAGCCAAGGATTGGTGGCGAGCGTAACCTCGATGGATGGCCGACACGGAAACATCGGAGAACGCTTCAACTCGATTCAATGTGCGGCTTCAGGAGTTACCAAATCGTATGCATTTGAACGACCGAACCTCCGCACTCGTGCACTCGATGTGCATCCTGAATTGATATTTGATGCTGCTACAGCCGCAGAATACATCGAAATCGAATTGTTTGAGCGAGCCGGAGAAGTTGAAATCGGATTGGATCGAGATGGACGGCGATGGCTTCTCGCTGCCTTCGCGGAGGATGTTGTTGGCGAACTTGATTCGTTGAAATCCGATGATGTCTGGCTTGTATCCGGAGGCGGTTCTGGTGTTACTGCAGCTTGTATTGTTGGCGTTGCTCAAGAGAGTCAAGGTGCGGAAGCATCGTTCCATCTGCTTGGACGTTCCGTCCTCATCGAACAAACAGCCGATTGGTTGGATTGGAGCGAAGAAGATTTGATGAAAGAAAAGATGGCTTTGCGTGAACGATTGACAGAGGCTTCAGCGACGGGTAAGGTCACAATGGTCGAATGGAACAATGCTTGGCAAAAGTTTACGCGCAGCCGAGACGTGTATCAGACACTCTCTCATATTGAAGCGACCGGCAACCGTGCATTCTATCACTCAATTGATGTTACTGACGCCGAAGCACTTTCATCGCTTGGAGCGTCTCTCTCACATCCGATTACTGGTGTTGTTCACGGAGCAGGATTGGAAGATTCCAAACTTGTTGCTGACAAAGCATGGGACACTTTTGACAAGGTTGTACGTGTCAAGATCGATGGATGGAGCGCATTGATGCATGCTGTCGAAGCATCGGATGGCGAATTGCGATTCGCTTCAGCCTTTACCTCGGTTGCAGGACGTTTCGGAAACGGCGGACAAACCGATTACTCGGCTGCAAACTCCATTCTTGATGCTGAGATGGCCCGACTTACTGCAAAGGGCGATTGTCGAGCAGTCGCCATTGGTTGGACTGGATGGCGAGATGTTGGAATGGCTACTCGTGGTAGCATTGAGGCTGTGTTTGAAGCAGCTGGAATTGAAACGCTACCCGTGGATGTTGGCGTTCAAATCTTTGTCGATGAAGCCCTTCGTGGTGGCAAGCGTCGCGTCATCGCTTGCGGATCTCTAGGACTCATGGATCGATTTGATTCGTTCAGAGAAGCGCCTTTGATGTTACCCGGTGAAATGGCCGCCATCATGGCGGATCCAAGCCGTTTCCCCTTCATTGACAAGGTACTGGCGTTTGAAGAAGAAAAGATGGTGATGACACAAAGCACGCTCTCCGTAGCAGACCATCCGTTCCTAAGTGACCATGCCATCGATGGAGTTCCATATCATCCGGGCGTTATGGCCATGGAAATGTTTGCGGAAAACGCATTACTGCTCTGCCCCGATTCGTGTTTAGCAGGATTTGAAGGTGTGAAATTTGGATTACCTGTGAAAGTGATGAAAGGAACCATGCGAGTACGTGTTGAAGCAAAGGTTGAGCGTACCAATGGAGAATTGACATGGGTCAAGTGTCGACTTGTCTCTGATTTGAGTAATTCAGAGGGTGTTGTTTTCGGCGAGCGAGAACATCATGAAGCTCTCGTACGCTTGGTCAAGAAGTCGGATGATTTGAGTGCATTCTTGCAATCGGAAATCACTGAACTTCCTTCGATTGGAACGCCACCTCCCGGACGACTCGAACACCATGCCTCCTTCATCTATCTACGATACTTCCATGGACCTCGATTCCAATCGCACGGAGGTGTTCTTCGAGGTGTTGGCGACACATCACTACCAGGTGTTGACGGAATTGCCCTCATGCGCCACCAGTTGCCTGCAACCGATCAGTTTGCTCATGAGCGGGATGGCGAAGAGGTCTTGTTGGAGGCATTGCCAATGTTGATTGAAGCAGGGTTCCAGAATGCGGGATTGGTGGCTATGGAGTCCGAAGGATTCAGCAGTCTACCTGTTGGCATCGAATGGTCAACCATGCTTCGGGTTCCTGAACAGGACGAAGAACTTCGTTTGCGTTCGATTCGAATGGCTGTTGAAGATGCAGGTGTAACTGTTCATGACGTCCTTGTGGTCGGTTCTGATGATGCTCCTGTTCTCGCAATGAAGGGATTGCGGCTCAAAGCAATGGCACCTGTTCCAGATGACCAGAAATTCTCACTTGAACGCTGATGGTGATTCATTGGAGGCGACTTTTCGTTGGCTTGATCTCGAGGACGGGCCGCGTTGCCTCCTTGCGACATGCCCGATCTCTGAACACAATGCTGCTGATTTACAATTCATCAATTGGGATGAGATTAACACCTTCAAAACCCAAAAAAGGAGCAATGAACACCTTTCTGCCCGTTGGCTCCTCGAGCAGTCGCTTAAACAATGGGGAGGGCTTGATTGTTCCCAACTAACGATTGCAAGGACGGACGAGAGAGCCCCCTATCTCCAAGCCATTCAAGGACTGTGGGTGCAACCACAACTCCCGAGTATTTCCCTCTCACACAGTCAAGATCTAGCAACGGTTGTTTTGATTGATCATGGCTGGACCGTGGGTGTTGACGCAGAACCATTTGAACGCCCACCTGCACCAGCTGTGTACGATATGATGGCAAGAGGGAAGGAGCTTGAACAACTCAACGACGGAACATTGGATGCATTATGGGCATGGACTTCCAAGGAGGCCGTCCAAAAAGCGGCACGAAAAGGGATGCATCTCAATCCTCGAGACATCGTTCTTGATGCTGCAAAAATCCAAAATGAAATTTCAATTGGAAATTCAATTTTTCAATTGGAAAATTTGTCAAATGAACTGTATCAAATCACGCTGGCATGGGGCCGAGACACTGATCCAATTCGAAGTCCCGAGGATGACTTGTTGGATGCAACACGCGATGCGATGCGTAACGGAGACGATTGGGACGTAGGTTGTTCCACCGTTCGAAAAAATGCCTAATCACTTGTTCCAAAAACGGCTTGACTCCCAATCAAGTCCAAGCAAGATACCAATCTCAGTCAAAATAACGTAATTGAATAAGAGGTAAGAAAGGTATGCGATGATGATAATCGACAACGATGTGTTGATGACTTTTCTACGTTGACGTTTGACGTCATCAAATGTGCAGATGCCACGAGTACGGAAGTAGATCACCAACCCAACAATCACGGATATTGAAGCAATAGTGAGCATGGTTGGGCGGAACCATTCGTAACCTTCCCCACCCCAATACAGTGTGTCTGAAAGAGCTGCTGCACTGCTTACGCTTGCTAAACCAAACAGTACGAGTACCACGCTTGGCAGGCAACACATCGAGGCGATGATGGTTGATGTAGAGATGAGTTTGATGAAGGATTTGACATCGTTTTTTTCTTCCATTCGTTCACCTCCGTTCGAAACAATCTGCAAACTTCTTACTTTCACTTGGTTCTGTATAGGCTTGTATTGGCAGGACATCAATACCATCCGACCACTTGCCCAAGTTGGTCAACATCCCCGTATTGATAAGATTCGCATAAGCAAAATCGGCAGTATTCAGGTCGCCTCGACTGTGGGCAACAACCCAATCCGCTTGGGCGTCAACTCGACGGTAGAAAGCCCAGTCAGCGAGTGTGTCGTGAGCCTCATTCGCAGGGATATAATGCGTAGCAACAAGACGTGGGAAGCCATATCGATCGCTTGGAATATACAACAGAAGCGAGTGGTTACTGTCTACGGCATCAAACAAGGCATGTTGATGGACACTGTTGCATTGGCCAACGGTCATGTCATCCTCACTGACGACGAGATGGACGATTGAATTCTCTGGCAAGTTTGTGTAGTCCGGTAACCATTGTTCCTGCATTGGCCGAGCAGCTGCCATCTCTGTATCAACGACCAACGTTTCGTTCCCCCAAGAGTACTCTTGGACCATCCCAAGTGCTTGCAACGAATAGGCACCGCCGAGACTGTGCCCGCCAATCCAGAGATGTTCTGGCATGATGGCAAGATTGCCAAGGACCTCGTCAATATCTGCATCACGAGGAGATGCACTGATGATTTCATTCAGGCGATTAAGTGCTGATTCGATGGAGAGCATCCGAGGTACATGATGAGGCCAATCAGAGGTTCCGTTGATGATGGTCGGTTCAAAATCATCTCCGCCTTCTGGACGAACATCGGTTGGGTACTGAATGTAGGCTACGACCATTCCTTTCGCTGAAAGATGGTCAATCCAATCTGTGTAGGAATCAATGGATGGGTTGTTGAATGCATGAAACAAAATGGCCAAAGGTACGCCTTCAATACCAGGGTCTTCTGGTAAATGTGGCAGAGTGAGGTAAATCGAGAACTCGATGTCATCCTCTGTCGGACCTTGAATCGCAACAACCTCTTCCGGCAATGGATAGGCATAACGGAGCGTAGTCCGGTCGAATGGACCGGCTTCTGCTCCATAACCCATGGTCGGTGCTGGTGGCGGAGATGGAGCGATGCCGATAAGTGCGGGGATTCCAGGCATGACCAACCAAGCAGCGAGAAAAACTGTTGCAACATGCAATATCGTCTTACCTTTCGATTTCCAATCCTGTGTCGAGTCGGGTAACCCTGGTGGGCCTCGGATGGCTAGAGTTGACCCAAGAAGGACGACACCGTAGATTGTCGGGAGCAACAAAAACGCTCCACGGATGTATCGATAGTCCATCAATACGAAGATGATCCATGACGCGAAAACAGCGCCAATCAGTGAGAAGAAGATTGCCTGAGCTGGCTTTGCAAGTCGATGACCTCTGTGATACTGGATGGCAGTGTAAACGCAAAATGCCAAAAACGACGCTGATAGAAGTGCAATGGAGAAGACATTTTCGCGAAGAATAAACGTCCACGACAGTGTACGAACAGCCTGTGGCCAAATCGCATTTTCAATCGATTCGCCTTGAAGAAGCATTAGCAAGGACTCTGCCCAAGCAACAAACACTCCAAAGGCAATCATTGCCAATGGGAATTGTGATGAATTTGTGAAACGTTGGAGGAGAGTTTCCTCTTCAGTTTGCACTCCTTGCATGTGCCAAATATCCGCTTTGGGTTCAAAAAACGTCGTTTAAGATATCAAGCATTGATGTTGCGAATTTCTGGAGTCTGGTCTGCAATCATAAATTCAAGCATCGCAGCCCACATGACGAATTCCATGCTCTTTTCGAGTTCTTCAACTCCACCGACCATCTCGATCATGTTGTCCAATGTATCATCTGGAGAGTGATACGCACTGTAGTCCGAATCGTATGCTCCAAGGTGGAAAATGGTCTGTGCACCCAGATCACGGAACGTTACGTGGTCGGAACGGCCGAATGTATCCTCGTGGACGTCGAGAACAAGGTCTTCGTGATCCTCCCAGTGTTGGTCACAACCCGAACCATATGTTCCATCGATTCTCAAGTCCATTGGCGCTTCTAGGATGTTTCTGTGAACGTGGTCGAGGACGGTTGTGATTTCTACATCCTGAACTTCTGGGTCAAAGTCAGGCCCAGACCAAGCATGGTATGGATAAGGCTCTCCTGTTGGTTTGACAGCCGGATACGAGATTCCCATCATATCCATATTGATGTAAAATCGTAATTCCTTGTCGGAGGGAAGACAGTAGTCACACTCGTTGTTGGCGAAAGCATTGGATCCTCGCAGACCCTCTTCTTCGGAAGACCATAGTGCGAGGAATGTATCGCATTCGACTTCGATGTCAACAAATGCCTTTGCAAAGAGCATCATGCTCACAGTTCCTCCGGTGTTATCGTAGGCTCCTTCGTAGGTTCCTCCGCCAGGAGGACCGCCTGGGAACATGATGTCCATGTGACCTCCCATTCCTTGAACGCATGAAGCATCACGTCCACGCTTCCATGCGATGACGTTGAGGCTTTCTGGTTCGGCTGGATTACCGTGATCAAACACCCTTAGAATATGGGTCTCATAGCCGAGTCCTTCAAAATGACCTTGGAAGAAAGACGCTGCTCGCTCAAAGGCTGGATTTGGTGAGCCCATCCAGCGGTTGATGTAGCCACCGCATTGTGTTGTATCTGGGCATACATTCGTGATGTATTCCATCTTGTCCATCCACTCCTCACCGTTGACGATGGGTGTACCGTTTGTCACGGCAAGTTGGTAGGCGTCTCCAGTTCCGTCGTCATGCACAATCGTGATTTTGACCTCGTCGACGTATGGAGTGAGCAAAAATCGGCCGTTGATGGACTCGCCTTCCACTGCAGCATATCCGTTTGGAATGATGTAACCATCGATAAAGAGCATAACATCGGTCGGAACCGAAATGGCTCTACCTTCTCCTAGCAACTGAAAATCGTGCCATTCACCGCTTCGTAATACAACGTCTTCAGGCATTTGGTAATCGATTTGGAAAACGATTGGAACACCCTCTTGCACCGTTTCGTCCTCTCCGAAACAACCAGAGAGTGATGCGAGGAGCATGAGTGTGACAAGAAACATGCCCTTGGAGGCTCGCTTTACCTGCATGAATTGCCCTGACATCGTCCACTCATAGGCTTTGTTGATTGAGGTGCGGATAGCGGGAGTCGAACCCACGACATAAGGTTGGAAACCTCAGATGATAACCACTTCACCATATCCGCACGGTGGTAATCTTCCGAACGAGCACCCTTTTTTGAGCGCATCGGTCAAAACTCATCAATTCAGACCAGGGGGTGGAGGTACTGCATCGTATCCCAATTCAACTCGTCGTCGTTGAACAACATCCCGATCCGACATCATTCGATTGTAGAGGACTTGTGCTGCTTGTGCCTTACGCTCGTCGTTGTCCTTCAAGCGACGGCTCTTTCCACGAATGATCAACATTCCAAACAGGAACGTTAGAAGAATCGCCGCAGCTCCTGCCTGGAACAATGGCATTTCGAGGACGTTCTCCCATTCGAAGGTATCATCGTTACCCGACGATTTCGAACTGTTGTAAACGTTCAAGCGAATGGTGTAGGTGTCCATAGGAATCTCAGCACCAGGTTCGGTTACCGTGAGTATCAGGTTGAAATTGCCTTCACTTGTCGCAGTTCCAGTGAAAATCTTTGATTGGGTGTTGCCGTTGTCCGATGTGAAAATCATTGTATGCGAGCCTGTTTCGACCTGCACGTTGGTGGACGATTGCCAATCCACACGGACCGTGAACCCATCTCCCATGTTCGTCGATACAGAACAAGAGAATTGGATGCTACCGCCCGTGACTGTGTCAGTGGAGAGTTTGCTCGGAAGACACGAAAGTGTCGCTTCCCCCGCATTTCGAGTCGGGTCATTTGGCCAATGATCCGGTTTGTGAGCCCCTGATGTTTCGTTATCTCCCCATCCATCTCCATCGGAATCGAGATGTTGTGAGTCGTGGAATGGGAACGCATCCTCATCGTCTGCGTAGCCATCACCATCGGTATCTGGACAACCAATCAGTGTGCCTCTGAAGGCCGTTCCGTATACATCTGGACATTGATCTGGAGCCGTGCCAGACGATTCATCCCCGAATCCATCCATGTCGTCATCGTACCATTGAGTGCTGTCGTTTGGCCAGACGTCGTTCAAGTCAGAGTAACCGTCACCATCGGAATCAATGCACCCATAGACATCATTGGTAGATGTCCCTGCAGTTTCAGGGCATGCATCGCCTTGTGTTCCGTTGACTTCATCGCCGTATCCATCTGAATCTGTGTCATTCCACTGAGACGAATCACCAAGGAATACATCGTTGGAGTCCGACATACCATCCACATCTTCATCGTCGCAACCGAAAACGTCACGGAATGAAGTTCCTGATGTTGTTGGGCAATCATCTCCCTCGAAACCGGTAGGGTTGTCACCAAACCCATCACCGTCTTGGTCTGCGTGTTGAGTCGCCTCATTTGGGAATGCATCTGAACCGTTGATGAGTGTCCATTGAGCGTCACCATCGGAATAGCCATCACCATCTGTGTCGATGCACCCGAGCCGATCCTGTGTTGAATTTCCAGCAATCAGCATGCACCCGTCTTCAAGATCATCGTATCCATCGCCATCAACATCGCTTGCACGAGTTGGATCGGATGGGAACGCATCGTTGTCATCAGATATGCCATCACCGTCGGTATCGACACAACCGTAACGATCGATGGTTGAGGTTCCTGAAACACCCGGACAGGCGTCAGGCTGCGGCCCTGTGGCATTGTCTCCGTATCCGTCAGCATCTTGATCGAGCCATTGATGCTTCACGTTCGGCAGTTCATCGATGACATCATCCCATCCATCGCCATCCGAGTCAACACATCCATATCGGTTGCCAAGCGTTGAATTCCCGCTCGTCGCTGGACACGCATCAGGTGTCGTACCGCCTGGGTTGTCGCCGTATCCATCTCCGTCAATGTCCGACCACTGTGTGATGTCATCTGGGTGTGTGTCTTGGGCATCAGCCCAACCATCTTGGTCACTATCTGGGCATCCTAAGGTTCCATTCTGCCAAGAATCACCGAATTCAGTAGGACAAGCATCGGGGTAGTTTCCACTGGCGTTGTCACCATAACCATCACCATCTTGGTCTTGAGATTGTGTCGCATCGTATCGGAAGGCGTCTGCACCTTGTGAGACATTCCAGAGCCCGTCTGCATCGGAGATTCCGTCACCATCTGAGTCCGGACAACCAATTCGATCGATTGTTGAGTCTCCGAATTGTGTCGGACATCCATCAGGGTTGGTTCCGCTTGCGTTGTCTCCGTAGCCGTCACCATCTGTATCAGCATATTGCGTTGGGTCGCTAGGGAAAGCGTCCGCACCATCAAGGACAGTCCATGATGCGTCAGGGTCTGAGATGCCATCGCTGTCAGCGTCAGGGCAACCATTCCGGTCGACGTTTGAAGTTCCAAATTGAGCAGGACATGT
>JAYOBT010000003.1:86444-99485 GCA_038105035.1 Candidatus Poseidoniales archaeon | reverse complement strand
CGTCAGGGCAACCATTCCGGTCGACGTTTGAAGTTCCAAATTGAGCAGGACATGTATCACCGTTTGTGCCTGAAGGATTGTCGCCGAAGCCATCTCCATCTGTATCGGATTGTTGCGACGCATCGTTGGGCAGAATGTCTGCCCCATCGGCAATGGTCCACACAGGTCCATTGGTGCCACTAAGATCCTCGTCCGAAGCACCATCCGAATCGCTATCAGGGCATCCGAATCTGTCGAGGGTCGATGTGCCAGCAACGGTGGGACAAGCATCTGGGTTTGTCCCGGTACTCTCGTCTCCATAGCCATCTGCGTCGGTATCACTCCATTGTGTAGAATCCGTAGGGAAGGCATCGTCCGAGTCTGCATATCCATCGCTGTCCAAGTCGCTGCATCCGAGATTGCCAAGTTCTGTTGAAGTTCCGAATGTAGTTGGACAATTGTCCGCATCCACGCCACTGGCATTGTCACCGTATCCATCACCGTCTTGGTCGGACCATTGACTTGGTTCGTTCGGGAATGCATCTGCACCCTGAGCTGTGGTCCACGTTGCATCACCATCGGAGTACCCATCTCCGTCGGTATCAATGCAGCCGAATCTGTCCTGATAGGATGTTCCGAGTGTCGTGTTGCAGGCATCACCTTCTGTGGCGGGAGGTGGGTTATCCCCGTATCCATCACCGTCTTGGTCGGACCATTGCGTTGCATCGCCAAGGAAGGCATCAGCGCCATCGGTCACGGTCCACATCGAGCCGTTGATTCCAGTAGGGTCGGGGTCGCTCGCACCATCTCCATCCTCGTCTGGACATCCATTTCGGTCGATGTTCGAGTATGCTTTGACCGAATTGCACGCATCAGCGCCGTTGCTGACGAGCCACGTTGCGTCGTTGTTGGAATATCCATCACCATCGTCATCCAAACATCCGAATCGGTCAGTTGTCGAATTGCCGAGGACGGTTACACACGCATCCGCTTCGAAACCAGCAGCATTGTCGCCGTATCCGTCAAAGTCTTGGTCGGACCATTGTGTGCTTTCTGAAGGGAAGGCATCTGCACCGTTGTTGATCGTCCATGTGGCGTCTGGGTTTGAGTACCCATCACCATCACTATCGGGACATCCTTCACGATCGTTTGTTGAGGTTCCATATGTGTTTGGACAATCATCATCGTCGTCTTCAACACCATCGAAATCAGCATCTTCTGTGAGATTGACCAATGTGGTTTCCTGATTGACTGCAAGTGAGAAGAATTGCGGTCCAACAGGGACGTTCGTACCGTTGATGTGGACTTCCCACGTACCTTGGGCAGGATTGGCGAACTTCAAAATTCGAACCGTATCGACGTTGTTTGAAAGTTCAGTCCACGTTCCTGAGGGGTCTTTGATCGCAAGATCAAGATCGTTGACGAGATTGGTTCCTGCAGAAGGGGTTGATTCCTTATCGGTCCATGCAACAGCAATGTTGAGGTCTGGGGCACTGGATGGGATGTTGAAACTCCACCCACGGTTGACACCTGTAGTGAGACTTTCATTGTCAATCCACGTCGTATTGAGAGCACTTCGCATATCGACTCGACCCCAACCTTCGTGATTGTTGGGAGCCGTCTCGCCAGCCCCATTGGTTGCGGAACTGTATTGTCCTACCATATCGGTTGCACTTGCTGCAAAGATGGCTTTGACGAGCGATGAGTTAGGGTCTTCATGACCCATGTTGTCAATGAGGTGCTCAAGCAGAAGTGCGGTGGCGCCTGCGGTAAGAGGCGTTGCCATACTTGTGCCTCCCATGTACACATAGTCCGCACTGTGGGGAGCCCAACCGACTGTCTTGGTGTTGTATCTCGTAAGGGCTGAGAGAACGAATGTACCTGGTGCAACAACCTCTGGTTTGACACGATTGTCATCGGTTGGTCCACGGCTTGAGAACGCAGCCAATCCGGAGATGTTGTCTGCGTATCGGTCGGTTGAGATCGGTGATCCGTAGCTGTTTCCATACACAGAATTAATTGTTGGCCGATCGTTTTCACTCGCACCAACGGTCAAGACGCTCTTTGCTGTTGCAGGGGCGCCGATTGAATCCAAATCCACCTCTCCGTCTCCGTTGTTGTCGACACCACTGTTACCAGCGGCAAAGAGGATGGTCATGTTTTGATAATCACGAGCTGCGATATCAGCCTGCATAGAAGACATCGTGTACACTCCGGCAACAGACGACCCCCAAGAGTTGGTGTGGACACGGGATCCATTGTCAGCACCTGCTTTGAACAACTCTGTCAGGTTGGACGGTAGTCCGTTGAGAGAGTACCGATAATCACTCGGTGATGTTGCTGCATTTGCACACCAGACGCCAATGGCTTGGAAGTAGAGTTGGGCCTCTGGTGCCATCCCCTTGATGTTGCCTGAAGAGTTGGTTCCATCTCCAAGCACTGATCCTGCGACGTGTGTACCGTGGCCATCAATATCCGATGCACCGTCATCTGCTTGGGAGCCACACGATGATGCCTCGGATGCAGTCATGCCCCACGAAACGATGTCGAGGATGTGGTCCGAAAAATCAGCGTGCATGGTCGAATCGTTCACACCACTGTCAAGACCTGAATCAGCGACAGTAACGACGATGCCACTCCCATCAACACCGTTCCAGGAGGAGTTTATCCCGTTCATGGTGGACTGAGACCAAAGATCGGGTGCTTTGAGAACCGAATCTGCAACGTCGTTTGCTGTAAAGGCCCAGAGTTTTTCTTCAAGCCATTCGATTTCTCCTTGAGCAACAAGCCAAGACAGTGCATCTGTGGTTCGATCAACATCGAACGTTGCGAAACGACCGACATGGTAAGTGATGCGGATATCATCTCGCTCTTGGATTCCATCGGGAAGGGACTTGCCAGTCAGAACTCCGTGAACAGGTACGAAATCAGACTGATAGAACAAGGATGCAGGGCCGATGTTTTCGCCGAGCATGGCTTTGACCAATCTCGTTCTTACCTTGTCTGTTGGGTCGATTTGCAAAACGCCCTCAACATCGAGTTGAGCAAGCTCATCGATCGATTTCTCTTGAACTTCACAATGGAATCCTGTCACAGGTAAAAATGAGAAACAATCGATACCTGCTTCTTCTAAATCGTGAAGCCAGTCGCTCGGAACCGGATAGGTGTGCGTAAGCACGTAATTGCCGTTCAATTCCTTCTCTTGAGTTCGTTCTGGCCAGTCTTCGAGCGACGTAATGGTGGCTTGACGGTAAAGGAGGTCGATGCTTCCGATGCCTTCTGCCGGGTCGTACCATCCTTGAGCGTGTTCTTTGGTTGGCAGGATGCCTACTTGAGCAAGCAGGTCCAATTCGGCGTTGGTGTTGACGTCGATGGCTGGAAGAGGTTGGCTCATCGCAAATGGTGCCGCTAATTGTGCAAGCATCAAACAAACAAGGAAGGTCGATACCCGTGCACGCTGAGTCGGCATGATAGGCTCTTAGAACCGGTTACTCATCAATGATTTGCATTAATCACATTCAAATCGATAACGAGCATTGAAAGCAGGGTCTCGTTAGGGTAAGTTATGCGCGGTATGGGTTCAGGCAGTGGTGATGCAATGGAGCCATCCGATATCAACGAGAAAACGCAGATTGTTGGCCGTCAGATTTGGCGTGTCGTACCTTACGCCAAGCGCTATCCAGGGCGAGTCCTAGCAGGTATTCTCGGAAACGCTATGGCCCGTTTCTTTGACTTGATGCCGTTTGTTGCCATAGGATTAGCTGTCGATTATTTCACTGGTGGGTTCCTCTCAGGCCCTGACATTGTTCAGGATTTTGTAACGTCCTTCGGTGGTGACCCAGCGGTAGGGTACGGTATACTCATTTTCCTCGGCTTCTTTTTCTTGGCCATTTTCCAAGGCATCTCAGAATATTCTTGGCAAACACTTGGCTACAAAATCCAACACGATTTGAGAATGGATGCAACCAAGTCACTGATTGCCATGGAGGCCTCCTATTACGACATGCGGCAAACAGGACAAATTATGGCCGTATTATCGAGCGATGTGAACCAATTGGAAGACGTTGTTTCTGATTCATCAACATCGATCATCCGAATCGTTGTGACTTTCATGACCGCTTTCCTCATCCTTGTGTTGATGTCCTGGAAACTTGCTATCGTGTTGTTCGGGCCGATCATTTTCATTGTACCCATTGTCTACTGGTTTTCGACCAGTGTTCAGAGGAAATACCGCAAGCAGCGTGAGTCAACAGGTGATATCACTGCTGTTTTGGAGAACTTGATTTCTGGAATTTCCGTTGTTCAAGCCTACAATGCAGAAGAGTGGGAAGCAGACCGAGTCAATCGAGAATCGGGAGCCTACCGTGACCAAGCCATGGGGGCGAGTCAGGATCGTAACCGATTCATTCCGATGATTTACGTTGTTGCTGGAATTGCATTTGGACTTCTTGTCACCGCAGGCGGATGGTTGGCAAAGGAAGGAGAAATCACGACGGGTCAGTTGGTCACTTTCCTCCTCATTAGCACTCGAATGACCATGCCCATGTTCATCTTTGGAATCCTTGTCAATCAGTTGCAACGCGGCGAGGCAGCAGCTCGTCGCGTCTTCGCAGCCATTGATTTGGAACCAACAATCGTCGATACCGATGATGCTGTTGAACTGCTTGGTCCAATCGAATCGGTTGAATTCAAGGATGTCCATTTCACCTACCCAAATACGACGACGAAGGTCTTGAGCGGCATCTCATTCCGGGTTGCTGGAGGGCAATTCCTTGGCGTCATGGGCCACACAGGTGCTGGTAAGACCACGATTCTCAAGTTGCTCATGAGATACTATGTTCCAGACTCTGGTGAAGTTCTCATCAATGGTAACAACATCAACACCTTCACCTTAGCAAGCGTACGTGAAGCAATAGGTTTCGTGAGCCAAGACCCGTTCTTGTTCTACGGTTCGATCCGTGATAACGTCAAATACAACATGGTCGCCGAAGAAAGTGATTTGAGAAGGGCCTTGGAACTTGCTGGAGCACTCGATTTCGTAGAGGAACTGGAAGATGGTATCGAGACGATGGTTGGTGATCGAGGTGCCATGTTGAGCGGAGGCCAGCGAGCCCGTGTTTCCCTTGCTCGCGCATTACTAAAGAAGCCATCATTGCTCATCCTCGATGAGGCTTCAAGTGCTCTTGATGCGGAAACGGAGCGACGCATCCAAGAAAATCTGCTCAGTACCGGTTCTGGTCGTGCAACCATAGCTGTCGCTCACCGACTAAGCACCATTCGCAACGCCAATGAAATTCTTGCTATGGTTGACGGAGCTGTCGTTGAGCGTGGAAAGCACGACGAATTGGTCGAGCACCAAGGTGTCTATGCAAGTCAGTGGACCATCCAAACCGGCGATATGGCTGGTATGTGATCAGGTTCGCTCAAGAATCGGACGAAGAATGGTTGAAACTTGTTCTTGTGTGCTAACTGGGATGAAGGCCTTGTTTCCCCACATGATGAGTACTGAAATGAAGAAAAACAGTGGAATACCTACGATGAGGGACCAGATTGCGACGGTCAAATCGAGAATGTAGTACTCCTCGAAGAATTCGGACACGATGATGGTGCCGAGGAGGACTGCTACTCGCGTCACAGTAAGGACAGAACGAATCGTTAGCCAGATCTCTTCCTCATCAGAAATCTCGCCTAACCTTCGTTCAGCCATGAACTCTCTTATTTTCGTTCATTGAAAGGTATTGCGTCGATTATGCGACTCAAAGTGTTCGTTCACGGTCATCGATCTGTCGGCCAACACCTGCAGCGCCACCGGTTCTTCGGATTTCTCTCCATGCCTTGTTGACGCCCTGTCCATAGGCCCAATGTGCCAAGAATACGAACAGTGGTGCGAGGGCTACCGTTCCAATCGAACGATGCGGACTCGTACCGATAGCAGCTCCAAGCCATGAGAGGCCAATGTAGAGCCCCATGAGGCCGAGTGTGCCATGAACTGCAAGACGTGGTAATGTCCAATCCCCATCAATGGAGAACCAAGGATATTCTGTTGCTCCACCTGTGGCAACGCCTGCTACCAAAGCAAGAATCGCTGCAATCGTGAGCCATGGGAAGAACCCGATGGCTGTATGTGACCATGTTGCAATCTCAGGCCACCGTTTGTTGGCAACCATGCGAGTGTAACCATAATTCCGCATCTGCTTCATGTACGGCTTGAATGGTCTTCGTCGTCGGTGTGGCATCACGTTGGACGGATCTATGAACAGTTTGTGACCCTCTCGCTGAATTTTCGCATCGAGTACAACATCTTCAGCACCAATACATCCTGGTTCGAAGAAGTTCACTTGACGAAGGTTCTCCATCCGATGAGCGCAGTTGACACCAGGGTTATGCGTGATAGGAACCAATTCGCCACGAGGCTGTGCACCGTAACGCGTACCTGCTGTCATGAATTTGGTGCAGAAAGCAACATCGGCACACTTCGCCCCAAACGGGTCTTCATCAGGAGCAAAATTTGGTCCACCGACCGCTCCAACTTCCGGATCCTTGAACCATCGAATGAGCTTCTCAGCCCAGTCGAGAGGAGGAATGGTATCATCATCGGTAAAGAGAACGAGATCATGGTCCATTTGTTTGAGTGCAAAATTGCACGCATCTGCGCGATTTGTGGATGGGTCTTCAATCCATGTCGCTCCATACTTTTCACAGACGTCTTTGGTGTGGTCCCTCGATTTTGAATCTGAGATAACGATTTCAATGCCAGGGTAGGTCTGTTGGGTTAGCCTGTCCAAGACGATGGCAAGCTCGTCTGCATTGTTGATGGTTGGAATCAAAATTGCAACCTTATACGGCGTACCATCCTCTTTGAGAACAAGCTCCACCATGGCCTTGCGTGTTGGAACTCACATATCAAAAAGATGTTTCACTCATCGTCATCATCTCGCTTGAGATGTTTGATATCACGGACACTTGAACCGACCTCTGGAAGTTCTGCCATCGTCTTTTGCATACCTTCAGTGACTTTGAGCGCCTCAAGTTTCCTGCCCGAGGGAACGATTCGTGAATCGTAAGTTGCCACTGCATCGTTGTAAGCACCGACTACCGTATTCAGGTTTCGTCCCAGTTTTGCAAGGTCGTGGCTGAACTTTGTTGCTCGCTCATAGAATTCCTTGGCTTGCCCGTGAATTTCGCGAGCATTTTCAGCCATGGATTGTTGGTGCCAATACAGACCCACAGTCCTTAACAAGGCGAGGAGGGTGACAGGCGTCACAATCAGAACGTGCTTACTGAATGCGTACTCTTGCAAAGAAGGTTCGTACTCAAACGCCGTTGAGAGAATCGGCTCAGCCGGGATAAACATCACTGTGAAATCCGTTCCTTCCAACAACCGAGGGTAGTCTCGGGCTGCGAGGTCGTTGACGTGTTTTCTGACATCGTTGGCATGCTCCTTCATTTTGAGAGCACGGGCATCTCCATCGTCCATTTCCAATCCATCCCAGTAGGCAGCAAGTGGAACCTTGGAATCAACTGGTACATGGCCTCCATTTGGTATTTTGGCGAGGAGATCAACCCTAGCACCTCCTGCTCCTGACTTGAGCGTTACTTCGACGTCAAAATCACAATGCTCGAGCATGCCTGCTGCTTCTGCAATATTCTTGAGCGCCACTTGCCCCCAATTTCCTCTTGCTTTGATGGATCCCCGAAGGGCCGTTGAGAGTTTGACATTGGTGTCTCGAAGATTGGTTGTTTGTTCTTGCAATCCTTCGACCATTCGTTTGATGCCTTGGTAGGCACCCTCACGATTTTTTTCCATGTCATTGGTTGCTTTTTCCAACTTCTCGAGGTGATCTTTGATTGGAGATACAAGAAGTTCGACTTCCTTTTTCCGGGCATCATAATCCTTGTTGGCCTCGGATTGCACTTTACCGAGACGTTCTTCTGCCAAGCGAAGGAAGTCCTCCGAATTCTGACGTGCTACGGCGCTTGCAACGCTCTCCATTTCTGCTACAAGGGTCGCCTTGTTGCCTTGTGCCGCTTGCGCTTCGACTTCAGCACGAACCAATTCCGTTGAAAATTTCATTTTTGCCAGCAGCCATCCAAGGCCGATGCCTAATCCGCTTGCAATGATGATGATGACAATATCCAGCGCTTCAGTCATGTCGATTACTTATGCCGAGGGTTCTTGAAGACGTCGGCAAATGAGAGGTCATCCAACGCGCGAAAAGCGCATGTATCGAATAGTAAGTTCATAAGCCGTCGAAATGAGAGGATAATTGCAGGGGTGCCTCATATGTTGAACGTCACAGCTCGCCAAGAACTGATTAGCAAGATTCTCGATACACTCATGATCGTTGTTGAGGATGCAAGATTTGATTTTGATGAAGATGGACTGACCGTACGGGTCGTTGACTCATCACACGTCGCCATGATCAAACTCACGGTCGATGCAGCAGCGTTTGATGGTTGGGAATTGGATGCGAAGAAAATTGGTCTCGAAATGAAAAAGATTCGAGAAGTGACGACGCTTGGTGGGTCAGGAGATTTGATTGAAATTTCTCATCAAGATGGTGGCGATTTCACAATGAGTCTCGGCAAGATTGTTCGCAACCTTCGTCCGCTTGACAACGCAACCATGGCATCACCTCCTTCGCTGCCGAAGCTTGAATTGCCTTGCAAGGTCGTGATGAACGGGGCTGAACTTGGACAAGCACTCAAGGCTGCTAAGCAAGTTGGTGACCTCGTCAACTTTAGCATCGATGAATCCTCCTTCCAAGTACACGTGCGCAACAACACAGACTCGGTCAACATCTCGTTCGACAAAGACGAAATGGACGAACTTGTCTGCGATGGTGCTGCACGAAGCCAGTACAGCTTGACCTATCTTGAGCCTCTCTCCCGCCGATTCGGCGCTGGAGACAATGTAACAATTCAGTTCGGAGAAAACTTCCCACTCGCAATGAATTTCACATTCGAAAACGGAGCCGCTGAAGTCGATTACTTCCTCGCTCCACGTGTTGAAAGCGATTACTGATCAGTATTCTCGCCAACCATGACCACAATCTTTGCAGGTCAACATACGAGTTTCTGGTTCATCGGATGATCGTGTCTGTTCGAGATAAAAGTACACTTCTGTACAATCGCATTTGGGACACATATAGGATTCTGTTGAGAGGACGCCTTTACGTTGATCTGAATCTTTGATGATCTCATATTCACGCTTTTCAGCCTTCGTGGTCGTTTTTGTTTTGGAGAGGTCGATTTCCTTACCGTCCATCTTCATCTTGACATTGGCAGGACCTGTGTAGCCACATTTGTAGTTGGTGCACGTAATGTCTCCAGAAGGACTAGGAAAAGACAGGGTCCCACACTCGGGGCAAAACATGGCAGACCATCGACATGTTCCTTTTAATCATGGTGGTTGTGCTTGCGGTAAGGTTTTATTTTTGGTGCGGAATAAATTCAATGCCGTTATTGAAGTGACAACATTCAATTCCAATGGTGGATTGGGAGATTCATGTGGCTGTGGTATTCGTGGCAATCAGCAGCCGTTGTGAATGCCGATGGAGATATTCTTGATGTCGAAATCAATGAAGCTCGCTTTTCTGTCCATGGTGCAAAAGAACGCCTTCAGATGGTTGCAGAGGGATGCCTTCCTCCAGAAGCAGCAACACTAAGAGAACGATTTCCGGAGGCCAAACCCACTGCTCATGGCGCAGAAGAGTTGCCTGAGTTTGAGATTCCTCAACCAACCTCAAGCCAACTGGAAGTTGCCGATCAGGCAGCTCTGTTGCTGGCGAAGGAAGGTGTTGCGGTTTCTGCAGCCGACCCTGATCGTCGATTGGAGCACCTTCTAAGAGCAAGCGAAGAGCTCCGAACATTGCATCTCACTATGGAAGCACGACTTATTGAATGGGTTGGCCTCTTTCTCCCTTCTGCACGGTTCGAACGAAACCGTACACAAGTTGCTGGACAACTAAGCGGTGTTGATTCTCTGTCTGCCCTTGCCTCAATGCTGGATGTTGATGATGCATACGAGCAACCTTCGGATTCAGAATGGAAATCGCTTCATGATTGGGCGACAATGGTTTCCAACCAAGGGCGACAACTCGATCGTCTGGAACATGCCATTCGCCTATCTGCACAAGCCCATCTTCCATCAACGTCCACGCTCGTTGGTCCTCTCCTTGCAGCACGATTGTGTGTCGAAGCACATGGACGTTCACGCCTTGCACGACTTCCATCAGGAACCGTTCAGGTCTTGGGTGCGGAAAAGGCGTTTTTCAGTCATCTACGCAGCGGTACAGCACCACCCAAGCATGGTCATATCTTCATGCATCCATGGATATCTCGCTCACCTCGTTGGGTACGGGGTAAAATTGCACGAATGCTGGCCTCGAAAATCAGCATCGCTGCTCGAATTGATGCGTTTGAGGGAACACCCATGACTCAAGATGACGTTGATCAAGTAGAAGCAAAGGTCGAGGCCATTCGGAAAGAGTTTTCGAAGCCTCCAAGGCGTTGAGGTGGTCCTTTGGCCAAACATCGACGCATACGACCAGTGTCCGATACAGTGTTGTTGGAAGGACGAAATGTTTGGACGGTTAATGCCAATCCTGGCGTAGCAGTTCGAGGCGAAACGTTGCGAAAATTCCGAGGTGTTGAACACAGGCGTTGGGACCCAAACCGTTCCAAATTAGGAGCAGGACTTCTGAGAACAAGGAAGGATCCATCCCTACTTCTGCCGAATCCTGGATCAACTGTTTTGTATCTCGGTGCAGGACACGGCACGACAATTTCTCATTTGCACGATCACCTTTGTGGGGCAAAGAATCGGTTTGGGGGACGTCTTGTGGCCGTCGACCTTGCGCCTCGTTGTCTGCGAGATCTAACCTACCTCGCTGAACATCGACCTGGATTGGTACCTGTTTTGGGCGATGCAAGGAAGTTTGACTCCTGGGGTGTCTTGATTCCAAGACGTGTCGATTGGTTGTTTCAAGACGTTGCTCAAGCAGGGCAAGTTGAGATCTTCCTTTCAGCAGTTCGTCGGTTTTTGAGTAAAGGCGGAATTGGTCTGTTATCGCTGAAGGCGGCGAGTGAACGTCACAATGATGGTGGAGATGAGGACATCTTTGCAACGGCCATTGCTCAACTATCGTCCGAAGTCGAACTGCTTGAGCACATCAACCTGACAGGATTTGAAGACCAGCACGCACTATTCGTTATTCGAAGGAGGTGAGGGACTGCCAGAGCTACCTGAAGTTGAAACCGTACGTAGAGGCTTGGAGCAAGCCATGCTTGGGCGAAAGATTACGGAAGTCATCCTTCGACGGGAAAACCTTCGATTCCCCTTTCCTGATGAATTCGCATCACGCATCAGCGGTTGCAAAGTCGATTCCATTCGACGAAGAGCGAAGTACCTCCTATTAGATCTCGACAACGGAGGAATCGTTCTCTCTCATCTCGGGATGTCAGGGCGATACACGCTGTTTGATTCAGAGAAAGTGAAGCGATTCGGAGCAACGAATGACCAAGTGTCAAGGTTTGGCTCAGCCACTGGATTTCAAGGTCGGCACGACCATGTTGAATTCCGATTTGATGATGGAAGCGTTGCAGTATATACTGACCCACGGCGGTTTGGTATCATGGACTTGATTGAAATTGGTGAAGAAGAGATTCATCCTCTGCTCGAATCGTTGGGACCTGAGCCATTCGATGATTGGAGTGCGAACCAACTCGCCAAGAAATTATACAAGAAAACAACCAGTATCAAAGTCGCCTTACTCGACCAACGTGTTGTTGTGGGAGTTGGCAACATCTACGCATGTGAAGCATTGCATCGAAGTGGAATCCATCCTCAACGACAAAGCAAGACCTTGGTTCGTAAAGATGGAAAGCCGACCAAAAAGTTGCAACGCTTGCATGAAAATGTCGTTCAAGTTCTTGAGCAAGCCGTCGAAGTTGGCGGTAGCTCATTGAACGATTTTGCAGATGTAAATGGAACACTGGGTTATTTTGGTCATCATTTCCAAGCGTACGACCGAGAAGATCAGCCATGTTTGCAAGCAAACTGCGGTGGTACGATTGAACGAATCACTCAGTCTGGCCGTTCAACCTTCCTTTGTCCGAGATGTCAACGCTAACTTGCGATGACTCCGAGCATCACAGTTGCTGCAAAGCCCCAAAGAACGGCAGCTGTCAAACGGTTCACAATCGAACCATTTGTACGTAACCAGTCGAGCAAGGGCGTTCCAGTCAAGAATACTGCAACCAAGACATACCAAGCCATATCGATGGCCATGCCGATGAACCCAATGACCAGTTTCGTTTCAAGACTCATTCCTGATTCGAGAACCTGGGCAAGTACTGCAACAAGGAACAACGCAATTTTTGGATTGAAGAAAGCAATGGAGAATCCTTCGAGAAACCCTCTTGCTTCGCCTTCCAATTCCTCGTGGCTTTCGTCGCTGCTGTGTGCCCACATCAACCATCCGTAGTAGATCAGAAGAACAATCCCAATCCATTGCAGTCCAAGGAAGACACCTGGGGCCTCCTCGAGCAGGACAATCAGGCCGAAGATGGCAACACCAGCATAGAGGCCGAAGCCAATACCATGGCCTATTGCGCACAGAACACCGCGACGACGGCCTCCAACGATGGTGTTACGAATGACCATCAAGAGACTCGGTCCTGGTGAAATGGCACCAAGAAAGAACACTGTGCTTGCAGCGAGAATGGCTTCCCAAGCAAGGTCCATGGCCGCTGGGCGGAATCAAACTTCTTGAGTGCTTTCATAGCAAGAAGAAGGTGTAGCCACCTTTCCATGGATCGAGTTCAGCATTGGCCTTCGCTGTTGCTTCTTTGTAGATTGTTGTGTACTTCCGACTGTGGACTGTTTTGAGGACAGCACGAAGGAAAGCCTCGTTTGATTGAGCGTGATGCTCCTTGTTCGCCATGAACAGAAAACTGCATGAACGGTTATGAATGTTTCTTTTACTCGTCTAAACAATCGGTAATTTTACCGGATTATGGAAATCACCCTCGTATTCGTTTCGGTTTTTGTGATGCATG
>JAYOBT010000003.1:79672-86344 GCA_038105035.1 Candidatus Poseidoniales archaeon | reverse complement strand
TAAATTCTGAATCCTGTTGGTCCAGGTAGGCGTAGGTGTTGTTCGGAAGGATCTGTACCTGGTCCATGCCATACTCTGTTGTTGGACTCCTTGACTTCACTCGACGCAAACATCACGTGGCGAGGCATGGATTCGACATCGTAGTCATCCAAATCTTCCTGAAGAACGACCCCAGCCATCTTGAGTTTGCGTTTCGCTCGAAGTGCAGACACAGCTTCTTTTCGATGCGAGGAACGGAGGATATCGAGTCCAAAGTGAGTGCCTATTTTGGCCTCTCGACAATCGGGGACATCGAACCATCGCTCGGAACGAAGGGTTGCTTGTTTGACAACTTGGAAGGTTTTGATGTCGATCGCAGCAAGTCCAGGTGAAACATGATTGTAGGCGCCTATATCCATCGCAATCCAAGCGGGGCGTCCATCCTGTAGCCGTATGTCGCTTTGGGCAACAGACCCTGGACTTGGTCCTACCTTGGTGGTTGTTGAGTGTCCGAAGACGACGGTACGATCTGGATCAACTGCGTATTCGTGTGCGTAGAACCGTTTTCGAATCCAAAGCAGTTCCTTATCGCCTTGAAGATCCAGTGGCATTCTTGGATCGTAACCTGCGTGTACAAGCCGTACGTCATCGAGAACAATGTGGTTTGGAAGGTTGTCCATCCACATCAAATCACTCGCAAATTGTTTCTTTGCTTCGTACAAATCTCCACTCGCTCGAACGATATAGGACCCCCATGTCGATCTCCCTCCCCGTTCAAGCCATGGTTGCCATAACTCAACGCAGCCATCTTCTTGAAGTGATGTAATAGCCATCAATTCGTGGTTTCCTTTCAAACAAACGATTTGTGGATGTGAACGAATGTAATCAATCAATCCTGCAGAATCCGGGCCCCGATCAATCATATCACCAAGACAAACAACTCGATCCTCAAGGTCGAGTTTCAGACGATGAATGAGTGCTCGAAAGGTACCAAGATGGCCATGGATGTCTCCAATTGCCCAGACCTTCCGACCATCATCCAATCGACCTTGTAGGTCTGCTTCGATGTGTGCATCTCGGAAGGATGGCCCCAGCGGTAGGTCCAATTTACAACTCATGGGATTTCACCAGAGAGGATGTTCCTCTTCGGTCGCCACTGAGCCATGAGGATATATTGTCTTCGCTTCATTTGAGGGTAAAAAGTGACGATTTTCTGACCTTTTCCGAAATTTCACATGGTATTCTTTCCACCAACTGGAAAGAGACATGGCCAAAAAAATATCAAAACTATTGAGTTTGATTTCAAATGCTCACATATTTCTACGGTATTGCCCACCAACACGGAACAATGCGTCTGTGATTTGACCCAGGCTTGCAACCTTGACCGTTTCCATGAGTTCTTCGAAGACGTTTCCGCCTGTACGTGCAACTTCTTGGAGTTGAGCGAGAGCGGCTATTGTCGCATCGCCTTCCTTGGTTTGACGATCTTCAGTTCGCTCAAGACAGGCTTGCTTTTCTTCAGGAGTTGCTCGAGCCAATTCCATTTCAAAATCATCCGCACTTGATTCATCGAAGACTTGTGCGTTCGGATTCTGGAAGGTGTTGACACCAATAATCGGGAGTGTTCCATCGTGCTTGAGATGCTCGTAATACATCGATTCGTCCTGAATCTTTCCACGCTGGTACATGGTCTCCATTGCACCGAGAACACCGCCACGTCGAGAGATCGCTTCGAATTCTTCGAGAACGGCTGCTTCGACAAGGTCTGTGAGTTCATCGACAATGAAGGCGCCTTGGAGTGGATTCTCGGTCTTGGTCCAACCGGATTCTTTGTTGACAATGAGTTGGATGGCCAATGCACGTCGTACGGATTCTTCGGTTGGTGTAGTAATTGCTTCGTCGTATGCATTGGTGTGCAACGAGTTGGCATTGTCCTGGATGGCGAGGAGCGCTTGCAAGGTTGTGCGAATATCGTTGAAGTCAATCTCTTGGGCGTGAAGTGAGCGACCAGAGGTTTGAATGTGGTACTTCAGTTTCTGAGAGCGTTCATTCGCTCCATACAAGTCACGCATTGCTACTGCCCAAATTCGTCGGGCAACGCGACCAATGACGGTGTATTCTGGATCCAATCCATTGCTGAAGAAGAACGAAAGGTTGGGGGCAAACTTGTCGATGTCCATGCCTCGGCTTCGATAGTATTCGACGTAAGTGAAACCATTTGCAAGTGTAAGCGCCAGTTGTGTGATTGGGTTTGCTCCTGCTTCTGCAATGTGATAGCCACTGATGGAAACAGAGTAGTGATTACGCACATTGTGGTCGATGTAGTATTGCTGAACATCGCCCATGAGTTTGAGGGCAAACGGTGTCGAGAAGATGCAGGTGTTTTGGGCTTGGTCTTCTTTGAGGATGTCTGCTTGAACGGTTCCACGGACGGTTGAGAGTGTTCGTGCTTTGATTTCCGCATAGGTCTCAGCATCGACCAATTCATCCCCACGTCGTCCAACCGTACCTAGACCGAATCCGTTGTGTCCTTCTGGAAGTTCTCCGCGATAGGCAACATCGAGTGGTTCGATGGATTTGCCCTGTTCTTCAAGATGCATCTCGACTTGTTGGTCGATAGCTGCATTGAGGAAGAATGCAAGCAAGATTGGTGCTGGACCGTTGATGGTCATGGAAACCGACGTATTGGAATCGCAGAGATCGAATCCTGAGTAGAGACGCTTTGCATCATCGCATGTTGCAATGCTGACACCAGAGTTTCCGACCTTGCCCCAAATGTCTGGACGTAATGCAGGGTCTCGACCGTAGAGCGTAACAGAGTCGAAGGCAGTTGACAATCGAACGTAGTCTTGTCCTTGACTGAGATAGTGGAATCGTCGATTGGTTCGCTCAGGTTCACCTTCACCAGCAAACATTCGAGCGCTTAGTTCGTCGGTTCGCTTGAACGGGAATACGCCTGCAGTGTATGGGAAATGACCAGGAGCGTTTTCCTTGCTTAGCCATTCAAACAATTCGCCATCATCAGCAAACGTTGGCAATGCAACACGTGGAATGTTGGAATGAGCCAGTGATTCGGTCGTTGTTTGAACCGAGAATGGTTTGCCACGAACGTGGTAGGTGTATTCTCCGCTTCGATACTCGTCAGCAAGTGTGCGATAGTTTGCGAGATCTTCACGAGCCGTTTCAATCTCTTCAAGAAGTTCTGCGATTTGGTCGTCCACATCCTTTGCAATGGATGGAACGTGGTCCTTTGCAGATTCAAGGTGTTGGCAAAGACGGAGTTTCTGAGCAATGGCTGTGTTTTCCTCGTGATAGGTTCGAATGGTTGCAGCAATGTCCGAAAGGTAGTGGACACGCTCAGGGGGGATGACGCCCTTACGTTCACCAACAATTTCCATCGGCGCTCGTGCCTCAAAACCAACCATGGCTGAGAGCTTCTGCCACAATGCATCGACACCAGGGTCTGCGAATTGACTCGCTATGGTTGCAACAACAGGTAGTTCCTCATCAACAACATCGAACAGATTTCGGTTGCGACGGACCTGCTTTCGAATGGCCCGAAGTGCATCTTCACTTCCACGCTTCTCGTATTTGTTGAGAACAACCAAGTCTGCAACATCGAGCATTTCGATTTTTTCGAGCTGTGTGTGTGCGCCGAATTCAGCGGTCATCACATAGAGTGAATGGTCGGCAACCGAAGTGATAGCATCACTTCCTTGACCGATTCCACTCGTCTCACAGAAAATGAGGTCGAAGCCAACGGCCTTTGCAACCTCGATGGCTCGATCGAGATTGGCACTGATTTCAGAACCACTTCCTCTGCTGGCTAGACTACGCATGTAGAGGTCGTTGTTGGAAAGTGAATTCATTCGGATACGATCGCCGAGAAGTGCACCACCGGTTCGCTTTCGTGTTGGGTCAACACAGAGCAAGCAGACTTTCTTCCCTGGATTGTCTCGCTGAATGCGGAGCATCAATTCATCAAGAAGACTCGATTTCCCTGCACCACCTGTGCCTGTAAATCCAATGACTGGAACATCGTTTGATGAGGAACGACAGGCTTCGAGCGTCTGCTTGAAGGTCGCTTCATCGGCGGACTCCGAGAGAGTGAGAAGAAGTCCAACCTTGGCCATTTCTTCAGGTGTTACTGGGCCATCAAGGCTCTTCATTCTGGCACCTGATGTCAAGTCAACCTCTTGTGCAATGCCCATTAAATGGTGGATCATACCGAAGAGACCCATGGTTCGGCCATCATCTGGCGAGTAAATTTTGGAGATGCCTGCTTGGTGAAGTTCACGGATTTCTGGAGGTGTGATGGTTCCACCTCCTCCACCAAAGATACGAACGTGCTCGCAGCCAGCTTCATCCAACAATTGACGAATGTATGTGAAATACTCAACGTGACCGCCTTGATAGGATGTGAGAGCAACGGCATGTGCATCCTCTTGAATGGCACAATCGACGACATCTTTGGCAGAACGATCATGGCCTAAGTGAATGACTTCCGCACCAGATGATTGGATGAGTCTTCGCATGACGTTGATGGCTGCATCATGGCCATCAAACAGAGAGGCTGCAGTAATGACGCGTACTGGTCCTGTGCTTGTTTCAAACACTGGTTGCTCCTCAGCATCTTCGGCCATGAACATCCGAAGTAAATGGAGTTCATGAAATCAAGGGTGATTCCTCAACCTTCGTCTTGCCATCCTAATTGTGACTCGTAATCTTGTGGTTGGCTAGGAATTGCAGGAACAGACTTGCTACCAAATTCGATTTCTTTTTCCAATGCATCGTCCAATTCTGTCCGTAATCGCTCCAGTCGAATGGCCTGATGTGGGCCAAGCATGCGCATCATCACAGCCCGTTCGTATCCAAGGGCGATGTCTTCCAAATCCTCGCGACGAGTTGCCTGTTTGAGGGATTCTTCAAATCGTCGAGCTCGACCACCGCGGGTTGCAAGGCCAATCATGATCCAGATTGTGAGCGGAATGCCGACGAAAATACCGATTAGATCCCATGCGCCAAGTCCAATAGCGGTACCGGGAATCACGATTTCAAAACTATCGATTGGTTTTGACTCGGAATTGAATGGATCGGTACCAGCGTCGATTTCAGCATCATCGAGGTATCCATCGTTGTCATCATCTGGGTCTGCGTTGTCCCCGATTCCATCCCCATCGTTGTCTTTCGATTCCTGTGGGTTGTCTCGGAACTCATCCTCTTCATCGGGTGTTCCGTCATTATCGAGGTCACCCGGTGAAGCCAGTTTAGGAAGGACATCGATGCTGTCGTTGTAGCCATCGTTATCAAAATCGAAGAGGAACGGGTCTGGATTGTTTCCAGATTGGTTGTCTCCGAAGCCATCGCCGTCCGCATCGATGCATTGCGTTTCATCAAGTGGGAACAAATCTGGATTTCTTCCGTTTGGATTGTCACCACATCCGTCACCATCAACGTCCGACCATTGGCTTGGCTCTGCGAGGAATGCGTCGTAGTTGTTCCCGTCTGGGTTGTCTCCATACCCATCGCCATCAATGTCGTACCATTGTGTGCCATCGAGTGGGAATCGGTCAGCGTTGGAGCCAAACAGATTGTCTCCAAATCCATCCTCATCGGTATCGTTCCATTGTGTAGGATCGAATGGGAACGCATCAAAGGAATCCTCGTAGCCATCATCGTCGGTGTCAATCCATCGGTCCTTGTCCATTGGGAATCCATCGCCCTCGTCCGACCAACCATCACCATCGGTGTCGAGGCAACCGTAGCGGTCGGCAGTGGAATTTCCGAAGGCCTCTGGGCATGCATCACCCCGTGTTCCACCGATGTTGTCTCCATATCCATCGCCATCGAAATCGCTTTGTTGGGTGGGATCGAACTTGAACAAGTCGTAATTTTCGCCGAGGATGTTGTCCCCGAATCCATCACCATCAAGGTCATCCCATTGTGTTGCATCAAACGGTAAATCATCGACGATGTCTGCATATCCATCTCCATCTTGATCAAGACATCCGAGAACACCGATGGTGCTGTTACCAAATTGCTCTGGACAACTGTCGCCGTTGAATCCGAGAGGATTGTCACCGAAATTGTCTCCATCACTGTCTTCCCATTGTGTTGAGTCATTGGGGTATCTGTCGTTCACATCACTAAATCCATCGAAATCACTGTCGAGGCATCCCAAGAGATCTCGGTTGGATGTCCCAGCCGTATTTGGACAATCATCTCCTCGATTACCATCCGTGTTGTCGCCAAAGCCGTCCCCGTCTTCATCAGCCCATTGAGTGGAGTCGTGAGGGAAAGCATCGGAATCATCAGCCCACTGATCGCCATCGATGTCTTTGCAACCCTGTCGACCAAGCGTGGAGTTACCCGGTGCGAACGGGCAATCATCGCTGTTCGAGAATCCTCCATTGTCTCCGTAACCGTCTCCGTCAAAGTCTGCCCATTGATTTGGGTCGAGGGGGAATGCATCTTCTGATGCTCCGTAGCCATCGCCATCCTCATCCAGTCCGAAGAGTGTGACCGTGTAGAGGACGCCATCGTATTGAGCTATTGCAAATCCGCTCTGTGTTGAAGTTATCCCGACAGGACAGCCATTGATCGTACTGAATGGAGTTGAATTATGGATTGTGCCCCCTGACCAAGTCACGAAACTTACCATCTCATCTTGCCCACCTGCAGAGACGACTTGCA
>JAYOBT010000003.1:77908-79572 GCA_038105035.1 Candidatus Poseidoniales archaeon | reverse complement strand
TTGCTAGGACAAACGACTTCCTCCCGTTGGTTGTTGAACAATCCGATGAATCATACACCAAATCAGCGGTTGTTGCATCTCCACATGCAAACAAGACGTACGCTGATTGTCCTTCGGCAGTCATGTCGTAAAGGTTGAGTTCTGTATCGAGAGATGTTTGGCTATCGGCCGAATGGAAATGCATCGACTCGAGGGGCTGGAGTGAGAAATCAAACGCTTCAATCATGAAACCAGTGCTGCTGTTTGTCGCAACAAAAATTGTGTTCGACGTGATGACGATTTTGCTCGGTGCATGCTGCAAATAGGTGTAGGATTCTACTCCCCCAGTTTGATTCACTTCGATGAGCATTCCACCTGAATCGATGCCATTCCATGAGTAGGTCCCAACGAGGCCACTGCCTGTATGTGCGATGGCAAGGATGTAGGTTGAACCAGCGTATCCTAAATCCACAACGCTTGCGCCGGAACTCACCGTTAGTTCATACTCGTCAATGTAATCAGAACGTGGAATCGAATTTGAAGGTCGAATGTCCTCCTCAAGATAGGTGTCCTGCTCAAGAGGGAGGGCCGTAAAAACGAGAAAAAGAACGGCTATTGCAACCCTCAGCCGTGATGTCATGTGTTGTGTTTACTTGCCTCGTTCATATAGTCCTGTCTTTCATGTGTCAGAATCAAACGTGAGATATCTCATCATCGGCTAGCGGAGGTAGTCCTTGCTTTGCTCGAATGTAATCGGTATAATTTCCGTAATAGACCTTGATTTTACCACCCTCAAGTTCCCAGATTCGATTGACGACTTGATCAAGGAACCATCGATCGTGCGATACGGTGATAAGGGATCCTTCGTAACCAATGAGTGCCTCTTCAAGCGTTTCTTTGGATTCCATATCCAAGTGGTTGGTCGGCTCGTCCATGAGCAAGAGGTTGTTGTCTTCGAGCAAGAGTTTGAGAAGCGCAACACGTGCACGTTCTCCGCCAGAGAGTTGCTTGAGTTTGGTTCCGACTTGGTCGCTTGAGAACTGGAAACGCCCAAGAGCAGCACGAATGTCTCCGTATTGGTAATCAGGTCGCAACTTCTGAATTTGTTCGACTGGATTGAGCTCGAAGTCGAGCGTTGCATGGTCTTGGTGGAAGTAACCAATGACTGTACCCGGTGAAACATCGATTTTTCCAGAATCAAGTTTCAATTCCTCATTGATGATTTTGAGCAAAGTCGTCTTTCCTTGCCCGTTTCCGCCAACGATTCCAATGCGATCACCCTTACGGACTTCGAGGGTTTGGTTGTCAAGAATAGGTCGCTCGAGTCCTTCGAACGTCTTGGTTGCGTCGACGAGTTCCAAGACATCCATGCTTGCCTTATCGATGGCATCGAGTTTGAGAATCAATGGCTTTCGCTTCTTTGGTACGCGTGCTTTCAATGCCTTGAGTTCTTGTTGCATACGTGTGATCATCTTGTGTTTTGCTGAGATCGATTTGTCGTATTTGTTGGCTCGCTTCATCTGTTGGATGGCACCAGTTGTGGATTGAATCTTCTTTTCGAGATTACCAATTCGCTCATTGAGCGCTTGTTCACTAGCCACTTTCTGGACGATGAATTGACTGTAGTTGCCTTTCCATGGCCATGCTCGAAGGTTATCTACTTCGACAATCCTATTGCAAACTTG
>JAYOBT010000003.1:0-77808 GCA_038105035.1 Candidatus Poseidoniales archaeon | reverse complement strand
GAGGCGATTTCATCCTCCAATTCTTGGAACTGTCTTCCCTTTCGACCAAGTTCCCCTTCAATGGTTGAATTGGATTCAATGTCACGAATTTGAGTCAGATACGCAATTCGAATTCCTGGAGCGAAATCAATGTCCCCGACGTCTTGCTTTTGGTCGCTAATGGTATTGAGCAGTGTTGTTTTTCCTGCACCATTATGGCCCACAATCCCAATACGGTCTCCATCGTTGACGATGAGGTTGATGTCTTGCAGAACATCGGTCGGTCCGAAACTTCTGTCAACGCCTTCAACGGTAATGAGTTCACGAACCATGGTGGGTCACCAAACCGAGCCCATCGATGAGGCTTCAAAACCCAATCGGTTGAATTGGCTTCACTTGATAGCAGCAATGGATTCCTCGTGGCGCGCCAAGAGGTTTCGCAACTTGACCTTCATCGACGGTGTCAAGAGGTCGTTATCCGTGGTCCATTCCTCGTGATCAAGGATGATGGTTGCTGGAATCTCGTAACCTTTCCATGTTGGTGCTTGCATTGCCTTAGCCTTCAGCTCAGAGAGCATCCAGTCGCGAGTTGATTGTCGAGCACAAATCTCCTCATCGTTTCCGGATGCATCAACGCCAGCAGAACTCAATGCAGCCTTCATGGCCTCAAGGTTCGGGTGAACGATGAGGTAGGTCTTGAGCATGTTTCGCCCATCGAGAGCAGCTTGCTCAACGAGTGGTGAAAGTTTGACGTTCTCTTCAAGTGGGGCAGGTGATACGTACTTTCCGTTCTCAAGTTTGAATTGGCTCTTGACGCGGCCAGTGATGGAGAGGTAACCATCTGAGGAGAGCTTACCAAGGTCTCCTGTTCGGAAGGTACCTGGTTCCATGATGACTTCCTTGGTTGCCTCTTCGTTGTTCCAGTAACCAAGCATGACGTTTGGTCCAGTAACGATGATTTCACCTTCGTCAGGTCGGTCAGGATCGTCCCATGCATCGGTATCGATGGTAACCTTGACGCCATTGGCGACTCGGCCAACGCATCGAAGTTTCGAGGTTCCAGGACCGGACCAACCGTTTGCTGCCACCAGTGGTGCGGTTTCGGTCAATCCATAGCCTTCGTAACAACTGAATCCAACCATTTGGATAAATTCAGCAACGTCGGGAGATAGAGCAGCAGCACCGGACATACAGAAGCGGATGTTTCCACCGAATCGGGCACGGACCTTGCTCCAAACCAGCTTGTCGTAGAGTTTGTCGAAGAAACCGCTTGCGGGTACAGCATCACATTCGACACCAGCCTTGGCGATTCGCTTTGCAGCAGATTTCTTGGCCTTACCAATGAGGACCTTCTTCAAACCAGTTGCAGCCTCGAACTGTGAGTTCACACGATCGTAGAACTTGTTCCATACACGAGGTACAGCAAGAAGAACTGCAGGTTTAATTTCGATACATTCGTCCGCAATCTTGGTCAAATCCGAAATGAGATTGATGTGAACGCCACAACGAATCATCCAGTGCAAGTCGAAGGTGCTACCAAAGGAATGCGCCCATGGGAGGAACGCAGCGTTCTTGTCACCGACGTAGATCTTGAACGCAGATTGAACACAAAGAACGTTGGAGAGTGTGTTCCAATTTGTAAGCATGACACCCTTTGGGTTTCCAGTGGTTCCGGAGGTGTAGATGAGTGTGTTCAATGCAAACGGGTCATCAGCAACCTCGATGGATTCTTCGCTTGCTCGTCCAGCGGCTACGAATTCAGACCATTGATGGACAGCGACACCTTCTGGAGGTAGTTCGTTTGCTGGCTCGTCACCGAGCAAAAGAACACCGCATCGTGGCCACTTCGATGCATCATCTGGTAGATTTGCAACGAGCTTGTCAAGAACTTCTGTATCAGCAACAGCGAGTAGGGAAGGCTCCGAGTCATCAAGAATGTAGGCCCACTCAGCACCGTGCTGGTGCGTGTACATGGCTGTGTAAGCTGCTCCGATGGCGTTTGCTCCGTAAGAGAGAGCAGCCCATTCAACGGAATTGTTGAGAATCAAAGCGACTCGATCGCCAGCATTGACGCCAACATCGCGTAGTTGCTTACCAACTGCAGTTGCAAGGTCTCCAAATTCTTGGTAGGTCAAGTGAACACGAGGCATTCCAGGCCCTGGGATGTAGCCAAAGCAAGGGTGGCTGTTGAATCGTTCAACGCTCGTCATGAGCATTTGGTAGAGCGTTCGAGGGTCTTCACCCTCTGGCTTCTCCCATTGGCGATCATCTGGCTGTCGTTCCCACGCAAGTTGTTGTTGCATAGCCTGCGGTGTGCATTGCCACACTTAATTTCATCCCCTACTCGACATGGTCAAGGGATTTTCGATATGGCATTGGCTCTCCAGTCTGCGCCACCGTTTCGATTTGCAAGTGGAGAGGCTGGACTTGGATGCCACATGGCATCGATGTGAACGTCAGTGAGGACGGACTGAGCACGCTTCTTTGCGTAGTTGCCAACACCTATGACAGCCTCGATTCCCATGATATCAACAACGGACTTGAGATGTCTGTCACAGGCTTTCAAGACAGGTTCGATGGTTCCTTTAGGTAAATCAACGGGCGTCACGTTTCGACCAGTCTCGCCAAGGATAAGGAGTGGGCAATGGTTGACAACAAAAATGTTGGAAAAAATGGCCTCAGTCGAACCATAATGATCCGACAACATCGACCAGAATCGTGTTCCTGAGACTTCTTGACGCTCCATCGACAATCCTTCAATCGGCCGTTTTGGATGGGCGCCGGAAGGCGTTTGAACATCACGCTCTTCGATTCGAAGAATGTCTCGTGCCATTGCAGTCGCTCCGAATGGGACACCGGTTTGGGCCATTCCGTACGGCCCGGGATTCATCCCGAGCAACAGTGTCGTTGCACCAAATCCACTCCATTTATCGATGAATTGTTCGTGAAACTCCCAAGCATAATCCAGTGGGTTCGTAACGTGTGCAACCGATTTGTGTTTGAGGATCCTATTTTTTCCTCGATTGCAAGCCTCAGAGAGACGCAATGCAGCATCCTTCAGTTGATTTGAGATGGATTCTACCATGGAAGCTCTTCTCCTGTGTATTCAAAAAATCGACCGGACCGTTCAGAAGTTTGTTGCTGAATCAAGTCGATGAGGCCTTGAACAGAAACGGAGACAGGAACTGGTGCCCTTTCTCCGCCCATGTCGGTTTGGGCCCACCCTGGGTGATACGATGTGACAGATATGTTCTCTACTTGCCCCTCCACAGCGAGGATTTTGGTGATCATATTCAATCCGGTTTTGCTTGTTCGGTACGCATAGGATCTTCCACTCATGCAATCATCAATCGAACCCATCAGGCTCGAGATGTTGGCCACTTTCGTTTGCTCCTCGCCTTGGAGAAGCGGCCAGAGGGCCTGTGAAACGCGAAGTGGGCCAATGGTGTTGACATTGAGGACGTCAAGGGACAGGTCTGGATCGACCTCTTCTAACGACTGCCATCGTCCGTCCATTCGTCCTGCATTGTTCACAAGGACATCGATGGATGGAACAGAGGATTTGACATTCTTGGCAAAGGTTTCAACGGATGTGGTTGAGGCGACATCGAGTTGATACACAGTCATTCGTTCGTGATGAAAGTCCATTCCTTCCGGGTTCCGTACGCCTGCGATGATTGTGTGTCCACCTGCGAGCAGTTGTTTCACAAATTCAAGTCCCAAGCCTCGGTTTGCGCCAGTGATGACCCATGTCGCCATGGTCCGAGGTTATCGAGGAGATTCATTGAGGTTACTCGTCTGCAAACACGGAAAGGATTGTCGAATCGAGTTGAAGTTTGGCTGATGAAAAAATTGATTCAATGCTCGGACGGTCTTCTTTGCGCTTCAATCTTGCACGAGCGGAAACAATGTTCCATGCACCCTTCTTTCCAATACCCGGGATGGCTTCAAGTTGTTTTTCGGTTATGGTGTTGATGTCCAATCCTACCTCAACACCTGTGATTGAACGAGCACCGTGCCCAGTGATCATGATGTTGGATGAGCTTTCGAGCGGAATGTGATACGGTACGCCAATCAGGATTGGATAAGCCCCAATTTGACGTCCGAAGGTGAGTCCTGCACGTCCATGAACATGTTCACCAACGTGCTCTTCTGTAAGGTGGACGGGCAAGCGAGTTCGTCCATCGTGCGTCTCCCAATGCACGTCTTTGAGAACTTGTCCGAGGGGAAAGAGTTCCTGAAGTAGAGGCGAATCGATCGTATCGCGCACAGCCGATTTGAAACTCTTGAATTCAGTTTCAGGAATGTCTTGGAAACCTTCTCCTTCGACTTGGCGAATGTTGATTCGTCGTAACAACAGGCCTTCTTGACGTAATTCTCGAAGAAGATTCAGATTCATCGAATAGGTTTCGGATCGCTCACCATTCAAACCAGCAATGAAATTCAACCCAGGAAGCAGTTTTGGAAGACCTCGCTCTCCTCGTTCTCTACCGTACTGATTGATGAGTCTGAGGGCGGATTTGAGTTGATTTGCATCGCAATTGAGCCAGTTAGCAGCATGGACGTTTGGATCAGCAGACTCCAAGCCAAAGGACAAAACAGCGCCATCAGAGAGTGTTTCGACCAATGTCTTGGTGATTTCAGTTGAAGGTTCAATGTTCTCAGCGATAATGGATGGATTTCCGTTGTCGGTATGAAGGATACCCAGCCGTTCGTCTTCCCGCAATCCATGCAGGAGTTTTGCAATGGGTTCTGGATTTGGTATCGGATATTCAAGGTCCTTTACGCCTTCAGCCATGTATGTGTAGGTGTCGGTCATTCCACCAAGGCGAACATGTTGAACGCCAGAGTCATGCGCCAGCTTGACTTCTTGGATAACGTCCTCGGGTGTGCGCCAAATGGGTATCCCTTTTTTTGGTTCAATGCAGAACTTGCACCCTCGTTTGAACCGTACGCATCCTTGGTAGACCTCCACCTCGTATGTGAGAGGCCCTGGTTTTTCTTCACTCCCCAAATCTGGATGTTGCACAACCGCCTTGCTCCGTGCTCCAAGGTGTGCCCATGTTGTCCACTGTTCACCGGTTCGGCGCTCGTGTTTCCATGTTCCATTTTTGAGGAACCCATTCAAGGTTGCATCCGTATCTTGGACAGCGAGGAAGAGATTGCTGCGGAGCGGTAGCCATCCTTGCTGCTTCCAACCCCGAACGGCCCAGCCACCAAACAATGCAGGAATATCTCGGGGCAATGAACGAATTAATTCACTCGATTCTCTTCGTGAAATGGGTGTTCCACGAATGTATCGTCCTGGAACAACGGCTCCAGCGATGCAGACAAATCCTTCCAAATCTCGAAGTTGTTGTTCACGTTCTTCCTCTGAGCACAATCGCCATTGATCGATCGTCATGTACGTGTAATCAATCGTGTGCTGCTCGAGAACTCCACAAACATAGCGAATGTGAAAACCTACGTACGGAGGTACGCCAAAGGCTGCGGGTTCGTCTTCGTACCCATCGAGAACCAGCCAAGAGGGCGAACTGTTCTCTACCATGGTTCTCGTCTTGACTACCGCTTGATAGCCTTATGTCTCCAAATTCGGAGGACTGTGCTGATTTGTGCGAATGATTTCATCGGCGTTGCTTTTTCCGCTTCTCCTCAGCAATGGCCTTGAGTTCTCGGGAGGATTTACCGCCTTGTCCCTTCTTCTTACCACCTGCTTGGGAGATGTCGACCTTCAGTCGTCGACCATTAAGTTCCTGTCCATTGAGGGCTTTCACGACGTCATCGCCCTTGTCCTTCTCATCGATGAAGACGAACGCGAATCCTTTCGGTTTGCCGCCTTTGTCAGTTGCGATAGCGATTTCTGTAATGGTGGCATTGTCACCAAAGAATGCCGTGATGGCTTTCTCATCCGCATCGAATGGGAGGTTGCCGACGTAGAGTTTGAGTCCTTTTGCTGGACCTTTCGAACGCTTCTCCTTGTTGTCTGCATCACGAACACCGATTCGGCGTCCATGAAGACGGTGTCCATCCAGCTCTTTGATGGCAGCATCGGCATGGGCCTTGTCTGTGTACGTAACAAATCCAAATCCTCTGGATGCTCCAGAATCATCGGTCATAACAATGCAATCGGTCATGTCGCCATGCTTTCCAAAGAGTTCTCGAAGCTTTTCAGTGTCGATCTCGCGAGGTAAACCACCAACAAAGAGTCGGCAACCAGGGGCAGCTTTTCTTCCACGTCCTCCGCCTTGTCCCTGCCCTTCAAATCGGAAGTAAGTACGCTCACGACCATCCTCTCGGACGTCTGCGGCAATGTATGTAGCACGGCCAGAAGATCCCTTAGCAAAGAGTTGTTCTGCCTCCTTGCCCCAGCGCTTTCCAGAAAGATTCAGAGTTGAAGCTCCTTGTTCGAGTTCTGCCCAGCCAGCACCGAAGTTATCAGCAAGAGCACGATAGCCTTCATACCCACAACTTGGGCAGGCAACGTTCCAATCACCATTGACATGCGCTTGCAAGGTGTCTCCACACGACGGACAAATGGCGTGTAGAACGCCGCAATCTTCGCGCTCACGGAAGTCAAGCCGAACCACGGGTGCGACTTCAGTCACGACGGCTCGTGCAACATCTCGTCGGCGAACGGCATCAGCAACGGTATGGAGGAATCGGTCGACGATTCGAGTTACGTGGAAGTGACCCTGGAGTTGATGCGGTAGAACGTCGCCTTGTTTCCCCTCAACAGCAAGGATGCGTGCTTCACCACCTTTCTCTTGCAGTTTTTCGAATTGGCAGAGTACAGTATCTCCTATTTCGATGTTGACGATGGATTTGGATGCATCAACGATGATGTGTCCATCATCAACTCGCGTGTATCCCGTTGTTGTTGCAACGATTCGATTGTCAACGATGGTCGTTCCTTCGCCGGCTTGAAGTTCGCCAACGGTTCCAACTTCTGTTCCTGGGGTGACGAGGCTCGTCGTCATAATTTCAACTCGCTGCACAGGTGGCCGACGTATCGGTGACGTGTGCTGGTTTGATGCGAGCGCTGCTCCCTTTTCAACCCCTCACATGGGTTTGCATCAATTCTTCTTCTCGAGTCGATAGCATCGAATTCGAGTTGAAGACCTGTTTTTTGTGTGATGCGCATAGGCTGCTGGTAGTCGAAAATCATCCTGATAGATCGAATGCAACTCATATCCATGTTCGTGAGCAAGCGGCAGCAAATGCTCGGCGTCTATGCTGTGAATGAAGTGGATGAGTGGTATTTCCATAGCAAAAACAGTCTCGAAAAATACTCTGTCTGCCCGCAAGGTTTGAACACCCCACGGAGGGTTCATGATCGCCATATCAACCGTTTGTTCGAGTTCGATTGGATTCCCATTGACTCGACGGTTGATGATGGTGCAAATGGATTCACCTTCAACCTCCTGAACGTTGTGTTCAAGAACTTCAACGGTGGAAGAATCGCACTCCACCATGGTCACGTGTTTCGCCCCAAGAAAAGCAGCACCGATGCCAAGGACCCCGTTCCCTGCCCCGAGATCAAGAATATGCTTGTCAGCGAATCCGTCGCCAAGGTCAATCTTCGTAAGCCAAGCAGCAGCAAGGTTTCCTTCCGTTGGATACTGTTCAAGTTCGACAGACTGGCAAGGATGTGGCTCAAGCGATGAGAGGCGCATCGCCAGATGCCGTTGACGCATGCCTTCACCAACGACGTTGCTGTCCAAATTGCTGATTGAATTGCTGCTGTTGTTGCATTTGGGCGTTGAATTGGGCTTGTTGCATGGCCTGTTGGTTGCTCATCATGAGGGCAATTTGGCGAATCTGCTCGGCCTCCATTCGCAGGCGTTGAATCAATTGTTCACCAGGTTGCTGGTTGCCACAAAAACGGCAGAATCTCATTCCATCGTTCAAGGATTGTCCGCAGGTTACGCAGAATGCCATGTTCTCACCTGTTTCTCACTGGACGCCTTGTGATTTCAACCTTTCACTGGACCGATGTTAATTCCATGAAGACGGGCCATGTTTCGAACCCTACTGCTGCTGCACGTTCGTTGATCGGTTCCCAGCGTGGGTCATCGACCATGTCGCTTGGCTCAACGCCGTTGGCCATGAGTTCCTTGACGAGGGCTCGAAACTCAATTTCGATTTCTGTTTGTGGTTCTTCGTCGGGTTCAGGAGTCACTTCCTCAGCGACAACATTACTGCCAACTGTTGGGATTGGAACATTCGTTTCCACCAACTCACTACCTGCAGCTTGCATCTCATCAAAGCCGTCGGTCGTTGCCTTCGTAATTGCCTCGGTAACTGATTGAGGTCCTTCCAATGAGTCCGATTCAACAACAGGAAGCGGCACAGACTCTTGCTCGGGAATAGTGACTTCCGTTGCATCGACGGTATCGTTTTCAGGTTGATGTACGGGCTGAGGAGCGGGTGCAGATGGTTCCTCCAATGCAACTGGCTCCGGTGTTGCAGGTTCGGCAGCACGTCCAACGCCGAGAATTTCTGCTTGTTGTCGAGCCAATTCTGCTGCTTGTCGTCGAGGAAGACTGACGAAGCATTTGTTCGGGATTGATGTCGGAGGAAAAGGAAGGTAATACCGCTCAATCGCTGGAAGGCTCGGGTGACGGAAACAAATCATGGTGATGTTCTCGAATGCTCGTTGAGCAGGAACATCCACCGAGAATGGTACTGGTTGAATGGTAATTGAACCACGGACCCATTTTTCATTGGTGATCATGTGCTTCATCCAAGGCCCTAAGTCAGTGGTTGCCAGATCAAGGAATTCAAAGGAAGCGTCTCTTGGATTCAATCCCTGTTCTGCCAACAAATGAGCCTTTGCACGAGGGCGGTGAAACACACCTATCACGGGTTGGCCATGCTCGACCATATCGCCGTGCATTTCGAGGATTTTACGCTCTTTACGTGGACAAATGAGCATAACTTGCATACGCAAGGCTTCAGCATCAAAGATGTCCTGCCAACGCTCTTCGGCTTCTGAAAGGAGCCCATCGATGGTTGTTCCTGGAATCATTGCGGTTATGCCCATGCGCTCACGTCTCCGATGATGCGGGGGTGGGATTTAGGTCTACTGCTCAAAATATTTCTTCAAGTAGGCTAATTCTGCGAGAAGAACAACGCCCCCTGCTGCACCACGGATGGTGTTATGGGACAATCCGGTGAAGGATACTACTCCATCGTTAACATCTCTGAGTTGAACCGTTGTTGTCATTCCTGCCTTGAGGTCCTTTGAGGGGTCGAGAGGATGAACGGATTGTCCGTTCCAGAGATGCTCTTCACGTCGTGGTTCGGATTGAATGCACTCCATCAGGAGTGCTGGTTGACTTGGAAGTGGGTGCTTTATCTCGTTTGATTGAAACAAGGACATGACCTCACCAAAGGTTGGTGTATCTTTGAGGTGGACCTCGACGTGAACGATGTGTCCATCGCGCTCGTTGACGCGCTTTGTTTGCACATCCCATTCACTATTGAGATTGAGAATTCGTTCAATCTCTTCGACGATTTTTTCAGCCTCGCCTGAGATTTCCTGATCGATGGCCTGATGTCTTAATTCCTGACTGTGGAGAAGCTTCCAACCTGCTCCAGAAAGGGCCTGTTCACTTCGAGCAACCACTTTGGTGATGGTGTAATGTTGTGAGAGAACAGCAAGTGGGTGAAGAATCGGAATGAGCGTGCAGTTTGTTGCACATGCATGGATGGCCATACCTTGAGGTGTTTGAAGGGCTTCAGGATTGACATCAGCAACTACAAGCGGAACATCAGGATGCATCCGATAGGCGCTCGCATTGGAGAAGACGTGAAGCCCAGCACTGACGAGATTTGCTTCAATCCTCGACGCAGGTTCACTTGGCAATGCACTGAAGACAACACTCACGTTTCGATTTCTGAGTTCATCTGCTAAGTTTCGATCGTTGATATCGAGGATTTTCATCTCGCTTGATTCGATAAATAGGGGCCGTGGTTCATCCAGATGCCAGTCAACAAGCGAGAGTTTCATTCCGGGAGATTGTCCAGCAACTGCAACCAATTCGAAATAGGGATGCATAGCGAGACGTTGCTGCATGCGCTGCGATACCAAGCCTGAAGCACCAAGGATAGCCACTCGAACCCTTGGCATGTCCGAGTCTCACACTTCGTCATTTTAGTCCCTTGCATTGAGAAATTGCTCCAAAGCATATCTTCAAGTGCTCGACATCCAAGGCACCGACATGGAGAACACCATCACCATCGAAGCCTTTGCCCACTGTGACGGCCCATGTGGCGTCTACGACCCTGCAAGCGCACGTGTTGCAGCAGAAGCCGTGCAATCAATGACCAAGAAAATGGTTGCATTGAGCACTGGCGATGCAGACAAGTCCTCTGCCTCATACATCAACACCATGAGCCGCTACGCAGCCATCAAGGAAGAAGAAGCACAGAAGTGCAAGGATGAACTTCTCGTTCTTTGGACCGATTTCTTCAAGCCTCAACATCTTGAGTCCAACCCAGATCTTCACACAACGTTTTGGATGGCTGCAAAACTTTGCTCTGCTTGCAAAGTCGAAGTCTCTGAACAACATGCGCAAGAGTTGATGGATGCTGTCGAAGCGATCCACAACATGTTCTGGACAACCAAGGGACGCGAAGTCTCTTGGGTCCGAGCAAGCTGAGGCGATTCGTTGGAATCAATGGCTGTGGTCGTTCATGGCGACAGCATGTGGCCGACACTCAAAGATGGCGACACGATCAAGGTGTGTGTCTACAACAACCAACAACTACAATCAGGCGATGTTGTTGTGTTTCCAGACCCCCGCAACACCTCAAGAATTTGCATCAAGCGATTGAAGCGTATAGAAGCGAACGGACTTTTTGTAGAGGGAGACAATCCCGATCCCACAGCCTCGACCGATTCACACAACTATGGATTGATTCCAATACACTCAGTTCTTGGATTCAAACGCTAATTTTCCTTGTCCTAATTCTTCTTCAACGGGTAGGGGGAACAACTTGCGGACCAGAAGTTTTCTCAGAATGGATGAACCATCTCGAAGAGAACCCAATTTTGCCTCACCGACACGTGCACTATAGGAGATTGGCACGTTGGCGAGAGGAATTCCAGAGATGGCACACTGTGCGTACATCTCTGCCTCGATTTCGAAATCCATGCTGTTCAAGTTCATTTGCACCAAAGCCTCTCGTTCGAACAACCAAAAGCCGCTGCATACATCATGGATTTCAAGCCCATGAAGGATAACTGCTGACCATGTTAGAAGATGATTTCCAATCCAGTTGGTTGGTGACATGGCATCACTTGCTAGGTGGTGATTCAATCGATTTCCGACAACCACCATACCTGGCTCGAGCCTTTCCAGCATCCTCAGCATATCCATTGGATTGTACGTTTGGTCTGCATCGAACATGATGACAGCATCATACCTATGCTGGAGCGCATAGGTGAATCCAAATCGAACTGCTTCACCCTTGCCTTTTGTAGGTTGGACCAAAACGATACAGCCAGCATCGGCACCAACTTGAGGGGATGCATCCGTACTTTTCCCATCAACGATGACGATATCAGATTGCCAGCCCGCTTCTTCAAGCAATGCATGAGGTATTGTTTCCAACACCAAACGCAAACCTTCTGCCTCATTGAGGACAGGAAGCAGAATCATCAAACGTTTCACGTTTGTTTCTTACAGAAGGTTCCTTTTCATGCCTTCGCAGGATTTAGCCGATTCAATTCCAAATGATGAATGCGGAGTCCAGTTGAATCAACAATTTTTGAGCTCCTTCCGGAAAATCCTAGTGGGTTGATCCAGGATGAGCCATCCGAATCCAAGTTGAATTCAACATCAAGTCGCTGATCGAGTTGTAGATTGTGACATGCCATGTTCCATCCGGCTGTTTTCTCCAAGTCCAAGGATTCATCATTGAATGTGATCGAATAATCTTCAAACAAACCGATTTGCTCGTAAACGACACAAATCTTGTACATGCCCTGATGATTTGTCTCATTCAGTACTTCATCCCAGACATATGCGCTTTTCTTGCTGAGAACAATCCGTTGTTCGCCACGTTCAAGCGGGTCGTTGAAGCGATGATTGCGCCAGGGATCTTCTTCCAGTACACACCCTTTCTTTGACATGCATTCACCTTGATTCAAGGTAACAACAGAGGAAACCCGTGTAGGAGATGGTTCGTCCCATACCTTCCAATATCGAGCTCCTGAAAATTCCTGCTCCATGCTCCAATAGGGGGACGGACCCAAGGTCAATGCAATCGTCCCAATCGGGCTTGAGACCGCATAACCGATACCAAGCTGCTTCAAGGTCTCAACATCATCCAAACGTATGGCTGTAGTCGCCGCACCCTGTATGGTTTCATCCAACGTCAAAAGCCCGAGTGTGGGCAGGCTTGTTGTTTGAATTGATGCATCGAAGGCGTAACTATGGCCCCAGTGAACGTTTTCAGAATAGACGAATTTATCTGGGGGATGTTTGAGGAGATAGGCTCGAAGTTCACCATCACCTGATGTTGTTGCGTGAAGTTCTTCGTGGGTTGAAAGGTTGGCCAACAAACCAACACTCAACATCGATCCAAGAACAAGTACGACAAGGAAGATTGAACTGTACAGTGGTCGAATGAACGGATCCATTTCCAATCCAAACCATGACTTTGAATCATCAACTGTTGTCAACGACGTTGACCGACTAGCAAGCAACCCCACAATCACTGCTAATGGGACGTGATAGGCATGCAGTGCCATGGAGTAAAGTGTGTAAGAGAGCAGGCTTAGAACCTGAATGTTTGCCAACCCTTCAATCAGATGCACAAATGAGAGAAGCCACAAGGCCAAGAACCAGAGGGATAGCAATTGGATTTCGCGACTCTTTCGTCCCAAGAAGATCGAAAAACCTGCAAAAAGCATCAACAGTCCATTGAACATGAGCATGGGCTTGCCGCCTTGCCACCCGTATTCCGCAAAGACAGGCTCACTTAGCATACGTGGTGCAAAATAGATGAGAGCAATGATGAACATTGAACTCACAATGAGGATCGACGTCAAGAAAATTGGTCTCTGGTTTGATTTCTCGTCTTCCGATAACCGTTCTCTGGTTAGGAGACTGGCTACGAGCAATGCTGCAAGATAGATGGCTCCAGTTGGATGGATGAGGACAGTGCAGATTGAAAGGAAAACAAACGTTACCAGATGATAGCGAAGTGATTGTTGAATCGGGCGAAGAACAATCATCAATCCCACGACCAGTCCCAATTGGCTTGCCACGGTGGGGTAGCCTGAGTCGAACACTTTTGCATACAATGCGAAAGAACCACCCATCGCAAGCACACTCGAAGCACCTGCTCCGAGTCGATCCATACTCCCCCAAATTCCGAGAAGGAGTGCAAAGAGTGAGAGATGACCCTGAATAAGAATCGTTTGTTCGATGGATGATCCTGTCACATGGACAATCCAAGCAAGTACGGTCGGGAACGCAGGAGGATACGTCCATAACCCAGCATTTGGTGATGGAACCTCAAAGGTTCCTGATTGACCGACATGGCTCGCAAGTGTACTGAATCCAATCCAATCGACCCCGAACGGACGATCAAACATGACAATTGGGACCAACGTTAGGAGACAAAAGCACCCTGCTGCAATCTGAAGCAATGGATTTCTATTGCTCTGGAACCATTGTTGCGCAGCAACCTCTTGTTCAATTTCAGGCTCAGATTCGCTGAGAACAAGGCCATGAATCGCTGCTTCCATCTTTTGCCATTGAGTGTATGTGGTGCGCTCAACCTGTACTTTGCGGAACAAGAATGCAATCGATAAGGCATTCAGGAGGACGATTGCGACAGTCAGATTTGTTACGCTCCATGTTTGAAGGACAAACAGCAAACCAGAGGTCCCATACAACGCCAAGAGTCCGATTGGAAAGCACAGCAATGCTTTTCGAAACGTATCCGCAGATGCATCGAGGACACGCAGCAACGCAAGACCCGGAGCAATGGTTGGGAGGAGAACCGCAATCACAACCTCCCACATGCTCAGCCGCTCGTTCAAGCATCACATCAAGTTCATGCATGAACTCTTAGAGGTGAATCCCTTCTTCGGTCCATGTGGGGTTCTCCAGACCGAGCAGGGAGTGGAGAGAATGTTTTCCACCCAATTGTTCTTCTTCCTGAGGAGTACTGGGTTTTGAATCTTCAGAGGCCACAAACCACTTGGAATCAGCAGTATGAGTACACGGTCGGTCGCTACGATGAAGATCGAAAAGGGATGTACACGCAGGACTTGTTTGGTGGTGAACGAACCATTCACGTTGGCCTCGATATCGGTGGTCCTGCGCAAACACCAATTTTTGCGTTTGAAGATGGAACAATCCACAGCTTCGCTAACAACGATGAAGATGGTTCCTATGGACCGACAATCATCACAGAACACACGATTGACATCGAGGGGAAACGGCAAACGATTTGGGTTTTGCACGGCCATTTATCCCATGAATCGTTAACAGATTTGGAAGCAGGTGCGCCCATCCGAAAGGGCGATGTTATCGGAAAAATGGGGGAAGAACACGAAAACGGAGGTTGGCCGCCTCATGTCCATATTCAGTTATCGTTGATCGAACCACTAGTGCCTGATTTGGAGGGCGTTGTCTCACCTGAACATCGAACGACTGCTCTTGAGCGTTATCCTGACCCTCGAAACATTCTCGGTCGACTATATTGATGCGTCATCGGCAAGGTAGCCCTTCAGTGCTTGAATGGGGCGGATGGCTGCTGGGTCTTTACCATGAAGCAATGCAAGTGCGATGGTCAGCCAATCCATGACGATACAGTGATGAAGAAGTGCTTCGAGTAATGAGGTTCCTTCTCCATGAATTCTCCATGCATAATCGGTTGGCGTGTGCTCAATCATCCAATCGATTCGACGGCGTACGCGTGCGTTCATTCCATCCCATGTGAGTATCAGCGTAGCTTGATTTTCTCGTTCTGGGTCAGCATCATCGGACACCCCTCCCCATGCGACAATTTCATTGTGATTCATTTCAGGAACAACTCCAACACGAGCAAAGCGCCCAGAATTTTCATTCAATTGATTCTTGCATCGTACCAAGGCTGGTTGCATTTCCGTTGGTCCGAGCAATGCAATTGGGTGTTCTCGTAAAGCCATAGCAAGTTCGAGTAATGGTACGCCGGATGCATTGCGAAAATCATTGGATTGACAGGCATACTCAAGACGAACGAGCATGGCTTCTCGTTCATCATCCGCTTGTTGGGGGATCAATCCAAGATGTTCCATCAAAGCGAGTTGACGAGAGAACAAATGCCCGAAAGCGGTACGAGGTGGTTGACCACCAACCGATGGAATGAGATGACAGTTATCGTACAATTCGCAGAACCCTGCAAGGATACCACCCGTTGCAATGACCACAACAGTAGCGCCCTGCTTGAGGGCAGTTTCAGTTGCAGCGATGGTCTCTTCTGTGTTGCCACTGTGCGATGTAGCGAGAATCAACCATTCCGATGTCCACCAGGATGGCAGCTCATAGCCTCTGTGCACAATGAACGGTTTAGAGCCAGAAGCATCTGCAATTCGTGCTAAGAAATCACCCCCGGCAGCAGAGCCACCCATTCCGAAGCAGAGTACACCGTTCCAAACATTGGACTTGAGTTGTTGCAGCCATGGTAGGTGTTGTTCGTCAATCGCTGAGAAGCCATGTTCGAGATCGGAAACAAACGACTGTGTGAACCCAATCATGCCTTCAGAATCCAATTGTCGAGACAAGTCGTCGATGTTGAGCGTCTCATCGGCCATGGTTCTATGGAAGGTTCGACCTTCATATGGGCTCCTATCGATTGGAGTGGTCAAGAGCCATATCGTGCAAGGCGATGTATTCGCCATCAACTCGAGCGAGTCGCAATTGTGCTGCACCGTCATAGTCCCAAGGAAGACGCACCGAGGTCATTTGCCATGTGTTTGGGTCCAAGAATTCCGCTGCTGAATCATCGCGGTTGAGAATATCGACAACCATGTGGTCGTCCATCTGTGACAACACTTTCACCCCGTCCAAGTCTCTCCATGTAGCACCTGTACGTTCTTGGCGAGATATACGCTCCATGATGGCACCATCTTTGCTCCAAGAACTTGGCCGCCACAACTCGCCACGCCAACGAACGACATCTCCGAGATCGTATCCTGGTTTGCGGTAGAGCAGTGTCAGCCGTGTAACATCAACACCATCTTTTCGCCCGACTGTGGAATTGGTTTCTGTGACTTGCCCTCCCCAATGTTCAATCAAATGACGACCCCATGCTCGAGCAAGTCCCTTCGATCCCATCACCACATCGTAGCCACCCGTTACAGGACCCTCATTGGTGATGAAAAACATTGGATCATCGCTTAGTTGTTCGATAACATTGTCAAGACTTGCTCGCAGGTTGTTGAGTTCACCTTCTTCGAGTCGGCGACCAGTTGAGCGAAGTTGCACAGTCGCCTCGAAATAGTTTCCAGCCCGCCTTGTGCATGTCAGACACACACCGTTTGAACGACGGGCCCTCATGGTGTGTTCTTCAGTGTACAAGAGATCGTCAATGACGCCTTCCATCTGCATATGGAGCAAAGTATGTCGGTCAGAAACAGTACGTGGTTCGAAACCTAAACCAACCTCTTCTGCACGTTCATGAAACGAAACGTTTCGTTGAATTAATTCGTCCCACAATGTATCTTCTGGAATGTTGACCCAACGGCCTTGGATGTCGATCAATCCGCACCGAGCACATTGCGTAAAATTCGTATTTTCAGGTACTTCGGCGAGTTTGGTTCGTTTTCGTGTACATGGTTCACACATTTTGTCGGTGAACAGAGGTGGCTCGTTTCCGCATACGAGGCAAAAGTCACCACCAAGCCCTCGACTCATTGAACTCACTCCTGTTCGTGACCAACCTTTTCGAAGCTTCGTTCAACAGCCTCAATCCTTTTCTCAAGGTCATTGCTTCTTGCAAAGACCGTCCAGGTCCAAAGGCCGATGGCTACGAGCATGCCGAGATATGCCACAGCAAGATACGTCATTCCTTCCGCCATGTTTACACCTAATCCTTTGATTCTTGAATCCTTTCCAATCGTTGTTCGAGCGATGTAATGCGCATGCTCATCAGGACATGACCGATAATGAAAACTGTGAACGAGATTGCACCAATGAGGAGAATAAGGGCCATTTCTCCATTAAGACTTCCACTTTCACCACCACCGATCACTGGACCAGGATGTCGAATTTGCCAGAGCCGGGTTGCAACGTATGTAACTGGAACGAGTACAAATCCAAACAGGCCGAATGTCGAGAAGGTATCGCGTGTTTCGACCCCATCGGGCTGCGCTTGCCTACCCAGAACGAGAAACAATGCTAGGAATGTGAGTAGCCCAAATGTGTTCAGCCGAACGTCGGTCCAATCCCAAGGAACTCCCCATTCTGCGGAACCCCAAACCATACCGCTCCAGACTGTCATCAAACCGGTGGCGAGTCCAGCCTGTGCGCCTGCAACATGCATTCTCCAACCAAGGTCGGAACGCTTGAAAAACCACAATGCTGAACCCAAGAAAAGGAAGCCAAAGGCAATGAATGCAGCCCATGCAGCAGGAACGTGCCAATAGAAAATCCGTTGTGCGTCAGGTGATTCAAAGGCATTGATGGAAACACTAGGTGCTTTGAGAAACGCAAGACCTAAGGTTGCTCCAATACCAATGAAACCAACCAAGAGAATCATCTCTGACAATCGCTTGGTCATATTTGTTCCACCGAACCTTTTGCTTTCAATAGTTGCATTTACAATAGACCAGAATCGGTAATCCATTGAACGAGCAGTGCGAAAGGAAGAATCAGAATTGGTGTCAGAATTCGAGTGTATGCAGCACGTGGTCGAGCCAATCGCGAGGCGGCAAGATCCATCCATCGGACCATCATCATGGTCGAGATTGTGAGCAAGCCACCAATGGCCAACAGAGGCCATGAAACGGCAACATCAAATCCTAACTGCGTCAATGCTGTCAATCCTGAACCGAGGACAAGACCGTGGATGTACGAATTTGGAATGCCTTGTCGATGGGCTTTCCACCAATCCAAAGCTCTGTGTTCATGCAACATCGAAACCATGTTATCGCCGACGAGCCCTGCTGCGAAAGCTGCACTCAGGAACAAACCAGATGCTTGCAGCAAAGAAGAATCAACGGCTGAAGCATCGACGAGTGCGAGCAGAATCCCGAGCGTCAGGAATCCGGCTATACCATTGCTTGCGAGTGTAGATAGCGTACGTTGGTTGAGCAAAAATCCTGTTCGAAATGCAGAATTGCTTTGATGAGACGTTGATTTCAAGTCCCGATTCATTAGATCTGATTTCTCTGTGGCTTCGTTTGTTTCCATTTTATTCTCAGTTAGAATATGCGTTGCACAAGCCGTAAAATCAGAGTGATGACTTGCAAGGAGAATAGCGTTTCCTCGATGCCGAAGTTCATGCAAATCCTCAACCAGTGACGAACGGGATGCTGCGTCAAGTCCAGCTGCCGGTTCGTCCAACAGTAAAATACGGGGTGTTTGGCTAACAAATCCAGGTAACATTCCAGCGAGCATGGCCACTTTGCGTCGTTGGCCGCCAGACAAATGTGCAATCAAATCATGTCTTCGATGAGCCAGATTGTACCGCTCGAGCCATGCATCGATTTCGATACGGCCGCCTGCAAGGTCGAGGGCGTTGAAAAGATGTTCTTCGACGCGTAAACTTCCAACACATCCATCGGATTGCAACGTCAATCCAAAGGGAAATTTTGGCCTTTTTGATCGTCCAGATGCATCGAGAAGAATTTCCCCATTGTGGAGAATTTCTCCTTTTTCAAGAGGTAAAAGACCTGCTGCTGCTTCGATCATGGTCGACTTTCCAGCACCATTCCTGTCGCTCAAAAGGACGAGTTGTCCGCTTGAGACTTCAAGGTTGAAGTCGTTGAGAACGACCGAGGAACCGCGACGAATGGAAACGCCGTTCAGAGACAACAGCGCTTCGCTCATAGTGCAATCCAAAACACACACATGAATGAATGCTACGACAGGACAAGACCCATAGTCGAGCAAATGGTCGGGGATGTATGGGGCAGTTGTATCTTACAACATTCGGAGCCTCTGAATGGATCATCTTGTGCTTGTGGATTTTCGCAGTTGTGTCTCCAATTGCTTACTCATTCCGCAATAAGACACCGATTGCACTGGGGATTTCCGTTGGATTATTGTTGGGTTACATTGTCCAGTATGCCTTTGTTGTGATGGCTTCGTACGGTCTTGAATTCCGCTTTGTGTGGTTTGATTTTTGGTTGATTCCTGAACGATTGAATTCCGTTGTCTATTACCCAACCCTGTTCACAGCAGGCTTCCTACACAGTATGAGCGACGTGACCCACGTTCTTGGAAACGTCCTTGTCATCGCCTTGGTTGGAATTCCACTTGAGCAGCGGTTGGGCACAAAACGGTTCACAATCGTCTATGTGACAGGATTGCTCGGAGGTTCAATTGCCTGGGTCCTCTTCAACAGTGGCTCAGGAACACCATCTTGGGGAGCGTCTGGTGCAGCATATGGCCTACTTGGAGCCTATCTTTCTGGTTGGCCTCGGGACGAAATCCCGTTCCCACTCATTCTGATTCGACCATGGCCAGTTACCATCATAGCCTTGTTTTATTTTGGATTTGAGTTGATTCGAGCGTTCAATACGGTTGGCCTCGGAGGATATTCCACAGTTGCCCACATGGCACACATCGGAGGGTTCGTCGCTGCCTATGCATTGCTTCCCCTCGTCGCAAGAGGGGGGCCTTATCCGATGGGTGTTGTCGATGGAGGCCCCAAAGGATTCGGTAATTCAAGAGCAGGATTTGATCAAATTAAATCATCGATGGTCGACGTGTCCGATATTGACGACCCTTGGACAGAACTCGGACTCGATGTCCCCAAGAACTTGCGCGAACCATTGCGAAAACTCAAGGAAGCAGGAGATGAGGCAGAAACCCGAATAGCGTGGATGGAACATATTGCAGAAGCAGGAGACTGCCCTGTATGTTTGGCTCCACTAGGTATGGTCGAGCGCCGTACAGGGCCTCAACTTCAATGCTCAAAAGAACCGAAACATCTGTCCTGGCCAAAGCATGGATAATCTGGGTTAATCAATACACGTTGGAGCGATACCATCAAAATATATCGATTTGTGGTGAGGTATGGCGATTATGAGCGGAAGGTCTCGTTATTCGAATCCAAGGCAGGCATTGTTCTTGGTTTTGCTCATGCTTTTGTTGCCTATGGCATCACAAGTTCAGGCAATAGAAACGCTTCCTGAGGTGCAAGAACCTACACATGCGCCTCCGATTATGGTCGAAGGGCTCCCTCCACTCATGTGTGGTGATGAGTTGTGCGACCGCCCACTTCGAATGTACGACCGTCAAGGTCGAGCCGCTTCCTTGGATTACGGATGGTGGCAGGCCTACGGTCCAGACCTTGACTGGAATGGGATGGATGATCGACTACAGCGTGTTCTTGACGGCATGGATTCAGCGTCACCTACGGCCATCATTGGCCCAGATGGTCGCAAAACGGTGGCTATCGTCGTCGATTACGCGTGGCATCCTTCAGAGCCAGAGATCACTTCTCTGAAGACAACGCTCGATGCCCATGGTTGGATTGGTATTGAGAATGGCGCTTGGTTCGAAGTACTGCGGAGTATTGACAGCATCGTTGTCGACAAGGTCCCTGTATCCGCTCTCATGGATATTTATCACCTTGAGGGAGTTGTCGTTGTTGAGATGCAAAACGTCATGGCTCCATTGAACGATGTTGCTTCAAAAGCAGCACTGGCACGTCCTTCACAGGAATACGGAAACACAGCACATGAGTTGGGTTACTATGGAACAGGGGTCGTTATTGCAGTGATGGACACTGGTGTCGATAATGAACATCGTTCCCTCAATGATTTTGATGACATCGATGATGCACCCGATGCAGATGCATCAACTTACAGCGACCAGAAGTGGGTCGCAGGTTTTGATGCGACTTCTCCAAATCCGAATCCAGATGGCTCCGCCGATCCAGACGATGGAAACGGTCACGGAACGCACGTAGCAGGTTCTGCATTGGGCACAGGCGATACAACCCGTACTCACAGAGGAACTGCTCCTGGTGCTGCTTTGGTTGATATCAAGGTCTTAACAGACAGCGGTGGAACCAATTCGCAAGCGAGTTTAGCTGGAATCCAATGGATGATCAACAACAAGGATACGGACTGGGGCATCAACTCGACATACCGTGGTATTCAGGTCGCATCCATGTCGTACGGCTCTGTGGGGACTCCTCTTAATGCAGGCGATCAGGGGGATAATGGAACAAGCGCTGAGGCATCACTCATTAACCAAGCCACTGCTGAAGGTATCATCTGTGTTGTAGCCATCGGTAACGATGGTAGCAACAGAGTACCGTCCCCTGGAAGTGCAGACGGTGCAATCACAGTCGGCTCAGTCAACGACAAGAACACAATCCTACGCGATGACGACGAGCATTCTGATTTCTCAAATTGGGGCCCACGAATTAGCGATGGAGATGATGATGAATGGGATGAACTCAAACCAGACATCACATCGTATGGCCACAACATTATCTCAGCGACCTACGGAACATCATTACCGATACCGGGAGATACGGGTCTTGCGGACGACCAATACGATTCGAAGTCAGGGACGAGCATGGCCACTCCGATTGCTTCGGGAATTGTTGCGCTCATGTTGGAAGCCGATTCGTCCCTCAGCCCTCAGGAAGTAAAGGATATTCTTCGAAACAGTTCCGAACAAAGAGGAGACCCATACGACGAAACCTTGTCCGAGAGATGGAATGAAAAGTACGGATTTGGAATCATCGACGCAGCATGTGCCGTGAATTCAATCGAGGGCGTTCCATGCGACAACGGGTTCGTAGTGAAAGAATCAAAGAGCGATGTCAACGTAAGTTATCCTTCCAATGGAACGTGGTTGCTGAGCGATTCATTCACTCGCATTTCAGGGGAAGTCAACATGACCGAAATCGCCTATCAACGTGTTGAGGTGTACATTGAGCAACATTTCAACAATCGTGGTCCAAAGATGCTGCTGGATTGGACTGAAGCCAATGGTACCATGGAAAGTTGGTTCCTCGATGTTGAAGTTCAAGATTCATGGGTCGATTATAGCTCGAATGAGAAGTTCTTACTTCTACATGCTAAAGCCTCCGACGATGATGGAAACGTTTCCAACGTGGCTTATCGCAAGTTCAAGGTTTCTCGAGAAAGTATCCTGATAGATACGCCCATCTCGCGAAACTCCTTGACAGGTACGGTTGAAGTCAAAGGAGAAGTTGAAGGCGTGGAGCATGATCGAATCGAGTACCGTGTCGATGATGGCGAATGGTTGTTTGGTAGTACAATTCAAACCAATAACAATCCAGGCGAAGATGGGAAGTCAGTTTGGTCGTTCAACTGGGATACAACCGAAGTTGATGATGGATTCAGAGAACTCTCTGTACGCATGGTGAACAACTCCGGAAAAGAATCAAAAATCGTTCAAAGGAGTTACACAATCGACAACGTTGACCCTGCGCCATCGTTGCGATTTGTTGGTGATTTTGAGGTGCTGAATCGCGGCATGCCAGCAGAAGAGGCGTATCAAGGAAGTTTACTTGAGATCAAGTTTGAGGTCTACAATGCAGGTGATGCTGATGCCTCGGATATCTTTGTTCGACTGGTTGCTCCGGGGGATGAATCTGAAATCTATCCTTCGCAAGGCCTCATTCCTGATCTGCCAAAAGGAGAATCAGTCCAAGTCACGTTGTTTTGGTCTGCGACCGTTGCAGGGTTGCATCAAGTTCAGATTGAACTGGATCCGAACAACGCACAAGGTGACCCTGATACCTCGGACAATGTGTACACCATCGATTACGAAATTTTGGAACGACCAGATCAACCCGTACTACGCTACTTGCCTGGCTTCGTTACGACCTTGCCAGTCGTCCCCTTAGTGGATGAAGAATACAGAATTGACCTACGGATTGACAACCTTGGCAAATCCGAAGCATTCTCTCTTGACATAGCACTTGAGTATTGGATTCCTGAGGCTGGATGGCAACTTATTGATGAAGAACGAATTGGTTTCGTTCCAGGTGCTACCAGTGAATCCGGATACACCACCGTTGACTTTAGACATCAATCAGATGAGATCGGCGCGGTATTGTACCGTGCTACACTTACGGGAGATGGTGTCGAAAGCGAATTCAGTCAGACAACGTTCAGTGTTGTAGTGAGCGATGTATCAACCGTTGCAGGTTCAACCACGCTTTCCTTATCCGATGGCGAATTCCCTGTTGCTTTTGTCGGCGTAGAATCCTCAACGCTCGTGTTTACATCGATTGACGGAGAACTTCACGTTCGATCTTTGAACGACAATCTTTTGCTCCTGACAGACACACTCGTCGAGGATAACTGGGAAGGAGAACTTGACGTTCACCTTAGAGAAGACGGGTTGGTGCATGCTGCTTGGACGAGCAGAGAACAAAGCGAGCAAGGATACTTCATGAGCAATGTTGCTATGACTTCTTTTTCTTCTGCAGGGCAGATGCTTCCCATACACAAGCACCTCACGCCACTGAAAATTTCCGAGGGCAAATATTGGGGACTTGATTTGGCCGAGGATGATGGAACAATGGTTTTGTCAGGATACTACCGTAATATTTCCACGGGTGGCTCATGGAGTGATGTCACCTCGATTTTCAGTTTGTATTCTTCCACTCCCGATGAGGGTGCGAGTTGGAGTGAGCCAAAGACGCATCTCGCAAACGTCGAGATTCATCCCGATGATGGTGACAAGTTGTCGACCGTACTCGATGACGAAGTCTTGCATATTCTCTTCCAACAGGAACGAGACGATGTAACCGGAGTCGAGCGAAGTGGCTTGATGTATGCAAGAGGTGATCTCATGTCGACTTCATGGTCGTACCAGTCTTCGATTGGAGATGACGCATTCTCTGCTCAAATTGCGATACTAACAATCGATAACGATAAGACCATTTTTGCCTCATGGATTGAAGGTTCTGGTCAAAATGCGGAGATTGTTACGATAGCGACCCAAGGAGATTGGGACGAGGAGATGTATCGTGTTCAGGCACCAGGCGCATCCATTGTCTTGTACAACCAACGTAACGATATGGTCGAGGTCATTTACGATGAAATCACAGTCCGTGGAAAAGTAGCTCGTTATGGAATTCTGACAAGTGAAAAAGAGCAACCCGTATTTGGTCTTGGAAACATTGTATCTGAGAACGGGGTTCTCGGATACAGTATGAATGCTCAAGACGGAATTCTGTTCCTCGTATCTGAAACAGGACGTTTTTCTATGCAGAAATTCCTCCTCGATGAGGAACAAGATGCAGGGGAAGCAAAGTCCCTGCTTGAGCAACTGCTTGAACCTCTTCCAGGGTCGGACAAAATGAAGGTGAGGATTTTCCTTGGTCTGATTTCAGTCCTTTTCATTCTGTTCGTTCTCGTGGTCATCTCTCTTCGTTCTGGCAAAAAAGAAGATGTTGTCGACGCAGACGTCCTTGAGGAAGATGAAGTTGCCATTCTCGTACACGTAGAGGAAGACGACGAAGAGGAAGAACTAGTCGCTACAGTACCAATAAGTCCTCCAGTGCAGGTTGAGATGGAAGAACCCACACTTGCAGAAGAACTTGAAGCCAAGAGCATTGCTGGGGAAGGGAATGCACGACTCAATCGCCGCATGAAGAGAAAACAGGATCGTGAAATTGCAGATATTGTTTCTAAAGGGCTCCCTCCATTACCGAACCCAGCACCATTGCCTTCCATTCCTGTCGCAGAAGGCCTACCTCCTCTACCAGTGGCTGAACTCGAACCTGGTGCGCTTCCACCGTTAGCAGATTTGCCACCTCTTCGGCGGCAAGCTGTCTGCCCTTCATGCAATGCCAATTTCCCTGTGACGGATTTGATGCGAGCTCAAGTCACCTGCCCGATTTGTTCGGAAAAATTCAATCTTTGAGATGATACCATGTGTGGAATCTTTGGCTACATCGGTCACCGCAATGCCTCATCCTTGCTTGTCAAAGGATTGATGCGTCTTGAATACCGCGGGTATGACTCAAGTGGCGTGGTTGTCAAGAACGGACATTTGCAATCGTACAAAGATATTGGAAAAATTTCCGAAATGGCTTCGTCATTACCGAAATTCAAGGGTTCGATGGGCATCGCCCACACGCGTTGGGCTACGCATGGTGCGGTCACCAAAGAAAATGCGCACCCTCATCTCAGTAACGATGGAAAAGTGGCTATCGTTCACAATGGTATTCTGCAAAACTCGGATGCTCTTCGTAAGCGTCTTGAAAGCGTAGGCGTACAACTCAATTCTGAAACCGATTCAGAAGTGTTCTGCCATTACATCTCGATGGCACTTGAGAAAGGTGATGCGCCACTTGAAGCGCTTCAGAGTGTTCTTTCAATGGCGAGAGGGACATGGGGTGTATGTGTTTTGTTTGAAGACTACGACTATGTTCTGTGCGCTCGGAATGGTTCACCTCTCATCATCGGTCGGGGAAAGAATGAGATGTTCATCTCCAGCGATCCTCATGCGATTCGCGAGCATACTGACAAATTGGTAGCGCTCGAAGACGGACAAATTGCAAAGGTTGATGATCAAGATCTTCAGGTAATGCGAATCGACGGCAAAGAGGTTGAATCTTCCCATCTCCAGTTAGAAGAGGAATGGGGAGAAAGCGATTTAGGGGATTATCCCCATTTCATGTTGAAGGAGATACATGAACAATCTCAATCCTTACAGCACTGTATTTCGGGTCGCTTACGTCATGCAGAGGGAACATCCGTACTCGGTGGTTTGCAAGTACAACCACAAGATCTCGCGCAACTCCCGCACGTTCGCCTCATCGGTTGTGGTACGGCCTTGCATGCCGCTCAGATTGGCCAGATTCTGATTGAACAATGGGCTAGAATTCCTGCGGTATCTCACGTGGCGAGTGAATTCAATGCCAACGACCCAGTTATCAATCCTAAAGCACTTCATTTAGCCATTTCTCAATCCGGAGAAACGGCCGACACGCTCTCAGCAGTCAAGGAAATTCAACGCAAGGGGGCGGATGTTTATGGCATCGTGAACGTTGTCGGTTCAAGTATAGCAAGGCAATGCGGCAAAGGCGTATACATACATTCTGGGCCAGAACAATCCGTTGCTTCAACAAAGGCGTTTACCAATATGGTCGGAGCCTTAGCGTTGTTCGCTCTACAACTCGGTCGAAGCCGCCATCTTTCTAAAACGAAGGGGAAATCGATTATCCGTGAAATGCGCACACTCCCAGAAAAAATACGAAGTTATCTTGACAAACCCGGTCCCATTGAAGAAGCAGTTGGATTGGTTACAAAGGCGAAAAGTGTCTTGTTTCTGGGTAGAGGCATCTCATCTCCTGTCGCATCTGAGGGTGCGCTCAAACTAATGGAGATCGCCTACATTCCGTGCCTCGCTTACCCTGCCGGTGAAATGAAGCATGGGCCAATTGCGTTGATTGAAGAGAATTCACCCGTTGTTGTCATTGCACCGAACGATGGTGTTCAAGATAAAACCTTGAATGCCATTCATGAATGCAAAGCGCGCGGTGCAAAGATCATCTTGATCCACGAGGAAGGCGATGCTATCTCAGAAATAGCGGATGTAAGTATTCCAATTCCATCAACGATGCCTATGTTAACACCATTGTTGAGTGTGCTTCCAACACAACTCATTGCCTATCAAGCGGCATTGGCCTTGGAGAATGATGTTGACCGTCCTCGCAACCTTGCGAAATCAGTAACGGTTGAATGATCAAAGAACAGTAAATCGCTGTTCTTCTTGTTTCCAATTGAAAGGCTTGTAACCCAGTGCATGCCGAGTGTGACGCATCTTAATGATGCCGAGTTTTCGTTGTACATCGTCCTCTTTGCGATCCATAACAAGGTGAATAACGCCGTCAGAGAGATAATCTTCTACGCCATACTCACCAAATTGCCTGTGATTTTCACCGGTCATTTCACAAATGAAGAAGGAAGTAAGTTCGAGACGACGTACTGCTTCGAAAAGTCTGAAGATCTCATCACGAGGATTCTCCATTTTGGTGAGTGTGAAGAACGCACCAAGCGAGTCGAAAACAAGGAGTTCGAAGCCAATGGATTTTCTGTAGTTTGTGAGTTGCTTAATCAGCTGACCCATCCAATCAACACGATTGCTCATCCCTTGTTCGTCGAGTTGAACGCGAAGGTCTGATAAATCAATAATTGCAATACGGTTGCGCACACGAGCGTCGTCAACGTTCATACCCATGTTGGACATGTGTGCCCGCAAGGAATCTTTTCCTTGTTCAAGCGTGACGTAAATTCCACTCGTTTCCCCGTACAAGACTGCGTTGTAAAGCATTGAGAACGTAACACTCGACTTCATTGCACCGGATGCACCTGCGACGATGCAGATATGTCCCTTTGGAATGCCACCTTGCATGTTCTCATCGAGTCCTTCAACGTGTGTGGGAATTCGTTCCATGATGTCCATAGTTCCGCCTCATATTGGAGGAACACGATTCAACACTTGAAATTCACCCCCAATTTGTTTGCAAAATGTGATGTGGTTGATGTGACGTGTGTTGGTTATGCGCATCCTCCTTGCTTCTGCATCTGAGCGACGTGGGGCCATTCTTCGAGAGCGCTTTGCAAACGTCGAACAAGTTGCGATTGAAGGTGTGGATGAATCCGTCCCTCGGCAAATTCTCTCTGGCCAGGTGAAAGAAGTGGCCCTACGTAAAGCAAATGCAGTCTCATTCGATGAGGAATACGATGTCGTAATCGTATCGGATACGCTTGTCGAGGATCCCGATGATGAACAAGCTGCAATGGGAAAACCATCTTCGAAAGAACAAGCAGTTGCTATGCTTCTGCGTTTGCGAGGGCGCCGTCACCGCGTATGGTCCGCAACGATGGTGCATGCAATGGGCAATTGGCACTCAAGCATCGAACATGCTGTTGTTGAAATCGAAGACTTTTCTGATGATGCTCTTATCGAACTTATCGAATCAAACTCATGGGTTGGTAAAGCAGGAGGCTATGACTTGGCTGGTATGATGGGAAAGTACGCTCATTTGATTGAAGGAACGGAGCCGGCTGTGTTGGGATTTACCCAGTCATCGCTCGATTTCCTTAACGATGTTCAATCCTTACTTTCCATGAGTCGATCGTAGAACATAGGCATGCGATGCCAGTTGTCCGATGGGAAAACAGTATGACGAATAAAAAGGATGGCAAGCAAGAACGATGCAAGACTTTGTGTTCCAATCCAAACATAAACTGGCAAATATTCTCCATCAAGCAAAACGGCCCCGTCATACAGCGACCATGTCATAAGTACACCACAGGCGAGGAACATCAAGACGAGGTGCCAGTGTGTAATCCTGGTTGAAGGGGAATAATGCAAATGGTCCTCATGGAGATAGATAGCAAATCCACACACCACGAAGAAACAAGAATAGGCAATCAACAACCAGTGTGCTGGTTGAATGTTCGCCATGCCTTCGTGACCCGTCCAAATAGGTGCGATTGAAACGAGCGAGAGAAGGGGTAGGAGCAGATATCCTACGAATACAAATCGAGAATGCGGTTTCGCAAATTTACCAATCGAGTATCGTAAGATCTTCAATGGATTCATCATCAAAAACACATTCAGAAGAAGCACTGAAAAACCGATGTCAATCAAATCCTCTGAGATTGCTCCTCTCGCCCGGAGGAAGCTCGCTGCAACGTAGCCAATGCCTAGGAAAATCAGGATGAAGAAACGAATTGGAAGGGTTTTCGGGTTTGTTACATTCCAACCCAATCTTCGATTGAAATGCGAAAGCATGACTGTTGACATCATCATCATGCAGAAAATCCCGACGATGAAGGCGACCCCTACCTCGATCATGCCGGGAACATCGCGCATAAACCATGTGGCTGCAATACACAAAGAGCAGAAGACAAGAACAAGACCGGGTGAGTAAGAAAAGATTCCCACCTCGCCCGAGTTGCTCTTCTGTTTCACAATGTCAATCGATGAGGGAGTTAGCGTTAGCAATGCAAGGCACATCAGTGTGATTCCGATTCCTGAGAATTCAATGAACAAATTCCAGTTACCAATGTAAATCCCAGCATGAATGAACAATTGCCCAAGTGCATTGAGTTGGAGAAAATGTCGCATTGTTGTACGTTCAAAGGACGGGACACTGTACACAAGCGGCAATGTATCAAACGCAATTCCTGCTAGAATGGCCATGACAGGGCCCAGAGCAAACATTGTGATGAGAACATAGTTCATCATAGCAAGACGTTCTTCATCTTCAAACAATTCATATGGCGAAAAAAACGTTAGCCAAGCCAGTAAGAATGTCAAGGCAATGAAAAACAACATCGATGAGGTAAAGAGTTCGAGATAAGAACCTGTGAATTGCTGACGCCTATCCATTTTTTCACCTCAGGATACGTTAAGCAATCGTGTGAGTCCAAGTTCGTGCTTTTCGATGTCAACAACGACATCAGCCCCTGGAATCATAAGCAACTTATCCTCCGAATCCAAGGCAAACACGCCAACACCAACTTGTTCACACATAACTCGTAATTCTCGTCGACAGGCCTGTTGATGGGATTCCATGTGGACCAACGTCCTTAGATCAACAATCACCGTATCTCCCTGCAACACTCGTTGAGCGATGTCTCTTGTGTGGATGCGATGTTTTTCATCTGGTTTAACATAACGTAGTGCGCGTGTCGGTCGAATCAGAATCCGTCCATTATGTTGAGACAGATCATGAAATGGCTGTCCGTCAGGAGTCACTGGTCCATTCCACTCAAACGTCGTGGGCCTGTCAGTTGGAGGTTCTAGCGTCTCTTCAACAACTTGTGTTACTGCTTCAACAGGTTCACTGGACAATTGACTTCTCTGCGCAGTGGCTGGTGCCTCGGTAACTCGAGCTACGCCGCCTGCATCAGGGTCGGGGAGTCCAAAGAACTGCCAAAGATTTCCCATTGCTATCACAGGTCCAAATCATCCAGTAGGTCGGACAGATTCGTATTCTGAGGCGATGGTGTAGTCATTGAAGGTGTCGGTTGATAGGTGGGTGCAGGTGCTTGGTTTGCAGCAAGGTACTGCTCACCATAATACGCCCATTGTTCCATGGTCCAACCAGCCGGTAGACCAGTGGCTGGAAGTGGTGGCCCTTGATTCGTGACAGGCTGCTCAGCGATGGGTTCAGGTTGTGCAGGGGCTTGTTGTGCAGGCTGTCCATATGCAGGCATTTCCGAGGGTTCGTAACTCGGTAACGGAGTTGTATCCCATGCTTTGTTTGACGGTGTTTCGACCAAATCCGGAGGTGAACGACGAGTGACCAAGAGGAACGATGCCAACACGATCACCAAAACAACGAGGCCTATGATGACAATCGACATGGTCTGAGACACGCCCAGTGTATCGCTGAATTCCTCAAGGAATCCTTCAGGAGGTGGTTCTGAAACAACGATGGTAATGGTCGTGGTAGAAGACGCTAGATCATCATCTGTAACAGTGAGGTTGACGTCCCATGTACCTACTGGCAAATTTGCAATGGATACAACAGGGCCTGTTTCTCCCAAGTCGCTTTCGCCTCTCCATTCAAATTTCCAGACGTAGAGCATATTCAAAATGTCCGAGTCTGAGTCAAAGGTCCCATCAGACGTGAGATTGAGCGTATCGCCCTTGACCAAATTGTCGAGCGAACCATTCGCAAACGAAATTTCAGCGCTTGGCAACACGTTCTGAACCTTCACCACAGCAGAGATTGAAGCCATGGCCCCATCGTCATCTTTCACCCATGCCGTCACGGTTTGGAACTGAGGATTGCTGGTTTCCCATGTGTATTCAAAATGAGTACCACTCACATCGCAATCGTTGTTTAGGGTTCCATCAAGATCTGCATCTCGTGTTCCATCAATATCCCAGCAAACTTCCAATGAATCCTTGTCGGAAGCGGTGTCATCGACAGCGACGTCGAAGACCACTTTGTCGTCTTCAGATACTGTGATGCCATTGTTGACAGCATTGAGGAAATTTGCTTCAGCGGTCATGGTTGGAGGTACGTTGACAATCGTGACTTTTGCCAGGGATGTCGAAGAAGTTGCTCCATCATCATCGACAGCTCGAACTGAGATGATATGTTCACCTGACGTCGGCCATGAAGTTGCAACATCTGAGGCTGATCCATCGGTTGAAACGGTGAGATTATCGAGAACATCGCTGAGGTTCCAATCGATGATAAGTCCGTCACGGTCGTTGAGCGTATCATCGCCTTGAGCGCGCAAGATAACCGTTTGATCTTCTTGTAGTATCCACGTTCCGTTTGCATCGAAGGGCGTGTTTACGCCTGAAATCCACACGCCTATTTCTCCAATGGTCGGGGCGACATTGAGAACTTCAATCGATGAGAGCACTTCGGTTTCCTCACCATCGTCATCGGTTGCAATGGCACGGATCGGCATCGTACCCTCTTCAAGTGGCGTGAATGTACACGTCGGTTGGGTTAACCCTTCGATACAATTCAAATCAGGCCAAGATACACTGACCTGCTGGCCCGATGGAGATATTGTATCGAGGTCTCCACTTTCACTTGCATCAATGGTAATCGAGGATTCGACAGCAACTTCTGCCGGGTGACTGAGGTTGATGTACGGTGCTCTGTTTAAGATGGTGACATTGCTGATCAATACAGTTGTATCAAGCTCATCGTCTGTGACAACAGTCCGTATCTCCCAGTCACCATCGTCGGACCAGTTCCAATTCATGGCACAGTCTGGTGTTGTGATAACATCGACAAGACCTGGTCGAGACTCGATTTCAAATCGGCACTCTACGTCCCCACCGTCAGGATCGAAAGAGGACCGGGCGTCAATCAAGACGTTCTCGAATGTGTAATTTCCAGTATCTATGGAGATGGAGGCATTCGGGGCACGACCGATAAAGACGTCAACTGTTGCTTGGTTGTTGCTTCGATTGGCATCTCCTGTGATCAGTTCATCTGGGTCGACGGTGAACGTCAGTGTTTGATTGCCGATGGTGGTTTCCTCGGGTACAATCCAGTCGATGACAATTCGTTGCTCACTGTATGCATCGATGGATGGAACAGCCTGTCGGCTTGAATCACCATCTGGTACGACGATTTCCATTTCAGTTGAAGGGGACGGCAAAACACCTCTGTTTTGGGCTGGCAAGGAGAACGAAAGTTCGTCACCAGGCAATGCGTTGTAGCCGATTGATTTGGAGAGTGTAGCAACTTCTCCGTTGCGTGTTCGTGTGACGATGATGGAATCTTCCTGAGCAACCAAATCGATGCCCACAACAGACAAGTCGATGACGACTGTAGCAACGCCAATAATTTCCTGGACTGGATCCCAGACAATCACGCCATTGCTGCTAAAATCGTCGCTAGCAATCGTGTCATCAACGACATTTGAAACGTTGATTGTTTCTTCAATCTGTCCGCTACCGTTGGTGGTTGGATTGATCAGCGTTCCCGCCATTTCGTAACGCAATTGGAGGTTTTTGTTGACCTCGGGAATGCCATTGGGAGCGACCGAGTATGTTGCGTAAATTTTTGACATTGAATCTGGTAATGTTGCGATGAATTGTGTTTCAACCTCGATATCGACGTTTCTGCCACCGGGGTTCTTCCTCTTGTCAACGCCGAACGAATCAACAGGCTCGTAATCTTTCAACAGCCAATCAATCGTGAATCCAGCAGCGTTTGAGATTCGAATCCAAGAGTTGAATCGAACAGCTGGACAATACCAATTGAATCCAGCACTTACACCAGTAGCGTTCCATTCGTTGATCTTGTAGGAATCATCACAGCCTTCGTATTTGATATTCTGTCCGTCTTCGGTCGGAATACCATCTTTGGTGACCTGCCAAGATGTGTTTTCAGCCCCTTGTGTATCAAACGACGTTGGGTCAAAGTAATCCGATGAGCCGCTTACACTGGTCCCCGACATGAAGGGCATGTACCATTGGTCACCCGTTCTCATTGGGAAATCGTATTTTTCTTTGGGTGGATCGTAGTAGGTGTCAAATGATATTGTGGCTAATTTCTGAGATAAGAAGCCAAGATTGAATGGTGCAAAGTCGACGTCCAATTCAAATTCCGAATTGATGACTGCGAGATCTCGAACTCGAACGATGTCCTCTCCAGAGTAATCAATGTCGAGTCTTCCACTCACGCCTTCAAGCGTAGCGCCATTGTTTCCTGATGAGAATTCTCCTTCAATGAGCATCTTGTAGGCAAGGGTTTGGATTCCGTCAACATTGATGAAGAAGATGTCATCAATCTCGTAAACAGTATCTCCGGTTAATGTGTTGAGGCTTGCAGATACGTTGGCTTGTGCAAGCAGCTGAGAAACATCAAATTGTGTCTCATAGGTCCATTTGTCACCTATACGCCAACTTGGCACATCTGTGGAGCTTGTCGTACCCGAGGATTGCTCAATGGTTGGCAGTTCGTCGAGTTCCGTTGTGTTGTTGCTGACAACGTGCACGGCAGATGAACCTGCCATGAGAAACAAAACAAGCAGTGCAAGAATGCGGTTCGCCATGCCAGAATGTCTGCTTCCTTGTACTTAGCCATTGTCAAGTTGTGAGTCCAACCATTGTTGACCATAGTATCCCCATTGTTCCATTGTCCATCCGTCAGGCAATCCGGATTCCGGGATTGGAGGTCCATTCAATGATGCAGGATTCCTATCAACAGAATCAAACGCCCGCTCAACAGGAGGATCTTGTGGGCGATTGCGACGGGCAGAAATTTCATGTGGCATCAGACCGACTTCTTCATCGCTGAAAATTGCATTTTGCTGCTGGTCGAGTCGCTCCATCGCTCGTTGTTGCCGGCCTGAGCGCCTACGTCTGGTCATCATAGCCAACGTGAGAAGCATGAACGTGAGCAAGGAGAGTTGTGCGACAGGATTTGCCTCTTCTCCAATGAGTGCAGCGCCTAAATCCTCAACGATGGTGCGTTCGGGTGCACCAATTTCAACATTGATAACCCGAGTTCCGGGTCGTTCTGGATTCTCATCCCAAGCAAGTACTCGGATTGTGTAGGACCCTTGACGGGTAAACACATGCTCTATTTGTTTTCCAATTTTGTCGGCATCGTTGTCTTTTACCCCATCCCCATTGCTGTCAATGGATGTGTCAAGATCCCAAACAACTGTGATTTGGTCGAGGTCATTCATCGAGTCAATCGTTCCAGTAGCATCGAGGAGACAGGATTCGAGTGCGTTGCAAACGATGTCCTTTGTCCGAACGATGGGTGGAATGTTGAGGACATCGATAGAGAGAATCTCACTGACACGAACTCCATCATCATCGGTTACGTGATAGATGACAGTGTGTGTTCCGCTCGTATTCCAGTGCCAAATCAGCTCATCACCAACCACATCACAGTCATCATCAGCACCTCCAATGTCATTGGAATCGAGACCAGGATCTACGTCCCAGCATCGAATCAAGGTATCGTAATCGGAGGCTGTATCGGTTGCATTACCGACCAAGCGAACTTCTTCCCCTTCCGCAAGTGGGAGCACTTCCTGCAATGGTTGAACGACCGGTGGAACGTTTGCAACGCTCACCCATCGCTCGTACGTACCACTGCTGGCTCCTTCCGAGTCGCTGACTTCGAGTCGCATTCGGTGCAGCCCAGATGTTTCCCACATCATTTCAAATTCCGAGACACGTCCATCGAACGTCTTGATGAGATTTGGCTGTGCATCATCAGGCCACCAGCGGTGAGTCAGGCCATCCAAATCATCGATAGAATCGAGCGCTTGTCCACGAAGGTTGACGACCTGATCTTCTTGAACATGCCAGGTTTGCTGAACATCGAGAGGCAGAGGCCCACTCGCATTGGTCATGGTGACGGATAGCCCGTGAGGGTTGATGTTGGTAAATCGGATGTCGATGCTTGCCATGGTCATGGCACTGTCATCGTCGACACCTACGGCTTGGAAGGTGTGCCATCCTTCGGTTGGAGCGGTTGTTGTGCAAACACGGGTGTAGTACCCCTCTTCACAGATTGCATTTGGCCAATACACATCCACAATTCCGGGGAATGGGTCCTCGGAGTCTGTGTCGTTTGCATAAGCATACAATGTCACGGGGTATTCGACCTTCACCTCGTTGCGGGCACTTATGACTTCGATGTTCGGAGCTCGATTCAAGATAACAACATCAAGGATGGCTTCAACTTGGTCTTGTTCTTCATCGGTTATGGTGACCTCGATGGGGTATTCTCCATCGTTCGTCCATGTCCAGTTCAGCATACAGTCGATTGATTCAACCCTCGTCCATGCAGCGGTACGAGTACCGTCATACCAAGGAACGTTGAACAGGCAGGAAACATTTCCACCATCTTCATCGAAACTACCAGAGGCGTTGATCATCGTCTCGACGTTCGTGTAGATCTCGATGGGTTCGAGTACTGCTGTTGGTAAGCGTCCAATGAACAACTCAATTTCTCCAAGATCGTTGTCGGCGTCCGCATCTGCTGAATTGACTTGTAGTGGGTCTGATTCCCAACGAATCGGTAAAGTTCCAATCGCTGCATCGGCGGGAACCGTCCAAGTGAAATTCACCTTATGCGATTCGTATGTAGAGAGCGGTGGTAGTCCAAGATCAAAGATGGAACCATCTGGATGATAGATGCGTAAATCAGTCGCTGCCGAAGTCGTGATGCCTTTGTTGACAACAGCGACCTCGATGGTCAAATCATCACCCGGGAGTACATTGTAACCCGAAAGGGAACTCACAGTACTGACCACGCCACTCCTATTTCGGATAATGACGGCTCTCTCCTCATCCGCAATCAAGTCCAGCCCAACAAGATACTCGTCGAGCGTGATGGTGGCTGCACCGACGTAACTTCCAGATTTTGCCATGATGCCATGACTGGACCAATCCGTATTCGTTGCTGAATAGTCAATGCTGCTGCCCGAGTCAATGGTCGTGCTGGCAGAACCGTTTGAAGCCGTGTTAACGGTGGTTGAGGTGCCATCGTATGCTATCTCAACACCAACTCCGTCGATTGTTCCATAGCAAGATGGGCTAAGATGGACCCATACTTCGAGAGGGGAATCAAGCGCTGTCAGGGAACGTTCAGGAGCGACATCAACACATGTTGCTCGAGTACCTGGGTCGCTGTTGCTTTCAACCCCCGTTGCTCCAACTGGCATGTATTGTTTCAATCGGAAATCGATGGTCAGACCAACGTCCTCTTCTGCATGTCGCCATGCGTAATTGTTGACAGCCGGGCAATACCAACGGTAACCTGTCGAGACGCCGTCGGAGTTCCATGATGTCAGTTCATAGGATGCATCGCATCCACTGTAAGCGATTCCAGCTCCAATTGCGTTCCGAGGTTGTCCAACATCCGTAACTTCCCATGTCGTTGTGTTGGTATCTGTTTCTGGAGGGGGAAACGGCGTTATGTAATCGCTTTGTCCAGACCATTGCGATGAAGCAGTCGTCAATGAAGTCCATCGTTCACCATACCGAAGTGGGAAATCGTAGGCTTCTGTAGCAGGGCTGTATTCGTTGGTAATGGTGATGTCACCGAGGATTTGTGTCAGTGACCCGATACCGTACGGAATGAATTTGATGTACAAATCAAGGTCGTTCTTCACAGTCGCAAAGTCGCTCACTCGCAAATATTCGGTTTGTGTGAATTCAATCTCTGCGTTCCCAGTAAACCCTTCAAGTTCGACACCGCTTTTGTCAAAATCAGCAGACATCCGCAGTTTGTAGACCCATTCGGTTCCGTTATCGAATTGAAGTTCCAGAATATCGATGACTTCTGCAGTTGCATCTCCACGGATTTCACCCACGTTTGCGGATACGCCTGTGTCAGTGATGAGAATGGATGGGTCAAACGTTCCAGAATAAATCCACTTGTCGCCAACTCTCCAAGAGGGTAGGTCGGTTACACCTGGATCTGAACCACTCCGTTGGATTTCTTGATCATCTGGAAGTTCGATATGATGTTCAACCAATGGGATTTGACTGAATCCAATCATCAGCCCAAGTACAAGCAAGGTCAAGACACGTGGCTTGAGCACTCCGCCCATGCTATCGCTTGTACCTTCTTGCACATGAAAGGTGCGACGATGGCCTCAGAGGAGATCAGCAAGTTCGTCCTTGATGATTTCAACTGCTTCCAAGATTTCGTCCTTGTGTCGTGCACCGGTAATGACCATTTTACCGCTGCCGAAAATCAAACAGACAACCTTAGGATAATCGAGTCGATAGATAAGACCAGGGAATTGTTCTGGCTCATACTCGACCTTGTCGAAAGGCAAGTGGAAGGTGAGGTTGTTCAGGTTCAACTTACGTGGCTCTCCTGCAAGTGGAGCACCAGTGAACTTGTCGTTCCCATCGTAGTCTTCAGGGTAGTGAAGTGCGTAGGTCGCAACCATGTTTTGGACTTCGATTTCAACATCTTTGAGGTCCCATGTTGTGATTCCTGCAGCTCGCAAATCCTTGATCATTCGGTCGATACCTGTGTGAATATTGTCCTCGTCTTTTCCGCCAGTGCAAACTGCACGTCCTGAGCGGAACATAAGAATGGCGAGTTTTGGGTCCGTGACACGGTAAACGACACCAGGGAATTGTTCCGGTTCGTACTCGCAATTGAGTTGGATTGCGATGTCAGGGAGATCGAGTTCTTCGGCTACGCGGGTACTTGCTACGACGTTGACAACAGTCAAGCGCTCTTCATCGGTGGTCATGAGTTGCGGCTTTCTCCCCGCATATATAAAGGAAGAGCCCGCCATCTGATGGGGAAACCTATGAGTATCGGTTTCTAACTTAAATGCTCAATTTCAAGTCCTGGCTCATTAAAGCGCGTGATAAACGCTCGACCGCCTTCCATTTCGATGGCACCAACTGTTTCTTCAGGATTCGTTGTCAGAGCAATCATGCAACCGCCTCCACCTGCACCTGTGAGTTTGACGCCGAGGCTAGAAGGTGCAGCTGCTCGAATCAAACGTTCGAGTTCAGGTGAAGAAACGCCGAGTGAACGTAAGACCATGTGATTCTCTGTCATGGCTTGACCAACCGCTTGCATGTTACCGTCTCGTAAGGCCTGAATACCTCTTCTGGCAATGGCGCCGATGGTTTCGAGTTCAACCCTCCGCCCTGGATTATTCCCGATCAAACTAGCTACCTGCTTTACCATCGCCGAGGTTGAACCGTGAACGCCTGTGTTCCCTATGACAAGAGCAACGTCGTCTGGAATGACGGCATTGAAAGTATGCAGGTGCCATTGCAGCGTTGTTCCATCAACGTTCATGGTTCGCACACCGATGTACTCGAGGCCGTCTTCAACAGTATCTGAAAGGACAACAAATCCTCCAAAAGAACTGGTTGCAGTGTCCATTGGGCTGGCCCGTCCACCTTGTGCGCTAGCTTCAGCACGGTGTGACAGTTCGCTCGCTTGCAAAGGGTCAACCTCTTCCCCACGCATTTGCTGCAGTGCGCCACACAAAGCGACTGACAATGCAGCAGAGGAACCAAGACCGGAGGCTTTGGGTATCGAACCACGTATTCGAATGTGAACTGGTTGATCTTCGATCGGTGGCAATTGCTTTCGAAGGAAATCGATGTGTGGGTGTTTCTTGGGGTTGAAAGTTCGCCCATCCAATCGCCACTTGTCGAATGTCTCCTCCACTTCGAGTTCGATAATCATACGTTGACTGATGCTGCAGGCTAACGCTGGTTGGCCGTAGACAACCGCATGTTCTCCGAAAAGTATGCACTTCCCGGGAGCACTCGCCTTGACCATGTTCGCTGGAGACCTATCTCAACCATTAGGATTGGTATTGATTCCATCGTTGGGTTGAAGGATTGAATGCGCTTGGGTTGAATCATGATGGAACATCCGCTCGACGTAACCTACGCGGGAATCAAGGGATACTACCTTCTTCTTGTTTTGGGTGGAATCTCAATCGCCTTCTTTGCCTATCAGGTGCAAAAGGCGACACGTCTTGTTCTCCTTGGCGCTCCCGACAAGCGATTCGATTCGTGGGGGAAGCGACTCAAAGAGACGCTGACAGTGTGGCTCGGTCAGCGAAAAGTTCTGGAAGACAAAGTGGCAGGAACCATGCACGTTCTGATGTTTTGGGGCTTCCTCATGCTCTCATCGGACATGCTGGACTTGGCTACGGCCAATCGATTCAGCGAACACATTCTTCCCGACGCATTAAACGGGATATGGAACGGCATGGTTGAACTTGGTTACACGAGCGCATTGATCGGTTGTTTCCTCGCACTCAACCGACGTGTGTTGTTCACACCCGAGAAACTCAAAGGGAAGTCTCAACTTGAAGGCAATGTCATTCTGCTTCTCATTATGACCATCTGCACAACATCCTACGTCGTCGAAGCAGGTGAAAATCCACATCCAACATGGGAAATGATTGGTGCTTGGGTTGCGGATACGTTTGCACCATCCCAGACAACCATCAATGCAGCTTATTGGGCGCACATGGTCGCTATCTGTACCTTCTTGTTCCTGATTCCTCTTTCGAAGCACATGCACTTGGTCATGGCACTTCCAAATGTTGCATTCTACGATACGGAGCCAATGGCAAAGATGCGTCCACTTGCAACCGATGAAAGTGGCTCTGCTGTTTCCTTGGAAGAACTTGATTTGGAATCCTTCGGTGCAGCAAATTACACTCAGTTGACCTGGAGAAGTCTCATCGATGGTTGGGCATGCACTTCCTGCGCTCGCTGTCAAGACGTCTGTCCTGCCTATGCGAGTGGAAAAGCGCTTAATCCAATGCAGATTGTTCACGATGTTCGTCATTATGCGAACGATCATGCGTCCCAATTGTTTGCTGGTGAAACGCCTGAGGAAGACATCATCGCACGATTTGGAGAGGAATCCATCTGGGCCTGCACAACTTGCCATGCGTGTGTTGATGTTTGCCCTGTCAATATCGAGCACGTGCCCAAGTTGACCGATGCTCGCCGACATCTGATGATGGAGCGAATGGAATTCGATGAATCGGTTGAAGACACCATTATGCCATTGATGGCGACCATTGAGAATCTCGAATCGGATTCAAACCCGTATGGATTGCCATCCCACGAGCGTGGTGATTGGGCTGCTGACCTCGATGTGAAGGTTGCTGAACCTGCCGAATACATCTACTTCGCAGGATGTGCAGCGTCGTTCGATGAGCGAAACAAGAAGGTTGCTCGGGACACCATCTCCATCATGAAAGAAGCAGGCCTTGATGTTGGTATTCTCGGCATGCAGGAAGGATGCAGCGGTGATGCAGCACGTCGAGCCGGAAACGAATATCTGTTCCAAATGCTCGCTGAGACCAACTTGGAGACATTCAACGAATTAGGTGTCAAGAAGGTCGTTGCATCCTGTCCACACTGTTTCCACACATTGGGTAAGGAATACAAAGACTACGGAGGCGAAGACATCGAAGTTATGCACCACTCTCAGTTGATCTCGCACTTGCAAAACGAAGGTAAACTCCCTCAACCAAAGCACGACGGTTCCGTCACCTACCATGACCCATGTTACCTCGGTCGCATCGGTGGAGAATACGATGCTCCTCGTGACGCTATTGGTGGTGTTGATATCGAAACCGAACGCAGTGGTCGAGGCTCCTTCTGTTGCGGTGCTGGCGGCGCCCAAATGTGGATGGAGGAACACGTTCCTGAAGGCAACGATCGAGTGAACATCATCAGGGCCAAGGAATTGGCCTCAACGGGTGCCGATACCGTCGCTGTCGGCTGTCCGTTCTGCTCCACCATGGTAACAGACGGTTTGTCTGCCATTGATGCGGAAATGGACGTCAAGGATATTGCAGAATTGGTATGGGAACAAATCAAAGCCAACGATGCCAAGATCGAAGAAGCCAAAGCGGCTTGATCGAGCGATGATTTCAGATGAATCAAGAGGCCTTGCTTGCTTGGTATAGGCGCAACAAGCGCCCGCTTCCATGGCGGTTGGAGCCTTCACCATGGTCGATTCTCCTCTCTGAGATTCTGCTTCAGCAAACTCAGATGGAACGTGGTATAGAGTATCATGAACGTCTTTTGAAACGCTTTCCAACCCTTCCCTCAATGGCTAAATCGAGTGTTGACGATGTGCTTCTTCTTTGGCAAGGTGCTGGATATTACTCAAGAGCACGCCGTTTGCATGCATTGTCAATCGAAGTTGTCGAATTGCATGGGGGGGTGCTTCCTAATACATACGAAGAATTAGTGAAACTCCCTGGTATTGGACCATATACAGCCGCTGCTGTTGCTTCTATTGCGTTCTCGGAACCCGTTGCGTGCGTTGACGGAAACATTCGTCGGGTGATGGCTCGTCAATCCAATCAAGAGGAGCCATCGTTGAAGGATGTGCAACGATTTGCAGACAAGCATCTCTTCATTGATGCTCCAGGTGATTGGAATCAGGCGATGATGGAATTGGGTGCTCTTGTGTGTAAGCCACGCAATCCGATCTGCGAACAATGCCCAATTTCAGAAACCTGTCAAGGACGTTCTCGTGCGCATGAATTGCCCCGTCCAAAGAAGACGAAAAAAACAATCATCGAGTATGACTGTATTGTTCGAATCGATGAGAAAGGGCATCCTGAATTGCATCAACGTCCACAAACAGGATTGTTTGCAGGCCTTTGGGGCCCAGAGATGGCTACGGGTTTGGAGACAACAGGATGTGAATACATCGGCACAGTCCGTCATCTTCTTTCCCATCGTGAAATGGTCGTCAAAGTATGGAAAACGAGCGGTAGGAAGGGGATTGTCCCCCAGACCGTTGCTCTGTCAAGCCTCGATCGTCGAATCCTCGTTTTGGTCGGCGTGCTCGATGATGTCCCATGAAAACGAGGCGAGGCATCCGAGTAGTGAAAAGAAAAGAATGAATTCTGCAGGAGCTGCCACATCAATCCAGGGCTGAAGGTCGTCCAATGGAATCATTTCTGGCTGGATGTCAAGTGTACGCCTTTGATGTTCAATACCTCTGCTCATGGCGATGGTCATCGTTGTCAGAGAAACAAACGCCATGAATAGGGAAACCAATCGAATCAATCTTCCAGTCCTATTTGGAACTGGTAATGAGAAGTGAGCGAGAATAGCCCACGTGAACCCTCCATGAAAAACCACCAATGAGGTGTAGACGTGAAGGGAGAGGTGGTCGTACATGTTGGCGAACGATAGGACCGCAAGGTGGGTCGAACTCGCAATGCCAAGTATTGTTGCCGTTAGCAATATCCTCCTACGTGCTTTTTTCTTAAACAGAGCATACAGTCGAAGTGTTAGAAAGAAATGAAACACGGCTGATGCTAACAATCCGCTGGTAAACACGAACCGCTCAAGTCCAGGGTAGTCCGCTTCTGAAATGAAGAAAGGAACATCACGTGTGTTACCAAGCGCAACGTGAATGCCGACGGCTGCGAGAATTGAGCACAATGGGACCAACCATGCTAACTTGACCAATTGCGGGTCACGAAGAACATAGGAACCAATCCTGATTCCCTCTTTCCGAGTTAAATCCAGCATCGTCTTCTGTATCTCCTCGACGCCTCCACGTATCAATCTTCAAGTGAGAGGGGCGCAACCGGTTGCATGTTCACATGCCATTACGAGTGCACGACACGCGCCGGCGAGAGAAGGTTGATTTCACGACTCAATCGCCGGGAAGAGTCACGATGTATGTCTGTGGCGTGACGGTGTACGACAATTGTCACCTTGGGCATGCACGATGTTACATCGCCTTTGATCTCATTCACCGATGGCTTGAGGCCTCTGGATACGACGTCGACTATGTGCAAAATTTTACCGATATCGATGATAAAATCATCAAGCGTTCAATCGAATCTGGTGAGGATTGGAAGGCGATCGTCGACCGAAACATCGAGACCTATTACGAGGACATGGACGCTCTGAACATTCTTCGAGCTGATCACTATCCAAGATGTACGGAATACGTCGAATCAATGATTCACATTATTGAGGATCTCATCGAGAAAGGTCACGCCTACATCGCTGATGACGGCGTATACTTTCACGTCGAATCAGCACCAGAAAAATATGGCCAGTTGACTGGACAATCCATCGATGCCGTGCGGCAAGGTGCTGGTGGTCGTGTCGAGAAAACGGGTGGCGGAAAGCGTGATCACAAGGATTTCGCATTGTGGAAACAGGCAAAACCAGACGAACCAACATGGCCTTCTCCATGGGGTGAAGGGCGTCCTGGATGGCACATTGAATGCAGTGCGATGAGCCTTGACCACTTCGGGACTTCGTTTGATATCCATGGAGGGGGGCATGACCTACGATTCCCTCACCATGAGGCCGAGATCTTCCAAAGTGAATGCCATACTGGCCATGCACCTCTTGCGGGTTATTGGTTGCACAATGGATTCGTCAACATTGATGGTGAAAAGATGAGCAAATCGCTCGGTAACTTCTGGACCATCCGTGACATCATTCAGAAGGTTGATCCACTCGTCTTACGACTTGCTCTTGTCAATGCGCATTACCGCTCTCCAATCGATATGAACGAACAGCTACTAAGCGACGCTCAGCGAAATCATGATCGAATTGTTCAGGTGTATGAGAAGGCATTGCGGATGTCATCGAGTGGCAGGCAGCATCAACTCCCTGAACCAGACATGGCAAGTCCAGATCCGTTAGCGAAATCGCTTGGCTTGTTGGAGCGTCTTGCTGAAGGCTTTGCACAAGCCATGGATGATGATTTCAACAGCCGAGAAGGTGTTGCGAAAGTGCTTGCAGCAACCAAGCAACTCCAATATTTCATGACCTTAGGTACAGACGAGGAAGACAAGCGTGCTATTGGAACCTATGCGAAGGAATGGCTGGAAGAAACAGCAGGGAACATTCTCGGTATTCTCCCCTCACCCGATGTCCTTCTTGCAGAACCGGTTGAAGACCCTCGAAAAGCAGAAATTGCGGACCAAGTCGAAGCCTTGTTGAGTGAACGTAGCACTGCACGTGCCAACAAGGATTGGCCTCGCGCAGATGAAATCCGAGATCAACTCAACGCCCTTGGTGTCGTAGTTACCGATACCGCAGACGGCCCTGTTTGGGATTTGCAATAATCACTCTTCTTCCGAAGAAGGTGGAGCAGAGAGCGGAGGCAATTCTGGAACGAATTGTTTCGTTTCATCTTGCCATTGGTTTTCGATCATGACCGTTTGGTCTGCACCCATTTCCATATCCTCGTCACTTCCTCTTGTCAACAAGCCAATGGCTACAAGCAGCAACAACGATACAAGAATCAGAAGCGACTGAGGGCCGATGAGGGAAGAACCTTCAGATGATGCATCTTCGACATCTTCTCCGAGGATGCAGTTTGGTGGACATTCTGAATCTCTTCCTGTTTCAGTCCCACCAGTAGTTTCGTTTTCTTGATTTGTCTCTCCGGTTGGAGTTTCATCCACTGGGTCGATGGTTGAACCTCCGGTGTTATCTTGTGGTTCAAGAACAACGTTCACCCCAGTTCGCTCACCATTGTTCATCGGAACTTCGTAGTAATTCTCCAGCTGTGTCAAATCGATATGGGTGTTGGCATGAGTGGATTGTGTAATGATGCCAAAGTGACGTGTATCGCCAGTCGTGAAGATGTTGTTCAAGACGTTGCTTTGCATGGACGAATAACTGTCCGTACTCGATGACCATGTTGCAGCAATATCCTCAGAATTGAGTGCCATGGCCATCTCCATGTCCGCAAGAATGCTTGACCAAGATTGTGTTCCTTCAGTGACCGATCGATCCGTAACATCCACTGCCTTGTTGAAACCAGGTCCTTCGACGAGCTCCCAATCGTCACCCTTGAGTTCGGCCATGATGTCAACATCACCAAAGACAGGTTGTCCGTTGACGATGGTCAGTCGTACATCTGCATCGATGGCTTCGATAAGGTTCCGATACGGGTCTTGGTGGAACGTGTCCAGAACGACAAGATCAGCGTAGAGTCCAGCGTTGATGGTCCCAACAGAATCATCCCAGTTGTTGGCAAGAGCAGGGTTTTTCGTAACCATGGTAGCAAGGTCGTAATCAGAGAAGTAGGAATTGAGGTTGTTCGTATTCCACATATCTGCGACCTTCATTTCATGGAGAACATTTTTCGAACCACTTGGCCCCCAATCAGGTGCGAGTGAAATTCGAACGCCAGCCTGGTCGGCAGCTACCACATCGGTTGTGTCTCCGTACAACAAGAGGTTCGACAGTGGCGACCATGCGAGGTCGGCACCAACTTCACCCATCTTTTGGAATTCAACAGATGTGAGCGCAGTCCCATGAACGACGACCAATTCGCCAACCAAGAGGTTGTTTTGGACAAGGATGTCGAATTCTGCACGGCTTGATTCATCGACGCCTTCGGATAGATGGAGGTACCACGCATTCAAACTTCCACTGTTGTTACCTGATGTGATGTGGCTTCCCATATAATCGGATTCAAGGGTAGTCACCTTGGTGTGGATGCCATCGCCACCAAAATTGTACAATTCGATGTTTCGTGAGAGCATACTGTCCCAAGCGTCGGTGTTGCTTGAGGGTGAACCCTGGACAGCCGTCACGCCTCCAGCGACAGCCATGACCTCTGCGTACTTCATTTGTTGATCGGCCATGTTCCACATCGAAGCGGTTTGAACGAAGGTCTTCATCCAAGAAATGTCCCGTTTGTAGTTCGGATTGTTCTTCCACTGGTTCCGATTTGAGTAACCGCCTTCCTCTGATTTCACGGAGGTGTGGACCTCGAAATCCCACAAAGGAATGTGGTTGTAATGCATGTGGTTGTGCGAATCGATCAATCCCGGGTAAATGGTACCGTTTGTTTCAACGATTTGAACATCGGTAAGGTCGACGTTCTGTGGAATGTTGTCTCCACCCCACACAGCCTCAATTTTACCGTCACGAATCAAGACACGACCTTCGTTGATGACATCAGCTTCGTTGTTCATGGTGACGACTCTACCTTTGAGGAGCATGGATTCAACAAATCCACCGTCACTGATTCCAAAGCAACCGATCATGTTCTGGGCGACATCGAATGATTCGTCTGGAGCATAGCCCGGTGTAGGTGGTCGAACCTTCCAAATGGTCCCATTGTCGAGTGGAATGTAGGAGTTCCCGTACCATGAATCACGGTCCGGATAGGACAAGGAATCCACCAACGTGCCGTCGACATCGTAGAGATTCACGGTATCTCCATCGTAGTAATCCAATTCGATACGGGAAGCATTGATGAAGACTGAAACATATTCTCCAGGCTGGAGAATCGTGTTGCGTGCCAATTGACAGGGAGCGCTACCTCCGTCTGCAATATCGTCCAAAACCCAATCTGAGATGTTGATGGCTTGGTCGGTTGGGTTATGCAATTCAATGAACTGATCCGAAAATTTTCCGTATTCTCCGTCACCGTTCCAATCCGTTGCGTTGTAACAATTCGAGCACGTTTCGTTGTTTTTCATCCCATTTGGCGATGCGAGAACTTCTGAAATGATGATGGAAGGTGTTGTAGCACCGTCATCTGCGGTCTCCTCAGAAACACCTTGCGGAATCACAAGAACGCTGAGGAACAGAAATGCGGTCACGATTGTCATGAGTCTGCTCATGCCCCGCGCTCGACTGGACAGCACATCAATCCGTCGATTCGCTACTCAGGTAAAATGCATGAGCACTTATACTGTGAGCGAGAGCCCCTAGTATGGCGACCGTGGAAATGCAAGAGGCCTCATTCAACAACATCATCGAGGAGAACAACCTCGTGATTATCGATTTTTGGGCCGAATGGTGCGGGCCATGTCGTGCTTATGGTCCCGTCTTCGAGCGTGTTTCTGAGGAATTCCCTGATGTCGTTTTTGCGAAAGTCGATACAGAAGTCGAGCAAGCGCTAGCGGGTTCGTTTGGCATCCGTTCCATCCCAACAACAATTGCATTCAAGGATGGAATTGGGGTATTCATGCAACCTGGCGCACTTCCGGAAGAAGCGCTCAAGGATTTGATTACGAAACTCCAAGTCTTGGACATGGATGAAGTTCGCGCCGAACTCGAAGCGCGGGAATCTGAAGACGTAGCATAAGGCGAAAAGCGTCTTATGTCGGATTTGTAACGCAAGGACAATGCGAAGCATATCCATGCTGTTGATTTTCCTCCTACCATCCATTCTTTCAGGATGTTTTGGAGAGGATTTACAAAACAACATAGGCGATGCATCAGAGGCAGTTTATCCCGAACCGTGGGATCGTTCCAATCTCGAATACGACAACACTGACGTCTTTTCTAGAGTTACCGTAAATGGTACGTACGATATCGGCTCCGTGCAGTCTGTCTTTGTCTCTGTTCCAAGCATTACGCTTGCAGATGGAGGTGCAGGTGCAGCAGGTGGCGCAGAAGTTCACCTTGGATTGTGGTTGCCTGTTATCGACGGATGCGATTATTCATCAACAGAAAATTTGAGTTCGGATTGTCAAGTTCCAGTTATCGCCGAAATTGGGCCGTATTACAGCGACGGTGATGTTGATGCCACCACACCTGCCAATCGGTTGGGTCGCATGCTGATTGAGAACTACGTTCCACATGGATATGGTGTTGCTCAAGTTTCCGTGTTTGGAACGGGCGAATCAAATCATTGCATGGACTTGATGGGTACGGATGAGCAACGTGGTATCGATGCCGCAGTGACCTGGCTTGGCACCCAATCATGGTCAAATGGTAACGTTGGCATCATCGGAAAATCCTACGATGGTTCAACACCATGGCAAGCGGCGACATTTGGAAACCCACATCTTGCAACCATCGTACCAATGTCAGGACTGATTGGCGTTCATGAATTGATGTGGAGAAACGGTAGCATGGAGGCTCGTGGCATGATTATGCACAATGGTGTCTACGGCTCGTTTGGAATCGATGGTGATACCGAAGACAGTCACACGCTTTGTGAGGGTTACATTCAGGGTTATGTGAACGGCCCAGCAGCTTATCTCAGCGGGGGTATGGTTGATTATGCTGGTAACACCTATTGGACGGAACGCTCTTTCCTTGATCGTGTCCTTCAGAATTACAATGGGTCTGTATATCTAATTCAAGGCATGCAGGATTGGAACGTCGATCCTCACATGTCCTTCCCAGTTCATCAGCAGGTCGCTGATGCTGGTATTGAAATCAAGACACTTGCAGGACAATGGGCTCATGATTACCCTGACCGAGTCGAAGGACATTCTTCGCAAGGTGTAGGACGTGGAGCGGAAGCCTATCCATACACGCTTCGTTGGGATTGGGCTGACGAAATGCTGTATTGGTTTGATTGGTATCTCAAAGGCGAAGGTCGAGCACCAACCCTTGGTGTAGAAATGCAGGACAATCGAGGAGGATGGCGATTTGAACAGACCTACCCTCCAATGGATGTTGAGAACCTTGTCTTAACAGGAAGCGACCTTTCACCGACTGGCTCAACAGTTTCAGGATCGAGTTCAGTCACCCTGAGTTACGGACCATTTGATGAAGAAACGCGGATCATCGGAATGCCAACCTTCCACATCGATGCGACCCCTGGATTGACCGGAGGTCATCTCTTCATCGAGATGACGGATGGAACGGGAATGCATCTCGGTCATGCCGTAATGGATCTTCGATATCATGCAGGGGGACGAAACGGTCAGGAAGTGCTTGTTCCGTTCGCATCTGTTACCGCTATGATGGAATTCATGCCGATGGATGTTGTTCTTCAGGAAGGAGAAGGCATCATTCTCCAAGTGACCCAGACTGGGGAAGACTACGTGCCTTCACCAGCCGCCTCTGGAGCAGTGACAATTGATTGGTCGCAAAGCACCCTGACTTTGCCGCTGATTGAGCGATCATGTGAAGATCTCTTCCAAGCACCAATGCTTGACTACTCCTCAGATGGCGGACGCCAATGCTAGCCTCAGAACAACGACAAAATGTCACTGAACACGTTCTTTGCGTCACCTGAAGATCGTTCAACCAGTCGGCGAACAATCAATTCTGGTGTTGATCGTGCGAGGCAATTACGCTTCGGAGTACGATCGACCATCAACTCGAGGTGCTCATCAAGACCGTTGGCTTCAATTCCATCGATGCGCAAATCATCGTTCCCGTATGCTTCAAGGATTGCCGGTGCGAGATGCGTGACAAGCACCATGCTCGAATCGGATTGCTGTTGTGCAGCCCGCAACATTCCGGCAATAATTCGTGCTCCTGCACCAGGTTCAGTGATGGCTTCAAGTTCATCTGCTAGGATGAGTTTTGGTTGATCGTTGCTGACAACATTGGCAAGGTCAACCAACGTGGTTTCGAGCGCACCCGCACTTTGCGTTCCGCTTGATTTAGCGAGCACGTGTAGTGCTTCAACACGACCAACAAAGGCATTCATTGCGGGGACAGGGAGCCCCATGTGAGCAAGAATCGTTATGTGGGCGACCAATTCCAAGAGTGTTGTTTTCCCACCGCTGTTTGCACCAGTAAGGAGCGCAATAGGTTGTTGATCACCTTTTGGCGCCGCACTCCCGAGACCGTAATTCACGGGTTGTACATCCCCCTCGATGAAGAGATGTCGCCCATCTTCGAACCAAATCCCATGATGCACCAACTCAGGAAGCTGTGCTTTGTGATGCATGGCCCAAGAAGCAATGCTGTACCACATATCATGCTCAACGAGCCTTTGGATTGCTGTCTCGCACTTGGGTTTGAGGTCGGCAAGTTTGGTTGCAAGACGAAGCAAATGGTCGTTCCTGCTATCGTTGATTCGGCGCTCAAGTTCGTCGTTGATTTTGTCAAGAACAGAGCGGTTGAGCTTGACGGGCCAATTTGAGGCGTAGAGATCGAACGGTGCTTGTAGCCCACTGGATTCCAAGTAGGCTGAAAATTCGTTCCGCCCTTGTTCGAGGATATCGGCGATGACATCTTCGGTGGCTGATGCAAGTTTTCGTTGGAATGTTGCAGCATCGGCCAACGCTTCAAGCATATCCGAGCCTGATAAATCCAGTGAAGCGGTTTCCATTCCTGCTGAAATACGCTGGTTGAGGTCTTCCTCCATTCGTTTGGCCATGTTCCAAAGCCCATCACGGATTTCTTCCATCGCTTCGACGTCACCAGAATCACTCATCATCGCAAATACACTGGCCAGTTGTTCAAGCCCGTCTGTTTCAGAAAAGATGGTCTTGAGAGTTGCATGAATGTCTCCATTTCCTTCGTTTTTCCATTGCATCAGGTCGAGAAGAACCTTCAATGCTTTTCGATTGTTGGTGAACCAATCAAGTGTAAATTCAGGCACCATCACGTCGGTTCGTCCTGTTTCAGGAAGCACCAGCCAACCAGGAGGTAACTCTTCAGGTCCATGGCGACCAACCCAGGTCACGGATTTGAAGACGGTGTAATCCTTCCATGTCTCTTGAGCACTCGGTGTGAGGATACGGACGTAAGAAGCCCACTCTGCGTGTTCCTGTTGGCTGACGATCACTCTCTCATATCGTTGGGTTGGACGTCGAGTGTAACTCAAGTCCTTGAGCAGGGTGCGAAGATGAGCAAAGGCATCAGGCGCTTCCTTTGCAAAATCCAACATCAGTTGGCAACGAATGCGTCGCTCCTCAATTTGATGGAGTGGCATCAACATCTGCATTCTGGACGAACTAGCAGTATTGGACGAAAATTTCTGAAGCGAAGCGACGAGTTGTGCATGCAATTTCTCCGCTTCAGGGGTCGCAAGAAACGATGTCTCTGCACCATTGTATTCACGGGCAAGGGACAGGGCTCGTTTGATCGATATGCCTTCGACTTCGGCTATCCGAGATATGTCGCCCGATTCGAGCGTCTTGATCAACTCATGACGACCGCCGAAGTGGTTGTCCAAACGTTTCATCAATCGTTCGCCAATTCCAGGCAGATTGCTAAGCACCATCAAGCAACATGGTTTGTCAAGGGCTTTTGAGGATAACCCTCGCCTCGACGCTATTCTTGGTAATCTGGCATGTTCAATTCTACAGCAAACAATGGGTCTACGTGCGTTGAATCATGGTAGGCGACGACGACACCACCATCTCGAAGAATCGCCAAACTTGCGAAGTCGAATCGAATGTCGTTTCCAGCACCCGATGTCGAATCAAGATCACCTTGACCAATGTACGTCATGGTGTCTGGGCTGAGATCTTCACTGTAACCTCGAGTGTGGAACAGAACATCAACATCTGGACCTTCACTGGATTGGTATCGAACGTTCAACACAAAGAGGTCGTGCTCGCCATTCGCTTGGAATTCCCATTCCTCGATGCTTGAAGCCTCATTGCCAAGGTCATAGGTGTAGTTGTCCCATGAAAGTGCACCGTCTTGTGAGGTGTAATGCGTGAACGTTGTACCTGCGTTGGCAACACAATGGATGGTGCCAGTCATGTCAATCTGACAGTATTCGCTTGGGAATTGCGTGGACACTTCGTTCCAGGATAGCGTTGTGTCGAGGAAAGCTGCGTTTCCGTTGTCAAAGTATTGCGGGAAGAGCAGTCCACCACTCGGGACAGCGAAAGCACGCATTTCTTTGTGCGGTTTATTTACATCCCAATAGAAATCAAGTGAGGCGTTGGTGAAGTCAAAATCGACTTCAATATCCGGTTGTGACGATGATCGACCTGGGAATTGAATGGGATAGTAATTCAGACCATCAACGGATATTTGCCCCCCAGCATTCTGCGTTTGATGCCAGAAATTGGAAATGACAAGCGACGCCCATTCTCCATTTCCGATACTCGATGAGATTGGACCAACCACTTCGACTTGCCAGCTTCTGTCGTAGAACGGTTCTGTAATTCTGTTGTAGCACCATTTCCACTCCATCTCGGAATCGTCGTAGAGAATGGCGTAGAATTTGTCGAGTTTGAGATCGCCGCCGACGTACGGGAACCAGGACATGGAAATGATGTCACCATTGGTCGCTTGAACAATGCTTCCCTCTCCGAGACCTTCCGTTCCTGGATTTGTGGGCACGAACGTTCTGCATTGAAGATCAGGCGTGACTCCTGGAATCCATGTGTCCCATTCGTGGCCCCGGTCGACCGACCATACTGGGTATTCTCCGCCTATGTTCAGGATGGAACCTTGTATGGTTGTGGCGATGTAATGCTCACAGCAGTTGCCCCCTTTCGATTCATCAAAGACCGCCCAGGTCATGTTTGTGGTTTCGTTTGTTCGTAAATCGAGGGTCATGAACTCACGCGGCATCTCGTGTGTTTGCTCATCGATGAGGACATAGTCGTCCCACACTGGCTTGATTTCCTCGGTTTCAACGATGGCTTCACCGTCACCGAAACAACCTGCAAGGACCATGCTACTGACCAGCATCATGGCGAGAATGACTCTGCGCATGACAAGCCTACTCGTCGGCTGTTTTCAAATCCTTGCAAAGGGCGTTGAAGGTCCGAAGTCCGAGCAATGTATGGCTACCAAACCATGTCAAAGCCTCACCATCGATGCATCGTGTCCACGGTCTTGGTCCACCCAACGCTTCAACAGCATCGCATATCACCTCGCCTTCTTGTTTGGAAAACTCGTGCGGTTCACTCGACAACAACAAGCCTTCAACGCCGTGCGATTGGATGGCTTCAGGCGTGACAACGGGGTAACCGTTCCCGTTTGGCTCGAGATTTGGGACCTTGAATCCACAACATTCGAGCAAAGCTCCAGCATACTTCGTTGGCGCAACCGCCATCAATGGGTCATGCCAAATCATTGGCAAAATGGTTGGACCTGAATCGAAATCTGAAGAAAGTTCAGCGCGAATCTCTTGAGCAAGTTGCACGGCTTTTGTCTCGAGGTTCAATAATTGTCCTAATTCAATAAGCATTTCAGGAACCTCATTTGGATGCTCAACCGTGCTCACATAGACCTCAATACCCAGTTCAATTAACGCATCATAGAACTCCTTTGGATTCTCTTCTCGATCCAAAACGACAAGATCTGGTCTAGCATTGCGTATTTTAGCGAGAGAGGGTGTTTTTGTTCCACCAACGATTGGAACATCTTGAACAAAGGATTCAGGATGGATGCACCACGGTGTTCGACCGACAAGTTGTGACCTGTCGAGACCCAATTCAGCAAGTGTCAAAGTAAGGCTAGGAACGAGCGAAATCACCCGCATGTTTCTACCTCAAACCTTCTTTACACGATAGGAGACTTCAGCACCATCAACATCGAAGGACTCCACCTCAGCAGGTGGTTGTTCTTCACTGAAGGCAATGCCTGAAGCCCGCGTTTCTTTGGCAATCCATGATTGATCGTCTTCGAACAGTTCAGGAGCACCTTTCATCCATACTTCAACATCAATCATGGCTTCAATCTCCAAGTCCATATCCTTGCGTTTTGATTGAATTCTTCGCGTGATATCACGGGCAAGACCTTTGGAGAGTAGATGGGGCGTGTCCTGCATATCGAGAACGAGGCTGACATGCGATGCATCATCCCCTTCGCCTACCGTGATGGTGGCAGCAGCGTATCCTTCACGTTCCGCACGACGAACTTCAACATCGGATTCGAGAATATCGACGCCCATGATGGTGCATGATCCGTTACGGATGTCAGCAAGCAGAGCATCTTGATCTGAATGATTCTTGATTTGGCCAGCGATAGCGTTGACGTCACCCTTCGCTCTAGGAGCCAGTGCTCTGAAATTAACACCAAGTTCGACTTGTTGGAAGCGGTCGAGGTCGGTTTCAACAGAGATACTCTCGACGTTAAGTTCCTCGCACAATAAGTCATGATATGCCTCGAGATTTGGACCGGCCACGATCCATCCCTCTGCACAAGGAAGTCGTTGACGTCGCTGTGCATCGATACGGATGCGTCGGCCCGTCTCAGCGAGCTCACGCACGAGGGCCATCTCATGCTCGAGTCCAGCGTTGTGTGGCGGTAGTTGCTCAGTTGCAGCAACGAGGTCTTCATCCCACGCATCGGCTGTTGCACCTTCTGTTGAACCAGGTGTCCCGAGTGGCCATGCTGCAGTGTGAACCGTTTCGCCGGTCAAGTTTCGATGAATGGTATCAACCATGAACGGACTCACAGGTGCAATCAATCTGCACAGGGTGACAAGAAGTTCGTGTAAAGTGTGCTGGCAAGCAAGTTTGTCGCCTGATTCGGCTTCGTCCCACAATCGTCGACGACTTCGACGAACGTACCAATTCGACAAATCATTAACAATGAAATCCTCAAGTTCTCGACATGCTTTGTGGAAGTTCCAGTTTGTGAACCCCTCATGGTACGCTTTTGCCGTGGTGTGGAGTTTGGATAGAATCCATCGATCGAGACGAGAACGATTCTCATATGTCGAGGCAGACGAAGCAGGATCAAAAGCATCCAAAGCAGCATAATCTGCATGGAATCGATAGACGTTCCATAGGGTCAAGAACATCTTAGCATAGGTCTCTCGAACGCCGTTTGAATCAAACTTCAATGGATTCCACGGAGCACCAGCAGTGACCATGTACCATCGTGTTGCATCAGCACCTTCTCGATTGAAGTGATCCCAGGGGTCGACAATGTTGCCTCGTGACTTGGACATCTTTTTGCCTTCAGCGTCAAGAATTAGCCCCAGTGACAAGCATCGCTTGTAAGCGGGGGAATCAAACACCGTTGTAGATACAGCAAGCAGTGTGTAGAACCATCCTCGAGTTTGGTCAACACCTTCACAGATGTAATCGACTGGGAAGGAAGCATCGAACGTCTTGTTTTCATCGAACGGATGGTGCCATTGAGCGAATGGAGCGCATCCTGAATCGAACCAACAATCCATCACGAACGGTTCACGGTGCATTGGTTTTCCGTCGTCTGAAACGAGTGTGAATGCGTCGACAACAGGCCGGTGCAAATCAACATCATCAGGACATTCAGGATTTTCGAATCCTGCTGCATTGGCCTTTGCTACTTCAGCTTGCAACTCAGCAATCGAGCCGATGCATTTCATGTTCCCATCTTCATCTCTCCAAACGGGAAGTGGAGTGCCCCAGTAGCGCTCTCTAGAAATCGCCCAATCCTTGACGTTGCGGAGCCATTCTCCAAATCGACCTTCTCCAACCCAATCCGGAGCCCATTCAACACCATCGTTGAATTCAAGGAGGCGCTCTTTGACGGCGGTCATACGAACGAACCATGAATCCATGGCGTAGTACAAGAGTGGGTGATCGGTTCTCCAGCAATGTGGATAATCGTGGAGGTAACTCTTCTCTCGATACAACAGGCCGGAATCGATCGAATCGCTTTGGCCGACGAGGATGTCCATCACAGATTCATCGCAGGATTTGACGTATCGACCATCCAGTTCAGGATGGACGCCGTCAACGAAGTTTCCTTCCATGTTGACGGTGTGGTACGCTGGAAGACCCACTTCCATTCCAAGATTGTAGTCATCTTCACCGTACATCACAGCGGTATGGACGACACCAGTACCATCGGTCGTTGTGACCCAATCTGCAGACAACACGGTCCATGCCGTTGTGGAGTCGCCACGTGGGACAGCATCTGGGAACAAAGGCTCGTAGGATTTGCCAACAAGCGACGATCCTGGTATTTCTTCAATGATATCGACATGATGACGGAGTACTTCACCCATCAAATCCTTGGCGAGAATCAATTCCTCACCAACCGATGCACCACCGCGCCCTTGCCAACCTTCGGGTTCTTCACGAACACGACAGCGTGCATAGGTTACATCCGGTCCAACAGCAAGACCAACGTTTCCTGGAAGGGTCCAAGGCGTTGTGGTCCAAGCGAGGATGGATGCAGAATCATCAACCAATTTGAATTTCACATAGACCGAAGGTTCCTCGACTTCTTTGTAGCCCAAGGCCACTTCGTGGCTCGAATAGGATGTTCCAGTTTGTGGACAATACGGTAGAACTTTGTGGCCCCGGTAGAGTAAATCCTTGTCGAACATTTGTTTGAGTGCCCACCAACACGACTCGACATAATCGTTGTGCAGTGTGACGTATGGGTTGTCGAGATCGACCCAGTATGCCATGCGTTCGGTCATTTCTCTCCACGCGCTTTCGTACGTCCAAACACTTTCACGGCATGCATCGTTGAAGGCTTGCATTCCGAATTCTTCAATGGCTTCGTTGCTCATCAAATCAAGTCGCTTCTGTACTTCAATTTCGACAGGAAGCCCATGCGTATCCCAGCCACCTTTTCGCTCGACAAGAAAACCTTCCATTGTCTTCCAACGGCAAACAAGGTCCTTGTAGGCTCGAGCCACAACGTGGTGAATGCCCGGTTTTCCGTTGGCCGTCGGCGGGCCTTCGAGGAAAATGAAGGGTGCGCCTGTCCGGTTTGAATCGATAGATTGCTGGAACGTTTGCTCGTTTTTCCAAGATTCAAGGAGCGCCGTTTCCAAGGCAACGGCATCGAGTTCACCTGCCGGATTTGGTCGAACCATGGTTTGCGAATTGGCCCCTTGTTTTCAATCTCTCCCCTCAATCAGAGCAGTCGTTGGGACTGACACATTCAAGTCCTTTGAAAATCAGGCAAAGGCATGGCCGCCTCTCCGAAGGGACGTGGAGTTGCTTTCCTCGTACTCTTTCTGTTCGTCATGGGACCATACACCACCTTTGCCCCACCCGCTCCAGTTGTTCACTTGGATGACGAGCAGGCTATCGCTTCGGTTGGCGAAAATACGCCTGTGACCGTCGATATCCGTCCAAATCAAGCCAGTTTAACATCGTTTGAACTTGATGTTCCGACCAGCTCTGGTGCCATCACATCGCTTGACATGAGCCTTCAATCCGAGACGATGGAGAATTCTCAGACGTTACTTTGGGAAGGTGATGCCGCTTGGAATCACATTGATGCGGTCAAGAACAACACCTTCTCAAACTCGGGTGTTCTAACCGGCGATGGTTCAGCACCAGGATACGATTTCAACAATGGAGCACAAGGTTGGACATTCTCCAACTCATACAGTACTCATTGGACGTCGGGGGTCTCAGGTTATTCTGCATGTGGTCATAATGGCAGTTCGGGAGGTTCTCTGCGGACCTATGCTGGTTTGACCCATGCAACTTCGCCTGCGACCGATCTCGCTGGACGTTCCAACATCCCGTTCCATGCATGGGTGCACGAAGGCCGATCTGGTTGTGGAGAAACGCCTGATTCAGGTGAGAATCTTCAGTTCAAGTACAAGACTGCAAGTGGAACATGGACGACCTTCCACACCTTCCAAGGGGGTGGTTCACAAACCAGCAATTTCCAATATTCAACCACCCTGCCGGCGGCTGCACTCCATTCCACATCGCAATTCCGCATCCAGCAAACGTCTGGTAGTGGGACTTGCTGTGATTACTGGTTTGTTGATGACGTCAAAGTGGTTATCCCTCCATTGACATCATGGACGAGCCCATCGTTTGGATACAATTCATCCAACAGTTTCTCTCTCGCCATGGGGCCTTATGCACCTATGCACATCAATGCAGACTTGCCTACTGGTTCGAGTCTTACATGGACCCTCATCGATGCCACGACAGGAGACAACCTTTCAGGATTCGAAAACATCGAAGGCACCCTTGTTCATCTCGATGCAGTTGATTGGGAAACATATGGATCCCTTCGCCTTCGCATGATCTTCGAGGGATTGGATGCAAGTTCTATGCCATCGGTTGAATCCATTACAGCAGGTGGTCTGCTCAAAGACACATTCTCGACAGACCCAATGGAACGTGGGTGGACAATGAACAACAGCACCTATCTGGCAGGTTCCATCACATCGATCGCCAATGGGACAGTCCATTCGCCATGGTTTACGAGCAATTCTCCTCTTTCTGGGTACCAAATTGCGGCGACAGTGCAAGAATACGATGCATACGTTCGCCACGATGAAGCGGATGCGTGGATTGCCATCACGCTCCCTTACTCCGGACAGCTTAACGCCAACGAGCATGCTTTCCAACTCATGTTCATGCACAATTCAACACAACCTGCCCTGCTCGATATGATTCAGGTCACCATGTCAACGGGCACTCGTGTGCATTCACCTTCGCTTGATTTGAATGGAGACGGTTTGCTTGAATGGGGCGACCCAGACGTTCGAATCGGCTCATGGGGCTTCCAAGATCACTTCTCAACCGGTGAAAAGACCCATCGCGCATCCTTCGGATTCGCAGGCCTTGCCGAGGCTTCGACATGGATTCCTGCATCGAATCTCGAGCATTTTGCAGTTTCAGTTTCCAGTGAAAACGGAAACATGACAGGTGTGTCATTGCGCATTGCTGGGTCGACCATCCTTTCACGAACATTGGACAACGCAACCGTTTACCGCCTCGAATTGAATGCGTCAGAATATGCACTTATGCAATCAACGTTGAGCAGCCAGAGTGCATTATTGAACAACTTGGGCCAAGGCTTCGCTCTTGTTGATATCGAGGCATATGGAAACGGTGTTGCCACCTTTTCCAATCTTGCAGCACCTTATGCGACCATGGTTTCCATCTCTGCGAGCGAGCAATCTCCTCTCGTGATGGCTGCGAATGCTGCTTATCGTACGCCTGGCTCATCGCCATCGATCATGTTCCCGTTCACTGGTTTGTCCAATGGAAAAATAATCGTTGAAGTCACAGACATGGAGTTTAGTGACGACGTTGCAGCAGGCATGGTCACTGTTGAAAATGCGTCGACTCCACTAACACCTTCCCAACGTTGGCTTTCGTTTACGACGCGATTTAGCGTTGACACTGCACGAACCATCTCATTGATTCGACTTGATGTCCAAGGAGAAAACAATCATGCCACGTGGTTGCTGCCAACTGGAGGGGGGGCCGCTCTAGGACAAGCAGACAGTGGCCTCATCGAATTGCATCCAACCGAATCGTTCAGCATCTCAGAAACATCGGCAACGATGCGCGAAATAACCGTGAAATTCCGAGTGGAGCAAGGATGGGACGATGAAGACTGGCTCACGGCTTCGATGCGTCTTGTCCTCGATAACAGCGTTATTTCACGACCAGGTCAATACATGTGGAATGGTCTCGGAGGAGGGCAGGCGTTTGAGAATGATTTGGTCATCAGATCGGTCGATATCATGGACGATCATGGTATCATTGATTCGTCCACCGAGTACCTTGCAGCAGGCATGGGCTTGAATTTCACGATCGATGTCGGTTATGAAGGCGTTGACAGTATCGATGCCTTTGCTGACGGTGATGCTGAGGTTCAGTTGTGGCAAGGAAATACGATGGTTGCTAACACCACTAGTCTCGATGTGGACATGTGGAATGTTTCCGATGTGGCTCCATTCTCATTCGGAGATTTGACGTGGACCGTTCGTGTAATTCCACTGAACGGAGGTGATGTTGTCGGTGATTCTGAATACACTCGAACCTTCAAGATTGATCCAACTGCTCCAGCTGTTATCGATTCAACGGTTGCTTGGTACGATCACCGACTCGCATCGACCAGTCAAACCGTTCAATTCCAGATTCTCGACCCTGTGTTATTGCCATCTGATGTGCATATCATGCTTTGGCGGGAATGGATTGACGATGTTGATCTTAACGGCTGGCCAAGTCCTGACGAGTACAAGCAAAGGTCGCTCATCATTCCTACGGATTTGACGCTCTCAACTGGTATCTACACTCTCTTGTTTGATGATTCCATGGGGTCTCAAGGCCAGAAGGTTGCAGGATATCTGGTCGGTCAGGACGAATCTGGGCAAATTCTTGAGGATGCAGGAACTGGAGAGGAAGGCGAGCACTTGTTCATGTATCAAATTGGACCGGATGGACCGCCAACACTCTCCTCCACTGCGATGTCATGGACAGGCGGTGCGCAACCGTGGTTGCACCCTGAGCAGGCTTACACGCTACGAGTTGACATGAGCGAACCAAACGGTGCCTCGGATTTGACAACGGTTGAAATCCAGCTTGCATCGAACATCCTAACTTCACCTCTGTCGTTTACATGGGATTTCAGAACCGATTCATGCACATCGAACAGCATCCATCTGATCGTCAGTGATTGTGCCATGCTCGCCCTTGATGGCACCACGGCTGGTCCCTACGAGAAGGACACGCGATTGGTCGTTGACCTCGAATTGGCGTGGACCACGCCAGACCTTGGTGATACCTTCCGAGAGCCGAGTGTGAAGATCATCGATCGCGCTGGACAGGAAGTTATCCAAACGTTCCCTGCGCTACGTTGGCGCTTTTCACCTGCATTGACCATTCCGCAAGAATCTGTTTCGTTGGTGTTGACTCAAGGCACTGTTCTCGATGATGGAGCTCGATTGCCGCCGAATTCTCCGTTTGAACTGACAGGTGGTTTGGTGTTCGCTGCAACAGAAGAAACACCTGATTTCAACTGCAGCGTTGAAATCATGTTCGCTGGTCAAACCTATTCTGCTGAAACGTACAACGGGATTTGGAACGTTGAACTTCGCTCGCCACAAGCCTCTGGAACCATTCCACTAACATGGTCCGTTGGTTGCTTACCGCCTCAAGGTGTTGATGCAACTGAGAAGGAATCCTCGGTAAAATGGATGGTTGTCGATGGACTCGGTCCTCAGCCGATTGAAGTACAGACGCCCCGTCCTGGATCGATTCTTTCTGCCGATGAACACGAAGTGACGATTGTTCTCTCTGAGGAAGGCGGAATCGACTTCGAATCCTTGAGATTAGCGTGGTGGATCGAAGATAGCGAAACGGGTGAATTCATTCGAGAGGGTGACAGTCCTTTCCTCTTGCAAGGGACCGAAATCAGTGGATTGAGTCTTATTGGTACAGGAACGATGGATTTGAGCGTCATCACGGACGATATGTTGGTCGATCGCTTCACCGTCTACGTCCTCGTCGAAGGCCGTGACCTTGCAGGAAACCTCGTTCTCGGGGAAGCGGGTTCAGCGGCAGGCAATGCTGTCACTTCTTGGCTTATGGAATGGCGACAACCGAAGTTTGAGCTTGAAACGCCGGCCATGGAATACTCGCGCTTGAACCTCCAACAAGGTGATTCGACCGCTGTCCAAATTTTTGTCAAGAACGTTGGGACATTGGATGGTACAACCGATGCCACGATTTCCGTAGTCCGTGCTGATGGAACGTCAGAGGTTCTCCGTCAAACAGAATTGGAGGTTGCAGAAGGCGGATTGGGTACTATTCTCATCGACTGGGCTCCTGAACAAGTTGGTCTTCAATGGCTTGAAGTTCAACTCGAAAACGGTGTCAAAGGCAACGGCCCATCGGTTGACGTCCGACCAAAGAGCGATCCTTCTTTCAGCGAAGCCGTGTTTGGAGAGGTGAACCCAATTCTTGGGTCCATCGGCGCCTTGCTCGGCCTTTCCATTATCCTCGCTCTCTTGCTCATGGCTCGAAATGCAACCGTACGTCGCGGTTCCAAATCGGAATACGAATGGGACGAATATTCCGATTATCTTGATGAAGATGAAGAAGAGTACAGTGATGACGATGCCGATCTCAACCTGAGCGAACCCATTCAAGAATCCGAACCGGTTGCTGCAACCACCCAAACTGCTTCTGCAGATGGCTGGACGCAAGGAGCCGATGGGGTTTGGTGGTGGCAGAATCAACAAGACGGAAGTTGGTGGTACAAGGATGCCAACGGTGAAATTTTGCAATACAAATGATGCATCATTTCTATGAAACACGAGTACGTGGGATGGTCATGAGCGAGCAAGATGCCAGCATCATTGCTCTGCTTCAAATCAACCCAACCGTTGGTGATTTGACTGGAAATGCTGAGCGTTTGGAGCGCTTTGTTGCGGCTGCAACAGCCCATGGTGCCGTGGCCTGTGTCAGCACTGAGTTGGCCATTTGTGGCTATCCTCCACGGGATTTGTTGATGCAATCGAGTTTTGTTGAACTCGCACAACAAGCAGCCCTATCGCTCAACGTCGACATTCCATCGCTTATCGGCACACCAACGGTTCCCGAATCGGAACGAGCAAAACCTGGAAATGGTGTTGCCTTGATCGGTAATGAGGCTCCTGTGAAAATCGTTGCTCGAAAACAATTGCTTCCAACCTACGATGTCTTCGATGAAGCCCGATACTTCGATTCCGATGACAGGCCAGGTATTGCGCGAACACTCTCAGGGCCACTTGAACTCGGTGTTACAATCTGTGAAGATGCTTGGCAGGTTGCAGGAGAAACACCTTCAGAATACGATGCAGATCCAATCGAGCAACTTGCTGAATGGGGTCGTCAAGGTGTCAACCTCGATGCAACAGTCAATCTTTCCGCATCTCCTTATCATTCCAACAAAATCCAAACACGACTTCACGTTGCTCGAACAGCTGCCAAAACACTGGGTCATCCGTTCCTGTTATGCAATCAAATCGGAGGGAACGACGACCTTCTCTTCGATGGGCGATCTCTCGCTGCTTGGCCAACAGGCGAGGTCGTTGTCGCCCCTTCTTGGAAAGAAGGTATCCTTCTAGTCGACATCAACAATCCTGAAGCAACTTCGTGGATCGCTGTGGACTCCTCAGAAGATGAAATCAGACACTACGCCTCACATGAAACTGGTGAAGAACAAAATAACGTCCTCGATGAACTTGCCGATGCGGTCGTTCTCGGGTTACGTGATTACTGCCAGAAATCTGGAATACAACGTATCGTCCTTGGATTGAGTGGCGGTATTGACTCTGCCGTTGCGGCTTGTGTTGCTGCTGAGGCTGTTGGTCCAGAGAACGTGCTTGGAATCTCCATGCCATCTCGATTCTCATCACAACATTCCATTGACGATGCAAAGTACACAGCCGAGGCTCTTGGAATGGAATATGCATCAATTTCCATTGATAACCATCATTCAGGACTTGAAGAACAATTAGCAGAGATGCTTGAGCAAGGCGCAAACGTCGCTCAAGAGAACATCCAAGCACGGCTACGAGGAATTCTCGTGATGGCCCACGCCAATGCACAAGGTCGAATGGCCATTGCAACTGGAAACAAATCCGAACTTGCACAAGGCTACTGTACATTGTACGGTGACATGGCTGGAGGCTACACGCCTTTAGGGGATGTCTACAAAATGGATGTCTACGGTCTTGGAGAGGTGTTCAATCGTAGAGCTCAATCAAATGGAAAGAGTCCACCCGTCAATGATTCAACCATGACCAAACCACCATCGGCAGAACTTGCTCCAGACCAACGCGATGATGATACGCTTCCCCCTTACGAGATGCTTGATGAAATCCTCAAACTCCACATCGAGCAAGGTCTTGGAGCCGAAGATATCACCGAACATGGTTATGAGTATTCGACCGTCGTCACTGTGCTTCAACGGCTTGAAGCCAATGAGCACAAGCGTTGGCAGATGGCTCCAGCACCCCGCGTTTCCTCACGTGCTTTCGGACAGGGCTGGCGTCATCCTCTTGCAAGCAAACACGACTGGCGTCGCTAAACGATGAGCATAAGAGGATGAATCCGGACGAATCATTATGACGGAGCAGCACCTTAACATCGCTGGGTACAAGTTTGTTGTGCTCGACGATCGTGATGCTCTGCGTCAACCGTTCAAACAGAAGTGCGATGCACTTGAATTGAAAGGAACAATCCTCCTCAGCCATGAAGGAATCAACATTTTTGTGGCCGGTCTTGAACCGAACATCGAACGTTTCCAAGCATATCTCTGCGAAGATGAACGTTTTTCTGACATCGATTTCAAGACATCGTATTCCGAACACCAACCATTCAATCGCATGAATGTACGTCTCAAGAACGAAATCATCTCTGTTGGTATGCCAAACTTCGATCGAGTCGAATCGGATGATGGAAGGATTCTTCCTGCTCAATTGCATGAAAAACTCCTCAATCGGGATGACGTCGTTCTGCTCGACACTCGAAACACATACGAAACTCGTCTAGGAACCTTCCAAAATGCCATTGAATTGGAGATTGACACGTTTCGATCCTTCCCCCAGGCTGTTTCAGAGATGGATGAATCTTTCAAGGACAAAGAAATTGTCATGTTCTGCACTGGTGGCGTACGCTGTGAAAAGGCCAGTGTCATCATGAAAGATGCTGGTTTTACCAACATTAAGCAGCTCGAAGGAGGAATTCTTGGCTATTTTGAACAAGTCGGCGGAGATTACTGGGACGGGGAATGCTTCGTCTTCGACAAGCGCGTTGCACTCCTCCCAGATCTTAGCGAGACAGGTACCACGGTTTGCTTTGCATGCCGTGAACCTTTGACGCCGAAAGAACAGTTGCATCCAGCCTATGTTCCTGGTGAATCTTGCTCATACTGCATTGACCGTGTTCAATCCCAAACCATCCACTGATCTCGGATGGATGAACGAAGGTATTGATGCAATTCATGACCATGTTGACCATCATCAGCGATGAACAACAGATGGTTCGATGTTGCAACAAGTTCTCCATACGTTCCTGCATTGGAATCGTTACCAATGCCAGTCCATACATCGAGTTCGAGTGTCGCCGAGTGTCCATCGATGGACCACAAAGCGTGACCACTGTTTGTTCCTGAACCATCCAATCCTTCAGCGAGAACATACAACGTTGAATCAACATAGGCAAACGCACGTGGCTGACTAGCAGTCACACCAGGCATCAAGTCCACAGTCAACATCGTGCCCATAACCGTTCCATCGGTCTGGCAAATCTCCATACCCGTATTGGATTGAACACAATCAAACCATATCGTATTTCCATTCGAGACAACATCAACACTGTGGCCTGGTGCAATAATGCTTGAACTGAGTTCTTGAAGCATCCCACTGGTTAAGGAGTAACTAAACAAAGTTGCATCAGCACCACGGTAGACGACGTCAAACACGATTGTATCGCTTAGCTTATGGATTCCAAATGCAGGAGCAACTACGGATGTTGGTGTTGTTGTCCCCTCCTTTGTCATCGATGTGAGCCATTGATAGCCTCCATCGTGATTCAACTTTGCTAACTGACGTCCAGTCCCATCACTGGCGACAACAACAAAGCCATCCTCGATCGAAAGGCCACGTGAGGGTGAAGAGTCACCGAATGGTTGCAAGTCGAACATATGAAGCGTACCATTGTTGTCGAGATGCATCATTTCAAGTCCAATTTGGGTCTCTTTCGCTGCAAACCAAAGACCCGATATATCGCCTTGCAGCAAGCCTTGTCCAATCGAGGTCAATGCAGCGGATTGATTCATCAAGTCCGAAGAAGCAGAAGATGAAAACCAAGGTGCTTGCCAAATTGATGTTGTTACACTTCCATTGCTCCACCACATTCTGTTCCCTTGTTGCCCGTTTGTTGTGAACACAACACCGTTCATCCATGTCGTTAATTCCGAATTCCAACCGATGGCATCACCAGTTTCCATGTCTCCGAGCATTGTTGTTCCGATGGAGGTTCCATCACTGACCCATAGTTCTCGTCCATGAACGCCATCATCAGCATCAAAGAAGAATCGTTGGCCTCGCTCGGTCTCAACGACGTGAATACCAAGTTCTCGCCCTGGAATTGAATCACCAGATGCATGAATGTCCATGAGCATCGATGGCGTGTTGTCCTGATCAAGAATCCAAAGTTCACATCCGTTTATTCCATCGGTTGCTGAGAATATGAAAGCCGAGGATAAATCGCCCCACTGTGATTGATCACAAACAGAAGACATCGCATCTCCCGAGTTGGTGAAAATGTCTCCTGTTAATCCTTCATACAATTGTTCAGAACAGATTTTCAACGACTCTCGAATTTCGTCTTGCTGAAGAATTCCGTCGTTTGCTGTTGCCATGTCTGTTCCATCGTCAACTCCGAATTGCATGACGATGCCTTGCGGACAGATCGAAGTAGGAGCTTGCTGTTGTTCAATCAAGGCAGAGTATCCTTGTGCACCATCGGTTCCTTGCTGGCCCTCTGGTCCTTCTTCTCCAAGCTGACCATCGCAAATATGGGCCGTTGTTTGCACTTCTACCTCATCCAAGAATTGATTGTGATCGATGTCGATTCCAGACTGAATTTGAATTCCACCGAACTGGCAAGGAATTCCAGGTGACAAAGCTGTTAGATTGACGAGACTTGAATTTCCGTTGAATCCGTTTTCACCATCTTGACCAGATTGCCCCTGAGGTCCAGAGAGCCCTTGCTGGCCATGACAAACCTTGGTGCTGGTGGTGATCTCGCTGGTTGAAAGTTTCCCATCGCCATCGAAATCTGTACCGAGGAAGATGTCTGCTCCTCCCTCTGGACAGTAGACGTCGGCTTCACGGCCTTCTGTCTCAACAAGAATGACTGATTCATCCTCTGCAGTTGGTTCAAGCGATACAACCGATTGGTTTAGCACGACTGCCCATATGGACATGAATAGTGCACTAAGCACGATGGTTGTCTTCAGCATCTTGACGATGTTTTCACGTGATAGAAAACGTGGTTGTTGTTCATCACGGCGGGCTCCTAGTGTATTGTTCTCAGTTGAGGACATAAACGGCGGAGCGACGTCAACCGTATCAAAACCATCGGTTGAGAACACGAGTCTTGATGAAGCGCCGATGTTTGCATTACTTCATGCAACTTCCAAAGCGTTTGTCGGAACAGTTGGAAGGCAACGAAGGACCAACACGACAGAAGGCTGCTCGCCTCGTGGTTGACCTCGCAAGAGTTGCGAAGGCAGAATCCTTTGTTGAGGTTGATCACGCACACGTTTCTGGCGTTTCAGTCATTACTGGAGGCCATGGGTTGCGTACCTTCCTTAAGGATTTGAGTGGAGATGATGAAGGGACGGTAGTTATCCCAACAACCTTGAATTCAGCGGGATGCGATCGGGAAAAAATGGAAGAAATGGGGATTGCATGGCCGAATTTCCTTGAACAACAATTCGAGATTATCCAGGCCTATGACCGACTTGGCATCGAAGCAACACTGTCCTGTACACCTTACGATCGAGGCATTGAGATTGAGGGTGAAACCGCATCGTGGGCCGAGTCGAATGCTGTTTGTTATTCGAACACATGGACGTCCTTGATCACCAATCGTGAGTCGGGATTGAGCGCCCTTGCAACAGCCCTTACTGGATATGCTCCCGCATGGGGGCTGCACCTCGAGTCAAATCGTCAACCGAATATCAGGGTCGTGGTTGAATGTGAACTTGAAACGCTTTCCGATTATTCCATCCTTGGTGATTGGATTGGTAAGAATGCAAAGCCTGAGTGGGATTTGCCGTTCGGACCAATGCCATATGTCGAGGGACTCGATGATTTCATTTCCTTTGCACGAAAAAAGGCATTGACTGCTGCAGCAGCAAATTACGGCTCACCGATGATGTGGGTTGAAGGGCACACTGAACCACCTACGCAACCCGTTGATTCGATCGATTGGGAAGGAACGCTCATCTTCACACAATCGGATCTTGAAGCACGTTATGAGGAACTCAGTCCGAAAGGAAAGGTTGATCTCATCGTTATTGGATGTCCACAAGCCAGTTTGGAAGAAATGCGGACGACTGCAGCTGCGCTTCGCACACACATGGAGTTTGGAGAATCCATACCAAATCAACGGCTGTGGGTGTTCACAAGTCAAGAGAATTACGCTTTAGCCGAGGCGGATGGAACCGTCTCGATGTTGGAAGAAGCAGGTGCCTTGGTTCTCGTTGACACTTGTCCTGAAGTCACGCCGTACAACCGTGAAAGATACAATCATCTGCTGACAAATTCGATGAAGGCAGAACATTACCTGACCAGTGGTCTCAATCGAATACCGACGAGTGTTGCCCCGATTGAGGAATGCGTCCGTCATGCTATCGACCCAGAGAGAGCAAAAGGACCGACGCCGACGCTTGCTCAATCTTCGCATGGTGGTCACGTCAGTGCAAAGACGTTGCAAACTGGCCTTCGCATCATCAACGGTTCTGGGTTGAATTCACAAGGCGACTTTTCTGTTGAGGGTCGAGCGATGGTGACAGATGTTCCAATTACGTATCTTGGTTATGTCAACCGTGATACTGGCGTTGTTGAGGAAGCGGGACACCCCCTCGATGGACGTGCGATTGAGAATCGTATTCTCATCTATCCCAAGGGTTCAGGTTCGACCGTTGCTCCCTACGTTTTGATGGGGCTGTTGTACGAAAACAAAGGCCCACTTGCCATCGTCAACCGGGACGTATGTCCGTTGACGCTTCCTGCATGTTCGTTGTTGAACGTTCCATATGGGCATGGGTTTGAGGAGGATCCATGCATGATGGTTAACGATGGAGACCTTGTTCGCTTCAAGCGAGTACAAGATCAGGTTTCGATTGAAATTCTTGAGCGAGTGTGAAACGATGCGAATCCTCGTCACGGGAGGTGCAGGTTTTCTTGGTTCAAGTCTGGTTGAGTCGCTGGTAAAACAAGGTCACAATGTTGTGGTTCTCGACAATTGCTGGCGGGGGAAGAAAGCGAATCTACGAGCGGTTGAGGCTCAAATCACATTCATTGAAGGTGATGCTTGTGATTCTGGCACCTACGAGATGATTCCGAACCCGAGTGGCATTGACATCATCTATCACCTCGCTGCCATCAATGGAACCAAGTGGTTTCATGAAGAACCTAGAATGGTGATGGATGTAAATCTCAATTCGACATTGCGTTCTCTCGAATTTGCAGAAGAAAACAATTGTCGCTACGTCTTCACATCATCACCAGAAGCATATGGAGAGTCAGAAATCATGCCACTCGGAGGCGATGAAGCGTCGGTTTTTCCTGTCGCCCATGAACACCAACGACATGCCTATGGAGCGAGCAAGTATCTCGGTGAATTGGCTGTTCAACACGCTGTTCGCCAAGGTCTCGATGCCCGTATCGTGCGCCCATTCAATGGCTACGGGCCTCGATTGCTCGGCAACGAATACGGTCAAGTTGTCGCAATGATGTTGCAACGTGCTGTTCAGAAAGGAGAAATCATCGTTCATGGTGATGGTTCACAAACTCGTTCGTTGACCTACATTGATGATCTCGTTCGTGGTATTGAGGCCGCAGGTCTGGCCGAGGGCCTCGGAGGAATGAGTTTGAATCTCGGTTCTGAGGAAGAATGTTCCATGCTTGACCTTGCTCAAAGAGTCGCTGAACTTGTTGGAAACGAAATAGGTCACGCGGTCCGAATTCGTAACGAGCAAGGACATCCGGGTGACTCAAAACGCCGTTTGCCCAATCTCGAACAGACCAAGAAGCACCTGAATTGGCAAGCCCAAACCACACTCGAGGACGGCCTTGGTCAAACGCTTCGGTCGATGTTGTAATGCCATTCTGTTGGCGTTGCCATCAGTCGATTCAAACCGTGTTGGCACAGTATATGCGCAGGCTGAGACGCATCGAGGTTACCTGGGATGAGAATGTCTGACAATCGAAGGATGGCTAATTTGGCTTTTGCATCAGGCAAATCGACCTCTTCGACCAATTCTCCAACGATGGCAAAGGCTGCATCGTTCATGACGAGTTCGTTTGTTTCCAAACTTTCCAAGCCAAACGCATCCCATTCGCTGGTACCGTGGTCGATTGGCTTTGCAGTTTGTTCAACCACGCTTGCTGAATCCAATGAAATCGGCAGGAAGTTGAGTACGGCCTTTTTTGTCTGCCTCATGTTCAACAAGGTATCTCTCCAACGATCGTTTCGGTCTGCTGAGAGCGAAACAATCGCCATCGGAGGCGAATTGGATACAATCGAGAGCGACGTGTAAGGTGCAATGTTGCGAACCCCCGAGTCTGATGATGTAGCAATGAGCGCCAACGGTCGTGGGCTTGCAAGGTTGGTCAGCCATGCGGAGCGAGCCTCGTGAGTGAGCGCATCAAGGCTGAGATTGCTCACATCAGATTCTCCAAGCGCCTTTTGTTGGGAAGGAAACCATCGGTCGAGCTCACCTGCTTCGACCTCCATCACTGCATGTGCGGTATAGTCGCGATAAGCTTCCCATTTTGCGATGTCTTCAACATCGCCTCTTTTCTGCTTTCGTTCGATGGAGGCATTTGCATACTCGATGCATTTCTTGAGGAACGAAATGATGTGTGCTTTACCCTCCATCCTCGTCACCTCTTGTCTTCGTATTCTTCCCTAGTCATAAGAAATTGTGCAGGATTTCCAGCCCATACTTCGCCGTCGGGAATGGGTTTCGTGAGTACGGAGCCCCCTCCAAGCACTGCCCTTTCTCCAATGTGTGCGCCAGGGAGGATGGTGCATCCTCCTCCTATGACGGCGTTGTCGTGAATCTGAACTGGAACCCATTTGGTTGCACCACCAGAAGGAGGATACTTGTCGTTGAGTATGGTTGAATTCGGACCGATGAAAACAGAATTCCCGATGATTGTTTTGTCTGCGATATAATTCGATCCCTGTATGTTGCTGTTGTTGCCGATGGTGACATTGCGGCCAATGTGGCACATCGAACCGATTGAAACATTCTCACCGACGTCGAGCTGTTTTCCAATGTAACATGGTTTGTAGGCACACGATGTGCCCGACAAGGGCAAGCGTTCGCCACCGATGTCTTGGTCCATGGATGACCCTCATTCTTCAAATCCAAGCTCACGCATGAGCATGTCAACGTGACCTTTTGCTCGGACGTTGTATCGGCACCACTTGATGGTCCCATCCGGATTAATGACGAACGTCGATCGAACACAACCAAGATACTCTTTGCCGTAATTTTTCTTCATTCGCCATGTCCCGAACAGTTCATGCAGGTGCCCCTCTGTATCCATCAAGAGGGGGAAATTCAGTTCTTGTTTGGCAATGAATTTTTCATGAGATGTTTCGGAATCTTTGGAAACACCCAGGACAATGTAATCATCACTGTGCAGACGCCCCATGTTGTCTCTGAAATCACAGGCTTGGTTCGTGCACCCTGGGGTCGAATCGCGAGGATAAAAATAGAGAATCACTGTTTTACCTTCAGCCCCATATGTTGCTAAATCATGGTCCATACCTACTGAATCTTTGCAGGTAAACGTTGGTGCTTGGTTCCCAATCTCAAGGGTAACAGGGTTGCTCATGGGTGCTGGATGCCGATACACGTCATGAATGCTTGGTTTTGGCCGCAAGAAGCAAACAGCCCAGCCTAATGCATTATGAATAAAATGTAATGCAGAGTAAATAATTTGGTGAATTTGTGCCAATTGTTTGATAAACTGCCAGTGGGGAAGAGCAATCATGGCGGCTCCAAGCATGACGCGACGAAGCCGCAAGTACTTCAAGAAAATTCAGCGTGCTAAAACGAGGTACGAACTTCAAAGCATCGCTTCGAGCATTCAGACCGATCTTGATCGGCGAAATCTCTCGTACGACGAAGCACTGAACCTCGGTAATTTCATTCAAAACCGTGCTGATCAACTCCCGGGCACGTCCATCGTATACGCCGTGTCCGACAGGGATGCATACCGTCGAACGCTCGAGTTGTACCTTCGTGACGCATTGCTGACCCGCACGGAACAGTTGTTGTTGTGGGAAGAACGAAGGCGACTTGGCATTTCAGACGAAGAACACGATCGCCTTCTCAACCAACTCCTCGAGATTTGGAAATCGCAAGGCAAATCTGTAACCATTCAACGATTCGAAAAAGCAGGAGGTAGTGCTGATGTATAGGCAGAAGACACTCCCGCTCCTTCTCGTCGTCTTGCTTCTTGGGCACCTTGCTCTCCCTCTAGCAGATGCTTCGTCAACAAATGGGCGTGCAGGGCCTGACTTCCGAGTGACAGGAATGACATTCGACGGTGCAGGGTCCATCGACTCGCCGTCCCTTATCCTCGCACCTGACACGCACACCGTCCGCATCACCGTTGAAAATGTTGGAACATCTACCGGCAACGCGTTCCTTTCGCTCGTTCACAAAGGGTCACCGTCCGCAGCAGAACAGACCGTTGATACCGTCGATCTTGGGTCGATGACTGCGAACACGGGTACAACAACCTATTTGCTCAGCTGGACAGCAACAACCGGTCCGTCCCAGACACTCTTTGCTCGCGTCAGTGGCGCAAACGATGGAAACACCGCCAACAACGAATACCGCCAAGATTTCGATGTTGATACTTACCGTGCGGCGAATATCATCTCGGATGATTTACCATCGCCTGCTCCAGGAAATACCTACGTGTTCCTTGACCGGATCTCGCACACGTTCAGCATCTCAATGAAGAACGACGGTGTTATGCCGTTTTCGTCAGAAATGGGTCTCGTTTTGTTCAATGCATCGACGGGTGCGACGAATGAGTATTGGCAGGCATCGAACACTGAAACAATCCAACCGGGTTCTATCGCTTTTCCTTCCTCAGAAGTTTCGCTCAATGCTGGTTTCTCAGCATCCTCTTTGACGGGATTGTGGAACATCTCTGCAGTTTATTGGGTGAACAGTTCGGCCGGTCAACATTTGCACACGCATGAGCAATTCGATGCTGTGTTCAGCGATTACATCTCAGAGATGATTGGTCCTGCAGATCGCACCACTGCCCCAGGAGACTCAACGACCCTCCATTACATCATAACGAACGTTGGATCGACAACCGATATTTTTGACATCAGTGTGAGTAGCGGACCCTTTGGGTGGGCAGACACTACGTTGGATACAACCTCGACAGATCCTCTGACCGCTGGACAAACCACGACATTGTCGGTTGTAGTCAACGTGCCACAAAATGCAGGATATTCAGATGTGGATATCATCACTTTCTCAATCACATCTGCTGGAAGCGGATACAGCCTCACACACACATCGCGTGTCATGGCAGGAGAATATTTCGAGGCAACAGTCGATATCACGAACGATACGACATATGTCCTTCCGGGTAAGACGGATACCATTGCTTTCAATGTCACAAACACAGGAAACGCAAATGGAAACTTCAATCTCATCGCTGGCCTCTCCTTGAATGCGCTCAATTGGGACTACAATCTTTCCATTGAGAATACAGGTACGCTCATGGTTGGAGAATCGGTTTCAGGATTCATTCACATTGAAATCCCTCCGATTCAGCTTCCTTTAATCGATGCTGAACACAACGCTGCAGGTGACAGTCTCAATGTTTTCATAATCGCTCAGGCAGATGCTGGTAGCCTACCTGCTACAGATTCGGGTCAGATTGAGGTGCGCCCTGCAATCGTTGTCGATCCTGGACTTCCTGTTGACACCATCGTTCTTTCAGAAAGCGATGTTATGAGCGCTGGCTCCACTGTAGGTGTCAATGAGATTCTTGCCTTGGAAGTTCAGGTACGCCACAACCTCGTCTCTGATTTGGCTGAGACAATTGATGCCAACATAACGGTAGGAGAGATTACGTTCGAAGCCCTGACATCAGGTGGATTTAACGAAGTAGATCGCTGGAATGCAACGGTCAGCCCCGGTGAAGCAACCGGACTCATTCTCGGTGAATCCTTCCCCGCTTCGCTCGGTATTCAGAGCCAATCAGGACAACTTCCTCTAGCGGGCACTATCAAAATACCGATAACGACCACGCCAACGCTCGGTAGCGTCCACACATCCTCTGCAGTGTATGCTCCAGTTCTTGAACAAAACCTCTCCATTGTTGTCCCTAAGGTAATCAATGGTGAGATTACGGAAACAGGGCCACTCGACGCAGATGTCGGGGTCGATACCGATTTCATGTTCGCCTTTGGGAATACTGGAAACGACCGTTCTTCCTTCCGTCTTGAAATTGTTGAAAACCTTCCTACTGGATGGTATGCCAATTTGACAACAACCGGTCCGGACGACACGATTGTTGATTTGGCAAGTGATTTTGAAGACTATCCTGCTACAAGCGGCGGTCATCTCAGTCTCGTAACGCTGACCGTAAAGACGGATCCACTTGCTCCATCCGGACTTCTTCAACCTTTGACGGTACGCTACTATGATCTTGACAGTGGCGTTTACATCGGTCAACAAACAATGGATATCCGTGTTGGTGAAACCATCAACGCCTCTCTAACTCCTACCAATCAATCGATTGACATTACACCATATGAACAACTCTCTGCATTTGTTAACATCGAGAATACAGGAAACACTCCAACAACCTTCTCTGTTTCATTGGATGACGGTGGATACGATGATGTCTTGTTTGAACTCGACTCATCCTCTACCGTCGTTATCGGCGCAGGATATGAGTCATCCATTCGCGTCAACATTGTTCCATCACCAGATGCAAGTGCCGATGAATTTTACATGGCCAATCTGACCGTTTCAATGACCAACGAAATTGGTGAACTTGTTGAACTCTATGCCAACATCGTCGCCAATATTTCAGAGGTCCACGATGTACAGCTGACCTCGCCCGATTCTCTCGCTGCTGTTCCAGGAACCGTGTTGACGTTACCATTCAGTCTGACCAACACAGGGAATTTGGTTGAAACCGTCAATATCAACATCACCGTTGATGGCGGATGGGGCACAACGCCTACCGTCCAATCATTCACCGTACCGATCGGTGGAGAATCGAGTGGTTCGTTCGACATCGATATCCCTGCTCTGGACGGAACAGACAATCTTCTCGATGGAGCCATACACGATGCGAATCTGACCGTCTACGACCCAGTTACGGATGATGTCTACGTGCTCAAGAAAGTGCAACTCCTCGTCGCTCCTGTCTTTACATACACCGTCGAAGGTTGGGAAAATGAATACTTCTTCCACGAAGGAGACAACCGAGTGTGGGACGCCGTCATCACCAATACCGGAAACAAAGATGTCTACGTCGACATTGGCTACGAAGTTCGTGCACCTGGCCTAACGACCGCCAGTGATGACTGGATTGTCAACACAGGTGATTCATCGACGCAGTTGCTGCTCCGACGAAACGTGCCTGTCCAACTGACCGTGAGCGTCGACAAGAATGCTGCGGGCAGCAGTAGTACAACACTCTCGACTGCTGCGGACCTGCGTGTTACCATCGTACCTACGGATGTCGATGTTGATGGAAGCGGTGAATTGATGACATCACTCAAGATGAAGCGTCTGTTCGACATTGGATATGCAGACAAGTTGCAAGCACCTGCTAACGACGATCCTGTAACCGTTCCAATCGAATACTCGCACATTCCGTACCTCAACACCGCTCCAGCAGCTTACTCAATCGAGTTTTGTGGGATCGAACGTATCCTCGACATCGCAGAACTCGGTCTTGACGAGGAGGACTACGTCTGGAACATCTCACTCATCAATCTCGAAGGCGAAGAGAGCGTACACTACATCAATCTCTCAGCCCCTTGCGTTCCGGGTAGTGAACTAATCGAACTCCCCGAGCGACCTGCCTATGTCCTTTCTCCGAACCTCATCTTCAATGTCAAGGTGCCAGACCGGCCAAACATTCTGCCGGGCGATGGATACGACATCACGATGCGATTGCACCATCCCGACCCGAATGAACCTGTTACAGAAGAGACGTTCAGGTTTGCATTGAACGTTTATGCTGACCCAATGATTAATCCTGATTCTCAACGAATCGTTGATTCGGATGGAAACGAGCTCGATTTGATCATGGAAGGTCAAACGGCCTACATTGAGTTCGATTTGAAGAATGAAGGAACTGCACTCGCTGTTGGTATTGGAGCACAACTCGTCTGTGAAGGATTGGTTATCGAAGATGCACCTAGCTTTGTACCATTCCTTGCTGAAGGTCAGGTAGCAACCTTGCGTTGGATGATTACCGGTGAAACCTTAGATTGGTGGGAGCAAAGCAAGGCTGCCGATTGTACAGTTAGCATTCAGTCCGACTACGCACTCAACAATGTCGTCGAGAACGACGTTGTGGATTTCACTCAAGAAGTCGATTCAAGTGCCCCTTCCACGCTCACAGCATTCGCAGGATTTGGAATTGCATTGATCATTACTATCGGTTTGCTTGGATTAACCAATCAGAACGAAAAGTACCGTTTGGGTGCCGTCTATTCGGGAGTCATCATGCTCGGATTCCTCTTCCATTTGTACGATGCAACATGGTGGGGTCCTGTTTCGATTGTCTTCGCCTCACTCTGGGTTTGGCGAATGGCATGGCGAAGCAGCGAAGAATTCCGCTACATTCACGAAGATTACCAACGCGCTCGAAAAGGCATCTCTACCATCTATGCCGATCACTTCCAAGCTCTAACAGATTCACGTCGACAACTCACCATCATCTTGAGTCTACCATTACTCGGGTTTGTTGGCGTCGTCTTGGGCTTGCCTCCACAAATGACGCCAGATGAGACCAACCTGATTTCACTTGTCGGTTACATTCTCCTTTCCACCATCGTTGTTTGGTTTATCCTGCGACGTGCAAACAAACTCTACGGTTCACTCTACGGTAAACTCACAGACATCGAGGTCAAGGCAACCCGTATCGAACGTGACCTTGGCGATCCAGCACGGCTCCTAAACGACCTTGCCATGGATGGCCTTGATCTCTCAGCCATCCTTGAGCAACCTCAATCAGTGACGATTTCAGATGGTCAGGCAAACACAGAGTCTTCAGAGGAGGTGACATCAAATGGCGAAGAGCAAGTCTGAGCAAGATGATTTCATCATGGACTCTGAATTGGGAGATGGCGACCTCTCCGATGCTCAAGCTGCGATTGCAGCATCCAACGAATCCGCTCAGCGTTTGATGCAGGCAAGCCGAGAACTCGAATCGCTTGTGCAAAACGTTGTCAGCGATGAAGTCAACTCGCTTGCAACCACGGAACTTGATCTACTGCAAGCTAAGACCTTCCTCGAAACACACCGATTGCGTCGTGCCCGCAAGAGCGTCCGTCGTGCTGAAAAAGCGCTTAATGTCCTCGAAGAGGATGTTCTGTATCTCCGAAGAAGCATCGCTATGTTGCATCGATTGTTGCGAGAAAAGGCACTTGCAGAAGAAGAGGTTGAGAACGTTCTTCGTCGCCTCCGCAATGCGACAGGTGCTGCTGAAATTGGTGACGTGGGCTATGCTGCTACAGAGGTCGAGTATCTCGTCGACGATTTGATTGGGGGCAATTCCTCAACTCTCAACCCATTCCTGTTCCGTCATTTTTGGCTTTCTGTCGACACGCGTTGGCCGGCTGGTGGAGAAACAGGAGTTCTTCTCGTTCGTATCATCAACGACGGCGACATTCCGCTTCCAATGATGCGTCTTGCTCCACCAGTTCCTGATGGATGGGTTGCAAAACCATCCTTCATTGATGTCCCAGTCATTGGCCCTGGAGGCAATCTTCCAGTTCGGTTTGAGATTCAAGCAGACCGCCGACACGGTGCGGATGAAATTCCACTTTCACGAAAACTTTCAATTGCGACCGGGTACGAAATGAGGAATGGTAACGTGATAGTAACAGTTCGTGCTCAAAATCGTTCTATGGAACCGCTCGTCGATGTTCTTATTCAACCATGGATGCCACCTGGCTTTACAGCAGATAAGGTGCCATTCATCAGCAGGCTGACGCCTGACGAAGTGGCTGTGATTCGCATTCCACTTCGAATTGACTTGGGTCATGGAGGTGCTTCGTGACCCACATCCCATTCCACCCTCGGATGAGGGAGGACGAGTAAAAAAAAAGGTGAAAAAAATGAAAACCGAAAAAGAAACGAAGCAAGACGAACTTGCTGCAATCGGTATTGGTGCAATGATTGTATTCATTGCATTGATTCTGGTTGCGGCAGTAGCGGCAGCGGTCATCATTCAGACCGCAGAAAAGCTGCAACAGAACGCACAAGCCAGCGGTGACGATACCCAAGAGCAGATGTC
>JAYOBT010000013.1:0-40928 GCA_038105035.1 Candidatus Poseidoniales archaeon | reverse complement strand
CCTCCTCAAGGCCCCCCAAGCGAACCTTCCGCTGCTGAAGAGGAGCCAATTACAGAAGAAGAACCGGCAGCAGAAGAAGTTCCAGAAGCACCCCCAGAACCCGCTGAAGAAGAAGCAGAACTTGTGCAAGACGAGCCAGCAAACGAAGAGCCAGAAGCCGATTCAACCCTAGAAGAAACCGTATCAGAGGACGTCCCAACAGAACCTCTTGCTTCTGCTGAAGAAGAAACGTCTGAACCAGTTGCAATTGAGCCGACACAGGAAGACAATCCTGCTGAACAAGCGCCAGTTAAGGAGCCTATTGCAGAGGAACAGCCAGTTGAAGAATCTCCTGTAGACGCCGATCGAGACATGGAAATCGCTCGTCTTACAATGGAAATTGAACGCCTGCGCGGTAGCCTTACCGGGGCAGTCGAAGTGATCGAAGAGATTGAAGAAACACCAATGCCACCGGTCGTTCTCGATAACATTGTCATTCCTCCTCATGTTGTTGCCGACTTTGCTCGAATGGGCCGTCAGTTGAGCCGTGAATCTCTTGTCAAAGGGACAATGGGGGCTATTTCGATGCTTCACCCCGATGAACCAGGGCTCATGATCAGTACTCGCCATTCCACCATGCTTGCTCGGTTGGACGAACGAGGAATTGTTGGAGGGCGCCTCGGAGGAAATCCTCCTCGTGGAGCCATTGCTGAGTGGAAGGTTCACGAAGTCCTCCTTGCTTCAGTCGCAATGGTTACCGGCGGTCCAGCTGCATGCATTCACATGCAAGGTCCGTACACAACAGCCGCAAGCAGTGAGAAAGATTTGATTCTCGTTCAGCCAATTGATGTCCTTGGAAAAGAACACATCGGTAAGGTTGTCATTGTAGACCCCGATGATGATGCGCAAGAAGAATTCCTTCGCCAAGTTGCCGAGGCTCTGCAACAAGGTGGAATGCGCTGCGTCGTTGTTCGAGGTTACGGAGCGTACGCTGTTGGAGCAAATCTAGACCAAGCAATGGCCAATGCAGCCATGCTTGAACACTCGATGCAGGTTCTGTTGCTTGCCCGACAGGCCAATCTCAAGATTTAGTCGTCTCGGGCTTTTCGGCAAACTTCGACGAAGTTTTCGAACATCTCTTTACCGAATTCTGAATCGTTGACCTCTGGATGGAATTGCAAACCAAAACGATCTCCTGCATCGTTCTCCATGCCTTGAACTTCACAGGACGGACTGCTCGCAGTAACAAAGAACCCCTCGGGTACGACATGGACTTCATCGTTATGGGATTCCCATACGATTTGGGTTTCTGAAGTTCCAGCGAAGATTTTGCCACCACCATCGTGAAGTTGAATTTCCATAGCACCAAATTCAGGGATTGGTGATTCACGAGCATCGCCGCCGTAGAATCGGGCCATGAATTGATGGCCAGCACAAATGCCGAGGATTGGAATTTCGAGCTTCAGGAATTCTGCACAGTTTCCTAATTCTCCTGAGAGACCGATACGAGCAGCGCCTCCAGAGAGGACAAGTCCATCCAGTTCTCTGAGTTGATCAACAGGCGTATCGTTTGGAATGATTTGGGTGTCGACTTTAAGATACTTCAACATCCTCCATTCACGATGTGTCCACTGTCCGCCGTTGTCCACAACATCGATGACAAGAGGTGCATCTTCGCCCATGAAGCACTTTGTTCCGAGAACATCCTTGAACATGCCGAATTCCGCGCGTTCATATACTCTAGAAATTCACAGTATGCGAGGAAGAACAATGTCAGACAAGATATTTACAGTTCACGTAGCACAAGAGAACGGTCACGAGCAAGAGCTCATGACCCGAGCGAACATCATTGAGATGGTTTCCGCAAACGAAAACACATGGGTCTTTGTCGATTCACAAATGGTCAGCGTCGAAGAACTCGAGAACATCGAGTTGAACGATTCTACCGAGATTCGAATCAACCCTGGCATGGTCGGTGGAGCAGAGATCTTCACTGTACTTGTAGCAAGCGAAAAAGGCGACCAAGCCATGCTCATGACCAAGCAGGAACTCGCAGGCGAGTTGACGAACAACCGAGGCAACTGGCTCTTTGTCGATGGACAGATGGTCGATGCAGCCACTATCGCAAACACCGAACTCACCCAAGACAACGTCCTGCGACTGGTTCCGTCCATTGTCGGCGGATCTGAAACGTTCACGGTTCAGATTACAGACGCTTCAGGCCATTCGGTTTGTGAAATGACCAAGGAAGAAATCGCAACGAGCGCAAAGGAAGCCAACAACTGGGTTTTCGTCGACGGTCAGATGGTTGCTGCAAGCGCTATTGCAGAGACAGACCTCTCTCAAGCGACCGAGATTCGCATGACCCGGCCACTTGTCGGTGGTCTCTGAACGCGATTTTCCAACGGACAGGTTCAAAACCAATGGGTCGGTCGGTTTGGCTATGTCGGAACTTGTAGACTACAAGTGTGCGCTTTGCGGCACTCACGAAAGCTTTGACCGTGAGCGAAACGGAATTCACTGCAGCCACTGCGGTTGCAAGATCTTCATGAAGCTCCGCAGAAGCAGTGGTGACCGAAAGAAGAAGACACTCAAGGCAGAGTGAATTCACACAAATGGTCAAAGACCTTTGTCGTTGAATGATACGCATGGCGAGTTGGCTTGAGACCTATCCTCCTCGTCGCTTTTCAGACCTTGCGCTTGAGGAATCAACAATCGAGACCATCGAACGCGTTGCGCTCCAAGCAAATCCCCCCCACCTCCTCCTCTCTGGCCCTCCCGGATCAGGAAAGACTGCGGCATGGCACCTCATTGTCCGCCAGGTTCTCGGCCCTTCGTGGCGCTCGACAACCCACGTTTTGCAAGCCAAGGATCTTGCAAAGTCTGCAGGTGCAATGGCTGCTTTTGAGTCGTTCTTGCGACCGGGCGGCAAAAATTCCAGTGATACGCTCGCAAGTCGAACGTCACTCGACGCGTTTGATTCAACATTCTCTCAGGTATCTTCAGACGATGTCGCTCCAGCAGGCCATGAATCCCAACGCGGAAGCCAAACCGACGTCCACATTTCACGAATCATCGTCATCGAAGATGCGGATTATCTCGGCCACAAACGTCAGCCACTCTTGCGCCGCATGATGGAGGCAACAAGTCAAACATCACGATTCATTTTCACGGCTCAAACACCCTCTCGTCTGATTGATGCGCTACGGAGCCGAACCCAACACATACGTCTAACTGGCGTTCCACGAAAGCAAATCGAATCCAAGCTCGCAGAATTGTGCGCGTCTGCAGGTGTTGAACCAGTCCGAGGGATCCTTGGAGACATTGCCCACATCTCGAACGGGAATCTTCGGAAAGCTATCTTTACCACAGAAGTTCTTGCACATCGTGATCTGCTCGGTGAGCGAGGTAATCTCCATCGACTTCTCACAATGATATCAACCAATGACGTTCAACGAATGATTGAGGCTGCATTGCGAGGCCAAGTTGTTGAATGGCGTTGGGAAAAAGACGGCTACAAGAACGCGAGAAAGCTCAAGGGCGCCATGGGAATTTATGATGAAATCATCACACAACAGAGCCTGGAAGCCGAGGATGTTGTTGAACAAGCACATCAAGTTCTCACTGGAGGACGTCTCAATCTTCCAGAAGACCAATTGGCCCTTGCTCTTGGTGCGCTATCAGACTGTGATGTTCGCCTTCGACGATCCTCACAAGGGCGCATCCAAATCGAGCAGATGCTGCATGAATTTGCTGCAATTCAGCAACAGTAACCTCCATCATAGGGAGCGTTTTGGCAACGTTGGGCGTGTAGCACAGCTGGATAATGCATCGGCCTCCTAAGCCGAAGATCGCGGGTTCGAATCCTGCCACGCCCGCCAAACTGAGTTAATTCTCCAAGGAGACAGCGAAGAAGACATATGTGGGCTGTTCATACACAGGACTGATTCAGATGGAGCCAGAGGAAGAATCCATCGTTGCCCGTACTCGGCGAACCATCAAGTCCTTGCCAGATCCATACGGCCATGGCTTTGCTCGGAACGAAGACCCTCTCGAACGCACACGTGAGGCTTGGATTAAGAGCGAACGATTCCGTATGAAAAGCGGGCAGATCGCCAACAATTCATTCTTCCTTGCGTTCCGCAATGTGGTTGGATTTGGCATTGCCACAACAGCGGTTTTACTCGTTATCGACCCTTCCATCTTACCATACACTTCTCCACTGTTCATTCTCGCTATTTGGTTAATTCCGGCTCTGGCTGCATTCGTCCCCCCCATCGCCGGAAGCGAAGCGACTTGGTCTGCAGTTGAAGCGAAGATTTCACTTCGTGAGCAAGGAGGATTCGGCGATGGGAAGCGGCACACGCTCCGGGCACAACCAGGGATGGACAGAGTCCTTGAAGGGCTTCGAGACGGACGTCGACAGAACAACATAAGTGCCTTTCTTGCGACAACTTCACTGACATTGTTGTGTCTTTCAATGCTCATTACACCTCGTTCAGTTGCATGGAACCTGCTGTTGCTTGCTTCAATGACTGCAGGAATAGGTTTGAGCATTCATTCGATTCTGACGACCTACTATATCCGCCTCCAAGCAGATACGATGCCATTGCTGATTCATTACGCTCCAACACACCATCCAACCCAACTGGGTTCACCATTGGGCCAATTGCTTCAATCACATCTCGATCCGGATTCGCAAATCGAATGGGCTGAATGGGAAACTCGTTTTCATGAAGCCATCCTTCCTGGGACCGACCCAATCCAAGCAAGAGAACGCCTTCTGTTCCTCTTGCACTTGAATGCGCATTCCATTATCAAGGATGATGTTGTTCTTGATTCGTTGCGCGATTTCATGTCGCCTGATGCCATCGAACGAACCCTGCTGTCAAAGGACCAATTTTTCAATTGGCGCACTCTCCAACGCGCTCTTGAACATGCAAGAGCTTGGCAGCCCGGCGCATTCCGATTGTTTGAGCGATTGCAAAACGACTTCCTTTCAGGAGCACCTGAGATTTTACTTTCACCGTGGAGAATGGATATCTCGCTGGACTCAACATGTTACGATGGATCAGGTAGCCTCTTTATCGCCCTCAACAATCAAACCTTTGATGCGACACACGTGCGCGTCGAAGTCCAAGTTCCCGGAGGCGAGCCACAATCCATCGACCACCGCTTCGAATTGGCTCCATGCCCTCCACCAACGAAAGCCATTGAACTCACACATGCTTCAGAAGACGATGTTTTGAGTTGGCTTCCACGATATCTGGAGCGAACGGTGGTCCTTTGGCTCAATGTTGCATGGGACCGTGGTTTCAAGGGTGCGGCCCAAGTTCAGGTTACACTTCGTGATGACGATGGATTGGTACTTGGTTCTCGAATTGTTCGAACGAATGTCTTACCCAAAGAAAGTCGACAACATATCGAGCGGATTCGACAATTGCTACGCGTTCGTCGCTTTTCAGAACTCGATGTTCCTGCGTCAACGAGTTAAATTTCCTGAAGGAACAAGCGCTTTGCTTATGGCGGGGGTTTGCCTCGCAAAGAATACCGGGGTAGTGGAATGGAAGCATGGGATGTCGTGATTCTGGGAGACGGTCCTGCAGCATTGTCTGCTGCTGCACAAGCATCGAAGGACGGAGCGAGCGTACTCATGATGAGTTCCACCGGCCTCGGCGACGCTGGTTTGGATGCTATGGATGGTATTGCCTGCCACATCCAAGAGGAAAGCAATCGTGGACATCGCGAGGATACCATCAAGATGGGCTCCTTCCTTAGCGATCAAGACATCGTAGCCGAACAAACGACCAGGGCCCTTCGTATCGTTGATCTCTTGGAGCGAAGAGGCGTTAATTTTCGACGTGATGCTAAAGGGATTGTCAAAGGACACTATGCCTCTGGACACTCTAAACCGCGACTCTGTAATGCTGGAGATTCGACAACTCGTGAGATTCAGCAGGTTCTTGAAGAACAATGCATGAAGCATGGTGTAACTCGTCGAGGCGATCAAGTCCCACTGGAATTGGTTCATACGGACTACTCCGTCAACGGTTTAATTGCTATTGACATGTTGAACGGCCGCATACTTTCCATTCAATGTAAAGCACTCATTGTCGCAGATGGGGGATTTGAAGGAGCATTTACCAGCGGGTCAACTTCCCTTGGTATGGACCTTGCTTATCGAGCAGGTGCGCCCTTGCGAAACATGGAATTCGTCGCCGAATCCCCACTCGGCGTTGTTGGAACCAGCCTGGTCATACCCCAATCCATCCTTTCTGATGGCGCAACACTGCATACACCTTCAGGTACTGCGCTCGAGACAACTTCAACCACGCCTACGTCTGAGGTTTGTTCGAAAATGCACGAAGCTGGTACAACGGTTCTTGACGCACGAAATCTCGGTGAAAATGCCGATTGGTGGGCTGTTCTATTCGACACCATCAAACAGCGCACTGGTATCGATATGCACCGACAAACTGTCGAAGTCGCACCCGTTTCAACGCATACATTGGGAGGATTACCAACCGATGAATTTGGTCGCGTGGTCCTTCAATCCTGGGCTCGATGGTTCACGGGCCTCTACGCGGCGGGATCAGCATCATCAAGCGGCTTGCACGGTGCCGATGTTCTCGAAGGAAACCGCCTGCTCGATGCAGTCGCCGTAGGAGAGGCTGCAGGGGCCAATGCATCCGAGTGGATTGAAAAGCGGAAATTCACAGGTGCAACATCTCTCGAAGATGCTCACAGTCTCGCAGAAGCAGAATTAAGCATGCTTGGTGGAGAATCTGAGGGCCCAGTTCAGCGGTTGAATCCAGTTCTCACAGGATTAAAAGAGGTCCTAACCTCACTTCAAACGCCTGCAAGTGTTGCTTCTGATTACGAAAGTGCAGCCGAAATGCTTGAACTTCTCTCAGTCAAAGCAGAGCAACTCTATTGCGATCAAACATCGCTCATTGCGAACCAAAACCTCTTGGAAATTTTGCGTACACAAGCCGCAATCCGAATGGCACAGGCTCATGTCCAATCCGCATTAATGCGAACCGAATCGCGTGGCCTTCATCAACGCGCAGATTACCCAGATGTTGACAATGAACAACTCCACCACAATCTCGTCTTTGCAGACGGCACCAACACAACCCTTGCTCTCCGAAAAGGACCTTCAGGAAATTGGATCTTACCTCCTTCCGCTGCGGTTTGATTATTTGTTCGGGCGGGTTCGTATGACCATGACAGAACCAACGTTGTTTGAACGCATTCTGTCAGGGGAGATTCCTTCTCACAAGATTGGTGAGGGTGAAGGCTGGTTTGCTTTCCTCGACATTTTCCCACGTAGAGAAGGCCATACACTTGTTATTCCCACAACACCCGTTCAACGACTTGCGCAACTCGGTGAGCGTGAACGCTCCCAACTCATGTCGGGCGTTGTTGAGGTCCAATCCAACCTATCGGCCTATTTTGGCACCACTGATTTCACAGTCATCATCCATGATGGGCCTCTTGCTGGACAGGAGGTTCCCCATGTTCACATTCATATTCTCCCAAGAACGGAAGGCGATGGTGGCTCAACACTAGCTGCAATGTGGCCCAAAAATTCAACTCAATCCCCGGACCATCAGGCTCTAGCGTCTCTTGCAGCCAACATAACATCGGGGGCCTGATTGTGGCAAAAGGCGTTGCACCTTTCGATGGTGTTGTAGACCACAGAGGCGAGGCCCTTCCTGTTTTATCGAAATCTTCGGCGAATATGAAAATGGAAAAACTCCTCAATACACCGATGCCTTCCTTTGACAAAGAGACACCAGGAAGTCCTTTTTGGACCAAATTGGCCTTTTTCCTTTGTCGCCGTACTGCTGCAAATCAATTCCGAACGATTGAGTATTCTGGTATGGAACATATTCCAACCGATCGAGGCTCACTCTGTGCAGCTTGGCACACAAACGGCCTCATCGACCCACTCGGCATCATGCTTGCACATCCAAAAGAGTTCGTTATGGGAGGGCGCCATGATTTGGTAACTCGGCCAATTCTTTCATTTTGGACTCGTCGGCTTGCCGTACAGCCAGTGGTTCGTAAAGCAGAGTTGCTTCGAGGGGGTTGTAGTGAAGAAGAAGCAACAGATCTCAACGGCCGTTCCCTACTCACACTTGCAAATGGTATTGCAAGCGGTTTTGGATGCGTATTGTTTCCAGAAGGAACAAGTCATGACCTTTCACACATGATTCGATTCCGGACGGGGCCGATGCGCACTGTGCTTGCTGCGGCTGCAATCGCTAAAGCCTCAGGAAAGAAATGTCCCGTTATGCAACCCGTGGGTTTGCATTTCCGCGTTCGCCATCATTATCGAACCGATATGTGGGTTGAGTTTGGAGAACCTCATTATCTCCCAGAAGACGATATCCCAGAGGATCTCATTGAAGCAGTCCAAAAACGAGAATGGGTCGAACCCCCCGGTGATTTAGTTCGCTCTCTGCGAGATGGATTGCGCCCACATCTCTTGCCACTCACGCCAAATGCTTCGAGTTGGGATGAACACGGAGCCTACCATCTTGTTGCACAGCTTGAATCGAGAATGAAGAAGCAACCTCTTGATAGTTGGCGAAAAGAGGTCCTTGCTGCCCGTCAAGTCCGCGACAGGTACCAAAATGAACCCGAAGGCGAGGATGGAAAACCAGCCTCAGTTCAACATCCAACCGTGGATTTGGCAAAGGACATACATCTCCAACTTGAAGAGCGAGGGCTTGATGGTCGAGACTTGAATCCTACCGGTGAGCGGTTACGAAGAGGAAATCCTTTGCAAGGCATAGGATTCGCTGTCAAAACAAGCCTCATGGCCATGCTGTTACCGGCCTTCCTTCTCTCGCTCTCGCCACAGATGGCTCTTGGTCGATTTTTAGGTGATCGAACGGATGAAGGAGTCGATGCTCGAACGACGTATCAATTTCTTGCGGCGATGTTTGGGTCAGCCATTCTCTGGCCATTCATGGCATTCGTTGGTGCAGGTATCCTATGGTTGAATTCAGGCGATATCGCAACAATCACTTCCGTCGATATTCGAACACTTTTCGGAAATGAAGCAATGCATCATTTTGGAGCATTTGCCTTACTTTACGTCTCGATGATACCACTGTTTTGGGCGTCTGGCCGAATGTTTGGGTTATGGTGGGACGGATATGTTGATGCTCGAAGGGCCTTCCGTCGTCTGCTGGCTGGAGGAACCTACAGACAGGCACTTGAAGAGAAATTGAAGAATCTGAAAGGAGAACTACAAACCTCCTCCGAGCGTTGAGTTCAAAACACCCAAACGCTCCGGTTCATCATGGTCGATTCCGGACATGTCCAGCAAATCCGCCAATGGCTTGCAAGTGAACGTCTTGAAATTCGTGACAAAAACGACCCGCGAGCCGAAGCCCACTTTCTCGTTCGATACCCTCCAGGACCTCAAGGTCATATGTTTGCAGTTGTTCTGCCAAAAGGGAGAGATCTCGTATTCGTTTCGAGTATGACGCGAGTTGATTTAGGTCAGCAAGAACAAATGAAGGAACACATGAACGAAGAACCAGAGGTTTGGTCGGAATGGGTTCACGAATGCCGACTATCACTCATGCGTGCAGAGCTTGATTGGGGCATCCACATGGGACACCAAGGCAAAGAGAAACCAGGCCCTCTTCAAGCGTTTAACGTCAGCCTGCCAATTTGGCATGATGGATTGAACAAAAACAGCCTGATGCACAGTTTGCGTCGTTTATGGCTTGCAAAATTAAGCATGATCCATGAAATCAAATTTGCATATGGCCCAGGTAAAGGAGAGCCAGGTCCTGTTGATGATTGGACGGAGCAGAAGAAGCGGAAGCAGCCCGAAGAGAACGCACCCGAACCTGCTCAAATCGAGTACAATGACATGATGCCATTTGGTACTGGACTGGACCCAGACGAATGGGCTTGAAAGCCTGATTTTGCACCCTCTATTTTCTGACGCGTAAGGGTCGCGATTAAGTAGTGGTGAAGGCTGCTTTCAGTCATACAGGTGTTACTATGCGTCAAACAACCAAATCGATTACCCTTGTCAGCCTCTTTCTGCTATCACTTTTCTCTGGAATGGTGATTGGTACAGAACAAGCTGAAGCCTCCCAAGTCGTGATTACCGAAGCCGTTCGAATCGTTGACGGTGGAACGGCGTCCGATAACCAAGCCGCCGTTGCATCAGACAGCGAAGGAAATGTTCACATCGTCTGGGCAAGGAACACACAACATCTGTACTATTCCATGCTCTCTCCACGTGGTGAAACCCTGATTGATGCGACGCAAATCACAAACCCTGGGCTCCACAAGGTCTGGCATCCTGACATGGTCATTGACGACAACGACCGAATCCACTTGGTTTGGGCGGACAAGTCCGGCCAGCACAAGATCATGTACACCTCAATCAACCCATATCTCGCACCGCTCGATGGGATGGCTGCTGAGGACACTGCAATCTCTGTAATTGATGACACAATCATCTCCATGCGTGCTCAAGATCGCGACTGGCCATCCATTGATGTCGACAGCCAAGGCAATCTCCATATCGCTTGGCAAGATTCCTATGACGAGTTGCAGCAATTCTTCAACCAACCACAAATTTACTATTCCATGATTCAACCAGAATTCAGTGGTGGAAGTGTCCTTACACTCTTCGAGGACACGCTCCTCACTCCGATCATTGGACACAAAGGCCACCCAGATATCGTTGTTGACTCAAATGACCTCGTCCAAATTGCATGGGACGATACCCGTGGAGGAAAGGTCGAACTGGTCTTCCTTGTTGATACATCAGGATCTATGTACTCCGAGTGGGCAGACGTTTGTACCGTTATCTATGGTGGTCAATTCGCAGCAGGCGGTTACTTCCAAGGCCTCAAGCCAATGCTCCAAGAAGGAAACATGACAGTCTACGAGACCATTTACGGTCTTGGAAATACACTCCCTGGTGCTGCTAGCAGCGGTAACTGTGCAACCCACAACAAGAACGCAGGCCCACGAGCAACAGCTCTCGGTATTACCCCTGGAGACGACTCCGGCGGTATTCGAAAACTCCCGGGAACCGTCTACAACGGCAACACATACTCTGGATATTCAGGAGAAGATTGGGGTCCAGGAACCAACTGGGCCTGCCTCTCCTGGAAGGATGCCCAAGGCAACGTCCCAGGCAACCCACCGACCCAAGACGACCACAAGTGGAACCCGAACGCAACAAAGATTGCAATCCCAATTTCAGATGAAGGGCCGAAAGACGGAGACCCAGCACAGCAAGCCGACGATACAACCTCCATCGAGGAAGCACACGACAACTGTGTCAACGCAGGCGTCGTTCCAGTCGGTATGTATGGACAAACCTACGGCGGTGCAACCAGTGTTCAATCCCACTTCAAGGACTTGGCGCAATGCCCGAACGGTGTCCAGAGCACAGCCACACGTAACTGTCCGGGTAACACGATTCGATCTACAGATGCTGGAGGACAAGTTTACGAATTCCCATCTGGAAGCGGTGGTGCAAGCCAAATGTCCCTCCTCGTTGAAGCAATGGTTTACATTTCCACCAACAACTCACGTGAAATCTACATGTCTGTTCTAGACCCATATGGCAAGATGAACAACGACCCAAGTTGGACCCCGGGTGTCTCTGGAACGGTTGCTCAAAATGGCGGCTACAGAGAAGACACAGGAAAGGGTTCTGAAGGACACCTTGTTGTTGTCAACGACACACGTGTTACCATTGACGACGCATACTCATTCCACCCATCGATTGGTGTCGACATGGAAGGTAACACGCACATTGCATGGATGGATGGACGCGACTACGGATTTGAGAAGGACGTTAACTACGAAATATACTACACCAAACTCCGACTACAGGGAGCAGGAGAATTTGACGGTCGTGACGACGGTCTCTCCACATACGCCATCAAGAAAATCAACGACACACCAATTTCCAACGTCGAGACCAATGCAGGTATTCCACAAAATGCTCCATGGGGCGGCAACTCTGTCTTCCCGTCTCTCCTGACAGATGACCAGAATCAAGTTCACATTGCATGGGTTGACTCTGGAAACACATCGGCAGGGGAAGAACTCCTCTACGTTCGATTGAACCACACCTCTCTCGAAGGGGATGGCCTCACAGCACTCGATCCATGGGAAACCGTTGCAATCACATCGTGGTCTTCAAACAAACTTGGACCAAACTCCGGGTATAAGCCAAGCATCGGTATGCCTCCAGCGTTCTCGAACGATTTGGGAAGCGGAGCACACGTTGCGTGGTCAGATACCAACAAGTGCAACGACGAAACCAACAACAATCGTTTCACGATTTGTTACTCGCACGTTCTCACCGGGCAAGTCGATGTTGAATTCGACGATGGTGAGACGTTCTATCACGTGATTGAACCTGGCGACCAAACCATCTACAATCTCACCATGAACAACTCCACACCAGGGCCGAAAGATCTGGTAGCGGATACCTATGGCCTCAACATTACAGGTGTCCCAACAAACTGGACAGCAACCCTGTTCTTTGCTGATAATCACACCGCAATCTTCCCAGATACACAGATTTTCTTAGAAGGAGGAGAATCGATTCGGTTCTATCTCCGCGTTCGTGCACCATCGATTTACCAAGCAAATGCTGACGAACTTGCAGAGATTCGTGTTGATGCGAAATCCTACAAAGATCCAGCTATCCGTTCTGAAATCACAACGCTCACGCTCATGGACGTTGTTCACGGAATCGACCTGGATGCATCACACAGCGTTGCTGACGTCGAACAAGGCCAGACGGCAATCTTCTCGATTACGATTACCAACACTGGAAACGTAGCAGATACGTTCCTGTTCTGGGATCCACAAACCCTCGAAGGACGTCAAGAATGGCTGCTACCATTTGCATGGGACGTTAACTTCCCATTGAGTGTCCAACTCGATCCAAAGCAAACGGTGACCAAGAATCTCGAAATCAGCGTACCGACGTCTGAAGATCCAGGCGCGTTTGTTATTCTGCTAAAGGGTTGGTCAGCAGGCGAGCCAGTCAAGTCCGTTGAAAAAGGAACATACGATATCCTCGAACTCGGTGTCTTCGTTTCCATCCGATCGTCGAACAACATTGTGTTCAACATCACCGATCAAGAAGCGATTGTAACGCCTGCCCCATATGCACCAAATGCTTTGGACCCGAATTGCCATGTGTTTGAGATTGAGGTTGAGAAGTACTTCGATACAGGCGATCTTGTTTTCACAACACCGGGTACAACCGAAAACGACAACAATTGGACGACGGAAGTTATCTTCCCGAACGGACTCACATTGAATCCAGACGGCGTATCCTACCCGTGGGTTCTCATGTCTGGCGACGATTTCCGCATGCATGTGGTCAAGGTGAAAATCTGTGCTCCTGACGATGCTCCAGCAGGGCTTGGAAAGGCTGTAACTATCAAGGCGCACTTGAAAGGATACCCGAAAATTTCCGCAGCAAAGATTCTCCAAGTCGATGTTGACCATGTATACCGCTTGTCCACAGGTGTTTCACTTGTCGACAACGATGAACTTACAGTCAATCCGGGAGATTCAATCATTCTCCCAACCACTGTGAACAACAACGGTAACGGGCCAGATCGCTTTGATTACACACTTGCTCGAGTTACCGACGAAGCTGGCGTTGACGTTATTTGGGACATTACAGTTCCTCGCAATACACTAGAGGAGCTTGATGCAGGATCATCTCAGTCGTTCGACGTTCTCATGAACATTCCTCAGCAAGTACCTGCAGGTGAATACACCGTCGTCTTCCACACCAAGTCTGAACAGAAGGACGAAGATGCAGCAGGTCGAATGACACGCTTGCGAGATGTCACAACGCTCACCGTCACGGTTCGTGAGTTCTATGACATGCAGATTTCAATGGATCCAACCGTTGAAAACGACGTGAAGACCTCTGCTCCTGGACGTGTTGTCCGGTTCATCGTTAACGTCACGAACGCTGGAAACGTCCCTGACGTGCCAACCCTCGACAACCACACTTCCGACCGTTCCGGCACCGACATCATCGTTGAAGAGTTCCCTGGCATGGGTACATTGGACGGATGGGACGTCTCGTGGAAGATCATCCGTCAAGTAGGACTCGATCTCGAAAGCGAAGAGGAATGTGTCGTCACAAACTCGGTTGCTGCATCCTATCCTGAAGACAGCTGTGTCTACCTCGACGACATCGATTCATGGCGTCTGCCAGAAATGGCTCCGTACGAAACCTACACCATGGTCGCTATCGTCGCCGTAGATCCAGGTGCACAACTCACCACCCGAAGTCTTGGCCTGAAGGTTGTCTCAATGATGGGCAACGCTGAGCAAGGTGGAGACCATGACGATTCGCCATCTTGGGTTGGAGACTCGTTGGATTCCAACGAGAAGATTGTCACCATCAATCTCCGAGCACCCGACCTCGTTGTTCGATCAGCATCTGTCGATTCCACATCTGCCGATGTTGGTGAATCCATCCCAATTCGAATTGAGATTGCCAACACTGGTAACGTCCACGCATCAGACATCGAAGTCATTCTCTGTGAATACGACGATGATGACATGATGGCAGAGATTCGTAAGAACGACAACATGTGTGATGAAGAGAGCATCGTTATGCGCCAAATTATCGGTGCATTGGACAAGCCAGATGATTCCCAAGATGAACGTGTTATCGAGTTGTACATGCTCTATCCAGTCACTGCAGGTAGCAAGAACGTCTACGTTGTTGTCGACCCAGGCAACACGATTGTTGAAGCCAATGAAGGTGACAACGTTGTTCGCATCTCCCAAGAACTTGGCTCATCGAATCCATTCCTGGATGTTGCCGGTGAAGTCGCAGGAAAGGTCGCACTTCCAAGTATGATCGTCCTTCTGACCTTCTCACTCTTCGGCGTTCTCTACCTTGTAGGTCGAGGCCGACGTGCAGCAGTCAAGGACCGTATTGCTGAGCAATCATCCTTGATGTCTGTTCTTGGTGATGAAGCAGACAACTGATCGTATCAGCCAAGCCACCAACGAAGGCCAGGGTTGTCGTCGATGGCGACAACTTCGCCTGAGCGATCTGAACGTTGTTGCTCAACAAGTTCTCGTACGCGTGACATAACAGCAGAGATATCGCCTTCACTGAGGTTCAGTTCTTTCGCCATCAAACCGAGGTCAGGTTTGACACGAGGTGTCTCGATCAATGCGTGGACCATGGTTCGTTGTGAGTAATCTTCGAAGTCCGTATCGACTGCAGCTGAGACCCGCCCGCGTATCTGTTGATGTAAAGCAATGAGGGCATCACGTTGACGATCCAATTGTTCGAGTTGCTCGTTCAATTGTTCGAGATGCACAACACCTTCTGTGACGCTAATCTTTTTTCGCCCACTCACCATTTCAGCAATGTTTTGTGCATCACCTGGCAATCTGGAACTGAGCCGTAATGGCCCACCTGAGGGGAGTTTCCTCCGTTCAATTTTGAACAAATCAGGACCAAGGTCTACTCTCAATGAGAATGCTTCACACACTCTGAAAATGGTTCGAGGAGGTCCACCTTTCTCACTTGGTACTTTCATTTTTTCAACGAGGTGACCTCGTTCCAGCTCCTTAAGGTGCTTGACAATAGCCTGTTGACTTACACCGATCAAGTCAGCCAGTTGCATTGGATAGTGAGGTTCTCGTACCAGTCGTTCGAGAATCAACCGACGTGTCTTGTTTTGAAGCAACATCAATGAGCGCTCAAGTTCGTCCATACTACTCAACCTGTAGTTAGGTAGAGATGGACTCATTTGAACTCGTCGGAGGTTCACGAGGTCCTGAATCAATCTTCATCCCAAGACTGCCAATCCTCGTTGTTCGCAATTGGAATCTTTCGATCTGGTTGTTTCTCAGTCTTTCGCTCAACAGTTGATGGCGTTGACGTTTGTCGAATAGCAGGTGTAGGGAACGGGTCGGCAACTTGCTCACGTTGCTCCTCTTGTGGAGTTGCTGATTCGACATCACCTCGCATGAGTGCATAGACTTGCTCCGTTGTAAGCATGCTACCGGCCTGCACATCCCTTGCACCATCCATTTGCTGCTGCAAATCGTTGTCTGGTTTTTTGTATTCTCCTGTGCGAACATCAAACCCAACACCCTCGGTTGCACCCTGATTCATGTTGTTGATTTGATCTTGAACAATCTCTGGCGTCAGATCGGTTAATGGCATGAGTTGTCCGTCAGGTCCAACAACCATCATGAGATTCTGTTTACGGTTCTGTGAGAATGCCTGAAGAACGCCTGCCAGTGGTAGAAGGAAGATACCTAAACAACAGAGCGACCCTCCGACGTAGACCATAGGTGAGTTGAGAATATCCCCTTCCATCGTATCAATCGAGGTTAGCCAAACGGTTTCGTTTGCACACCCACTCTCGCAATCAATGCGCATGAGATGGTCACCCTCAACCAATTCCCAGGATCCGAGTACAGTGTACTCAACGCTTCCATCGGCAGACATTGCTCCCCAGTCAAGTTTGCATTTTGATTCTTCAACTTCATCTTGAACATCCGAACCATTGACCTCAGATAACGTAACAGTCCCTTCGAAATTGACACCATACGCTCGATAGCAACCAGATTCCTCAACGTTCATGAGTTTCTGGTCTTCAGAACCAGCATCGATGGAACCAATGTTGTTGCGTTGCGGATCAAGCGCATCTCCAAAAGTATCCATCTGCCCAATAATGGTGATGCTTCCGATGACGAAGCACACCATTGAAGCAATGAGTATGCGAAGCGGCCAAGGGTTCTTCTTACCGCTCTCCATGCTCATTCGATTCGCCACTCCTCAAAGAAGCCTCGCTTTTTCCTATCACAATCCAAGTTGCTGAAGTTTCTCGGGCAAATAGGTCTCAGTAACGAAGTCGAGACCGTATTTTGCCAAGGATTGCTGTTCAGCTTTCTTCCCAACTTCCAACATCATGTTGATCTGTTCTTGCCACCAACCATCTGCGAATCGCGGGTCACTCAATTCAGCATTAAGCGCTTCAATGTCTTTTTTCGACAAGTCGTCGCTTGGTAAATCGTAAGCGAGGATATCATCCGCAGTAATTCCAAGGTACGTCGAAGTAGGTGTAGCCAAATACTCGGAGATGTGCGCAGTTTTGATCGCACCATAGGCAATTGAAGCAAAAATACGGAAGGACCAGGGGTCGCCGTCAAGGAAGACAACAACAGGTAGATCCCACTCCTCACTCATGCGCTTCATGATACGTCGAGTCGAACGAGCAGGTTGTCCTTTCAAATGCAACAAAGCACAGTTGAAATCCTCGTCGAATCCATTCTCAACGAGACGATCAAACATACCACCAGTCTCGATAGCCATGATGAAGTTGATATCGTGTTCGAGGAACTCAATTTTCTCGGCTTCAACGTTGTAAGGTACACCATACCCACTATCTCCAACATCATCACGAGCATTGATTCGCATCCATTCACCACGACGATTTCGTTCTCGAAGTGTGAGATTTCCAATCATTCGAGCACCGTCCTCTTCAGGCCGAAGTTTGAAATCTTCACGAAGACAACGCGTCACAATTTCAAGGTCCTCGGCAAGGTTGTTGCTTTCGTTTTGAGACTGGAATTTCCCAAGGCCCCAACCTTCTGAAATGTAGTACATTTCACGAAGCGTCGATGATTTTCCATCGTCGATCATGCTCTCAATAAATTCAATCACGTGGAGTGCTCGAAGAAGTTGCTTCGCAGAACCGAGACTTGTAGCGTCACGAATCGTTTGCTTCTTTCCGTATTTGTAGACGCCTAATTTTGGGTCAAAACCGATGTTGTTCTTGGTTCGAACGGGGAGCGTCATGGTCGGAGGCTCGCCCTTCACGATACGATCGTACATCTCGCGAACAACGTCGTGCAATGCCGTTTTTGTTTCTTCAATCGATTTACGTTCAGCCATCAGTAATCACCTCCGAAAAGGGTTGTTTGTTTGGTATCACCAGTGGTAGCAGCTGGCTCGGCCTCGACCGTTTCTGGCTCAGGAGCATCTTCTACACTTTTGTCTTCATCAGAATCTTCTTCAGGCGGTGGAGCGTTGAGTGCTTCTTCTTGGCGTCGAATTTCTTCCAAAAGTTTCTCGTCCATCTTTGTCGCACCAATCACTTCTTGTGAACCTCGATAGAACACATCGGTTTCATTCCAGTCTCCTTTTTCGAGTCCATCAAGACTGTAGGTAATCACAGTTTGAGAACCCGGTTGTAGTGTTTCAAGTTTCCATGCCCATACGCCCATGGCTTCTTTTCGGCCGCCGAGCTCATTCCCAACCATGGTCGCACCTTGACGTTCGGGCCAATTGACAAGCATCGTGTACGAGCGTGCTCGAGCGGTGTAATTGTAGAGTGTGATGTGGACATCGGTTTGCTTGGTTTCCTTGTTCCATGTGGTTGTCGTCTCCGCAATAACTGCAGACATAATCCTGGTAATTGATCCAGCGAGATCGGGAACAGGTAATTCGAGCAATGCAGCGGATTTCTCGGCAATAGCTGGAATGATATCGTTGATGAGTTCGAATTTTTCTTTGGTTTTACCCATCTTTTTCTGTTTCTCCAAGTGCTTACGAAGGCCGCGCCCCATTTCGAGCATCGCCTTTCGAGCTTCTTCCATGACCGTTTCGTTATCAGAGAGTGCTTCTTTTGCTTCAGATGTAAATTGGACGTTGGTGCTTGCAAGGTGAACGAGAATAGCTGCAGGACCTTTTGGAACACCTCGTCCACCTGCTTGATCCAAACCATACTGTCGCCAGTCAACGCTTTCAATGGCCTTGGTCAACAAACAGCCTCCTTGCTGATACATCAAGGGAACGCGATTGGCGAAGCGTAGAATTTCAACAGGTTTGTCTGCTGCCATACCCTCTCCGAAAATCAATCCGACCTCGACTTGGAATGGATTTCCTTGTGTTACGCTTGGTGCGCGAGTCATTGTAGTGACGAATTTCGAATCGATTGTCTTAGAGAGACCTTTCTTGATGAGCAATTCTTCAATCGGTGACAAACACGATGTTGGTGGATTGAGTAATTTCACAGGTTTACCTTTCATCAACCGCTCTCCTTGGAAAGCCTCGAGGAGTGCGCGTACCTGCTGAGGGTTGAGTGATTTTGGTTTCAATTTCTCTTCCAATTCTGAGACTTCACACAATTCTTTCGCAGCACGTCCAGAGACGCCGGAAAAGGTGCGTCGAAGGAACGTTGTCATTCTCGATTCCGAGGATTCCGAACAAAGACGCTGAAGCTGGCCTAATTCGATTCCATTTGGATGTGGCTTAATTGCTTCTACGCGCCCGGGAAGACGTTCTGTAACTCGTTGCCAATGATGCTTTTCACCATCTGGGTCGATGAAGAGAATGTCTGCATGAGGGTTAACGATGCTTGTCATTCGAAGGTATTGCCAAACGGATTGCCGACCGCGTTGATACTTTGCCTTCATCTTGGTTTTGACCTTCAAACCGTGGACTTTTTCTCCCCAATCTATTCGATCTTGGTTGGATTTGATCGCCTTGTTCTTTCTCGTATCAAGACCAATATCGACCGAAACCGCAGTAGCCTCTTTGGCAATTTTTGATTCGACGTGTGTTGGATCACCAGTGGTCAATTGTGAATACATGACCACACCGGTGATTCCGATACCTTGTTGACCTCTTGATTGACGAATGGCATGGAATCGAGAACCGAATAGAAGTTGTCCAAACACTTTCTCAATACTCGCTCTCGGGATACCTGGCCCATTGTCTTCAACCTCGAGTTGTAAAATGTCCTTTTTGTTGTCCAGTTTGGTAATCTTAACGACAATATCAGGTAGTATTCTTGCCTCTTCGCAAGCGTCCAGTGCGTTATCAACAGCTTCCTTGACGGCTGTAATGAGGGCTCGATTGAGTGTATCAAACCCAAGGAAATGTTTGTTCTTTTCAAAAAATTCTGAAATTGCGACTTGCTTTTGGTTCGCGGCCATCTTTTCTGCAATGCTCACTGTGACACATCCACCTCTGGTCCTCCTCCGTCCAAGACTTCGGGCCAGCAGGTAACAGCAGTCGATTGGCGAGGCTACTTCATATTTCGGACGAAATTGAAATCCAGAAGCAGAATTTCTTCAGTGTCCAATTGATTCTAATTTCCAAGATCGAATTGTTCCACTGAACGCACTCATTGCTACGGTGAGAGGGCTTGCAAGATACAGCTTTCCAGGACCAGATCGGCCTTGGAAATTTCTGTTTATTGCGGAAACGGTTACTTGTTCAGGTGTCATTGAAACACCTGGGCCCGCTCCAATGCAAGCACCACAGCCAGGATCAATGAGTTTCACTCCAACATCAAGGAACAACTGATGCCAACCCTTTGAAACAGCAACATCCTTGACAATTCCAGAACCATACTGGATGTAGAAGTCAACGCCATCCTTGACCGATAGGCCTTGATCCTTTGCTGCTTGACAGACTTGAGCATAGTATGCGATGTCGTCAATCTTTCCTGCAGTACACGATCCTCCGTATGCGATGTCTATGGAAACCTGTCCGATTTCATCGATGTATGCGCCGTTCGTAGGGTCACTCGGAATACCCTCGTCAGGATTTCCTGGATGTGCAACCATTGGTCGAATGGAGGATAGATCGATGTGGTGAACGCCACCGTGGTAGTGCGCACCTTCGTCTGGAGCGACTGCTCGTTGACGTTGTTCGTCCATGTTCAGGTGAGGCATCTGTGCTTCCATCCAATCGTAGAGAATGTCATCAGCCTCACAAATGCCAGTTCGGGCTGAGCATTCTGTTGCCATGTTGCACAGTGTAGCACGCTCGTCAGCTGACAGTGACTGGAGGCCAGGCCCCCCAAATTCCATGGAACGGTTCAAGGTCAACTCTTTTCGAGCGTGATCTGCAAGAATATGGAGGATGACATCCTTTGCTGTACACCCTTCATTGAGAGAGCCTGACAACTCAAATCGAATCGATTCTGGAACTTTGACAAAGGTAAATCCTGCAGAAACGAGGTTGGCATACTCGGTTGCTCCAACCCCCCAAGTGAGTGCGTTTGATGCTCCTCCCATACACGTGTGGGAGTCTGTGGCTTGAATGAAATCGGAGACTTCGATGAACTCTTCGCGTGCTACTTGGTGGCAGATACCGGGCGAAACCCCGTCAACTGCTGAGTAATCACGCACCCCTGTGTGGGCTTGGAAAACCTTCTGTAATTCACGAAGGGTCTCAACTTTGTGCATGAACGGTACAAATTTTGGGTTGTGATGTGCATACAACAGGTGATCCTCAAAGACGCCAAATTTTTGCGGATTCGTGAGTTGGTAATCGTCTCCATACGTCTCTTGAAGGAACGTGTGCACTTGCGCCGTTGTGAATTCGTGGGAATAACCACCCTGAACTTGCGCAATAACCGGATCATCGGGTTTAACACAAGCACCTTGAGGTTGCCCGACGAGATTGCGTGCAATGATTTTCTCAGCCATCGTCATAGGGTGTTGTTCTGTTGAGAGTTTAGGGAGTTCAATTTCACCGTTACTGAGGCGCTTGGAAAATTCAAACAAGCCGCCTGATTCGAGGATGAGTGCGGTTACATCGTCGTATTGGGATGTGAATTCACTCAGTGACAAGGATTCACCATTTTGCAATCGCTCTAACATAGCATGGTTGCCCATAAGTTGACCAAGATTGATGTTGTTTCGTTCGTGGATTGGAGCGAAGGAAGCCGCAATTACGATTCTGATGCCAGCCCAACGTTCACACTGTGCTGCTGTTTCACGACTAGAGCCAGTACCCTTCCTCTGACCGGAAACGATCACTTCGAAGTTCCCGTTGATCAGAGCATTCTCGTTGAATACACGCAATCCGTTTTGCATCAAACCCGCATACGCATTTTTGGCAATCATGGCCGGTTCGTGGTCAAAGCAAACCCATGCTGGCGTCATGACATCGGTATTGATGTCATCGAGAAGGTCCTCAACACGCAGGTCCTCCATGCGCAAATCAAGACCTTCGTACAATTGTTGTCGAATCAAATCGAGGTCTTTGGTGAGGAACAGCACCCGCTTACCCGGCGTGAGCGAAATCGAATTTGCCATTCTCTGCACTTTCATCCCCGAACTACTCACAGGCCATTGAGGTTTAACCAATTCGCTGCCCTTGTCTCACACTCCAGAAAAATATCGAACAATAAGGTTTAAAAACACCATACCAATCGTTGATATATCTATTTCTCAATATTCATGAGGTGAGATGTTATGGATGATCAGCAAGTTGAAGATATTGTAAAATGCCAAGAATGCGGCGGACGAAGCCTAACAAGAGACGAGACCCGTGGAGAAGTCACATGTGACGACTGCGGACTTGTCTTAGAAGACAATGTTATCGATCAGGGTGCAGAATGGCGCGTGTTCTCCCCTGAACAAGGTGACCAAAGAGCACGTACAGGTGCTCCAATGACGGTCATGCTTCACGACAAGGGTCTCTCGACCGACATCGATTGGCAAAACAAGGATTACTCTGGAAAAACCATTAATTCTCGTTACCGTTCCCAATTCTATCGAATGCGAAAGTGGCAGAAGCGCAGTCGTGTCAGCAATGCGACCGAGCGGAACCTTGCCATGGCATTGGCTGAACTTGATCGAATGGCAAGCCGTCTCGAATTGCCAAAGACGGTTCGTGAGGCAGCTGCAGTCAACTACAAGAAAGCAGTCGACAAGCGTCTTATTCGTGGCCGATCCATCGAGGGTGTTGCTGCTGCATCACTCTATGCCGCATGCCGACAATGTGGAGTTCCTCGAACACTCGACGAGATTGGTCAAGCATCTCGAACTGGTCGAAAAGAAATCGGACGTACATACCGTTTCATGGTACGTGAATTGAAAATGAAGATCATGCCAACAGGGCCAGAGGATTACATCTCTCGGTTCTGCTCCGGTCTTGGATTGGATTCTGAAGTCGAAGCAAAAGCCTACGAGTTGATCAAGGCCGCTCAAGAAAAAGAATTGACCAGCGGACGTGGACCAACAGGCATCGCTGCTTCGATTATTTACATTGCATCCGTTCTTTGCGGCAAGCGTCGTACACAACGAGAAGTTGCGGAAGTCGCTGGTGTCACTGAAGTTACCATTCGTAACCGATACAAGGAACTGATTCAGAACCTCAACATCGAATTGGACATTTGAGGAAAGGAGGGTTCTTCATGAGCAAGAGCCGTGATGCGATTGCGAAAGCAACGTTTGAAGTCGTTGCCACCAAGTTGGTTCAGGCTTTAGAGGACGGAACCAAAGTCTGGCCTCTCCCTTCACCTCCGATCGCTGACCCAGATTTCCCTCCACGAAGCCCAGAACGTGATCAAGATTTAATCTCCCAAGGACTCTCGATGTTGCACGCTGATGTTGGCATGTTTGATCGACACCTCTCGACCATTGTTGACCTCATTGTCCCTCACCGAATGAATTTGAGTGATGATCCGTTCGAAGTTCACCAAAAGTGGTTGGGTCGACGTACCGATGATGTTGCTCAACGTATGCTGTTCTGCATTGCAACCGATTGGTTGGCTCAAGCGTTTGACCCGAGTGCTCCGAATACGGATCGGTGGTGGCTTGCCGTTGCTCTTGTCAATGGACTTGCATCAACCCCGTACGGCCAACCTGTTCACCAAGGTTACCATTTGGTTGAGTCCATTGCGTTAGCGGAACGCCCTGGTACGTGGCATACACAACCCGAAGATGGGCCACAAAACATGGGATGGAATCCGAATGCTGTTGTTCCAAGAACAACATCGGTTGTTGCGCATGATGCGGGTGTCGAGGCTGCAACCTGGCTTTTGGATTGTTTAGAAAACGATGAATTGGATCGCCGCTTGTTGTTGATGGAGTGGGTCAAACTCCTCCTTGAGCGACCTGCGCTGATCGAACCACTCGGATTGGTAGACATTCTTGTCCGTCGAGCTGAGGACGAACATCAGGAAGTTGCCTCGAAGGTCATTCTCTGTCTTGCTCGTCTGTTGGAGTATGACCAAGAACAAGGCCTCAATGTTGCAAAGATTTTGCACGGACGTGAAGAATTGCTCCTCCGCCGTGGCATGGCAGATGTTTTAACGCGAATCTTTCGCCGAACCGGCTGGGAAGCGGTACCGTTTTTGGATGACATGCTGAAAGATGAAGACGAAAGTGTTCTGGCAGCAGCCTCAGCAACGGTCGGTGACTTGAAATTCCTTGATGAAGATGTTTGGGCAGACCGCCTCGCCTCCCTGCTTGAGCATGACGTTCCTATCGTTCGACGAAACATTGTTCTCAGCTTGCGTGACTACGTAGAGGCCTATCCAGACGATGTTCGAGAAATCATCCCATCGTTGTGGAATGACGGTGACGAGGTTGTTCAAATCCGATTGCGAGAATTGCTCATGCGTATGGACGAAATTCACCCACAACGTTTCGCTAAGCATCTTCCACTACTGAAACCTGAGCGACTCGAAGCGCTTTGGATGACTATGGACGCTCGGCGCCAGGGACGAAGCCAACTGTGGAACGATTGGTTGTCCAATGGCGGGCCGCTTCCCGAATCCATCGCTCCAGTACAAGATGTTCACCAAAGCACCGGCGAAGCACCTGAGGAATTACCAGATCTCGATGATGCACTCAACATGTTGGATGATACACTCGGTTTCATCGATTAGATGTATCATCAGCAATGCGACACGCTCATAATGGATGCAGTGTAGTTAAGCCCGATGAGAACGCAAGCCCTTGTCCTCGTTCTTGTACTCATACTCGCATTCCCATTGCAGTCAGTCGCTTCTGAAGAAAGCGACGAGACCTTACAAGCGCGTGAAGCATGGGCTGAATTCTTTCCAGACTCGGAGTCAACCATCCTGCAATGGAGAAACATTGAGACAACCGACGGATTGCTTCTTGATCAGTTGAAGATGGCCACGTACGAGGTTCATCGTAGTGAAAATGGGCGCTTCTTCACGAACGCTCTCACCCCTGAAACCATCATCGCAGAAAATATTCCTGCATGCTACATGAACGACTTGAATGAGGCCTGCTCAGGTAAAGTGCATTCGCTCGTCTATGAACCTGAACCTGGGACTTCATCAGAGGTCGCATATGCTATCGTGACGGTCCTTCGTGATGGAACTCGCACTGAGTTTGTCAATGAGGGTATGTCTCAGATTCCTGCTGGCCACCGAGAAATCGTCCCTCTTTCTGTTGCGCCGGAATTGTTCGCAGGAGAGTATGACGTTGCCAATCAATCAACTGTATTCACATGGAGACCCTCTTGCAGTGGTAATAATTTCTATCATTCGTTGTACGAGCACTCAGTACCCGCTACAAAGTCGACATGGGACGGAATGGACAAGACACTGGTAACGAATTTCATTCCTGCTACAGCATCACAATTTACCCTAGATTGGACGAATGAATCCGTCGATCGCGAAATCTACTATACATTGACATGCTTCTATCCCGCATACTGCGATGACAACGGATGCTATTCAGCACGTGAAGATACGCGTTTGCACAGTGCAAATAGCCTTACATCGCCCATTATCGAAGACAACCAAGCTCCAAGATATGGTGGATCGTTGTTCGCTCAATTCAATTCGGCCGAGGCTCAAACCGTATTGCAATGGAGCGAAGTGACGCAACCAGACATCGCAAAAATCCGCATCTATCATGCGACGAACCCAATCGTATCGTTCGAGCAAACTGGAGTCCAACTTCTTGCCGAATTGGATGCAACGAGCGTGGAGTTCATTCATCAGCTGTCCGACGATTGGATGTTGACGTCGCATTATGCCATTGGACTTGTCGACACTCGAGGAAATGTGCAGATTGATGAGTTCGATGTTTCAGGAAAAGTAGGACCAATCCTCGAGAGAAATATGCCTATTTCAATTTCTGAATTGCACATCGAACAAGACGATTCGACACTCCATTTTGAATGGGACCTCGATACACGATTCATCAGTGGGGATGCAATCCTCTGGACGTCCACATCCTCTAATCCTGATATGACTCCTGCATGGGAGGAACTTACACGTTTGAATCCACAAACGCTTGAACATCACATGACCTTCGATGAATTGGACGAAGCTTGGTACGCTTTGACTCTGGAAGGCACATGGGGTGCCTCGCCAGGCTCTCATCTTGATGACCGTATTCTTCTTGGACAAAATGCCGCCTTCTTTGCACCTGAAGAACAACCCGAAGATCATGAAGCAACCAATGAATCAAGTTCTACAGAGCGTGTTGATCTGCCTGAATTCATGCTTCTTCTGGAAGACCGGTCATTGAGAAACGGAGACTGGGTGACACTCCAATCAGAGTCGAACGAGACCTTCACCTTGCAATTTACACATTCTCAAGCAAACTCAACGATTCGTTGGAAAGATGCTTTGAACGCCAACCCATTTTGGTTTTCGGCTTCCCAATCAGAAGATAGTTTCTTGATCCTCGTTGAAGAGTCTGTTGACCTCATTCACATTGAATCGACCAATGCGAATGGTGAAATCCACATCGTTCGGGTTGGAATTGACTGGCCAGAAGAAGAAAAAATACAGCCAGATGATACTACCAATCAGCAGCTTGTTGAGGATAAGGAATCATCATCCGAAGATTCCGTGTCACTTCCATTGTTGTTGATTGTTGGCGCTATTGCCGTTTACATTCTCATCATCGTTTCTATGAAAGGAAACGACGAGAATGTGTTCAAATCGGAAGAAGAATAATTCATTCCTCTTCGTTTTTGAGTGGACCTCTTGCCACCAAGTAGGCGTAAAAGCCAGTGTAAGTGACGAGCAAACCAATCAACATAAGGAGCATTGGAGCCGGCTCAGGAAGAAAATTTCCGAATCCCGTGTTCCCAGAAACCCAGGACAAACCAAGTATGGCAAACCCAGCGGCAACAACGGTCTTCCATGAAGATTCAGGACGCTTCCACTTCTCGATGGCTGGAACTACGCCGGATTCCTTGAACACGAATTCAAACCAACTGAGATAGAGGAATGACAGCCCAAGCAATCCACTCATACCTCTCGAAAAAGAAGCATCAAGCCAGGGTCCGGCAGGAAGAAATTCAAAGAATGAAAGAGAGAGAAATACCAAACCACTGGCGAGGAGAATCACCTTTCGATTTGACTCCATTGACCTTACGAGAGGGTGCACGCTTGATAGCCTGTCGCTTGCAAGCAATCGTATGGGCGTGGTTCGTGACGCAGTCATTGTCGCCGCAGGTTTGGGCACCAGAATGCTTCCAACAAGCGCTTATGTCCCCAAAGAATTGTTGCCGCTCGTCGATCTTCCTGTGATGCATCATCTTATTTTCGAAGCCAAGCATGCAGGCTGCGATCGGGTTCACATCATCACATCGCCTTCAAAGGATTTCAGCTCTCTTCGAGAGAATCTCAATACGACCTATTCGATGTATTCCAAAGGCAGTGACCATCTTAACCCTCTTGATGATATGGATATTTTCTTTCATACTCAACATGAACAAAACGGGCTTGGTCATGCGATTATGATGGCAAGAGAAGCAATTGATGGACCATTCTTAGTTCTGCTTGGCGACAATATCTTGACATCCAGTCATGCGTCATTATCAGAATTTCAAGCCTCAAATGTATCCAAACAACTTGTACGATTGTACGAGGAACATGACCAACCAAGCGCAGCGGTGTACAATGTAGGCATAAATCGTGTGAGCAACTATGGCATCGTATTGATGAAGGAAGGGAGAATTGTTTCCATTGTAGAAAAACCGAGCAAAGAAGAGGCACCTTCCACATATGCCCTATGCGGCCGCTATGTGTTTGCAAAGAATACGTTCGAACTTCTTGATCGTTATTCTGTAGAAGAATATGGAGAGCTTCAATCGATTGCTCTAATGAAACACTGGATGGACTCCGGTCATCTTCATGCACATGTCTTGCCCGATTCGGTTTCTTGGTATGATTCCGGTTTACCGTTTGAGTGGCTGAAGTCCCAAATCGACCATGCTCTACGCCGGCCAGAGTACGCAGAAGAGTTGCAAGAGTGGTTGAACAAGAGGCTTGGCTAATCCTGCCCTGGCTTCCAGAATGTGAGGGGCAAGGGGCGCTCGCGACGCATTGCTCGTTTTGCCAGATGGTCAGCACGCTCGTTCCAACGATGACCGCGGTGAGCACGAACGTGATCCCATGTCAATTCTCTTTGTGAAGACACCTCGTTCCAAACAGATTGAACACGTGCCGCCAATTCCCTGTTTGCTTTTGCTTTCCATGCTCCAGCTGCAATGTTCCCCGCATATTGACTGTCGAGACGAATACGTACGGGGTCGTCATTTTCTTCGGTTAAGAGCCAACGTAATGCTGCAAAGAGCCCGGAGAGTTCAGCGGTATTGTTTGAACCGACTTCCGCCCCGATGAATTCGTCATCTTCAGGGGATGTTGAAACAGGTCCAGACAGTTCTGTCATTATTTCGCCACTACCGCGCCCGAGCCCGGAATCTCCTTGGACAACAACGACGCCCCACCCCGCTGGAGTGGATGCGTCAACGTTTTGATTTCCATCACACGAACCATCAACGTACAACGTGAGCCGTGTTGGTTCACTCAATCTGTTCACTCGCCCAACATGCTTCGATAAGCATCTGCAGACATAAGTGTCGAAACATCATTTGGATTTGATAACTTCATTTTGACAATCCACCCGTCACCGTATGGGCTTGTATTCATCAATTCAGGTGTGTCTTCAAGATCAAAGTTGACTTCTGTGATTTCTCCAGCAAGTGGGGCGAAGATAGGTGATGCGGATTTGACCGATTCGACAATCGCAAACTCACCCATATCATCCAACATTTCTCCACCCTCTGGCAATTCAATGTAGACAATATCGGTCAGTGCATCTTGAGCGTGGTCTGTAATGCCAATGGTCGCAATATCTCCATCCATTCGAATCCATTCGTGTTCTTTCGTGTAAAACAATTCAGCAGGTATTTCACTCATGCTCTCACCACTCTGATGCAAACGAAAGAAGGGTATGAATCAACCGCTTCCGACATATCTCATTCTTCTTCATCAATTTCTGATTTCAAAACATGCTGCTCCAAAGAAGCCCAAGCTTGACTAACATTCGCATCTTTCTCGGTTTGTTGCACATCGTCCTGAACGCGTTGCGTCATTTCATCATCGGACTCATCTGGAAACTGTTGACCAAGATTGCCCTTTCTTAGCCCGACAACAATGAGGATTGCGGCAAGGATAGGGAAAAGCCAACCGATCTCGGGATTTGCTGAATACCGTCCCGAATTGAGGCCGACTGCGAAAACGAAAACGAGGCACATGCCTGTTCCCAAGAGGATCTTTTTCGCTCGGTCCGCTGGAGTCATTGAACCTTCGAAGATGACGCAAGGTATCAAACCAACGTTATCAGTAGGTTTCTCGCATCAATTTGTGAATCTTGTATGGAAGGAGAGCACGGTTGACAGGAGTAACTTCGAGGATACGACCATCGTCTCTCCGCCGAATGTCTTGTAACAAAGGGTGCCGGCTCTTCTTGTGCAAGGTTAGGAGTGTAGGTTTGTCGATTTCCAGAGCGTTTCGTACTGCATTGACAAAGGCTTCGGATTCAACGGCAAACTTCCCAATTTCGTCAATAACGATGACTTCGCAGTTGTCGATAGCATGCTGAATGGCAGGAATGGCTACCCGCTCGAGTTCGGCTGTATTCAGGCCATATCCGAGCACGCGCAATCTGGAATCGATGCTCTTGTGAGCGATTTCACCTTCATCGCCAGTGACCAAGTCTCGAACCTTGTATCCAAGTCGTTCTCCGTTCTCGAGAATGGGTTCGGTGCAAATCCCACCGATGATCTCTGTATCGCTTAAATTACGAGCGGACAATTCACGTTCTCGCTCTTCTTTGAGCATTGAGAGGACTTTCTCCATAACAGCAGATTTCCCGCTTCGAGGAAGTCCTGTAATGCCAATCTTTGGATGAATGCCCATTGTTTGAATCCTCCAATTGACAAATACCATTCAGAACTAACGAGGGTTTGGATATAAAACATCGTATTCAAACTATCAAAGATGAAACGTTCTTGTATCAATGAGCGACTTCTTCAGCGCCAGTTTCAAGGCGTAGAGGAAGCATTTCCAATTCATAATTATTGACGTTATTGTTGGCAGACCAAGCCTTTGCCCAATCGTCCAAATCCCGTTGGTTCAGTTGGTTGCACATCCATTCCAGAGCCTTCTGGAGATCTCCCTTGGCTGTAGTTAGTCTGTTGAGAATGGCTTGATTCATTTCGATGTGGTTTACACTGTTTCCAAGAATGCATCCTTTTGGAATGACTGCCCAACGCAAACGGCGCTCTTGGTGAGCATTGACAATGGCTTGGCAAGCAAGGCGGGGCCCGTATGTTTGGACTTCGGTTTTTCCAGACCACATGGCCAACTGACGTTCGTTGGCACGAGACGGGATGTCTTTCCGGAATGCGGGGTGACGAATGTACACGCTTCCAGTCTCGTCTTCCGTAAAGTGAACCCCTCGAATGAATGGTCGAGATGACTTTGCCTTATCCCAACTGGAAATGTTGCTCGAATGTGCAGTTTGATCGATTTCTCCAACACGGACCTTTACCGTTTGTTCCTGTGTTGCAAGCCAATGGTCGTGATCGCCAAGTCGTGGAAGTTGTGACATACTGTCAAGGATTTTGAGAATGCTCTTGCGCTCGATTTGGTCACGAGGCAGACGTGGAACAGCCCACGTATTTCTTGCCCATTGTACCCATTGTGTTTGTGTGAGCGAGAACGATGGTACACGTGATGAGATTCCAGATCCAACACGGCGCAAATCGGAGCGAGTGACTGGACCGATGATGTTGAGAGATTCCGTTCCGTTCGGGGTCGATGAGATGCCAAGAATGGCAACACCTTGTGTCATACCAGGGAAGAGAAGATTCGCTTCTTCAATGGCCCAGACTTCGTTCCAGGAGTGCTTCTCAACCAAGAGCTTGCGTAGTGGGTGAGAGGATTGTTCTCGAAGAAGACTGTCAGGAGCGACAATTCGCATTTTTCCATCGGTTGAAAGAACCTGCATACCGCGTTCGATGAACAGCCGGTACAGGTTGACGTTTCCACGCATGGTTGAGAAGCGAGGACCATCATCGTTGGAGAGGCTTCGTAGTTTTTCACTCAAGTCCTTGCGGCGTTGTGAACCATCTTCCATGCCACGGAATCGATCTTTGATACGTAGCCAAGGCGGGTTTGAGATGATCAAACGAGGCGCTTGATTCCATGGCCAGTCTTCTTGAAGCGTATCTGAACAAACAATGTTCTCCTCAAGAATTGCTTCAACAAGGTCTCGAGAGAGTTTGCCCTCTTGCTCACCTTCAAGCGAGACGAGATTAAGGCGGATCGCTTCAAGAAGCAATCGCTTTCGAGTGGAACGGACGACCAATTCATCAACATCTACGAGTTGGAACCCGCGGAACAATCGTTCTGTGTCTTCTTTACGAAGGTCGGTGCTTTGGCCTTCAAACAATTCGCTGTGTTTTCGAAGCATGCGTGCATGGAAAATACCTCCTCCACAGGACATGTCTGAGAATGGGAGCGGAATTCCGCTGCTTGTACGTTCACTTCGCTTGACGGCTTCAAGTGAATCTTCGTCGAGGGTTACTTCCTCTTCGCTCGGTGGGAAATTGAGCTTCTTGATGTGCTTCTGGAAGCCTGGAGGAAGGTCTGCGAGATGCATGTTTGTCGTTTGTTTCTTGACCTTTGGCTGAATGGTCGCCTCAAGCATTTCCGAGGAGATAATCGAGTCTGCGAGACGAGGAGGAGTAGGATGTGCTCCACGAGGGGAGCGACCATCGGATTCTGCATCATGACGTGCAAGAAGATGGTCGAGAACATGACCTGGGTCGGTCAAAAGATTTGCTGGAAGCGTTGGCCAATCTTCCGGAAGAAGAGCAGCGATAGGCTGATGGGTTCGGAGTGAATTTTCCCATGCATCAAGCCACATTTCGATTTGTGTTTGTCTGTTGTCCAAGCATCGATCCAATCTTGCATACCAGCCGCTAACTCCGTTTTGCATAGTCCGCCCCAACCAGTGGGTATTCAATCATGGTTTGAATGTGCCTGTTGAAACGATGAAATGATTCATTCTGAAGGTGAATCGTTTCGCGCGGACAACTTTGCGAGTACCAAGCCATCAGAGTGCCACTCCCATCCTGCTGAGACCCAGTCGAAGATGGCCTTGAGTTCGGTTTCATCAATACCTGCGGTGGTAGCGATTTTCTTGAGAATCCGCAGCTCTCTTCGATCGTATTCACCATCAGCAGCAGCGAGCAAAGCACCGTCTCGTAGTGCATAACGAAGGGTTTCCAATTCAGCATTTTTCAACAGATTTGAAAGTCGATTGGTATCAAACAATCCTTTTCGAATCGAAGTTCTTGCTTCTGGGTGGACGAGAGCCCGGCCCATGAAACCCTCAAGAACTTGAATTTCCTCTCGCACGAGTTCACCATCAGCGGCAGCAATAAGAACGAGCAAATCCGCATAGCGTGCTCGTTCCGCAGCATCCAAATCAGCGACGCCGTCGCAAAACATATTGCTTCAACCTTGAAGAGAATTCAGCAAATCGTATCCGTCTTGCATCCAAGTGTATCCTGTTTTTGTCCATTCGATGAGTTGCTGTACAGCATCTGGGACAAGACCCAAGTGTTCGGCGATTTCTTTCAGTACTTCCAGTTCTTCGTCATCTACTGAACCATCTGAGGCTGCCATAAGAACAGCATCTCGAAGAGCAAGGCGACCGGCTTCAGGACCGAGTCCCTCCAAACATTCCTCTAGCGTTGGAGGACTCTTCAGTGCTCTACGGAGAACTTCTCGTTGGTTTGGAGAAAGAAGGGCTTTACCGAGTTGTTGCTCAAACATAGCGAGCTCATCCACAGTAATTTCTTCATCGACGCGGGCCATATATGCAAGCAAACGAGCATACGCGTATCGTTCATCACGGGGCAAATTTTGGAGAGTATCAGGTAGCATCCGAACCACTCTTGGGCTTCTCCATCATGAACCTCTCGCTTCCAAGGCAGTACAAATTGAGATTTGGTGTGACAATCCTTGGGACCACACGATGATTCATAGGGAGGTGTTGGTAGGAATGCGCATGCATCCATCCGTGAATGTCCTCGGAACAGAACTCAAATCATGCTCCACAGATCCTCTCACTGGTTGGTACCGTGATGGCTGCTGCAACACCGATGAGAACGACAGAGGTTCACATACAGTGTGTTGTGTTGTAACACAGGACTTTCTTGAGTTTGCGAAAGATCAAGGAAATGATTTGATGACACCTGCTCCTCACTTTTCATTTCCTGGTTTGAAACCTGGTGATTCATGGTGTGTTTGTGCACGAACGTGGCTTGCTGCGGTCAATGCAGGTTCAGCTTGTCCAGTCGATCTGGAAGCAACGCATGAAGAAGCATTGAGCATTATTCCATTCGATCTTCTTGAGACACATGCGGTCTAGACGAGGAAAATTGGAAGACGAAAATTCTCATCGATAGCCAGATGATTACGCCCCAACACATCATGTTGGGAATGCCCATCCATTCGATCTGATTTGGATAACGCTCAGAAAGCCATCCGATGGTCAAACTCGAACCAACTAAACTTCCAACGTAAACTGGAATCGCAGTGGGGAGCGTCCAAGCGAGCGGTTTGTGGTTGTCAAATGTGTACCATCGATGAATGAAATGCGCCATAACCCCTGTTAAGCCCCAAAATGTTCCCCACAGAAATCGAACATCAACGTCCGGAAGCAAGAACATCGATATCGCCCATGTGGTGTAAAATACACCGCTGTTGAAAGCACCTGCAAGAGCAAACCGTCCCAGCGAACCACGAGGCGCAAAACGTCCGTGCACAGCCACCAGATCAGTCGTCATTGGTCACCACATCGCTTGGCTTCCCGGTCAAAATAGTCCGCAAACGATTGTTATCGTTTTGCATCGCATCCATCCATTCATACTTCACGCCAAGTTGTTCTGCAAGAACGCCCAATGCTAGGGAATCTTTTGGCAAACACTTGCCTCCAAATCCACGGTTTAATCCAAAGATTGGATCGAGGTGAGATGGGCCAATTGGTTGTGCTTGTTCAGCAGTGATGATTTCACGAATCTTGTACCAATCTTCACCAACCCCTTCGCAAATATCGTACAATTGATTCGCAAACGTGACTTTCATGGCGTAGAACGTGTTTTTGGTGTATTTGACCAACTCTGCTTGTGTCGGTGTGACATGGAATGTTTGGTCTCGACGGAGAACACCAGCTTGACGATGTTGTTCAAACACCCGTTCAGCAACATCTGCGTGATGTGTACCACAGACCAAGATGTCTTGATTCGCGAAATCCTCCAACCGCTGGCGCTCGACTAAAAATTCTGGAGAATAGGCGATTTTGAGATGAGGGTATTCTTCGTGATAGCGTTGCGTTGTTCCTGGAACGACGGTGCTTTTGATCACAGCAGTAAAGCCTTCGGGTAAGGAATCAAGCGTTGCTTCAACGATGCGTGTATCGCATGCTCCAGTCTCAGGATGAGGTGGAGTTGGTACAGCAATGTAAGCAAAATCGACGTTGTTAGTGACAATGGATAACTCCGTCCCTCGAGCAGGATCGTGAACAAACAACTCGTGCGCATCTCCAAAGCAGTGCTCAATGGCTCCACCGACCATTCCAGCTCCAATTATTCCGATTTTCATAGAATCATCTCTCCCGATATGGACGAGGATTGAGTTTCCCTTCTTTTGCCATCATGCTGGCGTGAAGAAGAGTTTCTGGCGTACCACAGTCGACCCACGTATCCGCACCTACGGAAACAAAGTTTGCTTTTCCTTCAGCGATGTAAGCGCGATTGATGTCCGAAATTGAGAATGAATCGCCTTTCTCTTCGACAGCTCGATCAAGCTTGTCCCAAAATGTTTCATCGAAGAGATAAATCCCGCCAATAGCAAGATTCGAGGGAGGGTTTTCAGGCTTCTCGACGACATCGATGATGTTATGATTCTCATCAAGAACTGCAACACCGAATGCTTCTGGATGCTCCTCTTCACGGGCCAACAACAAACAGCCTGGAGGGCCCTCAGATTCTGAAAATTCACGAATAATCTTATCAAACTCCACCGTAGTTATGTTATCAGAGAAATAAATCATCAGGCGACAGTTTTCATTGTGCGGGCGTGCTAAGAGAAGCGCTTGAGCAACACCTTCAGGTTCCTCTTCGAGAACATAGTGAATTTGCTCACCCTCCAAACTCTGGCCAACATGCTTTGCAATTTGACCAATGTGCTCGTTGGAGATAATCGTCGTTTGTGTGATACCACCTCGTCGAATTGTTCCGAGTGCGTAATCGATAACAGGCCGCTCGTACAAGGGAAGGAGCGTTTTCTGGGTATAACGAGTGAACGGATGCAAACGGGAGCCTTTTCCACCAGCAACAAGGATGGCTCTCGTCTTCATCAAGCCGGCACAATATGTTTCTATTGAAGTCCTTTGCCCATAGAAGTGTTTCAATCGGACGATTGGATATGATCGCCTAACGCATGGGTTTTCATTTTCGTAATGCGCGAAGTTTTTCCAACATAGCACTCCTTAGCGGATCGTTTTCTTGCTGACTTGGCTGCTGAATTCTTCTCTGGAAGAGTCCCTTTTCCCAGACGAAGACTTGACCATTCTCGCATCCTACTGCGATACGCTGGCCGTTGAATGCCATGTCATGGACCCGATGGTCGCTAAGAGAAGCAATTCGTTCACCATCGTCGATTGAATGAACGATGACTTCACCTTGTGATCCATTCCATCGAGCAATCCAACAAGATCCTTTCTCATCGATGTCAAATCCGAGTGATGAGGCAACAACGTCATTCCCACTCGCATTCCATTTGACATCATCACGAACGAATTCGATGTTGCCTTCATCGTCTGCGAGAAGATACCCGTCTGAATGTTCAAGCACGTTGCTAATGGCAGATTGCATCGAACCCACTAGCGCTCCATCCATTGAACGAACCGAACCATCTGCCAGTCCGAAAACAGGATTCTCCCCACGAGTTGCACAAATGGTTGGACTCTCCCAGTCTTTGTTTTGCTCGAGAATATCCCCGTTCGCATCGAGAATGAGATAGCCGTTCATTGGACGACCCAATCCTGCGATTGCTCCGTCGTTGAGAGGGTAGAGTGTCCACGGGCGCTCGTCCATTCGATGTGTAGCGAGAACATTTCCACTGAACGAAATGGACCAGATAGCGGATTCAATGAAATCATTGTGTTCGATATCGTACACTGAAGATGCAGCGAGAACGCATTTGTTTGTCGTCATGACTGCATCAGCAGATCCTTCCAACGCAACATCCCATTGAATCGCTCCTGTTGACGCTTGAAGGCAGACGATGTGCAATCCTGAGGTAGCATAGATTGAACCATCTTTGATGACCATCGATGAGATGCGATTGGGTGTTTTCGCTTGCCAAACCAAATCGCCCGCTTCTGTCCAGTGCTTGATGGTACCATCCCATCCGCCAACGAGGAGCGAATCATCATCGAGCAAAACAGTGCAACTCACCGCTTCGCCCAATTCGCGAACCATCCATGTACAACTGGCCAGGTCCATGGCTTGCGATGCATTTCGCCTCATAAGGGCGTTTGGGTGTTTGCATCAAATGGGCCCGTGTTGAGGACCTTGTTTCGTTTTGGGATGGCAAAGGTGAGCAGGAACGCAGTCAACCCAAGAATACAAGCGGCGTAGTAGTGACCCATACCAAAGAAGGCAAAGATAGTGCTCATTCTTAGGATGGCGACGGAACCCGTCCGCAACGACCAGATGACAAATCCAACTGCAATCACGGCGACTCCCATGAAGGCATATCCAATCATGATGTAAATACCGGCCGCACTTGGGTCCATGCGCGGATTTTCCTTCTGTTCGAGATTGCGATCGATGAGTCGGTTTGTGCATGTTTCTTGTTCAAACGGGCACGGCTCATCCGCAAATGCTTTTTCAGACGGTACAGTGAAATCGAGTCGTGTAAACCCATATGGTTCGATCAGAGCAGGAGGCGATAGCAACAACCGTTCAACGAGCGTATCTGTGTAATTACCACGCTCAACAGTGATGTCAATTCGGGCAAGACCTGGCTTGATGTATTCGTATGAAAACGAACCATTTGCATCGGTTCGTGTAACACTCGAATTGAACCATCCAGGTCTTTCCTCCCACTCAAGAACAATCTCTGCATCCTCAATAGGCTCGCCGTTGTGGTCGTAAACCATGCCATCGAGCATGGCTGAATTTGGTGGAGCAGTCTGCGACAATTGATACACGAACTCATCGGGTTGGACCAATCCAGATTCTGGCGAAGCGTAATCAAGACCGTTGAGGAAGCCCGATGCAGCAATGAACAACACAAAGATAGCGATCGATTTTGTGATTGGATGCAATGTCGTATCGGGGATGGTGAAGGTTGCATTGGATGTCGCAAACATCGTTGAAGGTTCTGGTTCAGGTAGGCCTTCGATGCCGACCCAATCTGAAGCCTCCTCTTCGCTCATGAAATTCCCAACCTGTTGCTCTACTTGAGTTCAATGCGTTGACCATAATTGGAATTAAGAATGGCAATGGTTTCATCGGATGCACTAATACGAACCTCAATTCCATTCTCTTTTTTCTCATGCTCGTGGACGTAAACGGCATCGAATATGCGAGAGAGAATCGCTTCCGATGCCATTTGATTTTGCTCAGGATTGTGAATGAGGAGCGTCCGTTTCGGTCCAAACAGCGTGTCGAGTACAACGGACTGCAACGTATCGATCCCTTCGCCAGAATGAGAAGAAATGAACAGTGGGTTTGAGAATCCATGCTCAGACATCATCGCTTGCTTGGATTCTATTGTCTCCGAATCCACGGTGTCTCGTTTTGTTAAAACGAGTTGAATGCGCTCCATAATTGAGGTTTCATCAACCTCCAATGCACGCTCGGTTAATTCACGAATGGATGTCAAGAGTTTCCTTTCCATTTCATCGATTGGGTCACCAGCATCGACAAGAAGAAGCAGAAGGTCGCATTCAATCGCTTCTGCAAGTGTTGCTCGAAATGCTTCCAATGTTGCGTTTGGCAAACCATCGATGAACCCAATAGTATCTGCGAGTAGGACTCGGGGGCTTGACTCAAGCCGCCCTAACGTTGACTCAAGCGTTGAAAACAACCGGTCTTCAACAAGGACTTCTTTCCCAGATAAGCGTCTGAAAAGACTCGATTTTCCGGCGTTTGTGTAACCTGCAAGGCCGACGGTCTTGGCATGTTCTTTTCGCTGCCTCCTTCGTTCTGCAGCTGATTTGACGTGTTTACGTTGGCGTTTACGTAACGCTGCTAATTCGCGATTCACGTTCGTGAGTACAGAACCTGCAGCAGTCTGTCCAGCACCACCATACCCTGCTCGTTCACCTGTCGTTTGTTGTTTCACAACTTCTCTGAGGACCGTTCGGTCCGATTGCAAGCGGGCGATACGAACCTGCGTTCGAGCCTCAACACTCGAAGCATGGGCAGTGAAAAGAGCGAGAAGAAGCCGGACACGATCCCATACCTCGATACCGACAGCATCGTTCACACCAACAAGCTGGCGCGGTGTTGCATTGGCGTGGAGCAAGAGCAAATCGACACCATTCCATGGATGCCCAAGGGAGGCTGAACGAAGTTCTTCAGTTACATCCTGAAGCTTACCTTGACCCATGAACCATTTCGCATCACCTCGTCCTCGCTGGTCGACTCTGTCAACGATGTTGATGCCCATTGTTCTCGCCAATGCAATGAATTCGTCACAATCCTCATTGTTACGAACGAGCAGTAATGCCTTGCGACCTTGGTGGTCGGATTGCGCCTCATCTGTGACCAAACCTCCTGCACCAGCGAGGAGGTCAGCCTTTGAATCCGCCATGTGCTTCGCTTGCTGGGCACGCATTTGATTTCATGCATTATCCTCATATGGTTACGCGTGAAGGCAAGGTCATGTCGTCTGAGCACCATGTTGCCATCTCTTGGTCTGGCAGTGCGGCGGATTCGAAACCAATGATTGAACTTCTTGAGCAGGCAGGTTACGCCTTTACAGTCAAGAACGAAGATATGACACATCTGGAAATTGTCGTTGAATCAGAGAGCATGCGTGCACTTCGCGATGCAGTGGATGAACTGCTTGTTCAATTGTCATCACTGGAAGACTGACGTTCTATCAATTTCGATACGGCATTTGGATCGTGATTCTTTTCGAAGTAATCTGTAGCAACGAGGTCGCCTAATCGTTTAACACCTGCTTCAATCAAATCTGGATCGTTTCGTTCAGCTTCTTCCCATCGTTGTTGAGCATGTTCAGCATAGCGCCGATCAGCTTCTGCTTTCACTTGTTGGGCGACGGTCAGATCGTCCTCAAGCCCATTGTACTCTTCACGATCTTTGGCTTGCATGATGTCACGGCTCGAATCCAAATCGGACTCAAGAATCCCTGGTGTGAAGCCACGCTCATCTTTTCCTCGTGTCATCAGGGGGTTCGATCGTTCCTTTTTCATCTGCAACTCCCATTGCTCCATAACGAATGCTGGTGTAAGTTGCGAATCGAAATCATCGACATCGATGTGTAAATCGCTGAGCATTTCTTCAATCCAGAGATCCGTGGCTTTGCGTAGCCTGAAAAAATCCGCAAAGGATATCATTTGCCCAATCAGAAAACAAACTGCAGCAACGAACCATGATGCAGTCAACAGATAGGCCACTCCAGCGCCAACGCCTCCAAGGATGAGGACAGAAATCATCCATCGTTTTCGAAGTTCTTGGTACGAGTGGATTCCACGAGGAATGGTGCCCATGGTCATCCCTCGTTCCGCTTAGCAAGTTCCCTCAATTTGGTCATGGAGGCTTCATCGTCAAGTGCTTCCATCTTCCAGCCAAGTTTCTCCATGTTGCTCGCAATCATGGCATCAGCAGCAACGGTCATTCGCTCATGCGTCATTTGCAAGAGCAGGGCGATGAGTAATCCTCCACCAACCGCATAATGCCAAATCGTCAGGTACGCAATGATGAGGAGAAAGACAGTTGCAACGCCTGCTCCAAGGATTGTCCTGGATTTTAATCGAGCCTTGGAATCGATGGCATCGAGAATGGCAACAGCATGTTCTCGCTTGGTCGCCATGAACAACCCAAGGAATCCATGGTTCTCAAGATACCGCTAGTCAAACAATTCAGCGATGAATTCATCACTCATTCTTCGGTACTGTCTTCGCATCCGTTCTTCTTCCCGATTCTGAACAAGAACACTGTCGGTCATGGTAACGTGTTGACGTGGTTCAGAAGCAAGTTGTGTGAGCAATTCAGCAAGATTTTGTTGGATGGAAGCCGTCTGTTCGGTTTGGAGCGCAAGGAGGCGTTCCATTGCAACAAACATCCGGTCTTGACGACTGGTTCGATCTTCCAGTGCAGAGGATTGAGCGTTCATGGCCTCTTCTTGGCGCTTGAGCAATTCTCGAGCAGCTGGTGTGCCGATGATATCCCTACGATGAAGTTCAGCTTGCACATTTGACAGCGATTCCTGAAGTTGGTTAATGCTGTGGGCAGAGAGATTCAACTGTTGACGAAGTTGCATTCGTTCACGTTGCAATCCTTTTCGCTCAGCACGATGGATCGTCGCCTCACAAACAAAGACACTGACAATACCCGCCAAGACAGCAACTTCAGGATGCGCTAAGCGCCATGTCACAAAACTCGCCCATACCATCCAGCCACAGAACATGCTCGCTAAGATTCTCATGTAGAGAATATCCGTCGGGACTGTAATAAGACACCATTGGGATGTCCAAGGGGGCCCTAGTTTGAGCAGAGGGTA
>JAYOBT010000012.1:20676-41149 GCA_038105035.1 Candidatus Poseidoniales archaeon | reverse complement strand
TATTGAAGCGGTGCGGTCAAGAAGATGAATCTTCTCGTCCTACCATGGGCGAATCCTTCACAGGCCATGAATCGCCTGGAGGCTGGCCTGGTCACATTTGGTGCGAAGGACGAACTTTTGTGCACCTCAAAGAGGGACAGCCTCGCCCATCGCACATGCCAAGAGGGCCAGCGGCAAAGTCTGGAACAGGATTCATGAATCCGGCCATGGCGCCTGCTCGAACACGCTCCGTTCTGTTGTTGCAGGATGCTTTGCAGCATGGTTGGGTCAATGGTGACCGCCCTATCCGGGCATTGGATGCACTCTGTGCCACAGGAATTCGTGTCCGACGATGGCGAAACGAAATTGCTCCTGAACATCAATCTCGACTCCATATCACGGCCAATGATTTGGACAGAAGTGCTCTTGATTGGGCTTTGTCTTCTATGGCCTCAGACGAAGAGATTGAACATGCCTCACAGGTTGATGACGAACAGATTCAGCCTGAATTCATCGAGAAGAATGGAATCAAATTCCAGTGTTATGATGCTCGAATGGCCATGGTTCAAGGCTCCTTTCAATGGATTGACGTCGATCCATTTGGTTCTCCAATCACATTCATCGATGGAGCTCTTCAGGCCTTGGGAAGAGTTGGTGTCCTTGAGGTAACAGCGACCGACACTGCAGCATTAACTGGGTCATCTGCATCATCAGGCATGCGCCGTTATGGGCACAGAGGCATCGTTGATTTGTATGCACATGATGATGCTGTTCGTGTCCTACTCGGGACAATCGCTACCAGAGCCGCCCAACTCGACCGTGCGATTGAACCAATTTTGGCCCTATTTGATGGACATCATGTTCGGGTATCTGTCTTAGTACGAAAAAGCAAACAAGGTGCTGATCGAAATAGGGAATTGATGGGTTGGAGAATTCGAACAAAAGACAAACCATACAGGTTCACGAACCATCCAAACCTAGAACAATTGGAGCATTCAAGTGGGCCGATGTGGATTGGCCCATTGTGGAACGAGGAAATCTGTTCACGCATGACAGAAGAAAACGCTGTTGAAACATGTCTCGCTACAGCCTCTGATATCGAGCGTGGAGCGATAGTTGGCCTCGAATGGACGGAAGCAGACCAACTCTATGCGGAGCGGGAAATACGACGCTCTGTACGCCACATTGCACAGGCAGCACCGTTGTTATCCCAGGATCACTTGTTGTTGGCTTTTGATGAGCTTCCAGGTTATGCAAACGTAGGCTCACTGCCTACCATGGAACGACTCATTGGTGCGCTCAATGAAGCAGGTCATTTGACTGCAAGGGTACCGGACCTACGCCCATTTATTGCGACGTTAGCGCCGTTTGAAACTGTGATTGAAATTATGCAATCCTTCCAATCAACCGAATGAGGGGTCATTGAATTCTTCATCCGGCGAAGGCAACAATGGAGTGGCGCTCTCAATAATCTCCTGAACGGACTGTTCGATGCTTCGAGCATTCTCAAGCATCTTGGAAAGTGGTATTTCTTTGCCAGTCATCTCTGTTATGGCTTCGATAGCAACAGCTGCAGCACGGACATCTGGATACATCGGGCTTGCCTCTGAAAGAAGAGCCGTGATATCGAGATTGAGTCGGTCGCCTTCACTGAGAAGGAATCCGGTAATGCCGGATACAACACCTCGTTGAATCGACTGAAGGTCGATTGACTTCAGTCGTTCTCGAGCTGCTTCGTTTGCTCCAACAGCGAACAATCCTTCGCCATGTATTTGTTTCTCAGGTTTGAGGATTCCATCAATGATAATCAGTTGATCGAAACCTCCGACCCTGAACCATTCGAGAACTGTGGAGCCAAAAGCGATATCCTGTTCTTTGTCAAACTGAATTTCTGCCGTGAAGACACCGATGCCATCACCTTGATACACACGAACGGGGTGGCGTGGCACCTCGTTTTGAATCAAAGCAACTGCAGGGAAGTTTTCATCCATGACTGTCCCCAATTGGGTTAGGTTTAGCGATTCAATGATGTGGGATGCTGCGATAACACCAACCATTCCAGCTGTGGTAAATCCACAAATTGCAACGCCACCCGTGGTTGGATCAACACCAGAACGCAAAACCAAATCATACGTCCCGAATTGCTGTTTCATAGTCACGCCTCATCCCGCTGGTCGACATTTGTTTGAAAAATATCTCGGCTATCATTCGTTGTATTCGGACCAATCCTCAGCACCTTCTTCTCGGTACCACCATGTTCCAACTTCATCTTCATACCATTCTGTACCGAATTCGTCCACAGAAATACCATCGTCTTCTTGTGTCGCTTCGGTTGAATCTTCTTCCTCGACTTCTTCCTCCGATTCGAATGTGTCTGCATTGGAATCTGTGACCTCTGAGATCAATGCATCGCCTGGGCGTTCAATAACTTCAGGTTCAGCGGAAATCGTCTTGTCTTCAAAGGCATCCAATGGTTTACTCTCCGGCATCTCAACAGGTTCATCACTTTCTTCGACAAAGTCATCTTGCTCTTCATAGAAGGCTTCGTCCTCAAAGTCAGCCGAAGCCTTACGGTAGAGAACGTAACTGACAGCAGCAAGAGCAAGCACACCTACCCCAATTCCGCCGATAAGAATGGTATTGGAAGAACTCTTTTCTTCTCCATCTGGATTTGTTTGGACCTCAACGAAGAGATCGGCAGTCCAGATGACGTCATGGTCAAGCTTGTAAGGCTCACCCGGGATTTCGTAGTCAGGGGAACTTGTGCGTAGTTCGATTGTGATTTGCTTCTCAACGCCAGCATCACTTTGTCGGTCCCAATTTCGGTCCCCGTATTTGGGAACAAAAGAGATGCTTCCAGATTCGTTCGCTTCGATACTGATAGTTGCAGGTGTGTTGAACAATTTCACATCATCCAATATGAGAGTTTGAACCTCAACAGCAAATGGGTTTGGGTTTTGGACGAGACAATCGATTGGATCATCTGCGGCTTGCTTGTTCGTAAGAATCGTCGCACTCTCACAAGCGATTGTGACGGATTGGATGGAGGTTGGAGCCCATTCAACGGCCGGTTCGTTCGTTTCGTTCTCCTGCACTGGAACAACGTATTCGTTCAAGGAAACTGAAAACGATGTTGTTCCAAATAGGAGGCGATCTCCAGAATCGACAGTGAAATCAATCCGAGAAATGTTCTCAAACGATGAGACGATACGAATCTTTCCAGATGAGATTGTCTCTGAACCGCTCATAGTGACGTTCTCTGAGACTTTGTCGTACGCATCCCAAAGAATTGTCATACCTTCGAGCGAGGTTTGATGTGCTGCATTAACAGAATCGGTTGCCGTCAGGGTGATGTTGATGTCAATTGCGTCGTTTGCGTCCATATCGACAGAGGACAGGGGTCCAGCGAGGTCGGCCGTAATGGCCGTGCCCATCGATGCTGACGCTGTTGCAGAAGCGAAGGGTTGTGTATCGACAATCTCGATTGCTTGCATCGACACATCGATGCTGACAGCGCCATCTGGATTTGCAGAATAATCGAGCAAGGATTGCGGGATGCTACCATCGTGAAGGTCTTCGACATCAATTGCAACCCACTCTCCATTGCTGTCACTTTGACCGTTCAATGTGAGTGTCTCGGACCCGTAGGTCATAACCATCTCAAGCTCAGCGTTTTCAATCACTACTTCTTGTTGCGTGTCGTCCAAATAATGAGCATACACGCTAACAGACAGAGGACTGGTTGATTCGAGAACGTTTTCACTTACACCAACTGGTCCAGAGGAAACAGTGAGTTCCAGTTGACTGTTGATGTACGTATTGTTGAACGAAGTTGTTGGTCCTGCGACAGGAAGCGGTAACGTTGCGTTATCGTATTCATCAATTGCAGCAATGGCAACCCAGTACTGGTGGCCATCTTGAATCGCCTCAGATGCGGTTGTTCCAGATGCATCAACGTATTCGCTAGTGGAGGAAATTTCAGTTTCGGTTACTGAAGACGACACAATCGTTGCTGCCTGGAATGTGACGCCGTCAATGACATAGCCTTTTGTTGGCGTCAACTCGTTCGTCAAACCAGTAGCATCCAAATCTGATTTTGCTACGAAAACCCTGTACTCTACAACATTGGAGTCAATACTCGCATCCCACGTTACTTTCAATGGAGCCGTTGCTGATTCCATATCGAGGTCAATCAATTGGACGTTTGTTACTGCTGCAGGAGCCGGTGGATCCGGGATGGTGACTTCCAATGCTTGAGACAGGTTACTGACAACTCCAAACGAGTGAATTGATCGAACCTTGTAACCGTACGTTGAACCAACATCTACGTTCGTATCCGAGAACGTGTTCTGGCCGACAACAACCTCGTATGGAGAGGTGTAATCGTAAGATGCCGTTGGTGACATTCTGAAAACTTGGAATTCTTGAAGATCGTTTCCGAAGTCTGAAAGCGCTTGCCACTCAATGGTTACGCTCGACTCTGTGAGGGATTGGACCGACAAGAAAGGTGTGGGAGGGAGTGCGAGATTGGGGGCCCCAAGCGTGTAGTTCATACTCAAAAACGTAGCATCAAACTGACCTGATTTTGTTGTTTCAACCGGAAGCGTCACGGTGAATGTGCCGGAGCCGGGCAACATCTGCTGATTGAGAGAATTGCTCAGCGAACCAATGGTCCCAGCGCTCGTCGTGACTGCAAAATCAATGTCGTAAGCGATGTCCAAATCAGTGAAGTTTGCTGTACCATTCGAATTACTTGAGAGTGACATGAGGTTGCTCACCATTTCGATACCATAACCATCGGAAATTCCAGGATAGGCTGGGAGGAAGGGTGAAATTGAGTCACGAATAATGTCATTGCCGTCAATCAAGGTCAAAACGCCGATATGGGAAAGTGTTGTGCTTGAGTAGCCTTCAGCCCAAATATCATCGTCACCGTCAACATCTGTATCCAATGAAACATTGTTCCAACTACCGATGAAAACTCCCTGTAACGTTTCTCCAGCAAGCACAAATTGATCCATGAGGCCATCGTGGTCAATGTCCGAAAATTGAATATCTCTTGGGACTGAATACGGCGTTAATGGTGAATTGCTTGGCGAACCAAGTCCTGATGCGGAGATCGGTCTAAATCCGATGCTTCCTTCGATAGTCGTAGGATTTCCGTCTCCAGTCTGTGGGTTTGGTATGAGAAGCGAAGGGTTTCCATCGTTGTTGAAGTCGGCTACGGTCCCGTTCATAGGGTCAAGAACATCCAAAATCTGAACTTGATTCCACGATGATTGATTGTTCACAATGATGACCGATTCTGTTTGTTTTGCAGTCAAGAAATCGATGTCGCCATCGCCGTCGAAGTCACCGACAATCGATTCTGCCGTGAGATTTCGGAATTTCTGAATGTTCGCATTCAATTGTCTTGTTACAGCGTCGTAAGTGATTTCTGTAGCATCATCCCATGCGTCGGAAACAATGATAACATTCTCTCCACGGTCAAAGAAATCATCAATTCGAAGGCTACGCATACTTGTTCGACCTTGTCCGAAATCCCAACGGAAAATTGGGATATCGTCATCTTGACGAACAGCATCAGTGGACCCATTGAATAAGGTAAGGGACACAAGTCCTTGGCCAGAGAAGCCGTGTATGGTGACAAAGTCAGGGTAGCCATCTCCGTTCATATCAGCAATTTGTACATCGATTGGACTGCTTGTGATGTTAACGCTAAACGATGGGTCGTACGCCATACTGGTTGTATTGTAGTAATGAATGCACATCATCGAACTACCGGTCGAAAAGGTAACGACGTCATCATGTGAATCGTTGTTCATATCAGCGATTCGCATTTGATCTGAATTGATGCACGTCGAAGTCCATGCGGAGAGGTTGTATTCCATGGTCGTTTGATTGCTTTCGACGACAGCGAATGCAGTGTTGACGCCTGTTGTCGAGTTTGCTGTAGAAAACACGAACGCATCAGTCATTCCATCCCCGTTTGATTCACCTAACTTCATGTGCCGAACTGCCCCTATCGAAACATATTGGGCATCAATTTGCGGCGAATATGTGATATTTGCCTGACTTGACTGAAGCGTTGCATTTTTCGGTAGCAGAATTGGAGAAGGCATGCTCGAGCTGTTGTTCAGTTGAACCAGATCAAACGTTGAGCCTGTTTGGAAAGTGTTCTGGTGGGCCAAATCTCCGTATCCTGCACCTGAATAGGTCCAAATGACATCGCCCGTACTGCTGTTGATCCAAACACTTCCGGGAGTGTCAGCAGCCGATTGTCCTTCGATCACGAACGATGCATCTTGGAATGTTACGTTTCGCTCAAGGTCCAATTGAAGAGAGGTAGAGGTATTGTTTCCATCGGAGGTCACGGTTATCGAATTAGCGCCACCTGCAAACGAACTTACTTGCGTCGTCCCACTAGCAAAAGACTGTGGGACAAAGAGCACTGGAGTGAGAAACAACGCTACGAGAATAAGCGTTTTTTTGTTGACCCGTGTTTTTTGCATGCTGCCACCTAACAGAGGACAACACTGACTTCTACTTCAAATCGATGACTGGATTCGAAGGTGTGCGTAAATTTCCGCTTGAGGCAGTATTCTCCAACCTCTGGTGATTATACAAACATTATCAATGAGGGCATGTTTAGATGAACTGTTTACCATGGTTACTCAGTCGAGGTTCACGGTCACTGCGGGTGATTTGGAGATAGACCTCAGCGGAGCGTCCGTTGAGGTCGATGCACGCCTCATTCAAATGCGCCACGATGACACTTGGTCCATCGTTCTTGAACGTCTCCGAGACGCTCGTGACGCAGCAATTGATGCAGCAATTGACGCTGCACGAGACATAGGATTACCAGAGCGAGGCTCCGCCTTCCGAACATTGGTTGAGAATTGCTCACTCAACAAAAAGCCCGACCAGGTTCTGGCGGCCATTCACTATCTCCGTGATGTTGAAGGCGTCACTGACAGCCCTCCCAGAGTGGTCAATCAGTTGTTCTCTGATGCCGATATTGAGCCACCAGGTAACCTTAGCCTCTATCTCAACCGTCTGAAGGAGCGTGGCTTGCTCATGGTTCCATTGGAATATGGTGACAAAAACCGGTTTTCACTTCTCACCAGTGCCGGAAGGGCACATCTCGATAAACAATCAACTTCCTGAGTGCCGTATGGTGATGTCAGGTGGCGGGGCGGGCGACCCCCGAGATGACCCGGATGAAACGAAATCTGACGTCATCGACTGCTCATATCAAAACCATGCAAAAGCCATCTTCAGAAAAGGTCGGCACCGTGGATCAACATTCCGTCGAGCGATATTGGATGAAGCCGATTTAACAGAAGGTGACTTTTCCGATTGTGATTTTCGTCGAGCCTCCATGGTCGAGGCTGACCTGATGAAATCAGCTTTCGATGGGGCTGATTTCCGAGGGGCAGACCTGCGGAAAGCACGATGCAATCTCTCCAACTTTCGTAATTGCAAATTGGAAGGTGCGGATCTACGCGGTATACGCGGAAAGTATGCTATATGGCAAGGGAGCGATTGGTGGAACGCAATTCTCAACGAAGATTTGGAGAAAGCACTGGCAAAAAAATGGCCAAGGCCGTCCAATCACTCAGAATCGTCTTGAACAAGTTCCACCCTGTTTGCTTCATCAAAGGCAAGTCTTGCTCTTGCGTTGATCAATGGAAGTAATGCCAGTGCAGCGACAAAGAAGGTGCAAACACCACATGCGTAGCCGAAGTATTCTGCATTGTCTTGGATTGTACCGTTCAGATGTTCATTGGCCGCGTCATAGAAGATTCTGTTACCGATGATTCCTCCAACAAACGCAACCAGTGCGCCAGACAATGCGATTTTACCTCCAATAGGTTTCATCCTATACAGAAGAATGCCTCCAATGATACCTGTTGCGCTTCCGATGGCAAGAGAAATACCTCTAATCTGGTACCCGTTGTTGTCGTTAACTTCTTGGTGATATGCCTGATATTGTTCAAACGAAACATTGTCGCCTTGCTGATTTGGAGTTTCAAGGATTTGCTCCATGTAAGCATCTGAGACCTCCTCAGTGTTCGCCAAATCAAGATCTGCTTTCGCTACGAAAGCAAGGAATACTGAAAAAACAATCAAGAGGATTCCGACCGTCTTTGGCCCCTTATGATCAGGACGTATTGCGAACATATCGGGTGTTTCACTGTTCATCATTCGTCTCAATCCTTCCACAAGCATCCAATCCTTGGCGTACATCCTCAGGAATGGATATCCGCTTCATTGTGTCCATATTGACACATACAGTGACTTGGGATGATGTCCAAAGCAATTCACCGTTTTGATTCCGAAATTCATAGCACCATGTACACGATGATTCACCAATGGTTTCAACCCAAATTGTAGCGGTGATAGTATCTCCATATCGGAGTGGTGCATGAAAATCGGATTCAACATGAACCACTGGAAAGCCTGTTCTCCGGACCAATAAGAGATCGGCATAACGAATGTTGCAAATCGGCAACCAAGCGTCTTCAAAGAAGCGGTGTGCAAGGTCAAAAATTCGGGGATAGTAGGCAATGTTTGCCAAATCAACCATCGGAAAATCAACACTCCGTTCAAGTTGAACTGCCATAAATCTCCCAGTGCGACTGGCAACATGAAGTCTTGTACAAACTCAGCACCTGCCAACCCGTTGTGCTTATATCAAGTCGGCAGGTGGGACAAATACCCCGGCCCCTTGGGGTAGTTTGGATATCCTTCGACCCTGCGGAGGTTGAGACCCGTGTTCGAATCGCGGAGGGGCCGCCAAATCACGATGTTGCTTGCTCAGCACGGTCATTTTCGATTCGTTGAGCGACGGGTGCGTGGTGCTTTGCAACCTGCTGCATGAAGTATTCATCAGAAGCGTATGGCTCGTCCTGAATGAGAACTCTTGGAGAGTCTGAAAGCAACTCGAGAATGGAAAGAACATCATCATAGTGGTAATTGTATTCAAAATTGGTTGAATCATCGACCACTTTGGTCCATTTTCGCTGACGTGGCTTCTTGAACCAAATCGTGAACCCATCCACCAATGGGTTTGCATCCGAAACACGCCAATGCCATCCATGTGTACCTTTGATTTCAATAGCGGATTCCTTAGGTTTGTAATCGCCGCCTGTAGTTGATTCGATCCACGTCTTCATCACTTCTGAAGCTGGACTAACACTCAAACCATACAACATCAATATCGCCCTTCGCAGAGGACTATGCGCCTTTTGAAGGATGAATTGGTCATCGTTCAAGAGCATGAGGAAATACGAATCGAGAACATCGCAACCTGGGAGTTCCGAGGCGTTCTTGTAATCAGGTTGAATGCAAGCATGCGTCTCACGCCCCTTGAGTTCTCCTTTTCTGGTCGTTTTCGTTGCATGAAGACCGCTTCCTCCAACAAAGGGATTCTTGAGTTTGGAGACGACTGATTCAACAGGGATGGTGTACGTAGCAAGATTTCCAAGGACGATGATGTTCTCAGCGTCAAAAATAATTCTGTCGGGATTTCTGTTGATGGTTTTCATCAAATACTCCAACGAGGTTTGCATTGCAGTGAAGCCTGTTTCGATTTGGTTCTGAAATTGGTCAAGTTTTTTTGTTTGGTAACTCGCTGATGGAGAGGGTGCCTCCTCTTCGTCCTCAGCCATGAGAAATTCTTCGTCCATGAAAGGATTGACTATCCAGACTATATGAACTTAGGATGGCCAGTGAAGGATCTCCCAATCGTTGCTTTTTGCAAATTGCTCAAGCGATGATTCGGGATTGACGGCAATCGCATGCCCACATATCCTCATGAACCAAGAATCGGCATGCGTGTTCCCATACCCGTAACATTGTGATAGATCATGGCCATGTATCTCGGCATCGTGCTTCACAATCGGAACCTTGCCCTTTCTCCGAGGGACCGACCATCCACGTTCAGAACCCGAGAGTATTCCTGTGCGATTTTCTGGGCCGCAGCCGTACACTTCATCCATGCCCAGCACACGAGCCATTGCCTCTGCCATCGGCGCTACAGTCGCTGTAACGAGCACGAGGCGGTGACCTTGGTCGCGATGCCATTCAAGGCGTTCCCACGCGCCCGGTGAAACCTTTTCTTTGAGATAGGTGGTTGCGATCTCCTCAGAATATTGTTCAAGAATACGCCAAGAAGCAAGAGAGAGGTGCCCTCGATTTCGGAGGGCATCGTAGGGTGCTTTTCCGGTGAGAAGTCCAAATGTTGCACCAAGCGTCCATGCAATTGTTGCATGTGGTATTCTCCACGGACGGCGTCGAGCAAGAACGCCTGTCAATGTCTTCTCGCTCGAAGCGTTGAGCAATGTACCATCAAGATCGAAATATGCTGCGACCTTTTGCCCCCCGTCCATACTGTATGCACATGAAATCGATTCATGAGGTCGTCGGTCACAAATGCCCCGAATGTTGAAATCAAGCAATGTTGGGCATCAACCATGCAGCGATTGGTGATGTTTGCACTCGTCGCTATGCTCATCCTTCCATTTGCAGGATGCTTAGCAGAGAATGAATCGGATTCGTCTTCTGCTGCATACACACTCAATGTCGAATGGACAGAGATAGCGCTGGAGGTCAAATCGGAGTACTATTCTGACGATGAGGAGGTTTCATGGCAACTTTCATCCGAACCTTTCAGCGAAGATATTCAGAATGCAGGGGGCATCATCGTTGGCGTTTCAATGATGTTGGAATATCCCAATGAAGACGAATCTCCTAATCCTGGATTGTGCACAGGTCTCGAGGACAACGTTGAGGATATCATCTATGGAACTGCCAGCAAAAATGAATGGACACTCACACAAAACGATGTCAATCCAGGCGCCCATGCTGTCAATTTGACGTGGCACAACCAATCGTTGCTCGAAATGGAAAATATCTCTGGTTTGTCCGAGGATGAAATCATGGATCAAATTGATTTTGGAGAGGATGCATATGGCACCTACGACTTCAGCATCATGGTCGATGCTGATGCCTTCAATGGCAACGTCTGCACTCACACAGACAACGGTGAGCAGGTTGCAAGTTCAATCAGTTTGCTTGTTCTCGATGTAAGCATTGTCGGAGGTAGTGAGGCCTCCGCACTATCGGTTGGAGAAGGTACTGTGTCAATCGTTTTGTTTGCGCCATGGTTCATTGGGATGTTTTTGCTGGTAGGCTACCTTGTTTCTCGCAAAGAACGTTATCACCTCGGCGTCATTCTCGAAGAAGAGGTATCCGATGTCGAAATGAAAACCTCGTCCTCCGAAGGCAAGACGCTGGTTGAAAGTTATCGGGCGAGAGTATTGACACTTTGCGCATTGTACGTCGCTCAAGGAATCCCGTGGGGATTCATCACCGTGACCTTCGTAACCTATCTTGCCGTTGAAGGCGTTGCAGCTGGACAGTTGGCCTTCCTGCTTACCCTCGGTACACTACCATGGTCTGTTAAGTTCCTTTGGGGGCCGATTATCGATCGCTTCCAGTTTCCAGAAATGGGCAAGCGTAGGCCTTGGATTTTGATTGCTCAGAGTGGAATGATCGTTGTCCTGAGTTCAATGCTGCTCATTCCAAACATGTCCTCCAATGTTACCGTCGTCGGCGTGATGTTTCTCGTGTACAATATCTTCACGGCATTGCAAGACGTCAGCACCGATGCGCTTGCCGTTGATGTGTTGGAACCACATGAATTTGAGAAGGTCAACAGTTACATGTTCACTTCAAAAGCGGTTGGTGGAATAATTGGTGGAGCTGGCCTTGGAACCATCATCGGATTTGTTGGAATCAAAGGCGCGATTGTCCTTCAGATCCCCATCCTTGTGGTCATTATGCTCGTACCATTGTTCATGACCGAGCGGCCTGGTGAGAAACTGTATCCGTGGAGTGAATCGACAAAGTCTGAGGTTGAAGAGGAAATTGTCGAACAGAAAAATTTCAAAGAGATTTTCAACAACATCAAGATTGCATTCTCATTCAGATCTGCTCAGCTTGGCATTCTGCTTAGCCTCATCATTTCACTTTCGTACTTTTTGATTCCAGTTTTGCCGCTTTTGTTCGTTCGTGAACTTGGTTGGACTGAAGAACAGTTCAATGCTACAAAAGGAGGCGTGATTCTCATTGTCACCATGCTTGGCTACATGGTTGGAGGTCAACTAGGAAAGCAATTTGGAGGCAAGGCCATCATCATCTATGCCGCTTTCTCAACCGCTCTCATCACAACATTCTGGGGCATGAACGAATCGTTGTGGAGCAATGGTTTGTTCATGATGACGGTATGGAGCCTGCAGACGTTTGTTTGGGCCATGGTCTCAATCAACATCTATTCGCTCATGATGCGTATCACATGGACCGAGGTTGGTGGTACGCAATTCACTGGATACATGGCTATGATGAACCTATCAGCAATCATTGGGTATCAGCTGACTGCTCCTCTTGCAGCGCGATTCGATTATGCGACGCTGTTCTACATTGCTGCTTTGCTTGAAACCGTTGTCATCCTCGGGGCGATGTTTATTGATCCTGAAGAAACTCGGAGAGAAATAGGAAAAGTGTCACCGATTCAACCCTGAGGCCAACAAAAAGCCTTGCGAAGAGATTCGAGTGAGGAAATGAGAAATACCGTCAAGTGTGAAAAATACATTATGGGAGCAAACTGGAACAAAATTTGGCGCTACATTCACCTATCACTTGGACTGCTTTTGGTCGTGTACCACGCACGAATCGCCTATTACCACCAAGGTATGTTTGGGGTGACCACCCTTTGGTCAGCAGAAGTTGACGAATTCGTGTCCATTTACTTCATTTTCTTCGTCATGTGGACAGGGTTGGCAAAATGGCCCATCTACCCCTGGTACAAGAAGCGCCAAAACCGCAAGAAGCGAGAAGCAAAAGAAGCGATTGCAACTGAGTGATTGCTCAGACCTCAATCACAGCTTCACAACCTGGGCATCGGACTTTACCAGAGAATTCTTTCGGAACTCGCAGCGATTGCCCACAGTTTGAACACTTGAGTTTCTTCTTTCCAGAGTCGAATGACAACCTCATCCTTCCTTCCGCTAACCTTCAAGCCTCGTTCTTTGCACAATTTCTTCAAATCAAGAAGTGTCATTGCGTCGTAGTTCATGGCAACAAGTAACTCCTCTAGGGTCTAAACTAGGAGCCTGCGTTAGGTGATTTCTCAATCGGTCTCATCGACTTCAAGACAACCGTATACTCGACGACCAGCACGGTGATCCTGCCACCATGTCAATCGGTCTGCAAGATGCCTCGGAATGAAGAAGCCCACTTTTCGAGGGGTGAGCCCATGATTTCGCATCGTTCGATCGTGGGACAAATTCGCAACAATCGATTGAGCAGAGCATCCTGGATTTGCGGTTACAAACCGCATGATTTCTTCTTTTAGTCGCTCAAAGCGTGCTCTTTTCTGGGAACCTTTGCCCAACCTTCTTGGAGACATAAGCGCAAATGTTTGCGTTTACGCTTATCAAACAAATGGGGGAATTCCCTATTCCATTGTGACAGGTTGAACGGTCTTCCAATTCGCCGTAGCTAGTTTCTTGGCCTTCCCATCCGCAATAATTGGAGCAATTTTGTTCAATCGGCCGTGCATCCCATGAACATGGAATTTAACACGAAGTTCAGCAGTAAGAGACGCTTCGAGAGCCTGCATTTGCTCATCATCCAGTTCTACACTAGCAAGTGCTTCTCCAGATGTGATAGAAGAGATGGTGAAGGTTTTATTTTTGCATGAAAGCGATGGCCTGAAGTCCATGTCATCAGGATGATTCATCCAAACTGAAAGGTCAAGAGAGAGCGTGTCTCGAATATTGACTCGACTGATTTCAACAGATTCAACCATGCCACTCAGTCCTCCCAACCATCGGCCATTCAAACCCTTTTCGTTGAATTCTACTCAAATGCGATTTCTGTGATAACTGGTTCATGGACGACAATTCGCAATGTGAGCGTCCAGTCGTTGCCTGGATCGGGGTCAGGTAGAATGTCGACAGTTGAATCGGGATTGGTTTGCAAAGCTCGTACAAACAGAGCCCATGGGCTTTGACCGAAATTTTGCCCTGGGCGGTCAAGAATCATTCGCATCACCATTTCCTCCGAATCTGCTTCAATGACTTCATCAAGGCCTCGAGAGTTCAAATCATTCGCTGTAATCGTTGCCTTGGCGTTTTCAGACTGGGTGATGTTACCGCCTTCTGTTTCAGCTTCTTCATTGAATCCGTCGCCGGGTATTGAAATGATGAGTGAGAAATTATCGTACGGCTGGATAACATCGTTTTCGAGCTCAAGTACGGCTTCGAACGAAAGAATTCGACCTTGTTGACCAGGAAGTATTTCTTCCGTCCATTCTTCACCTTCATCCAAATACTCTGACCAAGATTGTTGAACGACTTTTTCCTTCCACTCAATGTTGAATTGTCGTGCACTCACATTGATTTCGAAGACTTCGGTGACAACTCCTCCTTGGCCGTCATCGATGGTCAATGAACCAACATAGATGCCGCTCGTGTTGGTTGGGAGAAGGGCTTGTGGTTCCGTCGAGTCGACATCGTTTCGGCCATCTCCATCACCATCTGAATCAACACCCCAGTCCAAATCCCAACTAAAGGCGAGTTCTGCAGATTCTGGATCGGTTGACCCTGATGCATCCAGAAGGACTGCGTCGCCTGCCCGGGGATTCTCTGGGAAGGTCAAATCGATGGTTGGAGCTCCATTGACGATGATGATTGTGATGGCTTCATCAATACCTCCTTGGTCGTTTTCAACTTCAAGTGAAACCGTGTATGCCCCAAAAACATCGTAAATATGTGAGGTAAATCCGGTGACGGTTTCGGATGTTTCACCATCGCCAAAATCCCATCGATAAGCCGTAATGATTCCTTCAATTGCATCAGAATCTCGGGCATCAAACGTAACCATCTCTCCTTCTTGAATGAGGAGTGGGTAAGCCTCGAGAGAGGCACGGGGTTGAACGGTTGAATCAAGCGCATCAAGGCAACCTGCGAATGATATTGATACCATCATTGCAATGAGAAACAGTCCACGAAGTGGGGCAGATTTCCCTTGCATACCTTTGCCTCAATCCAGACCTATATCTAACCATGTTGTTCTTCCGGACAAATTTTCACAGATTCAAAGATGTATTCATTCGAACGAAACTTCGGTTGAAACGTCCCCAACAAGCGTTGCTGATTCGAGGTGGTTCCCCATGTCTTCAACCGATGCATGCTCCACCGTATTTTTCTCAGTAAAACTTTCCATTTCCGATTCAGCAAGTACATCGTCCACTGTCACATTTGGTTCATCATAGTCAGGAGCGGGAAGCACGACCGATTCTTCAGGCTCTTGTTCCTTATCATCAAGAATCGATTCCAATGATGAGACATCCTCATCGATGTCTCGGCGATATTGCGCTTTCAACTGCGATTGTATGTTCTGTTCTTTGGTGTTATCGACTTCAGTTGATGATTCGTCAATCTGCTTTTGAAAAAAGCGCCTGAAGAAACCCATGGTACGCTGTAATGTTCACTGTTCTTTAATCCCAATGTGTGTATCGACCAGAACAGCATGGTTCAAGCGATAGTTCTTCAATTGCAGACGATTCCAATTACATATGGAACTGCTCGAAGGCGAACGTGTGCTTGCCTTCGATTTAGAGACGACGGGCATAAGCACATCCAGAGATCGAATTGTTCAACTAGCCCTGATTGGTTCGGATAGCGATGGTTCTGAGATTTCCTACGACCAATTGGTCAATCCGAGACGGTCAATTCCCTACGAATCTCAACGTATTCACGGTATTTCGGATGCAGACGTGCGAGGGCAACCCGATTTTGCAGAAATTGCAGATCATGTATCCGAGTTGATTGATGGGTGTGTGCTAATCGGTCACAACGTGCGTCAGTTCGATCTTCCAATGCTGCGAAACGAATATCTTCGTATCGGCGCATTGCCTCCAGAACCGAAAGCTGTTCTCGATACGCTGGAAATGGTTCGCCGGTTGAAACTACCACGCCCTCATCGGCTTGGTGCACAATGCAATCGACATGGTATCTCGCTTGAGAACGCGCATACCGCTTCGGCTGATGCCGCAGCCTCGTTGTTGTTGCTTTGGAAGCTCGGTCTTGATCACCCGAGTTACTTTCGAAAATCTTTGGAGGAAGTGGAACAATGGTGTGCAACTGGTTCAACTGCAAAGGTTCAGTCGGATTTGGGGCCACAACTCGATGACTTGGCACTTGTTGATCCAAACGGAATGGTTCGTCGAGATGGTGCGCACATGGTCCTCGCTGTGGGGAGGCATCGCGGCCGGCATCTTGAGGAATTGAATGACCTCGATCCTCGCTATCTCCAATGGCTGTTGTCGCCCAATGGAATCGAGGATGCAGGTGCTGTCAATCAAATCAGGGATTACCTGAATCAGGAATAGGGGACCAAGGTAAAACGTCGCACCATGGTCCGACACGCCAGACATCCCGGTTCATCATTGCACTTCCAAGGAACAGAGGCCCCTGGTGGCCTGAATCAAGGAGTGCTTCAAGAGATTCTTTTCCTCGACCGTCAAACCGAACCGTTCGCATCTCCCCCGTAGGTTCAATATCGCCCAATTCGTTGCTCGGCACACACTCTTCAACTGTTGCAGTGGAACGACCCTCGTCGTACTGATGGATGAGAACGACGCCATCGCCAAAGTCGCCTTTGTGCAGGGATTTGTTTTCATATCGCCATGTCCACCAATGAGGGCACCATGCTTTCCAATCGCAAAACCCTCCACAGGAGGATTGTCCAGGCGTTGGATCGAGAGGTGTATCGGAAGGTTGTGTTGCGTTCCAAGCCTCATAAGCAGCCTCGAGAACATTTTCGCCCACAGCATCCCATTTTGATGATGTATCCGTATACCAACCCTGGGCTTGAACCGGCGGAGCCTGATCGTTGTTTGAAAGTAGGATGTCCCGATACATACGAAGTTGACGATTCACCTCAGGTTTGAGCTTTCCTTGCGGGGGTTTACCAGTCTTCAGATCAGCTACCAACCATCCCGTGAGCTTTCCAGCATCGTCAACATTTGCCAGCAGGAGGTCGAGACGCCCCATCAACTGACCGTCCTTTGTGACCAGTTCTCCTTCGACTGCAATGACGAGAGATTGGATTTTCTTCCACAGTGCGATGGTGACTCGTTCGTGTGCAAGCCCCTGTATTCCAACATGATCGAGAAGCATATTGATTGCCCCTTTCTGTTGTTTTTGCGCCTCCGAGTACTTCTCTTCCTTCCAGTTTGGATGTCTCGGCGTCTCATGAAAAAGTTGCTTTTCTTCCTCCCACCGTTTTCGAAGAAGTGTGTCCCCCTCTTGCAGAAGCCAATTGGATTCTGCAGGCTCTCGTCCGGAAAGATCGATTTGGAGCAAATCTTCTATCGATGCATGAACGGCTGTTCCCAAAGAGGCAGCCATTCCTGTTTTCTTCGGCAATCCTTGGCGGCTGAGCCAATACATGCGCGGGCAGGTTTCGTATCGATTCCACGCCGAGGGCGAGAGGCGGTGCTTTCGTTCTTCGACCATGAACAATCCCTCTCTTCGAAGGACATGAAACCTACGCTTGAAGGCGAAAGTGTTGAATGCCTCCTCGGTAATTTCGGATTATGGAAGGAACTCTCGTTAAGATTCGGGCAGATGTTGTCACTGAAGGAGCACTCGTTATCACTTGTTTTCCAAGTGTAGGTATGGTCTCAAGCGTGGTTGGGCATTATTTAATCGATAATTTGGAACTTGAGTTTGTTGGTGGCGTGGTCGATCCTCGCCTTCCTCCGTTAACACTGGTTAGCGATGGGAAGCCTATGCCAATCATCCGCGCCTATGCTGGAAAACCAGAATGTAGCATCGATGGATGTGACAAGATCATCCTCCTCATGAGCGAACTTGTCATCCCGAGTCCGCTTGTTCACGACATTGTCTGGGCCCTCTATGATTGGTCCAAGGGCTCGAAGATTCGAATGGGCATTTTGGTTGATGCCTTCTCGAAAGAAGGGCTTGGTGGAAATTCAGGAATTGAAGAACCGACCGTTGACTATGAGGACACAGAAGGAATCGATTTGCTCGGCATTGGAGCAACGGACCATGTCTGTGACATGCTCAAAGGCATGGATGTACCATTGTTGACAAGTGGCGTGATTCGAGGCATGAACGGTGTCCTACTCAGTGAAGCACGTAGAAGAGCGATTGACGTCATGAGTGTCATGGTTGAGGCCGATCCGCGATTCCCTGATGCTCGAGCTGCTGCTGCTTTGGTCAAAAAACTCAATGCGATTTTGCCGACAACACATCTTGATGATCAGCCACTGCTTGAAGAGGCACAACTGCTTGAGGAGCAGTTGAAATCGCTCCTTAGCCAGGCAGCACCGTCAGAGGCGCCTTCGCCATCATCCATGCTTTATGGTTGATGTCTGACGAAGAAGAAGTGCTGCAAGAATGATGAGAATCACAAAGATACTCATCCATGCTGGAAGCAAGAGTGTCGTTTCTTTAACAAATGGCAAAAACTCTGTCAGTGAATCTGCCCTCGTATAGGTCCCTCCTAGTGATGCAGTAAGGAGCATGCAGCCCGTAGAGATGGAGCCAAATGCATTGTGGAGGTGTCGAGAGGCGGTATCGCCTGTCATTCTCCATCGCGTGAACAAAACCCCAAGCGCTAATCCACCACCAGCAGTTGAGAGGAGCATTTTGTTGGCAAGGAGTGGCGATGTATGAGCTCCACTTGGCGAGGAGTTGATGCCGGAGGCGATGGCAAACGGTAGGGCAAGGAGGCCAAACAGTAAGGCGATATGTGCCGTCGAATCCATCATGGTTACGAATTGACTCTCTTTGTTTTGGATTGATATGAGGGAGTGAAGGACAAAACACAGACCTGCAAGGGCGAACGATCCAACAACGAGTTCAGTCGTTATGACGTGAAACGTAGCAGATTCAATCATATGCTCTCCTCCATGTAATCCTTGAATGCATCATCGTCCCGATTCGGTTTTCGTACTAAAAGGACCAAACCGAAGAAGAGAACAACATGTGCAATCGATTGAAGCATCAGGGCTGTTTCGTCTGCTTCCCATGTTGGTTCGGCACTCGTTAACGAAAACCACGGTGTCAATTGCTGTGGCCCTTCACCATCGAGGATAGCCCGCCATTCGATGGTGGAAGCCGTTAATGCAGACGGCAAAACAGCGCTCCAGCATTCGTTGTTTTGTGTGGTCTCAACTTGATAGGATTCTCCGGATGGCTCCCGCCATTCAATAACGACATCGCTTGCTGCTATTGTCTCAAGACACAACGGTGTCGATTCTCCAACCTCTCTTGAAGTCGGAGGCTGGTATTCAGGATCGATTCTTTGCAGGTTTTCAGGGATGGCTTCAACTGTTATTTCGAATGCTTGAGAGACACCAAAGAAAGGGCTTCCTGCATCAGTGCCTGAATTATCGCCATGGTGTACCGAAACATAGAGCAGTTTCTCCCCAACTTCGTCTGCACGGAGAATCCAAGAATGTGTCAGAACATTAGCATTAATGGATGCATACTCGATGTAATTGTTGGATCCCCCCATACCATCTGATAGTATACTCCAACCATCAGTGGTTGGAATGTCGTTGTTGGCGTTGGTCGAAGAGAGGAGGAAAATTCCAATCTGGTCGATATCATGAGAGGTGTCGAAGCCAGAAATCTGGACTGTTATTTCAGTGGGTTGACCAACCCATACCGTTCCAGACGGTTGTAGACTGAGTTGTAAATTGGATGTGGCATTTTGATTGGCATCGCCATGACAAGCACCTCCACATTGCATGTTTTCGAGGCTGTTTCCAACACCGCCTGGATTCCCGCTGACGTGGAGCGGAACGATGAGAGACAACGCAAGAAGAAGAATCAGTTTCTGCTTCATTGACCATCACCTCTGCGTAAAAGGCTCGCAACAAACAGTAGTATTCCGATGATGACGTAGACTGAGCCGAGACCTAAGCCTGCAACGGCGGATGGGCCCTGTTCAATCTCAATTGCCGTTGCATCAATCTCAACACTGACGGATGGGGACTGACAAGATGATTCGAGAAGACGATCCCCTAGCATGGTTTGGATCTCGTAATTTGAGACCCCCAAAACATTCGGTGAATCGGTGAACGTTGTCTCATTAGTCACACCAACGGCGACACCATTTCTAGAGATTTCAAAGGATGCTGGGGCGGAGGAAGCCCACGTCCAATCGAGTTGAACATTGGCGCCAGAAACCATCTGGGTAAGATTCGGGCATGCCAACGCTGAAATCGGTTCGATGATAATCGAGGTCGAATTCGTCGCTCCCGATTCATCAATGACTGTGAGCGACACCTCAACAATACCATTCACTGGCATGAGGAATGATGTCTCAACTCCCGAGGATGCTCCATTCATCCAAGTCCATTGATATCGGACGATGGAATTGTCTG
>JAYOBT010000012.1:0-20576 GCA_038105035.1 Candidatus Poseidoniales archaeon | reverse complement strand
CATCGACATCGCTCATCATCGCCACCACGGTTACATTTTGGTTGGTAGCGGCTTCTGTTATACTCACTGTTGCAGATTCCAAAATGGGCGCAGTGTTCAGAATTTCAAAGTTCGAAGATGTCACCCAAGTCGACCACTCCGTACCGTCGTTCACTCGAACCTCAACTGACCATAGATCGCCTTTTCCCGTCATCGTTGAGTCAAGCGTTGAGGTTGAAATCGAGGTCATCATTCCATTTTTCGACCAACGATATTGCGTATCAACAATCGAATCCATATCTGCATCCGAAGAAGTTGAAGTAACCACAAGTGTGTCAAGTGTTTTCGGATTCGCAGGCGAAATGGTGATTGAATCCACGGTCGGCGCATTGTTCGAAGTATCACCTGTCACGGAAATCGTATTGGAACGAACCCAAGGGGAGTGCCCCTCCCCATCATGAGCACGGACCTCGACTTCCCAGACATCATTGGCCCGTGTTGCTAGCGACGGCACGATTGTGAGATCATCAAGTCCATCTTGCAAAGCACCGTTGAGATACCAACGATACTCAAAGGCAAGTGTGTCTCCATCATTGTCCGTGTCACCAGACACGGAAGCAGTTAGGTCGTCGTTGGAAGTCGGATTCGATGGCGATATAGTAGCAGAAGAAATCGAAGGTAGAGAATTCAACACGGTGATTGTGTTTGAAGTCACGGTCGCTCCAAAATCTTCCCCATCACTCGGTGTCACCGATGCTTGCCAGCTATCTCCTTTCACGATAGATATGCTTGAAATTGTCATCAAACCGTCAAATTGTGATTGATGTGCTCCATTCTGTAACCATTGGATGGTCGTTCCTGACTCGGTATCGCCACTGTCTTGATCGGAAAATGTGTAGGTCAGTGTGATGTCATCGCTTGATGTAGGGCTCGATGGTGAAATTTGGACATTGGATGCAGTTGGCGCGTTGTTCGACACAACAACTGTTTCCGTGATGGTCACAGATGTCGTAGACCAACTATCTCCTCCGTTTCCACTTGCACCATTGGCTGACATTCCAGCGATCCCGGCCGTGACTGTACCACTTCCAGAAGTAGGGGCAGTCCAATCAAAACTCCACGCACGATTTGCTTTGTTCGTGTGCGTGACGGACTTGCCACTGACTTTGACACCAGAATTTCCTCCGGTTGATACCGATCCTTTGTCAACTTCGACATTGAAACCGCCGTGTGTACCTGTTACACCTCCTGATACTGAAACCTGAATCGAATAGGTTTGACCAGGCGTGTAACTTGATGGGAAATTCTCAGAAATAGAGACCGATGAAGAGCTTCCTCCATGGCAACCACATCCTCCTGAAGAGAAGTGTTTGCCGCCTGAATTCGCTTCGATGACAGGCGTAAGTACGACCATTGCAACAACAGCAGAGAGGAGAATGGCTTTCAGTTGCATGAGCGAATTTTATGCTATGCTCGTTAAGAATGTTCGTTCTTGGCGATAGAAAATTTCTCAATAATCGAACAGTGTTGGTTGCGTCGCAGGAGGTTTGTTTCCAGAAGGTGTGGTCGTTTCAGACAATCGTTGCAAAAGGGTTTTCTCATCCCAAACCTGGACATCCAATTTTTCAGCTTTGGCAAGTTTCGAACCAGCATTTTCGCCTGCAACGAGAACAGATAGATTTCCTGAAACGCTGCTAACGACCTTCCCCCCACCGGCCTTGATTCGTGCTTGAATGCTCTTTCTCGATTCAGATAGCGTACCAGTTACGCAGAACGTCATCCCTTCCAGTGGGCCACCAGCTTCGACCAGTTCCTCTTCCTGAATCGTTAGGAACACAAGAAGATCGGTGATGAATGCTTTTCGAAGGCGGATACCATCCCGTAGTTGGAGTGCAACAATTTCGCCAACGCCCTCAATCGATGTTAATTCCAACATTCGAGAGTCGTCTACGAGACTGTCATCAACCCATGCTAGAAGATGCCCTGGGGCGTTGAAGTGATTCGAAATTGCTGCCGCCAATTCTGGACCTATGCCTGGTAAACCAAGAGCGCTAAGGAACTTTGAGAAGGTCATCGAGCGACTTTTGTTGATCTCATTGAGAACCTTGTCTGCTGACTTTTGACCCATCCGATCCAGTGAGAGCAACATGCGCTCATCAAGTCGATACAAATCGGCGGTGCTTGAGATGAGATTCTCATCGATGAGTTGCTCAACGAGTTTTTCTCCAATACCATCCATTTCGAGTGCACGGCAATAGTAGAGGATGCTTCGACCCAGCCGTGCAGTACATTGGACATCTGTGCAACGAAGGAATGCCCCCTCAATCTCGACTGGTCCGTTGCAAGCAGGACAATCTTCAGGAGGAGATATCCTCCGGCGTTGTGGCAACTCACCTCGGAATGGTTCTCCATCAGCATGCACTCGACCATCGATGTCGTGTTGCATTGCAGGTCCAAGGCTTGCTTCGATCTTCGGAATCACATCACCGCGACGAACAATCCGAACCTTATCTCCGATTTGGATACCTAATCGTTCAACTTCGCCAAGATTGTGCAAGGTGGTGTTCTCTACTGTCACGCCACCAACGCGTTGGGGCGCAATACGTGCAACTGGAGTGATATTCCCCGTTCTGCCAGTCTGCCAGTCAACATCGAGGAGAACCGATGTTGCTTCTTCTGGAGGGAACTTCCATGCCAGCGCCCAGCGAGGGTGATGGGCAGTCATGCCGAGCAAATCCCGCTTTTCGAGATCATCGACTTTGAAAACCAGTCCATCGATTTCAAATCCATAGGCTTCTCGTTCTCTACTCCATGTTTCAGTTTCCTTACAGAGTGATTGGATGGAAGCCCCTTCAGTATCCGAATTGTGGACAACCCAAGGTGCTGGTTTGACACCTGCCACGTTGTTCAGCCACTCGAGAAGGAGACTGTCGAATGGGTCGCTTGGGGGTGCCTTCGAATCAGGGTGCCGGGATGATTCATTCGGAAACTTTGCGTCGTATGCCAAGAAAACCAAATCACTTGCATCGGCTTTTCCATCCGCTTTTTTCTGACGAAGTGCCCCCGCTGCAAGGTTTCGTGGATTTGGAGAAATGTGGCGATACTTCTCATCAAACACCGACTTTCTCATCACAACTTCGCCTCGAATGTGGACATCAACCTCCGTGCCAAGCATATGTGGCACATTCTCGACTTTACGCGCATTCTTCGTGACGTCTTCACCTCGATTGCCACTCCCTCGTGTTGCAGCCCGGACCAATCGGCCTTTTCTGTACTCCAACGAAAGTGCGGAACCGTCAAGCTTTGGTTGTGAAATAAAACGTGTCGATTCAAGTGAAGACTCTTTGACAAAGTGCGCAATATCTTCATCATTGGTCCCTTTGTTCAGGGAACGCATTGGGAACATATGATCGACCTTGACCGTGCCAGGATCAATTTCTGCCCCGACTCGTTGGAGTTGTGGGTGATTGGGTTCAAGTTGCTTCAGCTCATCCCACATGGCGTCAAATTCAGCATCTGAAATCTCATTTTTGGCTTGGTTGTAATACAAGTCCGAATGGTAGGCGATTTGTTCAGCCAACCATGCTACGCGGCCCTGATTGGAAATAGAATCTTCACCATCCTGAGCCATGACTTACCACCATGTTGACCCCATTTAAGGTTCATGATTTTGCAGCTTAAGTTCAACAAACTCTCCATCAACCATTGGACAACGTGTCATGACGATTTTTGACATGATGCGCATGTGAATCTCTGCTACAACGAAAACGGTTGCTTCGAACATATGTCCTGACTTTGTTACGAAATCGTCGTCTGCGAATGTGGCGTGGAGATGGGTAAAAGCTGAGCCATCTTGATGTCGAGCAAGATTACCTTGGAGGGTCACGAGTTCTGCAGGTTGTTCCAGCGTTCGGCGATGATATGTGAACGTGTCATCCATGTAACCAAATGTTGAATTCATGGTTCGTCCGATTCCACTGGTAATCACTGCCCCATTGATGTCAAGTTCATCTGCGAGTTGACGAAGTGAGGTGTGAATCTCTTCACCAGGTTCGAGGACAACAACCACATCGTCTCCACTACGCGCCCATTCCATGATGTGAACACATCAAGGAATCACTTAGCCATACCTCTCATCATTCCTCTTGGTCGGAGTGAAGGATTTCGATGATTTTCTCGGCTGCAATATCAAGGTCACTACGATCGCCACCGAGAGGTAGTGGTCCGAATGGACCCCAGCCCTTTCGTAGCAACATAATTCGGTGCTTTGGTTGACGCTTAGGAAGGGCGAGTCGGGCCCACTCGTAACGTTGCCCGTCTGCGAAAAGATGTGTCGAGGTAACAGCATACCGTTTTGGAACGAGAAGAGAGATGATGTGCAATCCGAGCAAAACATCCCAGATGATAACATACGTGATGGGTGTGTTTGAAAACGATGCAAATCCCCATGGCAATGCCATCATTGCTGCCATTGAACCCAAATTGGCCCATTGACGAAACATCTCGTGATTGCGTTCGCTTTTCCATGCATATCCATTGTTGGGCAAATGCCCAAATTGCGGAATGTCTCGGTGTTGTCGCGTCAGCCACCATGCATCCCATGCAACGATAGCTCCGAGGATGAGAACCATAGCAAGAGCAACTGGTTCTGCATTTGGGAGCATTTCATCGCCTCAGAGCATTCGTTCATCGATTTCACCCAAAGATTTGGGGCCTCCGCCACGAATTCGGACGAAGAAAATGATGAGAACAACGACAAGAAGAGAACCGATGAGAATCAATGGCGTGGTGGAGTCCCCCGATTCACCCAAGGATATTCCTTCGAGTTCATCAGGAGTCCCATCCCCATCGTCATCCTGATCTTCAAACAGCATTGTGGTTGCACCAGGCGGACATTGTATCCTGTCAGGCTGCCCATCTTCGTCCGTATCAATCCATGCGCAAGGATCCTTTGGCCAAACGTCGTTCTCATCCAAGCGACCATCGTTATCGTCGTCAGGATCGTAGATATCTGGGCCACATTGCAACCCTGTTGATGAATCAAACCACGTTGCAGAACTGCACGTCGACGTCCAATCCCCATCCGTATCGAGTTGAGTGACTTCAATATCAACTTCAGCAATCGTCGTTAACCCAAGGCTATCCATGGCCAGAATTTGAACGACAAAGAGACCTGTATCCAGAGATGTTATGTTGAATGTGGTCGATGCTGTCGTGCCTTCCCGTACGAGTTGATTCTGAGCGTCAAAAACTTTCCATGAAAGGCCCATGTTCGCGAGTTCCGTCGTATCATCCAAAACAGTGATTGCGACCTCGACAGGAATTGTTTCCATATATCGCTGCCCAGAGTACGGTGATTGGATGGACAGTGCTGGAGGTGCGTTTGCTAGAAGGGTGATATTCACGTTTTGTTCCGAGCCCAATCCGGTGGAAAACACGTGGTTTGTTGGAAGGCTTTGTGCAGATACAACCTCAGCAGAAACATCTGTGATTGAAGTTGAACCATCCGCCGTCGTTTGTTCATGCAACAACTCAACATCAACAAACATCCCTGAGAATTCTATTGGAGCATTCATCATATCGGATGTTAGGACGTATGATGCTTCAACAACCTCTCCGTTAAGCACGGCGTGGAGTGAATGCGACGACCATTCATTCAGCAAGCCGCTTGCATCGATTGACTCAGCACCGGTTAGATCTGAGTCAACAACATCAACTGTGCTCCCTGCGATGGAAATATCTCCGTTCAAGGAAGACGATTCGATGCGCAGATCGAACAATTCCGCTGACAATGCTTCGGTTGAATCAATAGAGATGTTTCGTAAGATGGCTGAAGTGGGGTCTTCGAAATCATGTGCATGAAGTTTGAGACCGACTGAGTAGTCTATGATTTGAATATCTTCAGCGACCACTGGTTCGGACAATCCGTGTCGAATGGTCAGTCCAATTCCAGTTCCGTCCCCGCTGAGGATGATGTCATTCAACTCACCTGAGGTTTCATCAAGATCAATGGCTGGCGCTCCAGTAATCGTCAGATTATTCATGATAATATCCTCACACATGAACGCAAAAACACCTCCGCTGTTCCCTGGATTGATGGTTGAGTCTTCGATGAGGAATCCATCATCAATGGATTGCATACGAAGGACATATTCACCATCAAACGAAGAGGATTGAATACCACTGATTTGGCCTGAAGTACCTGTCAAATCGATGCCATCTTCAAGTCCAGTTCCGAGTGTAATACCTTGTACATGAACTGGGGAAAGACGTGCCCAAAGGCCATCCCCATTACAGTCTGACAATCCAATATCTCTGAGAACAATGGTGGCATCTGGACTCTGGCTTTGAATGCACATAGAACCGGCATCTCTCAATTCTGAATCAATAAGCGTTAACGAAGATTGAGACGATGCATAGATGCTGATAAGCGGGTCTGCACCCGCTGAACGAGCAAATTGTGCACCCTGTGCGCTTACTTCGCCTCGACCGGCCATGGTGATCAACGGCGAGCCTTCTGCAAGAATCGTTCCAGACAAATCAACTCTCGAACCTACGATTCCATCCACCAACAGGCCACCCCACCGGGCGCCGAATCCTGTCGAAGATATGGTTGCTGATCCAGCCTCAAAGATGCCTTGAACATCGATTATTGCATTTGAAGCAATGCGTAACTCAACGCCATCGTTGACCGTCATCCTTGTGTTTGATGCAATTGTCAAGTCTCCCTCCAATCGGTATGGGCTCCATGTCTCTTCAAGAACCAACCAAGAAGAGATTGTTCCGGTGGGAACGGTCGATGCCATGAATGTGTGTGAAGTAGATTGTTGAGCATTCCAAGCAAAGAACTCCGTAAATGAACCAATCTGCATGGTGACCGTCTTCGTACCTTCCTGAACATCGCCTTGAGCGTTGACGGTGCGAGCAGTTGTTTGTGCTGTTGCATACCCCAGTGCATTCGTTTGGACTGTCTGACCATCAACAATGATGGTTGCTCCTTCAACTGGAAGTCCCTTGTCAAGCACTTCGATATCAAGCGTTGAAACCAGGGAGAAAGACGCGCCGCTACCAATGGTAATCGCTTCATTTGCTTGACCTCCAATCATTTCGACTTCGCATAGAGGAGCAAGTGAAATGGTCGACATGAAGCGAATATTGGCGATGTTTTGCGCTTGAGAGCACGACCATTGAACTGGAGATTGTATCTCCAATCCATGTCCTTCGGATACGAGCGTAGATTGTACACTCATCGTTAGCGAGGATGCATTGACGACTCCATTGTCGCCGGTAAGCGTTCCAGATGGGCCCAGATCTACTTCAGAAGTTTGGGCAACAACAAGCGTCGTGTCAATCAATTTGAGGTGTGAGTTTGAACTGAACGTCAAATCTCCATTGAGTTGATGGGGTTGTCCATCCGGGCGGGCTCCTAATACAACGGTCGACGATGCTGGGAGCGTCCAATCACCCTCTGGAAGTGCGATGATCTGTACAGTCTGCCCTTGTTGGTTTCCGAACAATTCTTTGCTCACACCTTGGCCATCGTACAAGACCTCAACGACGGTTCCCGATGCAAGCAAAGGCAGCGATGCAACTCCATTTGTGTCGGCTAAAGATTCGAATCCATAGGCAAACGACGTTGCTTGAACAGGTTGATTGTTCATATCAACAAAGGATACATACGTCTCATACAGATACCCTGAATCCGTTGTGGAAACACTGCTTGTGGAAGGGCCTCCATACAGGAAGGTTCCATCTCCAACTGCATCGCTTGAGCTCTGGGCTGTATTCAGAGGGACGAAGTCTCGGGCGTGAGCAACTGAGCCATCCTCGAGTAAAAGCGGTGTGTTGTGCAGATTCGCAGTCCAATCCTCAACGATGACTGTTGATGAATCACTCAACACCAGGCCATATTGCTGGGCTGTTGTGGTCAGCGTTCCGATCGATGCAATGGCGTCAATTGCATGAAGACCACGCACTTTTCCGTTGATGAAGGCTCCAACATCCGCATTCAGTGTAGAGTCTTCAAGTTCGATACCGTAAGCAAACCCATTGGTTGTTATCGAAGTTGATTCAATTGAGGTATACCATGCATCAAGACCCATGGATTCGGTATCGAGGCTGCTGTATGGTTTTGAAATTTCAACATCATTCCATTGATGTTCGCCTTCAAGCAAGACAACTGCAGGACCGATTCCATCATGCAATGAAACGGTTGATTGGCTGATCACTGAATCCAAACTTGAGATTGAAAGGGCTGTTTCGTTCGCCACAACCGATGTCGATTCGAGAACGAGTTGTCCGGTTCCCGAAGCCCGAATTCCGAGTTGATCGCCGTGAATTTGCGAATCTGTCAGTGTCGTAATTCCTGAACCATCAACGTCCATGCCAATGTCAGCATTGTGGATGTAGACGTTATCAAACGTACAATCAACTAGGCATCGGAGGTCAACAACTGAACGTCCTGATTGTTCTTGTGTGAAATTTGTATCTGATATGGAAATACTCTCAATAGAACCCCATAACAGTCGTTCCCCAGAAATGAGGGCGTTTGAAACAGTCAAGTCATCGGCATCTGTTCCATCGATAAGAAGTGCGACATGCTGCCCATAAATGCTGGATACTGTTGTTGATGCGCCAGCATCCGACCCAATGCCTACGCTCACATTTTCAAGTCCAAGCCCTGTGATATCTGCGGTTCCTGATACAACATCGATTGCAACCCCTGTTTCGAAAAACGATACGTCATTGGCAGAAAGAACATGTGTGGATAAAATACCGGTCGCAGTATCAGCAAAAGATCCGGTATCAATGGTCAAATCACCATGATTGACAACGGATTGAATTTCGATGGAGGACATGGTCACGTTCTCCACATCGAGTGTTCCGGATGAGGCGATGTCAAATCCAATGTAGCTGTTGGATATTGTGATCGATTCGTGTATGATCACATCACCGTAAACCTCGAGAGCCGATTCAGCTCCTGAAATGGTGAGATTTGTGAGCACTGCAGAAGCACCAGAAGAGATCACAATGCCTCCCCATAGCCCTGCTCCAGACGAGCCGAGGCTGGTTGAGGTTTCACTTGTGATAAACTCTGCATCGGTTGCTTCAAGGACGCCATTGATTTGTAACCAGTACGACTGTGCATCAATGACGGTTCCTGGCTCGATGACGAGTGTTGTAGAGGAATCAACCGTCACGTTCCCGCTCAGTACAACCGTTCCACTCCACGTTGTACTGCTTGAAATGGTTGAGTCCGATGATGCAACAGTAGAGATGGACATACCCAGCATAAGGAGAACCAGAAGTATTGCACGTGAGCGCATGCTTTATGCTAGCGTTCAAGCCATATCAATGCAAGGCTTCTATGACACTTGGATTCAACAAACTCGTGAGGAGTGGGCCTGCCCAGATTTGAACTGGGGTCTGACGGCCCCCAGCCGCCAAGTATAGGCCAAGCTAACCCACAGGCCCGTGAATCTCCTCACTTGTGCTGAGCGCTGAACGGGACAATCTCTTCGATCAAATCGATGTGTCCAACGTACATGCGTCGACAACAGTATCGCTCGAGGCCTACATCGTCAAGTGCTTGATCGATGCTGGTTCCTTCAGCAATCTTGTTGTTGAACTCATCCCACTTGTGAGCAATAACGGTACCACAGCTAAAACAACGGATTGGAATAATCATCTTTTGTTCACCTCATCGATACGACTTCTGCTTCTTGCGTCGAGCACCACGACCAAGTTGGTGCTTTGGTTCCTTACGGCGTGGATCGTTGACCAAGAGGCTTCGATCGAATCGTAGGAATTCATCTCGAAGTTCTTCATCAATACCTTCTGCTCCACCGTTGTAATGGACAAGTCCACGTGCAATAGCGGTTCGAATGGCGTCGGTTTGACCCATAATACCTCCACCGGTTGTTGTCAGGTTGATGTCAACCTTGGACAATCGGTTCATGGCATCGGCGATGACGAGTGGTTCCATAGCCTTGCGTCGTGCAAGAGCAGGTTGGAGAATTTCGATTGGCTCGCTGTTCACACGGACACGACCTTTTCCAGCCTTGACAGATGCTCGTGCAATGGCTGTCTTACGCTTTCCTGAACTCTCAACGGATTTCTTCTTTCGTGCCATCATTGTTCACCTCCAGTCCATCGGTGCGCAGGCGCACCAAGGCTTGCACTGATGTCGCCCAAACTGACGAAACTCTCTGGCAAGGATTTGCGAATTTTGCTTGCATCGCCTTCGACGTGACCTTCTGGAAGGTCAGAGGCGAGGTGCGAAGGGCAGCCGATTTCTACACGTAGGTTGCGAAGAGCGCGGCGGCCACTGCTCTTTCGTTGGTATGGAAGCATACCGCGGACAGTGCGCTTGAGAATCATGTCTGGCATTCGTGGGAAGTAAGGTCCCTTGCGTGCGTGATTCAATGCATACTTGTCGTGATAGTTCTGTAGAACGGAGCGTGAACTTCCTGAAACAATGGCTTTCTCTGCGTTGATGATGACAACCTTGTCATCACGATCAGAGCGCGCAGCCTTGAGGAGCGTGTCTGCTACGGTGGATGCGAGTCGTCCAAGGACAAGCCCATCTGCGTCAAAAACGTAGGTTGTTGCTTCATCCAAGAATAATCACCCCGTTTCCATTTGGATTTTCGTTCATCAATTCACCGTAGGTGAGAACGCGTCCACCTGCGGCTTCAATCTTCGCTCGGGCACTGGAACTAACACTGTAGGCGGCGATGGTGCGGTTCCCTGTGACTTCACCGGATCCTAGTAGCTTTCCTGGTACGAGAATGGTCGCACCTTCCGGAGCGTAACGTGTTACGCGGCTTAGGTTTGGTTGGGCCCAGTTCTTGCGACTCTTGGAGAGGCGCTTAGCAACATCTCGCCATAGTGCAGCACCTGTGTCACGAGACTGGGCTTTCAGTTGGTCGATTAGACCGACCAAATCGGCATTTGTCTTTCGTGTTGGCTTGCTCATATGACTCCCTCGATGCTTTGAGGCAGTCTCGCGACCAACCAACCCGTTATGAAGGCACCGACGCGAATGCAGGACTTCAATCGAACAGAATCTCGCCCTTTGCATCGAGCAATTCCACAGTTAAGCCAGCAGCTCGGCCTTGAATGATGATCTCATCGTGGAGCGTATCTGAAAAATCGTCGAGCGCTCCGAGTGCTGTGATTCCTGCCACATCGGTCAGTTGGTCGATGAGGTGGTTGAGAACACACGAGACGCCGTATGCTTGGCCTGCACGGAAGGCGTGATCGACACCTCCGACTTCTGGGTCTTCCGCTTTCATTCGCAACATAACTTGCTGTGAATAAGCGACGAGAGCGCCATAGAGCGCTTCAATCACTTGAGCGGCCTCTAGATCACCGAGCAACATCTGGGTCTGAGCGAGAGCAGAACGTACGGCATCACCGTAGATTTTGTGCGCTTCAATCGTGTTGTTCGTTTCAACTTGCATGGCTTGGTCGATGAGTAACTTCCAGTCTTCCATGGCTATGCGAGAGCGCATCCTGCCCTTGAAGGTTGGCCCGAGCCAACTTTCAGTGCAACAGATTCAACAATCAAATTTTGAAATCTGTGGATTCGCCTTCAACAATTCCAGCTTGTCGAACTGAACCGTCTGCAGCGACGAATTCACCGGCCTTCGTTTGCTTCTCGTAGAGTCCTGTTGCTTCGTAGCGCTTGATCTGTCCTTCCTCGCCCAATGCACTGGTGATGGAGGACGTGATCGCTCCAAGCGTTGAGATTGCTTGGTCACGCTGCATGACTCCGATGTTGTGATCGGAGTATCGTGCTTCTTCGAAGATGGTCAAGAACGCATCGAGTTGTTGCGGAGGAACCATGTTGAACGCTGTACGAACCGCTGCTTCAAACTCACGAGTGGTTTCGTAAACCTTCTTCATGAAACCATACTTGCGGAAGTGGCGTACAAGATTCTTGTAACAGTCGAAGATGATCTTGATGTATTCGTTGCTTGCTTCGAGTTGCATCATCGTATCAGTGAGGATACCTCTGAGCGATTGGACTTGACGTCGGCTCATGACACGGCGGTAATACAACGCACTTGCAACGAGCAAGGCCATCAGAACAATACTGAATGCCATGGCGTTTTCTGGACTAAAGAAGCCCTTTGCCTCAACTTCTGTAGCAGCCTTGTAATCAACAGCGAACGTGATGTTGTTCTGGGATGCTTGGAAGTTCTGACTGCCTGCATAAACAGCAATCACTTGCCATTCACCACTACATTCAACACCATCACATGACCGCCCATCGAACGACCACTCGAAGCGAGCAATCCCTTGTTCGTTGGTTACGGTCTTGTTGGTAGCAGCCGACATGGTCACCCAAGCACCGGTTTCGTTGCGATATTGTCGAATGAACTGAATTTCTTCGTTCTCGATCGCAATGTCGAGGCGGTCACGTAGGAGAGCGACTTCACCGACTACGAGGGTTCCTTCAGGGATTCCTGCTTCTCCACCATAGTACCAGTTGGTCTCGACTTGCAAATCAACACGTGAACGGACAAGGACTTCCATTTCGACCTCTGAACCATTGAGGACGTTCTCGACATCCTTATCACATCCACCAGGGACGTTGAAATCTGGTTCAAATGCAACCTTCAGTGTTCGGAATCCTTCCTTCTTTCCACCTGTGAGTTCTACACCACGCAATGATGGGTTCTGGAGCGGATCGCCGCTGAACCACTCAACGGTTCCGTCAAGATCGTTGGTTCGGATGGTTGCAATTGGACGAATGTTTTCTTCTGGGTCAAGATAGATGTTGAGACACTTTCCACCAACTGCTTGACCGTTGCTCTGTGTCAATAATGCATCAATGTGGAAGGATTCCTTCAGGTACAATACTGGGTATGGAATGCCTTCGATGCTGTACGTATCAACACTCGACTTGAACGGTCCGACTTCAGTAATTGCAAGCGATGAGTTTGAGAACACATCGAATTCGGTCTGAATGGTCTTGTTGTCGTAACGGAATGCATCGTTGTTGTCATAAGACGAGTACGATACGGTGACCTTGGTCTTTCCAGCAAGAACGTCAGACAATGGACAAACAATGGAGTAGTTGCCGTTTGCATCTGTCACTGCAGCGTTACAGTTGACTGGGCCACTTTGGCCATTGACCATCTCGTAACTGACACGAATGGTTCGTCCCACGAGAACTTCTCCAAGTTCGTCCGTCAATTGTCCTGTAACAATCATTGGCTTTGGAACAACCAGTCCAGTTACTGGATCGACCTCGCTTGTGTAGACAACTTGGTCATCGACTGACAAGGATGTTCGCCCAATGAGGGAGAATCCGTTGGCATTGTATGTCATGACCGTTCGATAGTGGTTGTTTCCAGGTACATTCGCACATGGGTCCCACTGTCCTTGGAGGCCAAGGTAGCTTGCATCGAGAGGGGCACAACCTTCGTTCGGCAACGATTCTTCAAACCGAAGTACGACGTTAACCGGGCCGAATCCATCTGGCAAGAAGGACTCTGGGTCTTCTCGCAACTTGGTCGGCGAAAGTGGACTGATGTCAGCCTTCAGACAACCGACTGCTTCGATGCGATCGAGATTGCCGTCTTGATTGAGGTCTCGGTCTGCAAATCCGTCATCATTACCATCGTAATAACAGAGGTGTGAGTTGTCTGGTTGCGTCTCAGGTAGTGATATGACACCCGCAGATGGGGCCAATGTGGCAATGAGTTGGCGGTGTTGGACGTTATCGAAGTCGGTACCTTCGAAGATAACATCGACCAATCCTCCATTTGGAGCCGTCTCTCCGTCAAGATCACGGCCACCTGAATCAAATTCGAGGGTTTTGTTGTCATCCTTTACTTGGGCAGTGAAATCCCACAAGTCACCGGATTGGCGACGGTTTCCGTCGGTCGAAACAACCGAAAGGTAGGTTCGGGAGACGACCCATACATCTTGCACAGCGTTGCTTGGTTTGAGAAGTGGTGTTCCCTCATAATCGAACGTGAGCGAGAAGAGCCCAAGGTCGTCATCTGCTGTGATGTTGAATGGCATTTCGAAATATCCATTCGTATCGGTGTAGCTTGTCTCTGTTCGTCCATCGAACGACCATGTGTAGTTCACAGGTGCTTCACGAACTGGTTGCAAAGAGTTGTCAACGAGTCGTGCTTGAATCGAAGTGTTTGTGTTTCGATACAAACGGGCAATTGAGGTCAACTCAAACGAGGTTGTTCCAACAACCGTGACGTTGATGTAGGCTCCAGTTGTTGCAAGCGCTGATGAATTGCCTGTGAAGTAATAACCAGAATTCGTGAAATCGATTCGCATTCCATAGGTTCCAGCCGAATATTGGCTTTCCCAGGTAAAGTTGTAATCATACTCTGCACGTATACCGCCCTTGGTTTGGCACTCTGTTTCGTCATCAATGCTTTGCATTGGGATTCTGTTGCTTTGAGCGTCCATGCAGTTTGGCTTCTGTGTGAATTGTGTTTCTCCACCACTGCTGAAGACACCGTTCCTATCTTTGTCAAGTTGTACTGCAACTGGTTCAGTTGTCCATGGGACAAGCGTACGATTGGTAACGCTTCCAGCCAATCCGAGGGATGTTCCTGTGTCCATTTCTGGAACAATTTCACAGCGAACTGGACTGTCTGGGTCACTCGGATCGATTTGGCCACAAGGTGGCAAGTCGCCGTCTCCGCCATTAACGAGTTTGATGAACCAGTGCGTAGCATTTACATCAACGAAATCGATGATGTTAACAGCTTCACCGGTTAGCGATGCATCGTTTCCGTCCCAAAGCATGCTGTATGCCTTGTAGGCAGAGACATCGTTGTAGTTCAATCCAGCTGCGGTCAATGCAGGACCGTGATAGACGTAGCGCCAGTTACCGAAGGTTCCGTCTCCATTGTTAATGGTTGAATCGAAGAATGTGATCGGGTGGACTCCTTCAAACGTCATTGTTCCATCGATGTTCATTCGGTGCATAACACGCATAGAACGAGCGTTATCGAACTCATCACCATGCAGGAATGGGAACGGGTACTCTGTTGCAAGTTCAGGCTGAACCTGTCCAATGTAACTGTAATCACCTTTCGGAAGACTGGTGTTCACTCTATTGTATTGCGTTGACAGGCCTTGAGCGTCTTGTACGATATCATGCATCTTGGTGTTGTTGTTCCAGATGATTTCTTCAAGGCCGCCAGGTGCCTTTCCTGGGCCATTATCCATCGTTGAGTTGAACTGAACCTGCTTCCAAACACCGTTTGCTCCACCCGTTTGCTCGAAGGAAACTGAGGTTAAACCGAACGAGTTTGCACGATATCCGTTGCCATCGAAGTTGGTAAAGTTGGTTGGGTGCGTTAGGTTACCAAACAGTCCACCATAGAATGAGAACGTAACCGGAGCGTAAGGAATCGGGTTTGAATAGATTCCACGTTCGTAATCTGCAGAATAATAGGAATAAAATTCCAACCAAAGTTGTTGTTCATCACTGCGGAAGTAATCCCAGTTGTTGCTACTAGGATCGATGGTCATGTTGGCTTCAACGCCGACGAGATAATCCGCAGATGTTGCTCCATTGAAAGCAAACATTTCAGTGACGACTGCATAGACCTTGTAGGTTGTACTGTCGCCAACAATGATGTCTTCAGGATAGAGGAACTGACCAACCGAGAATTTACCGTTTTGATCGGACAAAATGTTGGTTGTTTCAATGGCAGTCGTACCGTTGTTTGCCCATTCGATGTGAATTTGAACAGGTAGGCCACTCGCATTCTCACGGACACCAGAAATCGGATTGATCCACTCGACAACACCGCTGAAGATAGCAGGACTTCGTGCGTCAAGCCACAAATTTCCAGGGATGTCGAGCGTGATAAATGTTAGAGCCTTATCGTCCTCATCGAGAACACAATCGTTGTCGTGGTCCCAATCGGAAGATAATGCGCCCTGATAACAAGGATCGGATGTGAAACCTTCCTCGAGCACGTCGTAATCGAGGTCATCTCGCGTGTCGTTATCGTCGTCGGTATCGTTGACGTCTGGACCGGTTGTCAAGTCGTTCGGGTTCGCAAGTGCTTCGCCGTTACCGTAATCGTCGTGATCCCATGGATTTGTGGAATTGCGGTTAAATCGTTCCGGCCAGAGCATAACTTCGTCGATATCGTGCATTCCATCTTGGTCGTCATCCTCATCGATGTCGTCACGAGTTCCATCGTTATCATGGTCAAACGGTGCTACGAAATCGTATGGAAGTGCACCGAGCTCGACGGTATTGGTAATGCCGTCGCCATCCCAGTCATCATCCGCCCAGTTGACAATTCCGTCATTGTCGTGGTCCCAAGTGGATTGCTCTTCGCCCCAGAAACATCCGGGAAGCTTCTCTTGTTCGCCATCGAGAATTCCGTTGTTGTCGTCGTCTGGGTCTTCGCCATCTGGAACACCGTCGTTGTCGTTGTCGACATCGTATACACGTGGTTGCTGCAAACCGAGGGTCATGACACCACGGTCCCAGACAGCTTGGTAGAAGCCGTCTCCATCTGCGTCAGCATCGTTTCCATCATCGTCGTTGTCGATACAGTTGCTTCCAGAGAAGAAATTGCCATTGTTTTGACCAGTATCATCATCCAAATCGTCGTTGGTATCGATTTCAAAGTAATCCCATAGACCATCGTTGTCATCATCAACGTCAAACCAATCGAAGATCGAGTCATAGTCGTCGTCTAGGTCAATGGTATCGTTGAAGAAGTCGCCATCGGTGTCACCATCAACATCGTTCTTGTCGAGATCGGCTCCCAGTTCATCAGGGAAATCCGCTTCAGGCCCGTTGTCTGAATTCCATTGCCAGATACCTGTCGTTAGCCCAACCCATGTGACGAATGCATCGCGATTGTTCTGAATCTGCGTGAATGAAACGGCTGAGTCAATGACGCCGTCGCCACCGAAGTCGTAATGCCAACAACCGCCTTGAGCACCTGGAGTGCAGGACCAGTTGCCGGATTGTCCGCCGGCTGTTGCGCCTTGATCGATAGCAGCGTCTGGACGTGTTGAATACGGTAGACCGAATTGTGCAGTAACGCCGTTCAGTGGCATTTGGTATGCAATTGCGTAGGAGTAACCGCAAACAAATCCTTGTCCGAGGTTTCCAACAGTGTGGCCGCAAACGCTCATGTTGAACGTCCCGCCCATCTTTACGTCGTTAACGTCCATGATACCATCGTTTCCTTCATCTTGGTCCCACCAATCTGGCAGACCGTCTGCGTCTTGGTCGATGTCCAATCCGTTGACGAGTGAATCTCCATCACTGTCGATGTCCCACTCGTTACCACCGTTGTAAGACGACCAGCGAGCGAAAAGGAACCAGTAGAACTCTGGAACGTTTCCTGGAGTTGGAGGATTGGTTGTTCCGTCGTATCCGTTGTAATCGATCATCATGTCTGCAAATGGGTTGTGCCAGAAGACCATGGCCCAGTAGGAATCGAGGTTGTTGGCGTAGTCTTGGTTGTCGGCGCTACCGTCGAGAGCACCGAGGTCACCGACCGGGTAGAATGGAGTCTGGAATGCGTCGTTGAGATCTGGGTCAACCGCTCCACAGTTTCCATCATCAGGGTCGTAAAGGTCGGAAAGACCATCGTTGTCGTCATCCCAATCGATGTCGTTTTCGAGACCGTCTCCGTCAATATCAGAATCGACAGCATTCGGGCCGTCGTCACGGTACAATGCACCGTTGATGGCGTGAAGGTCTCCATCGTTGTCAAGGTCACAGTCCCAGTCAATGTCAAGAATATCGATGATTCCGTCGTTGTCGTCGTCAATGTCTTCCCAATTGAGAACACCATCGCCGTCCCAATCGTTGAATTGGGAGAAAGAGGCACGACGAGTTTGGCATCGTGGATCTGGGTTGATTGGGTTTGGATTGGCTGCTGTTGGACAATTCCATCCAATGACGTCAGCTGCCTTGTCGAGCGGGAAACTATCGTTCTCATTGTCGATATTGTCGTCATCAAGGTCGTACTCAAAGTTGGTTGCGTCACCGCTAACCAGGACGTTACCAAGGTTGTCTGGGCTTGTTGTACCGCCAAGTTCTGGGTCGAGCCAATCGTAAACTCCGTTGTAGTTTTGGTCGAATGGTCGAAGTCGGTCATCATCGAGATCTTGGTCGTAATCAATTTCACAATCAAGTCCTGTCTTGCTGTCCGTATCTCCACCAGGAGTTTGGTATGGGGCATCGTTCTGTAGCGTGTAGTCGCCTAAGCCATCGCCATTGTTATCGATGTTGACGCATGTGTCAGGGATTCCGTCGTTGTCGTCGTCCGGGTCGAACATGTCGAGGATACCATCGTTGTCGTCATCGGTATCGGCTGAATCTGGAGTTCCGTCGTTGTCGTTGTCTGGGTCGATGAAGTTCGGAATACCGTCATCGTCGAGGTCACCGTCAACGATGTCTGTGAAGGCAGGCGTTCCTTGTGCACCCTGTGCCCCAGGACCTTGTCCATCGGAACTCACACGTGCAGCTTCCCATGTAACGTAGTTGACGCCACCGGAATAATCACGGTAATCGATGAAGTCCCATACCTCTGGTGCATCGAAGAGGTTGCCTGCTGCAGCGTTGCTGGTTGTAATGGTGGCATCGTAAGGGTGAGAGTCGTCCACGTCCGCAACGTTGTCGTTGTCGTCGTCAGAGTCAAAATAATCCATGAGTCCATCGGAATCGTAATCGCAAGGCCACGTGAATTGGTCGATACGTCCGTCGTTATCGTCGTCTTCATCGAAGCGGCCTGCTCCGGAACCATCGTTGTCTTCATCGGTAACACCGTCGTTGTCGTGGTCAAATGGGTGTTGGTCTGCAAGATAGAACGCTCCAACTGCAGCGTTGGCCCATGGATGGATGGCAGTGGAGATAACAAAGCGATCGGTCGATACATTTCGAGGATCGAATCCTTGTGCTTCGAGAGCATCATAATCGATTGGTCCTTCGAGGATTCCGTCATTGTCGTCATCCCAGTCATCAATGTCTAGGATTCCATCGTTGTCGTGGTCAAATGGATCTGTACCGTAACATCCATCAAATCGCTCAATAAGATCGTAAATTCCATCGTTGTCATCGTCAAGATCATACAAGTCACTGATTCCGTCGTTATCGTGATCGTTTTTGTTGGATTCTTCAACAAGGAAATTGTTCGAGGCCATAACAGCTTCAACAGCGGCTAGATCGCTGATGATACCTGAAGACACACCGATGTCAGCCCACATGATGTCGCGAAGAGAGGGGTGGACATCATCGGAGTGGAACACAGTGGAACCTTCGTAATCGCCTTGACCTGCCTGATCCATGGATTGGAGGGCTGGGCTGCTCTGCATCGATCGATACTCGACATCGATGGCCGCCTCATTCTGTTCCCATTCAGATGGAACCATCATGGCAAGCGTTGTACTCATAACCATCAAGAACACAAGAAGGAGTGACTTGAAAGCGTTTGGTCGTCGGTTGATTGTGTTTCGATTTTCTAGCATATTAGCCCCTCTAAACAGTCTGCTGACCAAGGAACTGTATATGAAAACGATGGGTGATTTGAACGTGAAAGTATCACCCGGATGAGAAGGATATCAAAAAAAAGAGCCCCAGGAGAGCGGACTCTCCTGAGGCTCGGCCATCCGTTCTCGAGGAGAACGGAGTTACGACTTGATTCTCAACCAAACCTGACTCAGTTTTCGAGGGAATCGAGGATTCCATCGTCGTCATCGTCGTCATCGAGTTGGTTCTCGATTCCGTCGTTGTCGGAGTCAAATTGACCTGTGAGATCGTTTCCATCGTTGATTTCGAACCAGTCGCTTAGACCGTCGTTGTCGTCATCGGTGTCACTGAGATCCCAAATTCCGTCGTTGTCGTGATCGTAGCGGTAGTTACCGAAGTCACCATCTGCTTCATCGACATCAAGAATGTTGTCGTTGTCGTCATCAGGATCTACCCCGTCATCCATGCCATCGTTGTCGTGGTCACGGGAGAGGTCTTCGCCGTTCTCGTCTACGTCGTTCCAGTTGTCAACGCCGTCGTTGTCGATGTCGAAGTCGACAGCATCGCTGATGCCATCGTTATCGTGATCGTAAATGTTCGTGTTTGGATCATTGTCGTTCACTTCTTCGCTGTCGTCGATTCCGTCGCCATCGTCGTCGCTGTCTTCAGCGTCATCGATGCCATCGTTGTCATGGTCTTGTGGACTGGCGTCAAGATCGTCAGGAATTCCGTCGTTGTCGTCATCGTTGTCGAGGTTATCTGGGATACCATCGCCATCGTTGTCGGTTTCGCCGTTTTGTTCCTGGTTGTCAAGCTGTTGACCTTGTTGTTGGTCGGTTTGCTGACCTTGTTGACCTTGCTGACCGTTTTGGGTCTGGCCTTGCTGCTGTTGGTTCTGACCGTTTTGGTTGTCACCGTTTTGGTTTCCAGCTTGCTGATCGCCTTGTTGGCCACCTTGCTCTCCACCTTGTTGCTGCTGACCTTGTCCATTGTCTTGCTGCTGGCCTTGTTGACCTTGCTGGCCTTGTTGACCTTGCTGGCCTTGTTGACCTTGCTGGCCTTGTTGGCCTTGCTGGCCTTGTTGACCTTGCTGGCC
>JAYOBT010000011.1:23187-42255 GCA_038105035.1 Candidatus Poseidoniales archaeon | reverse complement strand
AGCCAATTGCAACAACGTTTGATGATGCTTCATCGCTTGTCTCCACATCCGTTCATGAAGGCAAGACGCTCAAGAGCGGTTTCCTTCTGCGATTTCATCCGTGCATCATCGATGCAAGAACCCAAATCCGTTTAGGCAAAATTGGAGCCATTCAATCCATTCGGTATTCCAAGAACGTACAACGTCAAGGTGACGAGTCGTCGCATGCATTGGATACATTAGCCATCCATGGAATCGACTTGGCAGAGTTTCTTCTCGATGGACAAACCCCGTTGCGGATTTCCGAAGTTGTCGGTTCTCGTACATCCTGTGCATTGACATTGGAATATCCAAATCAAGTCGAGATTTCCATCGATGTAGGGTGGGAGGCTGAATCCGACGTTGCTGAATTGGAAGTAATCGGACGAAACGGTAGGATTCTTGTTCAATTGCAGCAACACGAACAATACGAGATTCTGATAGATCATTCCGCAATTCAATCTGTTCGATCAGATCATACTCCACTCGAAGCTGTTCTTCTTGACTTCCTTCAATCTGATTCAGCATCCCTCGCAGCCTCAACAGGTTCCATTCTTCGAACCATCAAATGCGTTGAGCAAGCTCGTTTGCAATTAACAGCGCAAGGACGTTCAAAGACACGAGAATTGAAGAGATGAACCCAACTGGGTTAATCATGAGCCCCGAACGTGTCATGCTTTGGCTTCTTGCAGGCGTCACTATTGCTTCTTTCGCGACATGGTTGATTCAAGACTCTGTCTTCGATGCAGCGGTCGCATTTTCGATTCTATGCCTTATCATTGCCATGCTTTGGGGAGCCAGTCACTATGAGAAAACCATACGATTGAGCGGGATGAAGAACGGTGGCATCCTCAATATCCTCACATTTGTTGCTGTAACTGCAGGATTGACCTATTGGTGCATTTACTTCTACGAATTCCCAGTTGTCGGTTCGATCATCGGTAGCATCGGAACCAATGCCTACATTTGGTGGACCTTTGGTATGCTTGAACCGGGCACCCCGTCCGCGTAAGTGTGCCAAGTGTCAAAAGCCTCCGAGATAACATTGCTCCTATGGCCAAGCACGGTGAGCATCCTGAACTTCCTTCTGAATTGGAAGAATTGTTGGAAGCAGACGTTCATACCATCTTTCTGAAGGCTGATTGCCCCCCTCGTGTCAAACGTGGCACCATTGGCCAACTCAAGTTGGTTGAATTGGAATCAAACGATGCTTGGGACAATCTCCGTTTGGAATCCCTTCAAGAGTCGTTACGAACTGTTGTTGAAGAGAATCAGCACAGGAGCGATTGTTTCCTCGAAATCGACCGAAAGGGTTGCCAAGTCCTTCAACTCGGAGATCTGAGAGTGACCTGTGCAAGTCCGCCGTTCTCGGATGCACGTGAAATCACTGTTGTCCGGCCTGTAGCAAAACTTTCACTTAGTGACTACAACCTTGATCCGAAAATTGTTGAGCGATTGTCCAACCATCATCGCGGCGTCTTCATCTGTGGACGCCCTGGTTCTGGAAAGACAACACTTGCTCAGGCCATTGCTGAGTATCTCGATGACGACATCGGTGCCATGGTCAAGACAATGGAGGCTCCTCGAGATCTGCAACTTGCTGAACGCATCACACAATACGCTCCGTTGGAAGGAGATTTGGAGAAAACTGCAGAAATCATCTTCCTCGTACGTCCTGATTTCGTCATCTTCGATGAAGTCCGACGTGCTCGCGACTTCGAGATCTTTGCTGATGTTCGGCTCGCAGGCGTAGGGTTGCTTGGTGTTACGCACGCAAACTCTGCACTCGAAGCCATTCAACGTTTGATTGGAAAAGTTGAGTTGGGTCTTGTATCTCAAGTTCTGGATACTGTACTGCACGTTGAATCAGGTAAGATTCAACAGGTTCTCGAATTGAGAATGACTGTCAAGCCTCCATCTGGAATGCAGGAAGAATTGGCTCGGCCAGTTATCGAGGTTGTTGAGTTCCCAACAGGTAAAGTGACCCATGAGATGTTTGCCTTCGGTTCAGAACTAGCGGTTGTCCCTGTGACGGAAACAAGTCAGAAGAAACCCCTCCAACAATTGGCACAGAAACAACTCATTCACACCATTCGACAATGGGCTGGCGTCCACGTTCGTGTCCAGTTTACAAGCGATACTGCAGCAACTGTTTACGCCCCGAGCAATATGATTTCGACACTCGTCGGTCGCGGAGGAGACAATGTTCGTGCTTTGCAAGATCAACTTGGGGGGTTGCGATTGACCATTGAATCGCTCGATGATCTGCCCGATTCCGATGATGTTTCAGAACACTCGATATGGAGTGATGATCAAGATCGAAGATCGTATCAGAGCCGTGCATATGAGCAACATGGACGCTCCAAAAAGACACGAAAAGGCCGTCGTCGGTGAGAAGGAGAGTTCTTGAAGAACGGTCACGCCCGAGAAGCATGGCGCAGCAGGACGATGGTTCAGGTCGTGCTCCTGTTGTTATCGTTCGACCGACAACCTCGGTCACCAGCGGCGTGGCAGTCACTCAGAAACTCGTTGGAGCTGCTGTTGCATTCGGAGACATTCTTCGACGTACATTTGGCCCCAACGGTCTGGACAAGATGATGTACAAGACCAATGGAGAGAATGCTATTACAAACGATGGTGCGAAAATCGTTGCAGATCTACTCGTCAAACATCCTGCAGCAAAGGCTTTCGTTCAACTCGCTGAATCGCAAGAAAATGCGTGCGGCGATGGTGTTACAGGTTGCTTGCTGTTTGCAAGTGAATTGATGAAAGAAGCGGGACGTTTGCTCGAACGAGGCGTCCATCCTCTCGTATTGGTCGAGGCCTACCAAGATTCGATTGTTGAAACACTGAATGTTCTCGATGATCGTTCGATGGAAGATGTGAGTGGAGATACGTTGCAATCCGTTGCAAAAACAGCCATGGTTGGGAAATCTGCTGAAGCAGGCGGCGATATGTTAGCACAACTCTTAGTCGAATGCATGATGACCATCCAATCCAGTGACAGACCTGTTCGAGCAGAGAACGTTCGAATGACAAAGCGAGGTCATGATTCACTCCAAGAAACACGATTGATCAAAGGCGTTGTTATTGACAAGAAGTTTGATTCTGAACGGACACCAAAAATCAACCAACCCTGCAGTGTCCTAGCCTTAACATGTCCACTGACAATACAGAAAACAAAGCGTGATGCTGAAATTGAGATTGAGCGGCCTGAACAGATGCTTGCGTTTTTGGATGCAGAGGAACAACTAATTGAAGGAAAAATCAACCTCCTCAAACAATCCGGTGCACAAGCCATCTTCACCTCAAAAGAAGTCGATGAGCGCATACAACACGCTTGCAACAACAATGGAATCCTTCTTGTCGGAATGATGGAAGATGACGGAATTGAAGACATCGCCGCTGCAACCGGTGCGACACTCATCAACCACCTTGATGATGCAACAGCAGAGAGTCTTGGTTCGCTCCAATCAGCGAACGTCGATGTATCTGAACGAGAAGACGGTCGTCGTACTCGGCTCATTGTGGACGTCGGTCCAACGTCCGGTCTTGTCACCATCGACGTTGGTGGCGGACAAGGTGCTGCTGTTGAAGAATACATTCGAGCCATGTACGATGCTCTACGGACGCTGGAATCTGTTATCGACCAACCTGGAACAGTGCTCGGAGGAGGATCCTTCCACATCGCTGCAGCACTTCATTTGAGAGAGCGCGCAGAATCCATCTCTGGACGTCAACGCCTAGCTATCGAAGGGTTTGCTCGAGCACTGGAAACAATTCCAAGTACACTCGCCCTCAACGCTGGAGAAGATCAAATCGACACCTTGCTCCAACTGCGTGCTGCGCATCGAAACAGGACCGAACGTTTCGGTGTATGCAAAAACGGACGAATCGGAGAAATCGATGGGGTTCTCCTCTCCTGCAACACCGTTTCCCACGCTTTGCAAGCAGCTGTTGAGACCGCTTGTGGCCTTCTTCGAGTTGACCAAGTCATTTCTTCACGTGGCGATTGAGCAAGTGGCCTCATCACATGCTTGATAACAAAGACATACAAGAGGTCGATAACGGGTGCAACTATGGACTCGGGAAAACCTCGCGCATTGCTCAGCGTATGGGACAAAACAGGCATCGTCGAATTTGCAACTTCACTTGTCAATCTTGGATTTGAATTGATCTCAACGGGGGGGACTGCACGCAAACTGAAGGAAGCCGGACTTGAAGTCATGAGCGTTTCCGATGTTACGCAGCATCCTGAAATTTTTGATGGTCGAGTCAAAACACTTCATCCGGCTATCCATGGCCCTCTCCTCGCTCGACTTCAGAAGGAAGAAGACCGAATCGGTATGGAAGAATTGCAGTACACTCCTATCGCACTTGTCGCATGCAATCTTTACCCGTTTGTTTCAGCTGCTGCCGTAGATCCTCCACTTGACAAGGATGCCTTGCTCGAAATGATCGACATCGGTGGGCCGACCATGGTTCGTGCTTCTGCAAAGAATCATGCAAACGTTATCATTTGTTGCAATCCGGACGACTACGATTCCATCATCGGAGATTTGGAACAATCTCAAGGCAATCCTTCAGGCGTTCCTATATCGCGAAGGCAGGCACTTGCTCTCACAGCATATCAACACACTGCATCGTACGATGTGGCCATAGCCAACACCCTTCACGGTCGATGGAATGGTGTTCCTGAAGCCTTCGATTCTGTTGCAGAACAATCGGCTCGGTTCCATGAAACACTGCTCGCTTCATCCATGAAGATGGAAACACTGCGTTATGGAGAAAACGCTCACCAAAGCGCAGCTCTCTTCGTTGATGATGATGCCCATGGATCCCATTCAACGCTCGTAACTGCACAGGTTGAAGGCGGTAAAGCGATGTCGTACAACAACTATTCAGATGCTGATGCTACCCTCCGATTGTGTCGTTCACTCTCAACCGATGAATGGCCAGACACGCCACACGCATGCGTCATCGTCAAACACAACAATCCCTGTGGTGTCGCTCTCGCTGCACGTCAGGTTGATGCATACACGGATGCTTTGGCAAGCGACCCAGAATCTGCTTTTGGATCCATCATTTGTTTCAATGAAATTGTTACCCTTGATACGGCCAAAGCAATGGCCGACCTGTTCATCGAAGTTCTCATCGCTCCCGGATACACTCCCGAAGCGAAAGAATTCATCATGCAGAAAGGAAACCGACGACTCCTCACCATCGATTCACCCAATCATCGACTTGCACCACTCGAACGAAAGCGCGTCCTGAAACAGATTGAAGGTGGATGGATTGTCCAGACAGAAGAAGCGCCAATCATCGATTGGAAGTCTGCCAAAACCGTTACCGAAAAGAGTGTATCCGAAGCCGAAATCGATTCAATGAAGTTCGCTGTTCGCGTCTGTGAACAAGTGAAATCAAATGCAATCGTCATGGTTCAAGGTTTGGCAACCGTTGGTATTGGCCCGGGTCAAACCAGTCGTGTCGAAGCTGTTCGAATTGCCGCTCGTCGCGCAGGCGAACGAGCCAATGGATGCGTCCTGGCAAGCGATGCATTCTTCCCGTTCGCTGATGGTCTTGAACAGGCAGCACAAGCAGGCGCTTCCGCTATTGTTCAGCCAGGAGGTTCAATCCGAGATCAAGAAGTCATTGATGCTGCAAATCGACTCGGAATCTCCATGCTCTTTACCGGTCATCGATTGTTCCGCCATTGAGCAGGCATAGGAGATTGGCGTCTCCTTCATGTAGTATTGACTTGTCGAAGAGCCATGAGCGACCACGTCATTGCAGTGCTTCCCGGCGATGGTACGGGCAAGGAAGTAGCGGTCGAAGCCCAGCGCATTTTGGATACCATCCAAGAGCACACAAACCATGGGTTTGAGCAGACGGTGATTCCTTGCGGTGGACAACATTATCTCGCAACCGGTGAAGAGTGGGCCGAAGGTTCATTTGAATTCTGTCGGGATGATGCTGATGCCATTTTCATGGGAGCTATTGGCTATCCTGGAGCGCGACTGCCAAACGGTGATCTCGCTGGTGGATCGGTCATTCTTGGCATGCGAAGTGGTTTGGATTTGTACGCCAACGTTCGACCAATTCGTCTCTATGAAGGCGTTCCTCACAAAGTCCATGGTCGCTTCACCAACATTTGGGATCCAGATATGGTGGACATGGTCATTCTCCGTGAAAACACAGAGGGTCTCTATCACTCACTCCTCCACCGAAGCGCTCAACGAGCAAAAGGCCTCGAAGGATACGAGCCTCCTGAAATTGAATTCCCAGGCCTTCATGGAGAGGTCGCATACGATCCTCGACCAATTTCTTCTCATGGTTCAGAGCGACTCATCAAGATGGGGTTCGATATCTGCGATACACGGAACGGAGCACCGGTCGACGGAAAGGCACGTGTTTCTTGCATTGATAAGAGCAATGTTACACGTGGATGTCAGTTGTTCCGGCGAACGTTTGATGATGTTGCAAGTTCGTATCCGCATGTTGAGAAGGACTACGGATACATCGACGCATTCACCCAATGGTTGACGCGTACGCCTGAGTTCTACGATGTTGTTGTTACCTCCAATATGTTCGGAGATATTGCAACCGATTTGGCCTCAGTTCTTCAAGGAGGAATGGGGATGGCTGCATCAGGAAACATCGGCGACGACCACGCCTTCTTCGAACCAGTTCATGGGTCTGCACCAAAGCACGCTGGGTTGAACAAAGTCAACCCAATTGCGAGCATTAATTCTGTTCAGATGATGTTGGATTGGCTCGCCCGACGATCCAACGATGACGACTTATTGAATGTCTCAAAGATTCTTGACCAGAGCGTAGCAGAGCACCTCAAGGATGGAACGTCACTCACCTATGATTTAGGCGGTACGGCATCGTGTACCGACGTGGGCATCTCTATTGCCAACCGACTTGCAACTCACTTGAAAGAACTCTAATTTGGCTGAATTTGCAATTGAACAGTAGGAACTTTCCATCCTACGAACCATATTCCAATCAATGCAATGATGGCAATGGTTGTTTGACCGAAACCTGGGTCGCCGAGTTTCGTTACAACATAGATGGAAAATGCCGAAACAAGAGAAATGATTCCAATAATGATGATCTTTGAATGCAGAGGTAATGCTCTGCCTGCCTTGTAATACTCAAGCAGTGCGTTACCAAAGAGACGGTTTGTCAACAACCAGCGGAACATGCGCCTCGACGATCGTCCAAAGCAAAATCCTGCAGCGACGAGCCACGACGTCGTAGGCCAACCCGGGACAATCGTCCCAATGGCGGCGAAGACAACAAAGATGCTTCCTAACCCAGTCCATAACCAACGCACAACCGGGTTCTTGGAAGGTTTATGCATGTCCAATATGAATTCGAGTATCTCTTCATCTGAACGCCCCTGTATGGCGGCAGAGAGGGAGGTGCTTTCTTTGGATTGATTCTCCATCACCTCACTTCCTATGTTGGCCGTATGAATTGATGCTCATAAGGAATAGGGGTGGGCATTGAACAATCGGAAGGACTGAAATTGAGCAGTGACTGGGGTTGAAACATGGGGGATGTTCAGTTGTTATCAAAATCCGGTTCACTTAATGATCCTCTCCGGATTGCAATCTTTTTTTCAGGATCTGGCACAGGAATGAATGCGCTCCTGAAACATCAGAACGAAGCCCAATGTATCCACAAAACCGTTCTCTGTATTACCGATAGAGAAGATGCTGGGGGCATCCAATTTGCAAACGAATACGGAATTCCGGTTGTTATCGAGACCTTGAATACAAATCTACCCAAAGAAGAGCGACGCAGTGAGCACGAACTGCGCATTTCCAGACAACTCGATGAGGCAGACATCGATTTGATTGTGTTGTCTGGGTACATGCGCTTACTATCAGCTGAATTTGTTGAGCGATATTATCCACGAATCATCAACATCCACCCATCATTATTACCAGCATTTCCTGGTAAAGATGCGCATACGGATGTGCTCGCATCAGGCGTTCGTGTAAGTGGATGTACAGTACACGTTGTCGATGCAGGAATGGACACTGGGCCAATCCTTGCACAGCGACGCGTCCCTGTTTTCACCTCTGACTCCCGTTCTCAATTGTCAAAGCGAATTCAAGTCGAAGAACATCGATTGTATCCTAAAGTCATTGATTTGATTTGTTCAGGTGTTCAATTTGATTTGGAGAGTTAAAATTTTTCAAGCGTTCGCCAAGTGACTCCATTGGATTTCGGTTAAAACCCGAAAAGAGATGCTTCAAACTCTTTGAAGCGGGAAGATTGCAACCCTGGGGTATGCGAGTTAACGTGAACTGATCTTGTCCATGCATATCGATAGGAACACCTGGGGGTTGTGCTAAAATTGCTTCAATCGCTTTATCGTCAAGATTGTACATATCACAAGGAAACAGTTGGATTTCCTCATCATGTTCTTGAACGAAAGCACGGACAACCTCTCCAAGCGAGGTTGAGTCGTCTGGATCAAGCCAGCATTCTGAATGGAAGAGTGATGTTCGTTCCTCCACACCGCAAGCCACTATGACGCTGCATCCATGGGATTTGAGCATTGCAGCAAGTTTGTTCACTGAATCGAATAACAGCGCCTTATCCTCTCCCATACGAGTGCTCTGTCCCCCTGCAAGAATCAAGCAAATCAAAGACATGATGCTCACACAAGTTCATCCAAGGCAGACATGGCTTGCTCTAGCTCGTCAAGCAAATCTCGAACCCTGTCAAGAAGCGCTTGCCGTTCTCGATTTGAGCGGGCTTGCGGCAACCATTCCAGAAGGCGGCGAACATCGCGAGCATCGCGTTCAACCGTCCATGACAAGACCTGTTCGAGCACAGGATCTTCAGTAGGTAGGAAGCGTTCAGCCATGATACTTCGATTCGTTCAAAGCCCATCAAGATAGTCGTTGTATGAGCCGATGCCGAATACGTTCTAGGAGTTCGCCACCCCTAGGCGTTTGTTTCAGGAGGGTTTCATGATTCGTAGACCGTTGTTCGTCAAGAGAAAGGAGTAAAATCATCAATTGAGCCCACGTCTGACTTTGGGCTGCAGCATCACGAATCCAAGCATCATTGGGAAGTTCTCGGCCACCACGGAGAAATTCTTCGGCTGTTTCAAGGAAGACTTCGACCGACACTCGTTCTTGAACAAGTTGGAGGAAGATAGTCCAGCCATTTTCACCCAATTCCTCGTCCGACATGTTCGCAAGAAGAAGCCCGACGAGTTTGAGGTCCTCACGGCCACCCCGCTTCCATATTTTTGGGATAAATTTCGCAATCGTTGTCTTATTGTTTTCGTGTGTGAGCATCCATGATGCAATTCGCCTCATTTCTGGATCCGGGGTTCCGATGTGGAATGTGTAATGGCCAGATTGGGCCAACCGATCCGTCATCGACTTGGTTATCATCCCCGGTACGCCATAGGTGTAGGCTTCGCGAAGCATTGCAAGGCGTTTGTTACGACGTTTTGGGAATGAAGAGAAGCCATCCAAATAGTCGTCAAGTGAGGATGCTTTCATCGCGTTTCACCGTTGTTCTTCTTTCGAACATTATCAAACAAGGTTGTCACAACTCGAACTGAATCTCGAAGTGTGTTGAGGGTTTTTTCAACCATGTTTGGATCTTCAAAACGCTCTTTGACCATATCTCTTAACTCATTCTCAACCAAATTATGCTCGGCATCATCGATTGCGAAGAGATTCCGCAAATGGGCCATGACTCGAAATTCGTCTTTTGAGAGTGATGCATTGATGATGGCAACTTCGAACACGGTCTTGTAGACCTCATGCTGCTCTTCTGCTGACAGCACATCTCCGTCCTCTGTCTCGATACCATCTATGATGGCTTGATAGACTTCTGCGGGTTGATGTGGCTCAAGTTTCAAACATGAGGATAAGCGGATGATGAGTCGCTTTTCTTCGCGCGTCAGCACGCCATCGAGTAACATCACCTCAATCGTGCTGCGGAAAGCAGCCAAACGGTGAACTGATTCGGCGGACACGGGCTGACGTAGGAAGAACCTCTTCTTGAACCCACGCGAAGAATTTTCCAGTTTTCGGTGTTTTGTTGAAAGTTGACATGCTGTTTATCGTAGACCTTGTTCTTGTTCCAGTTTCCTCAGCTTGTCAAGAATTTTTTCTGTGAACGTGTTGCGAATTTGCACATCATTGTATCCACCATACACGTTTGTCGATTCCAGGGTTAGCTGCTGAGAAGCTGGTATCGCCGGGAAGGTTCGGTTCATCCCATCAATCAATGAAATTGGCACGTCGTTCTCAATAGCGAGTGAGGTAAGCCAGAGATCGTCGTTCTTTGGGCAGCAATCCAAAAATTCACGGCCCCGTTGTTTCGCAGAACGAAGAAATTCTGGACTGTATATTTCTCCCATCGAGGACGTGTAAAAGTTAAGATTGGATGGTGCTGTCGTTATTCCCGGACCCCACTCTAGGTACGGTAGTGCTTCTGTTCCTTCTGGGTTCAAACGAATGTGGTGTGCTCGATAGGCATGAAGACATTCAGGGCGTTGTTCTATTGAACCAAAGAGACGTTTGAGCCACCACTTTGGGTAGATGTGATCGTCATCGCCAGTAGCATGTGGTCGGTCAAAATCATCAACCAATTCCAGGAATGGATAATATTTGGTATGGGGTCCAAAATTTTCAACCAGTTTGATTTCCAAACCGCGCTTCATCAATCGTTTGAGGCCATTTGTAGGTTGGTTGTAAAGTTCTTCGTCATCGACAAACAAAATAGCTCTGGAAGGACGAACATGCCCCCGTGCAATCGCTTCGAGAGATATGTGAGCTGTTTGAAAGCGGATGCCGTATGTGGTCATGGAAAGAGTTGGTCCGGACTGAGAAAGCATTGACTTCTTGCTGATACGGTTGTGAAATTGTAACTTCTTTATCAGGAATGAAACATAGAATTTGTTTGGAAGATTCCGAATGAAATGAACTACGCCCATCTTGTCGCAACCTTTGCCGATTCTTGCTCAGGAGTTGAATATTTAATCACGTCGATGTTATGTAATTCGCAAAAAGCAGGTGCTCAACGCCCACACAAAGGGTTGAATCCATAAGGGTTGCAAGACAGCGTCGTTCAATGAAGAAAGTCATTATGCGCCAATACTGGCGACTCCAGCAGTCTCAGACTGTCATTTCAATGGTGTTTTGGACAACGACACTCACATTACTGATTTGGCCATATGTGAAGTGGCGATTTGAATCGGAATGTGGTGGTGGGATTTGTTTCTCAAATGAAATCCTTGGTATTCCCTCAACGTACTTTGGTCTCATGTCCATCGGTATACTGGTGCTCTTCACTGTTTTATTGATCGGCTACATTTACGACGTAGGGCTTGGATTATGGAAAGAACACTTGACCATTTCAACCGAGCGTAATCCATTCGGGGTATACCTCATTTCACCGCCCATGGGGCTCATTCTAGCCCAAACCAACATGCTCCTCAAACAATTGGCACCCGAAAATGAAGAGGTCCAGCGGCATGTAGCGTTTATTGAACGCTGGTTGGAATGGAATGCAGATGAAGAGATTTGGGCCAGGGCAATGGATGCTTGGAAGAATAACATGGGCGATGACGACCCATACCTTCCATTCTTGAGCGAAAAGATGCAAAAGGATTTGGCGGAACGTTCCTCCTCTTTACCTAAGGAATAAAATGGAAAGTTCGGCGGGATTTTGTCCACAGACTTGAAAAGGGGTAGGGCCCAGCGAGGTTTGCTGAATCACATTCACCTGGTTTGATTTTTTTATCAAACCGTTGCACTGCGTCCCCTTTTGGGATAAATGCGCCGACTGTGAAGAGGCCGAAAGGAGGATTTAATTTGTCTCGAAGAAACAATTCAGGAAATAAGCAAGGAAAAGCAATGAAGTATCTGATCAAGGCTGATATCAAAGTCAACGGTACAGTCCAACGAAAGGATATCATTGGCGCCATCATGGGCCAAACCGAGGGTTTGCTCGGCGATGAGCTCGAACTACGTAAGTTGCAACGCACGGCTCGTGTTGGCCATGTTGATGTCGAAATGGAAACCAAAGGTGGAAAAGTGCACGGAATGATTCTCATTCCAAGCAGCATGGATAACGTGGAAACCGCCATCATTGGTTCCGCATTGGAAACCATTGACCGTATTGGTCCATGTCAAGCGAAAATAAGCGTTGTCGAAATTTCAGACGTTCGCGCAACAAAGCGGACGGCCGTCGTCGACCGTGCAAAGGAGCTACTTCTTGCATTGGTCAACTCAGGTGAAGCTGCAAGCAAGACAGTTGTCGAAGAGGTTCGTTCTGTGTTGACCGTTGGAACCGCAACAAACTTCCACGGATTGACCTGCGGCCCAAACGTGCAATCTTCGGATTCCCTCATCATCGTTGAAGGGCGAAACGACGTCATCAATTTACTCAATTGTGGAGTCAAGAACGCCATCAGTGCCGACGGTGCGGGCAATATCAAACAGGAGCTCATCGATTTGGCTAATGGTAAACAATCTGTTACGCTCGCTATTGATGGAGATCGTGGTGGAGAGATGCTGTTCCGGCAACTCAATGCTATTCTGAAGGTTGATTTCGTGGCACAGGCGCCCGTTGGGCAAGAATGGGAACTGCTACCTCAGAAAACCATCACGAAGACACTCTCTATGAAAGTCGATGCTGCAAAGTTTGCAAAGACAATGGAAGCACAAGACAAAGAGGATGAGAAGAAGCATGGTGGGACGAGCGACGAGTGGGTTGAAGAAATGGATGAAGTCTATGAGTCCGAAGTGGCCCCTGCTGAAATCCAAGAGATGTTCGACCATCAAGATAATCTTGGAAAGAACAAGGCAATGTTCGTTCTCGCTGATGGATCAGTGAGTGAAGAGATGGGCGCAAGCTCCATTGCAAAAACGGCGGCTGGAACCGAGGGCGTTCAAGCATTGATCATCAACGGTCCAATCAACGATCGGATTCAAGAAATTGCAACTGAAGCCTCAATTGCGACGGTTGTAGGAACAAAGCCTGGGAAAGGTTTTGATGCAAAGAGTGGCGCTAAATCGTGGTTCTCTGAAACGCATCGTTGATTCCGTTACGTTCATTTCATTGTTCCGATAAGGTGAGGCTATGGAGAACGAGCCTGAGTCTTCGACGGAAGTTGAAGAACAAGAAACTCTCGAAGAAGAAATCGATGAGGAATCGCTGGAAATCCAGCATGAAATGATGGATATACTCGCTTTACCAATTCGAGCCAAGCCGTTGTTTCACAACAACCATGAGGATGTTGAGGAATTTCCTCTCTCTGAATCAAAAGATGGTCTTTGTTCAACATCGATTCTTGTCGGAGATGGTTTGTTCCGGGTGGTTGAAACAACGTTGCATCAAGATGGTGTTCCGAGGATCGATGTACAGCTCGTGATGGATGCTGAATTGACAAGTTTTCAGCATGTCATCGAAAAACCGACTTCCATTGAATTCGGCCTTTCAGGTGGTTTCGCACTCATAGGCATACTGTTGATGATGATTCAAGGACTGACACCCATCGTGTTGGGTCTTGGATTGTTTCTGATCGGGTTGAAATTCCTACCCACACATCTCGAGAAGCACCGACTTATCTTTTCCTCATGTGGCAATTCACATCAAATTGAATTGGGAACATGGAACATCTTCACTCCGGGATTCCGAGCAAGTATGGCATTGATTGGGCCAGCAATGGCTGATTACATGCGAATGGGTCATTTTGATGTCTCTGAAATTAATGAAGTGCACAAACAACTTCGCACTCCAATCGTCCCAGTCATCGAGCAACCGATTGCGCAATTACCTCAACCTGCAACTCCAATCGAAATTGTTCCTATACAAGCCCCAGAAATGGAACCTGTTACGAATGAAGTTACCGTTCAGGAAATGCCTGTCCCCGTTGGCCCACCAGTCTCGACACCTGCTCCACCAGAACCGATCCCAGCCCCACTTCCGCCACCACTTGCACCGCCTGTGGGGCCACTGAATCCTGCTCCACCGCCTGTAATTGCTCAACCTCTCCCAACGCCTTTACCCCCACCAATTGCGCCCCTTCCAGCAGGACCCCCGGGCATGAATCAACCGATTCCACTCAATATGCCAATGCCTGAGGCTCCACGAATAGCCGTTCAAGCAACACCAACAGAAGAACCTTCAATTTCAGAGGAAGAACAAAACGCACTTCTAGATGAGTTGTCTTGATTAGTTGATTCCACCTGCAGCAGGAAGATGCATCGATTGGACCAATCGTTCTGTTTGTTGCCGTAATTCGTTCAAATTCGAGGCTTCCGGCAAGGGGTAAGTATCTGATTGAAGGGGCACACTTACGCCAGGTCCAGGCACTCTTAGGAGAGCTGCGCCCAAGCGATTTGCATCTTCAAAGAAGTTCCCCGATGCACCCATGTGCCTTGCTTCAAGACGCATTCGAACCCATTGATTGTATTTCGGGATAATCTCTGAAATCGCATTAATCATGTTTGATCGCTGACTATCTGCTTGGTCACCTTGAGGTAGAAGCCGCAACGTTAACCGAAGCAAACGATCGACTCGAACATCGCGAGGTTCGTTACCAACGTGGGATGCCAATGCCCTTCGTACGACTGATACATCTCCCGAACCAATAAGCACATCTGCTTCCTCTGTCAAACCAATGAGGCGAAGAAGGCGTTCATAGGAGGTCAAATCGCCTTCAAAAGCCGCGGTTGAGGTAAGTGTAGAAACAACTGCTTTCGGTTTTTCTTCAGGCTTGTTCTCATCTTGTTCGGGAATAGGGCTGACTTCCTTCACCGCAATCTGAGATGTTGTTTGAGTCGATTCGATGTTGTCTTCTTGAAAAAACTCGTCAACTTCCGAACCATCTTCATGAGGTTCCATCGCCTCAAGCATTGCTTCATGAGCTTCTTCAAGAGTGGATTGTGGTTGAGTTTTTGCAGGTATCTTTCGTATGAGAGATTGTTCGCGTGGAAGAAGGATTGGTCGCTGTTCAGGGAGCCAAGAGGTGTATGTGTACTCCTCATCTTCAACGTCTCGATCCGCTAAATAACGAATAAGTGCTGGGATTTGTTGTTCGATTTTGACCAGTTGTAGTGGGTTCCGAACATCAAGAGCCACCTCACCGGCACGATGTGTATCACGTCTCCAATCGAGATTGGCAATTCGTCGCTGTGTTGATTGGATACGTGACATCGCCTCCATAGCCTTTGGAAACTGTTGGAAAAATGCATCCGGTTGTTCGTCGAGTAATTGCATCAACTCTGTGATGTTCCAACCACGTCCCTCACAACGCAAAAGCTCAGCTTTGGTTCGATCAATGGCGTGAGAAGTAACGCCACTGGCGAAGAGGTGTTGTGATTGATGTTCAAGCGATGCAACTGCACGTTCAAAGGAGGATAAATCTGTGAACGACGTTTCGGAATTCACTTTTCCTGCGCGAACTGCTCGCTCCCATTCTGCTTGAAGCATGCGCCTGTGACGCGTGTTCCGAAGTGTTTTCTTGTCCAACCATTGCTCCATCTCATCGAGTAGGTCGTTGTCTAAGTCCATGGTGCGAAGGATGGATGAACGCCTCTCTGCTTCTTCTTCTCCACCAAGAGAGGTGTCAAGTTGGAGTATGCTTTCAAGCAATTCATTTGCTCGATTGTAGAGCGGAATTTGAAGATTTAATTCTTCAAGGCCTTGGCGCGGATCCTGTGTCATCTTGTATCGCCAAAGATCCATTTCAAATCCGAATTGCTCCCAACGTTCAATCAAAGAAGCACCTTGAAGTTCCTTTTCGGTCCATTGCTGTTCCAATGAATCGATCTTATCCAAAAAAACGTCTGTATGCTGAATCTTTCCAGCCATCTGATCGATTGTATTGTCTTGGGAATTCCATAATTTCTTAATTTCTTTCCATCGTTCTAAAGCCCCGGCATGGCGGTGATACTGTTGTTCTATTTCCGGCAGCAGATGCTCCCATTCCAACAACTCTTCTGGAAGGATTCTCAATTTGTCTTCGTAGGTATATCCCTCTGATTGCCACTGGCGAAGCATTGCATTCATATCGCTAAGACGCGTTTGAAGATGTGCAGAGATTGTTGAAACGTTCTTCTCGAGTATCTCAATCTCATCAGATGGTGTTGTAATTAGCGCGTTGACTCGTTCAGTGAATGTATCAGCAAGAACTGGGTCAAAGGGAAGGATATCGGATTGTATTTGCAATTGCAACAAATCAATTCGGTTTGAGTAGCGTTGAAGTTCTTCAATTTCATCGAATTGCTCGATGATTTTTGATGATTGGACCTCCGCAGCGTATCCTTTTTCCTTCAGTTGCAATACTGCCTTCTCGATCAATGTTCGCTGCCGCTCCTCATCATGTACCAATTGCTCAAGTTCATTGAGAATGTCTGAATAATTCACAGGTTGTGCAACGAGAGGAAGAAGCAAATCCAGTGATGTCCAACTCGATTCATCCAACAATGCAGCGATATTGATGATATTCCAGAATTGATCCTGCAATTCCTCAGTTGTCGACCATTGTGGATACCAACGATAATATCCAGATTCCCAAGGGGCATTGACTGCACTCCATTGTTTGAATTCGTCTTCTACTCGGCCCTTGTCTTGAGGGTGACGAAATTCATCGATTAATTGACCGATTGTCTGCGAGGATGCAAACGGTTTCATGCGGGATTTGAGGTGATGAGCCGATTCTACCCTCGTTTGCAATTCTACAAATTCTGTAGGTGTCAGATGAGTAACATCATCTCGGAAAGAAGGGGCATCAAACCCTAAGGCTTCCCAAGAAGAAAGGTAGGATTCCAAATCGAGAGAATCCATAGAGGCATCATCACTTCCCATGTTTTCTCCTCCATTGGTCGATACAACAGCATAGGTTTTCAATGTGAGCCGTGATTCGGTCAATTTCATTCGATATTGTTGGACTTTGGAGATTTCCAAGGGGTTCGAAAACAGGGGTCTGATAGTTGATAAAGACCGCAGAACATAAAGGCAGTTGAACAACTAAACAAGTAATGGAACCTGTAACATTCCTTGTCGTTGGTCTCTCGATTGGTGCTGCAAGCGCACTCTCATGGAATCTCTACCACGCAAGAAACGCCTTGCAAAATGTCTCTGACCGGACCCTTGTCCTCTCCGAATCTCAAGGAGCACATGCAAAACAAACGACAGAAGCACTTGTCTTGCTTCAGAAAAAGATAGACCACTACGATGATCTTCTCGGAGCCTTACGAGCCACTCATCCAAACGTTGATTTTGGTATGCGTGCACACCAAGCGATTGCTTCACTCGAAACCGGTTTTGTCTCAGCTAGTCTCGTTCAAGATGCCATCGACGCGGTCTATTCCTCAGTACCACTGCAAAGTATTGACATCGAGCTCTCACCAATGCAATCCCAGATGACTTCGCGTCTCCTGAATGTGCTCGACCAAAATGCAATGACGATGGCTGCATTGGGACTTGACGGTCGTCAGGCATTGCAAGTTGGACTTTGCTCATTGCACTTGCAAAATCTTACCTGGGCAGAGAATGCTTTCGGAGTCGCACATCAGGCATTGCCTGGAAACGAGATTGTTTTGAAGGGCCTCGAGAAGGTTGCCCTTCTCAAAGCGGATGATGTCTTACGCCTCCATTGGTTGGAAGCACAGTTGCGAATCGATCCAGACAACCCAGAGTTGTTGCGAACGCATGCTCACATCCTTGTTCAACAAGGAGATGAAAACGCTGAAAAAGATGTTCGTCGGCTTGAAGCACTTGGGGTAGATACCCCCGCAGACCGTTCTTTGCTTGCCGGATTGCGTCATCGAGCGGGATCATCCAATGAAGCAATCGATGCCATCGAACAGGCACTTGCTGAAGACAACAAGAAACCGGACTACTGGCTGCAGTATGCGCAACTACTTTTCGAAGCTGAAGAAAATGAGCGTGCTTTGGAAGCCGTTGATAGTTGCTTGAATCTTGATCGTCAAATTGGTGATGCATGGGCGCTAAGAGCCATTTTGCTGAGTGTTAAACAGGGACGAGAAAAGGAGGCTTTGAAGGCGGCCACACACGCTGTAGCATTGGATTGTGGTGGCGCTCAGTTGATTGTTTTGAAAGCAGATTTGCTTGCTGAAACAGGCGATATTATGGCTGCTGAGAACTCGCTCGAAAAGGCCATTGAGAAACATCCAATGGATGCAGAACTTCGAAGCACAGTCGCTTCTCGACGCTTGGCAGAAGGGCGCATTGAGGTTGCACAGGCTCTTCTCGATGGAACCCCTCAAAACATCGATCATCCTGAACTTCACATTGTTGAAGGACGTCTTCACTTGGCCCGAGCAGATCGGCAACGTGATGGAACGGGTGAAACGGACAGGCTCCTTCTTGGCTCTGCTATCCAGTCCTTCCAAGCAGCACTCCAACTGAATCGTGAACTTGGTGTTGCATGGCTTGGATTGGCGCGCACACAGCGTCTCATGAAGCGGCTTGACGAAGCCAGTGAATCGCTTACGCGTGCTAAGCGACTTCTTGGCGATACAGATTCAAGTTGTTCGATTGAAGCAGCGTTGTTAGCGATCGACCTCGATGACATCCATGCTGCAACACGCTACATTGATGCTGCTGAAATACAAGGAAGTGGCCCTACTATTGCCTACGTCCGAGGGAACATTGCAGTCAAATCTGGTGACATTGAACGTGCCATTGCGATGTATACAGATACGCTCAATGAACGGCCAAAGCACATTCGAGCACGCCTCAATCGGATCAGTTGTTATCTTGGGCTTGACCAAGCTGTTGAGGCCAAAGACGATGCAAACATCCTCCTTTCACTCGCCCCAGAACTTGCCGTTGCTGTCTTTGCGAAGGCCGACGCACAATCTCGTCTTGGTGAATGGGAAGAAGCAAAGGAAGGTTTCCTTACAGTTCTCGAACAAGCCCCTCACCATCATATGGCCTTAACAAAATTAGGAGCATGCTTCCTCGCCTTGGACCGCCCAGAACGTGCGGAAGGCCCAATCAACGAAGCACTCAGATTGGCACCTG
>JAYOBT010000011.1:0-23087 GCA_038105035.1 Candidatus Poseidoniales archaeon | reverse complement strand
GACCGCCCAGAACGTGCGGAAGGCCCAATCAACGAAGCACTCAGATTGGCACCTGATCATGCTGACGCTTGGCATCAGCGCGGTATGTTGTACCTTGCATGGGGTAACTATGAATCTGCACTCAGTGATTTTGAAGCAGCAATTCGAGCGGATGGAAACAATCTTGATGCGCGCATACAAGCGGCCGCTATTCATCATGCAAGTAAGAACATTGAATTGGCTTCGGCGGCTTGGAGAGGCGTCCTCGCCCTTAACCCAGATGATCCATTGGCACGACAACGCCTACAAGATTGTGAGCAACTTCTCGCAACCAAGTGAGTTTAAGCGAACACATATCAATGAGTTTGCCAAGGGAGCATCATGTCCCTTAGCATCGGTGATACAGCCCCTGAGTTCCATCTTCAAAATGCAAATGAAAACATTGGTGATGCGTATGCATCGCTCGCTCAATCGATGAAGAAAAGTGGATGTGTTGTTGTCTTTGAATGCAATCACTGTCCATATGTTATTGCCAGCATTGACCGAATGAACAACATGGCAGAGTATTGCAACGTAAACGGCATTGGATTTGTTGGAATCAACTCCAATGATCCAGACAATTACCCTGTTGATTCGTTCGAGAACATGGTCAAGAGAGCCGAAAAGGGAATGCCGTACGCATATTTGCATGACAGCACACAAGAGGTTGCAACCGCTTGGGGTGCCCAACGAACACCCGAGTTCTTCCTTCTCGATGCCGATGGTGTTGTTGTCTACCATGGTCGCATGGACGACAATCCGCGTGATCCAACCAATGTAACGACAAGTGAATTGAAGGATGCTATCGATGCTATGCTTGCTGGATCGACACCAGAAATTCAATCCACAGATTCCATTGGCTGCTCAGTCAAGTGGAAGTGATGGGTTGACAGGTTGTATTCGGCAGTGCGATTGGGACGAAAACGACGTGTGTCGTAGTTGTGGGACGGATTATTCGCCACCGAAGAAACTACGCCCATTCCATCTCGCTTTTCCAGTTGATGATTTGGATAAAGCGAAACAATTCTACGTTAACGTACTTGGTTGTACGACAGGTCGTGAGAAAGAAGAGTCGTGTGTGTTCAAGTTTTTTGGACATCAGATTGTAGCGCACTTGGTATCAACAATGCCTGACGTTTCGACCAGTCCAGTCGATGGAAAACAAGTTCCATCTATGCATTTTGGCATCGTTATGGAATGGGATGATTGGCATCAACTCAAAGACAAACTTGACAAAAATGGTGTTGAATTTGTCATTGGCCCGTACACCCGATATGAGAATCAACCTGGCTCCCAAGCGACCATGTTCATTGTCGATCCATGCGGCAACCACTTAGAATTCAAATCATTCAAGGATGAGAGTGCAATCTTCGATTCGACTTGGTAATCATTCTTCCGAGAACCTTTTTCGTAACTGTTTGATTCCATAACTCAATTATTTCAGTTCATTAACAAGTTGGTCAAATGCTTTGTTTTGACGAAGCACAAGGAAAAATTGGTACAGAAGGAATCCTGCGCCAATAATCCCACCAAATAAGAAAACTATTCCATCATAATCTGCCCCTATAAATCCCCCAATTATACAAACAGTTCCAGCTACTTGTGGCCATTGAGCGACTGGAGGATAGGGGATTTTTTCAGTAAGTTCAATCTGTTTTCTTGCGTTATTCATTTGTTTATTCCAAGATGTAATTTGTGTTGAGTTGATAGTGAGCAACACAAAACCTATTATGAAAAAAAGACAGCAAATTGGAATCATATCCAATACGTCATCACTGAAAAATAGCAAGAAAAACGGAAGAAGTAAAAATACCCCGCCAAAAGCAGATAATCCCGCATCGGGCTTTTGTGAGCGAATACGAAGGTAGTTGTTGATTGATTCGGAGGGTTCTGTGCTACTATCTCCGCCCTGATGAGATTGGTTTATGAGTTCGGTTTCATCTTGCACAGCACCTAAAGAAATAATCACAGACTTAGGCGGCACCGGTTGGGGCTCCTCATCCATGGTTGATTTTTGTCTGTCAACTGTTTAGATGTTCGCCCGGTGGCAACAGATGTTGGTTATGTTTTCAAGCAAAGAATTGAGATAGAGAGAAGGTTTGCCTCGAATCATGGGGAGAGATGCACGTAGGGCGCTCGGTCTCGTATGCATCATGATGCTTGCTCCACTTGCCGGATGTTTTGGCGAGGGAGATGAAAACAGACCAATTGGAGGAAACGATGTTGTTATCACTCCCGAAACGCTCATTGGTGGAATCTTCCAAGGCCTCACAATATCTGCAGATCGTGATCTTTCTGCCTTTGTTCCATACTTGATGATGAATCCTGACACAGGCTTTGTTCAAAATTCAACTGTGGTTGATCTCAAAGCAGGCGAAAGTGTCTTACTCACCGTTCTTGCACCGCCCCGGACCGATACTGCTGTTGTTCTGGTTGGAGATTACGGGCGTGAAAATTGGCCAATTCGTGATCTCAACGAGTCTTGGAAAACATGGTGGGAACGGGGGGGTCAAGATGACAAAAACTCCCAAGGCATCACACGAGTGGTTGGTGAGAATAGCAGTCTAAACACGATTCAGATATCCAATTCAAACGGCGGGGGAGTGGCGCCTGTGCTCCTTTCAATCGAACGCCCGGCGGCGCCTGCATACTCTGAAGCTGATGGTGGACGACACTCAACTGGTGTTGTGAACGGTAGGACGACGTACAATTATCTCTCAAGTCTGAGCGATCAAACTGCAGACCCAACCGATGTTGTCGATGGTGCTCTTGGTTATCTGGACCGTTGGGCTGGACAAGGTAATGCTGCTTACGAAGATGCAGCACTGCATCTCATCCAAACCTTGGAAAATTTTGGTCTTGAAGTGATCACACAACGATTTGTCTACGATTCGGTTATGACTGGTTCCCAGAATCCAGAAGCCTACAACATCTGTGGATACAGATGGGGTGAAGTGGATCGAGACAAGTGGATGGTTTTCGGTGCTCACTTTGATATCGCTCCACCAGTGAACGCTGTTGTACTGGACCCTCACATCTTTGGACGTACCTATGGAACCCGTGTTGGTGCCTACGACAACACTGCTGGAACGAGTATGGTGCTGACCGTTGCTGAAGCAATGGCCGGCTACAGTACTCGAAACACCATGGTGTTCTGCTTGTGGTCCGGTGAAGAAGGTGGTAAGCGTGGAAGCGACTTCTGGACCGATGAATGGGTCAAGAATGAGAATCCAAATGTGGAAGTGACAAACTACGTCAATCTCGATATGGCTGGCGTGAATTGGCCAGGTGGTGGAGGCGCTCCTTGTGGAGGCAATCACGGTCCTGACGGTGGTTGCGATCCAAATCCAGAAATCGATCCAGATGGTTATCCAAAAGATGACGAGGTATGGCCGATGCGTGTTTACATCGGACCGAGTCTCGATCATGATGTCATGAATCAACCTGGTATGGTGGGTCTGGCTATGTGGATTGGATCTGATGCTATTGGTGTCGAGGAGCAAATGTCTCCACTCCTTGGTGAAGGATACGACGCTGAAACATGGAAAGTTGACGATTGGCTTGCAAAAGATCGTCCAGAGATTATTGTGTATGAAGATACGACTGCGCGTTCCGATCACGCTACATTCCAGGACAACCTTGGTACCGTAACAATGGGCTTTGGGGGACTTGTTGATGGTTATTGGTGCTACCACCAAACATGCGACACGCTTGACGAAATGATCGATTGGATGGATACAACAGGCAAAGATTACGGTGAAGAACAAAGTGGAACAAGCAATCTTGTCGATGCATTAGATACCATTACATGGTGGGCAACATATTCCTTCTTCCACCTTGATGAGAACCCTGTAAAGAACGCTTACTTGGATGAATGATTGATTCATTTTTCTTTATTAAAGGCACACAAGTTATATGCAAACGTCGCGAGGCGCGGGTATGGAAGATGGTCAAACACCCTTTGCGAATTGGGTCAAAACGAATGCCTCGACCGCAAATTTACTCTCAATTATCATGTTGATTTTTGCAGCATGGGCAGCAGTTGAAATCGTCACAAACGTTGTTGGCAACGAAGTCCCACCGGTCACAGGAACAGAAGTGCCAAGTGACGATCAGCGAACCAATGATGGGAAGATTATCGGGCTTGGTGCCGTTGCTGGATCGTTCGGTCTTATCTTACAACTCCTCATTCCACGGGATGAGTCGGACACGGTCGTTCACACTGAACCGGAAGCCGATGAAGAGATTGATGAAGTCGTGGATATCATGATGGAAGATGTCGAGTCTGGTGACGGTGAAGATGAGGAATCTGGGGATGAACAAGAAATCTCCGAAGACGAAATCGTGGAAGAGGATTCAACTGACGACGGGGATAGCCTTGAAGAGGAAGACCAAGTCGTTGAAGACGAAGCCGAGGAGACTCCTGAAGAAGGAGCTCCTGAAGAAGAGGAAAAAACTCCTATCAAGAAAAAGAAGTTTTGAGGTGAAGAACAATGTGGGAACATCGAGCAGTATCGCATAAGCAATTCAAAGAAAGTGGACGAATTACACCAACTGAAACCTATGTTCAGTTGATGGATAAAGTCGAAGACGCCGTCAAAGAAGCACAAAAAATGCCCTTTGACCATGAAGAATTCCTCAAGTACATTCCAACACAAGGGCCTTGGGAACCTATTCATGAAACAGATGACACAAAGGGCGACCCACGTACACGATACATTGGCCCTGGTCGTCCAAAGTTGTTGAACACCAATCTTTTCTTGGGTTCAACATGGATTGAGTCTGAGCGATTCAAATTTGAGCGCCGTATCAGCACGCTTTCTGACTTCCTCAAGCAGAAGACTGTTGTCAATGCAAATATGTGGACACCTAAGCAGCTCGTTACCACACAGACCTTCTTCTTCTGTTCAACAGGCGATGAAGAGCGATTGGGAGGTTCAATGCTGACCGGTGAAACTGTTGCAAGTAACCATCCATTCCTAGGCGATGGTGGCGATGATGATGGTGTTGCTGAGTGGGAACCAATCCTTTGGGGCCTTGGGCACCGTGGTGTTGTTCCTGATTCAGATCCGCAAGACAAAGTCTACTATCCATCATTGATGCACCGAGGTGTTGCATTCAACAACCGCCTCGGATGGATTCGATACTCTCCTGCTGGATTTGGTAAAGATGCAAGTGGTTATCTCATGACCAAGCCAACGACATGGATTCACCCTGCTGTTGACGGTAACCGAGATACGGCTACTGCATTCAACCTCTTGGTCAACCTACCAGACCGACGCATCTCCTTCGGTGAAGAAGGAATTACTGACGTCTTCCTCACCACAGGTAAGACCTCATTGTACACAATGATGGGTATGATGTCTTCTTCGACTGTACGACAAATGTTCGGAGCAGGTTCTGAAATGGTTCCTCTCGAATTCCACTGCATCGAGCCAGGTCTTGATGAGTGGATCAAGAACGCAAGTGACGAAGACAAGTATGCTCGATTGTTCGAGGTTACTGCCTGTCTCGGTTACCTCTTGACCGACCCGAAGGTTGGCTCTCTCGGTGGCGCAGCAAAGCGTCGACGATTGTTGCTCTACCCTCACGACCAAGGAAACCTCTTGACGTGTGTTAACGCAAGCCAAGTTGCTGACCACGCATTGAAGTCCAATTACGCTGCAACCGTCTTCACTAAGCTCGACCAAGCCGACTTCATGAACCGAGTTGCTCGACGATACAAGGCATATGCTGACCTCGTCACGGCAAGTGATTTCGCAAAGGGTGCTCGCTGGATCAGTCAAGCCATGATTGAGGGTGACAAAATCCTCGGTCCAAACGTTCACTCAATCCTCGCAGTACGTGGATACGATATCCTCAACCTCGATGAGTACATGGAATCGTTCAACGATGTTTCAGCTGCCCCTGAGCGATTGATTCGACGTGTTGTCCAATCCGTTGCTACAAACGCACTCAAAACGTTGTTCCCGATGGACATGCTTGGAGAAAGCAGTGGCAATCAACCGTTCTCACACATCTTTGCGCCAGCAGGTAGCAGTGAACAGGCGCTTGTCTACTACACAGACATTCGGTTCCTCGTTCCAACGTCCATCGACAAGCTACGCATGATTACAGGTGCTCGTGGAGCAGACCGTGGACGAATGCGAGAAGCCTACGGTCAAATGACCGGGGCTGACCCAATGACTGGACTCTCCATCATCGATCTGTGTCTACCATTCCTCGCAGATATGGGAGAAGAATCGTGGCAGACCGGAACCGGTCTCAACGAAGATGAAATCATCGTCGAAGTTACCATGGCCGTCAACCCTGCAATCGTTTGGAAGAACTTGTTGGAACCAACAACAAATGAAGTCTTTGACCTACCAAAGGGTAAGAAAGGAACATCTGCCAACGTTTGGGGTGACATGTTCATGAGCAATGAGCCACTTCACGAGAAGATGGCAAAGGATGGACAAGGACATTACCTCAACCTCCTCCGATTGTGTTACCATTGGAGTCACGATAAGTCCAAGGAAATCCACGGACTTTGATTAGACCAAATTGGATAGCCATATGACGAGAGTCATGGGCGAATATGGTGTTGCGAGATAGATGATAATCGGTGACAAAAAGATCAGGAAGATGCCCCACCAAACTCCATTGTTCCAGTCTTTGACTTTCACACCATCAAGTGGGCCCAATGGAATCAGGTTAAACAGACCGAGAATGAGGTTTGCGCCAATCCAGTACAAAACAATGTCATAAACCATTGATTGCCAAACAAGGGCTCCATCTTGCAAATAACCCACAGTGCTGTAATCCTGTGCGTTGGTTAACATAAACAGCAAAGCACCCAATGGAATACCTATCAAAAACAATCCAAGATTGACCAGCGGTCCCGCGATAGCAATATGGCCATTTTGCCGACGTGTAACAAGTCCTGCAACCATGACTGCGCCAGGAGCCATAAAGAGGACACCGAGGAAGAGAGAAATGAGGACACCGAATTGTAACCCCTTTGGATCCGCTCGAAATTCTGCCCAGCAACCATTCTTCTTTGCAATAATTTTGTGTCCAATTTCATGAAGAACAAAAGCAGGACCTACGGCAATCAACATAATTGGCATAGATAAGAGGATTTGGAGTATCCATGTTGACGGCCCATTGATTGAAAGTCCGCCAAGTCCGCCTGCAGCCATAAAGCCAAGGGCGAGCGTGAATGCAGCTGTTGCATACAAAAGATGCTTCTTTTCCTCATCACTGAAATGCCAGATACTGCCTTTATGCAGCGTAGGTTGTGTTTGTGACATGACACGGAAGAAATTGTTGATTGGTGATGCCCCTCTCGGTTGTTGACCTGCATGGACCCGGTGAATTTTTGGTTGGGACCCATAGAATGGACTTGACTCGAGAATATCTGCGCGAGGGTCTCGAACCATGTTCTTCTCAAATCATGGTCTTCTTTCAATCCTCGCTCGCGAAGTACGAGAGTTCATGTGTTTGAACGAGTAGGGATTGGCGGGAACCATGTCGATGCCTAGGCGAGCGATGAAAGATATGGGTCTACAGGCATGTTGTTTGTGGTGTGATGAGCCTGATGAAGCAGGAAGTTCGAGATGCACTGATTGTATCTCCTCCCATAGGAGGATACGAGATGAAATCGCAAAAGCATCTCCTGATGATTCATTTTACCAATTTGCAAAGGAATTGCTCGCAATGGCCGTAGCACCTCATCGGTTCGACAACGATCCCGTTCATGGTAAAATGTTGGAAGAACAGCAAAGACTCGCTGGTCAATACATTCCAAAAGGTGCTGAACAAACTGAGCAAGATGTGTTGGATGTCTTTGAACATCAAAAGAGAATTGAGAAACCGAATATTATCCAAAATATTGCAAACAAAAATGAATGGAGAGAAAAACCTCCAGAACCGGAGTTGGCAAGAAAAATTGGTTCAGACACCTGGAACAAAGAATCTATTGATACTAAACAGTATCATGCTGGAAGAACAATTCCAAGCAAAGATATCGCCTCAGTAGACCGTTCTGATCGTGCTGGAGAAGATGTTGAAATGGTTACACGTACCAACATTAAGGCAAAAAATACTGAAGTGGATGAAGAGATTCTCGATATTCTTGAGAATGAAGAATTGCATCAAAAGCGGGTCAAGAAAGAGGTTTGGGAATCCACAGTTTCTGACGTTCTCAATTTGCTCGATGATGAAAGTTAGTTATTCTTTATCCCTATTTTATTTATTTTATATTTTATTCAGAAATTAATCCGAGAGTTGGTAGGTCACGCGTTGTGTACCTTTTCCTTTCGATTTTTTCCCTATGAATTCAATCCCTTTGATTTCTGAAATGTTGCGAACATGAGTTCCAGCACATGGACAGAGATCTTGTTTGTCACCGATTGTAACGACGCGTAAATCGTTGATGAATGGTGGTAAGAGATCCATATTCGTTCGTTCTTGAGGCATGATTGAATTTATTTCATCCCGTGTCATTTGAGAGTCGGTCACTTCCAAACCGAGCTGGATTTTCTCGTTGACTGCTGACTGTAATTCAAACAACATGTCTTCTGTAAATTGGATTGGTTTGAAGTCAATACGAGATTTTTCTGTGTGGATTTGGTTACCAACCGTTCGAACCCCATCGAACATCTCGTAAGCAATCCCGCTAACAAGATGTTGAGCAGTGTGCATTTTCATGTGGGCGTATCGTCGTTCGAAATCGATTGTACCTGATACCTCATCTCCAATTTCAAGTTCAAATGGATCTTCAATCGTATGATGGATGGCATCTCGACCTCGAACCTCAATGACGTTCATTTTACCATTTGGTCCATCGATCGAACCAAGATCCCAATTTTGCCCACCACCGAGTGGGTAAAATAGAGTTTGATCAAGAACTACTTTATTGTCTTCAATCGCAATAACTTCTGCCGTGAAATCTTCAAGATACGCCGCCTCAATTGATTCAAGATAGAGTTTTTTCGTCATCAATTCGTTTCACCCCATAAGTTCATTCCAGTCTGGAAGCGCGCACTGCAATCCCACAGTGCATGGTTAACTGGTAACATAGTCGAAATAATTTCGATGATCTTACGATTGGTTGAACTATGTTTGCTTTGGTACCAAGATTCTGTAAGTCCATCGTGTCTGTGAATTTGGTAAATTGCGTCTTGAAATTCAACCGTGTTTGATTGAAGATGAACATATCCTGTTGCTTCTTGACGTTCTACGAGATATGTATTTGATGGATTTGAGATATTATGCGGGTTTGCCCAAGGTATCCAGGTGTCTTGTGTTGTATCAATGACCTTATCATATTCGGATTTGCCATTTCGCTGTCCTGCTCCAATGAAATCAACGCTGTAAAGACCATCTTCTAACTGATTCGATGATAATACACGTGTACGGTGGAAAAATACTGCGCCCAGTCTTGCTAATTCTATACTCATTCCTTTCATGACCCATTCGTGACGAAATGAATTGTTTGAACCTTCGAACTCTTGATCTGTTGAAAAAGAGAGCGGAATCGAATCCCGTTCAAGAAGCACACTTGGCCACACATTTGGTAATCCAAATTCTATCGAATGATCGACAACATGGACCTTGAAGCCATCCTGAAGGGCTGCATATGCACATCCATATGCAACAAGACCTGCTCCAACAATTAGAACTTTCATACAATCATCTCGATTCAATGAGTAATGCATCAACAGGACAACTCGGAATGCAAAGTTCACAATATGTGCACTGAGATTGTTCAACCAAAGCAAGAAGTCCTTTCATTGACAATGCATTCGTTGGACACAAGCCAACACATGCTCCGCAACCGTAGCAAAGATCTTCATCCACAATGAAATGAAGCTGAGGCATGTATCTTCCAGTGGACACTGTCATATTTCACCTTCCATGTGAGAATTTGCATTTGAAAGTAGAATCCAATCCACTAGAAAAGAAATTTTACGAATTGGATTATTTTTCGATGCTGGTTTCAAGACCCCTTCGTTTCCATTGGAAGATGTATTATTGACCAAGATAGATCAACGGAGAAAAACAAAAGACATAATCAACGAAGTACAATCGTATTTTATCGCGTATAGTGTATATTGTTAATGGTATTTTATGATGAATTCAAGGATAACCTATTCTCAAAATTACTCCACTGGAAACAATGGGGTGAGACCCACAAGTTCATTCATGTCTATCTTATCCAATCATTATGGTCGTCTATGCTCCAGGTCGAACATCTGGCTATCCCCAAATCCCACCAGAACGTGGATTGCGCTATCACTACCTTGGTGGTGGAAATGAAGTAGGCAACGTTGGAATAGTGCTCGAAGATCCAACATCAAACCGGCTATTATTGGACTATGGGATTGCTCCTACAAAACCACCTCGATACCCAAACGAAGCGCCACACGTCTCACATGCGATCATTACTCATTCGCATATTGATCACTTAGGTATGGTACCCTGGCTTGCTTCAAACCACAATTCAACTCTACATGGTACTGAATTAACTGCAGCTATATCTGAAATGATGTGGTATGATTGTCATAAAGTATCATCGATCGAAGGTTATCCTCTACCATGGGATAAACGGGATATTGATCTCGCACTATCTGCATGGAATACCCATAGATTCAACACACCATGGACACAAGACGATTGGAAACTTGAACTTCACCGAGCAGGCCACATCCCAGGAGCGGCAATGCTTCATGTAGAAACCCCCAACAAATCGGTTTTGTTTTCCGGCGACTTTGATACAAGGGATTCACAGTTGACAATCGGTGCAAAACCTGTCAAGACAGATGTTTTGTTCGTTGAAGGAACATATGGTGGCCGCGACCATCCACCAAAAGAAGAAGAGAATGCACGGTTCATCGAACGAATTGTGGAGGTTGTCGATCGAGGTGGAACAGCTCTTGTTCCAGCCTTTGCTAACGGGCGTACGCAAGACGTTGTGATGTTGCTCCACAAACATCTTCCCGAACTTGATGTTCATGTTGATGGGATGGGTAAACGAGTTGCGAAACTACAGATGGAACATCCCGAAACACTCCGTGACCCATCCGCTCTTGAGTCAGCCTGGAAATGGTGCCGCCGAGTTTCAAGTAAATCTGACAGAAAGAAAGCACTTGACGCAGACGTTATTGTCTCTACGTCTGGCATGATGGATGGTGGACCATCGATTTGGTATCTCAATCGATTACGTCACGACAGAAAGAATGCTATTCTTCTCACTGGTTACCAAGCTCGAAACACGGGCGGACGTCGGTTACTCGAAGAACGAAAGGTACCAATTTTTGGTAAACTCGCCAACATCGAACTCGATGTGGATCAATACTCATTTTCAACCCATGCAGGGCATAAAGAAATCGTCAGGTTTGCCGAAGAATGTCAGGCTGAAGATGTTGTAATTTACCACTCAGACCCGAACATGGCGCGACCCCCATTGGCTGAAGAATTAGAAGCAAAAGGACATCAAGTCCATGTTCCAGAAAATGGAATATCTGGCCTTTTGGATTGATTCAATCAGCCGAAGGGGTTGAATACATCAACCTAAAGCGATAGTCGATAGCATGGCGGCAAAAGCACCAGGTGGAAAAAAGCGTCCCCGAAGGAAACGAAAGTTACGACTCACTCTTCGCCAAAACAAGATCAAGAAAGCAGATACATACACGGATTCTCTAGGCTGGTCAACCGATGTTGGGCGAACACTTGAAGACGCTCCCAAAGCACAGGAACCAGAAACCATCAACATTCAGTGTGATATGTGCGGCTCCATGCTCAAAATCAGAAAACCTACTCGTGCTAGGTATTCTGTGACATGTACATATCCTGAATGCGGAAATGTAATGTCGTTCGATTGAAATGAAGCGACTGTATATTACCATCTTTCTACTTCTTCTACCCTCTTTACAGGGTTGTCTACAAACCAATGAAGATTCAGAGATAACCACAATTCGTCTCGCAACGACGACCTCCCTTCGTGACTCTGGACTCTTGTCCGAACTTCTACCTGAATTTACAGAAGAGACAGGTGTTCATGTTGATGTCATCGCAGTAGGTTCTGGAGCAGCCATGTCTCTTGCGCAAAACAAAGATGTTGATGTTCTCATCGTACACGATCCTGAACGCGAAGTCGAATTTATTGAGAATGGATTTGCAGAGAATCGCACAACATTTGCATGGAATCGATTTGTTCTTCTTGGTCCAACAACTGTTACTGGCGATCTGAATGAGACACTCATTTGGCTTCTTGAGAACGACCAATGCTTCATTTCTCGCGGTGATGAATCAGGTACACATCAAAAAGAACAAGCGATTTGGAAAGCTCTCTCAAACCGATCGAATTTGGAATTCATAGAGGATTCTTTGGGCTATCATCCCGTTTGGGATGGATACCAATCAATAGGACAGGGCATGGGCGCTGCAATTACCATATCAGATGAATTGGAATGCTGGACGCTATCGGATCGAGGCACGGCCTTGTATCGACAAGAGAATACCAATTTACATATTCATGAATTTAATGATACATTGCTTGTAAATCCATATTCGATTCTCCTCATGGATAATGAGTATAGCACATCAACAATCGCATTACGAGACTTTTTACTCACATCATCACAACAAATTGACGACTACAAAGTCAAGAACGAATCCTTGTTTTTCAGCGGTAATCCTACAAACTAACCTATTCGCTGACCATCAAGCAATTGTTTGGCGACTGCATGATTTTCTGAGATGAATTCACCATTATGAATGAAGAGAATCCGATCTGCTAATCGTTGAGCCTGAAACGGATTATGTGTGGCAATCACAACGCCTCCCCCTCGCTTTCTGAATGACAAGATTTCTTGTTCAATACGTTTAACGGATCCACCATCAAGTTCAGACGTTGCTTCGTCTAAAATGAGAATTTCACGATTCATCGATAATGCACGAAGAAAAGCAAGTCGTTGAATTTCGCCACCAGAAAGCGAATCAGTACGCTGGCTGCCTTTTTGTTCAAAGTTGCATATAGAAGCAAAGTGTTTTCCCGCATTAGGTAGCGAGTCATGAAGTCTTGAAGCAAGGCCAAGCTCCATGGCTACCGTATCCATGACTAAAACAGGATTCTGTGGGACGAATGCGAGCCGATCTGCAAATTGATTTGACCCTCTCTCGAGGCCGCACATCGCTCGAAGAAGAGTGGATTTTCCTGAACCCGATTCACCCATTAATACAATAATTTCACCGCCAGACACATCCAAGGAACAGGATTTAACAATCGACACACCATCTTTCTTAACATCCAAATTATCCCATGACACGTTAAAATCGGTGATACGTTCAGAATCGACAATTTCATCCCCAAGTGATTGTTTTTCAAAATAACGAACGTATCGTAAGAATTGAAGACCAAATGCTGTGATTAGAGAAATAATCAGAAGAATGAACCCAAGTTGCAAGGCAACATCAAGACGACCAACACTTGTCTCGAGGACAACACTTGTTGTCAGAACTCGAGTTTTTCCAGCGATATTGCCTCCAACCATTAACACAGCTCCAACCTCAGCAACAGCTCGACCAAAACCGAGCAATATCGCATTCGTAATACCGCGGCGAGCACAATAGATTTCCAACAATACACGTTGCTTCGGGGTTGCATTCATCACTCGTAGAACGTCCCGCTTCTCAGAAGAAACTCGCTCGAGGGCGGCCCATGAGATACCTAGAATCAGTGGAAAAATGAGGATCGTTTGTGCTACAATCATTCCTTGAATCGTAAACAACCAATTCAATGAACCAAAGACTCCATCTTTACTCAATGCGATGTAAACAGCTACGCCCACAACAACTGGCGGGAGGCCGTACAATGCCTGTGTAACGCCCCGTAGCAATTGCTTTCCTTTCCATGTACTGTTCGCGAGAATAATGGCCAAACCAATGGCTACAATCCCCGCGAGAACCGTCGCCGAACCGCTTGTTACAAGCGTTCGAACAACCACATCCCAAAGGTTAGTAGAATCTACCACACCAACCCGAAGCAAGACAAACCTTTGAGGTTGGCGAAGCGAACCACTGGGTAAAGAAGTGATTACATGAAGGATGTACCATATTTCCTACCCCTCGAAGAGGCGATACAACTCTCCTTAGAACATACACTATCACACGGAGTTGAACACGTCGGTTTGGATGAAGCACATCAACGAATCCTTGCAGATAATCTCCGTTCAAATGTCAACGACCCTCCATTCGATAATTCGGCTATGGATGGATTTGCTGTCCGCTTTGAAGACACACAAGAGGCCCCATCAACACTGGACATCATTGCAACCTCTCAAGCCGCTGCAGGAGATGAGCGACTCTCTGTTTCGAGAGGACAAGCCGTTCGCATCATGACCGGTGCTCCTGTACCAGGGGGGGCTGATGCCATCATTCCAATCGAAGCGTGTACAATTGACGGCAACAGCGTCACACTCAACCAACCATCAAAACCCCACTTCATTCGGAAGTGTGGAGAAAATATTGCAGAAGGGCAGGTTGGGCTTCAGAAGGGTTGCTATCTCACACCTCAATCAATATCGATGTGTGCAACAATGGGGTATTCATCAGTACCAGTGGTAAAGAAACTCAAGATTGGAATTATATCAACAGGAGATGAATTGAAACCTCCCGGGGAGGATCTGTCATACGGTGAAATCTACGAATCCAATTCCTTTGGGCTATCTGGACTTGTGAAAATGCTTGGACATATTCCGATTCGTTACCCCGCAGTCCACGATTCAATGGAGGCACTCCGCACACAATTCGATGCTGCAGCTCAGGAGTGCGATCTTTTCCTCACATCTGGAGGCGTTTCAATGGGTGAATGGGACTTTGTACGAAAACTGATGGAAACGGAAGGCGACCTTGTCTTTTGGAGGGTCAAGATACGACCTGGATCCCCTCCCCTTTTTGGGCACTGGAATGGAACGCCAATGTTTGGTCTACCCGGAAACCCTGTGAGCAGCCACGTTGTATTCCGTATGCTCGTTGTTCCATATCTACGTGGTTCTTTGAACACAACATTCCCGCACGATCGCATTGTTCACGCACGTCTTAACACCAACGTTCGCTCAACAAAAGACTGCCTCACACTACGGAGAGTTACGCTTCAATCAACAGAGGAGGGTTTCATTGCAAACCAACCCAAACATCAGGGTTCGGGCAACATCGATAGCCTCTCTTCTGCAGATGGACTCACGCTTCTCAAACCAGGACAATCAGGAGAAGCAGGTGAACTGATTCAAGTCCTTTTATTGTAAGGGATGCGTATGAGAAAAACTGTTGAAGAAGACGTTCATTTACTCGATGCTCTCAAAAGCATGCTGCCAAATTCGAGCACCAATGTCATTCGAAAAATGCTCACAAATCAACGAATATCCGTTGATGATACAACCATTCATCGAGCGAAACACCTCGTGTCAAAAGGTCAAGTTGTTGAGATACATCCCAAACCAAAACCCCCTCTCGAAGAAGTGCGTGAAGCCAATGCAAAAAGCCACGATCTTTCAATCCTCTTTGAGGATGAAAGCCTACTTGTTGTTGATAAGCCAGCGGGTTTGCTTTCAGTTGCAACAGACAAACTTGAACAAGACACGCTCCACAACCGATGTGTTGAGTACTGCCGTTCAGAGAAAAAGAATGGCTGGTGTTTCATCGTTCATCGTTTGGATAAAGCGACATCAGGCATCATGGTTTTTGCAAAAACCGAATCGGTAAAACGGGATTTACAGGAGCAGTTTGCTGTACGACAGGTGCATCGTCACTACGTTGCATTGGTGGAGGGAATTGCACAACCAGGTCGAGCAGATCACCATCTAATCGAAGACAAAAATTTGCGCGTCTTTGTCGTCGAAAAGAAAACAAAAACAAGCAAACGAGCCATTACCACATGGGACGTTATTGCTCGAGGTGAAAACGAAACACTACTCAACGTTGTCATCGATACAGGGCGCCGCCACCAAATACGTGTAGCGATGGCGGAGAGTGGGACACCGGTCGTTGGTGACAAGATGCATGGAGCGATAACAAATCTCCATGGACGCATTTGTTTACATGCAGTAGCGCTTGAATTCCTACATCCGGCTACCGATGACCCAGTTCGATTTGAGTCTGAATACAATCCTGCTTGGAGGCACGGATTGAAGAACCCTTGACAATACGGTATGACTGTTGATATGCCGGTAAATCAAGACTGGATTACAGTTCGCGGTGCGCGAACACACAATCTTCAGGATATTGATGTGCAGTTGCCAAGAGGTCAATTTGTCGTTATTTCAGGTGTTTCCGGTTCAGGAAAATCCAGTCTCGCCTTTGATACACTCTATGCTGAGGGACAGCGACGTTACGTCGAATCTTTGTCATCTTATGCCCGACAATTTATCGGACAAATGAAAAAAGCAGATTGTGATGGAATCGAAGGACTGTCCCCTGCTATTTCGATTGATCAAAAACAGGGGTCCCACAATCCTCGTTCAACCGTCGCCACCGTAACAGAAATTCAAGATTATCTCCGCCTTCTATGGGCGAGGATTGGTAAACCACATTGTCCAGATTGCGGCAAAGAAGTCGCTCGTCGAACCGTACAAGAAATCGTTGACGACATTATGTGGAATTTTGAACAACACACGATTGCAGTCTGGAGCCCAGTTGTTCGTGCTCGTAAAGGAACACACGCTGAATTGTTCAAACAATTTGTCGAACAGGGCTACATGAACGGCCGCGTCAATGGGCATGATGCAGATTTCGAAAATCCGCCAACATTGGACAAGAATTTTCGGCATGATATCGACGTCCGAATCGATCGGTTCGTTCTCTCGAAAGATCGTCGACATCGGACAACAGAGGCTGTTGAAAACGCCCTAAGGCTTGGAGGGGGGGCACTCGCAGTAACCAGTCTACGTGTACCAAAAAAACCCGTAGAATCTGATGCTATGACCCGGCCCGAACACCCAGAGAATACAACCATATCTTGGTCCGAAGATTTTGCATGTCCGGAGCACGGTGCTTTCATGCCTGAACTTTCACCACGAGTGTTTTCTTTCAACTCACCATTAGGGGCATGCCCAGATTGCCAAGGCCTTGGCATTCAACGACAATTCAATCCTGAACTCATCATTGATGACACACTCACGGTTGCAAACGGTTGTGTTTTGCCTTGGCGACAATCCATGTCACCGGGATGGTACAAGAAATTACTTCAACAGGTCTGCGAGCATTATGGGATTTCTCCAAACGTCCCTTTTGGATTGCTTGATGAGGATGCCAAAGACATCCTCCTTCATGGTTCAGGATCAACCATCATTCATTTCCATTTCGAATCCGATAATGGATCAGTGTACAAGATGAACAGGCCTTGGGAAGGCATCATTACGCGCCTTGAACGCACATACTCAGAAACATCATCAGATCGCACCCGAAACCGGCTCATTGCATGCATGACGGATTTGGACTGTTATGCATGCAATGGAGAAAAACTCAATCCAGCAGCTCGTTTTGTCACTGTTGGAGGTATTCGACTCCCCGAAGTAAGTCGTAGTTCTGTTCACGAAGCTTACCAACTCATCAAAGCGCTACATCCTGAGGCCGATGGGCCTCCAGAACAGTATGCAGATGTATTGTCAGCTCTTGACGATCGTTCTTTGTTTATTGGAAATGAGATTTTGAAGGAAATTGAAAATCGTTTGGGATTTTTGGAATCCGTTGGACTTGATTATCTAACTCTCGATCGGAAAGCCAACACTTTGTCTGGCGGTGAAAGTCAGCGAATCCGATTGGCAACACAAATCGGGTCTCGATTGACAGGCGTCATGTATGTTCTGGATGAACCTTCTATTGGACTCCATCAACGAGATAACGAACGCCTTCTCAAAACCCTGAGAGAACTTACTGACCTTGGAAACACACTCCTTGTTGTTGAGCACGATGAAGATACATTGCGACAAGCGGATTGGATTTGCGACCTTGGACCAGGGGCTGGCCTCGAAGGAGGAGTTGTTGTTGCAAATGGTCCTCCAAAGAAGGTCATGAAAGCCAAAGAATCTGTGACTGGAGCATATCTTTCGGGCCGCCGTTCCATTGAACCGCCTCTGGAACGAATCTCTCCGAAAAAGAAATGGTTGGAAATTAAAGGTGCACAACACAACAATCTGTCCAATATTGATGCTAAAATTCCTATTGGCTGTTTTACCTCAATTACCGGTGTTTCTGGGTCAGGAAAATCTTCACTCATCTCGGGTATTCTTTCACCTGCATTGCAACGTTACTTACACAACTCTGAGAAATTACCTGGAAAGCATGCTAGTATCGAAGGTATGGAGCATGTTGACAAAGCCATCATCATTGACCAATCCCCTATCGGAAGAACGCCACGTTCCAACCCAGCAACATACACCAAGGTGTTTGACGAGATTCGTAAGTTGTTTTCAAACACAACCCTTGCCAAGGAACGCGGTTACACCCCTGGGACGTTCAGTTTCAATGTCAAAGGTGGACGATGCGAGGCATGCTCGGGAGCAGGCTCGATCAAACTCGAGATGAATTTTCTTCCTGATGTTTGGATTGAATGCGATATTTGCAATGGAAAGCGTTACACCCGGGAATGCTTGGAAGTTACTTGGAAAGGCAAAACGATCCATGATGTTCTTCAAATGCCAGTGGGTGAAGCGGTTGTCTTTTTCAAGAATCACAAGAAAATCCACCGAACCCTAGAGACACTGAATGCCGTTGGACTTTCGTATATTCGACTTGGACAGCCTGCAACAACGCTTTCTGGCGGTGAAGCACAACGTGTCAAACTTGCAAGCGAACTACGAAGGCCACCCCATAAGCACACAGTGTATATTCTCGATGAACCTACAACAGGCCTCTCTTTTAGTGACGTTCAACTCCTGATTGACGTACTTCTTGAACTCCGTTCGAAAGGCCATTCAGTTGTTGTTATCGAACACCACTTGGATGTTGTTAAGTGCAGCGATTATGTCATCGATTTGGGTCCAGAAGGAGGAGATCGTGGTGGCCAAATTGTCGCCCAGGGAACTCCCGAACAGATTGCAGATGTAGAAGCAAGTTACACAGGACAATTCCTGAAATCGATGTTAAAACCGGAATGAACCCTTCCGTAGTGTTCAAAGAGCGTATGCGATGAACTGTGTTTGGGTCGGAACCAATGCCAGTCCAAGATGTTCGAGTTGAAGTCACTCCATTGCAGACGGAGGGTATGCGTGATGTACTTGGAGATGTTGTTCAGCGTCAACTTTTTGCCGATCATGGAATCGATGTAGGTAAGGTACGCAGCATTCGCGGATATCTCATTCGCAGTACATATTCTGCAGAGGAAATAGAGCCTCATATCCAAGACATCTTTTCAGACCCGATTATTGAATTCGGTGCAACCAACACGTCCTTGCTTGAGAATCAGACCTTTTTCCCAACACCCCCTTCACTTACGGTAACCGTTGGATTCAAGCCAGGTGTAACCGATAACCCTGGTGCAGCTGCAAACGATGGTTTCAAGGTACTTTTTCCAGAAGGAGAATCCTCCATATCGACGTACATTTCCTACGCTTTCCTCGAACTTCCAGAAGGTATTGATGATGACTGGCTTGCTTCTACTCTTTTCAATGGGTTAATCGAGAAATCAATCCTTACAACGAAAGAACAACTCGAAACCAATCAAGCTACACATCTGACGTTTCCAGAACGACCAACCATTGAACGCCAAGCCCCATCAATCATCAATCTCGAAGTTGCTGATGAAGAACTTGTTCGCCTATCGAACGAAGGATTGCTTGCATTGAACTTGAATGAAATGCAAACCATACGTGATCACTATCGTGACGAAGCAACACGTACAGATCGAACAAACGCAGGTATCTCCCCCGATGCCCCAACTGACGTCGAATTGGAATGTCTTGCACAGACCTGGAGTGAGCATTGCAAACACAAGATTTTTGCAAGTAAAATCCATCACGTTGACACAGAAACAAATGAAGACACGACCATCGATTCATTGTTCAAAACCCACATCATGAAACCAACGCATGATATGGCAAAGGAAGTTGATTGGCTCCTTTCAGTTTTCCATGATAATTCAGGAGTCATTGCTTGGAACGATGATTGGTCCATCTGTATGAAGGCTGAAACACACAATTCACCATCCGCACTTGATCCGTACGGGGGTGCGATGACTGGAATTGTTGGCGTTAATCGTGACATTCTCGGCACAGGCTTAGGGGCACGCCCAATTGCTAACACTGACGTATTCTGTTTCGGTCCACCGAATTGGACAGGAGAGTTACCATCCACTCTCTTCCATCCCTCTCGCGTTCTACGTGGCGTTCATGCAGGTGTACGTGTTGGCGGGAATGAATCAGGTATACCGACCATCAACGGTTCAATCGTTTTCGATGAACGCTACATTGGGAAACCATTGGTCTACTGTGGCACGGTCGGGCTCATGCCACGTCGCTTAGCAGATGGCCGTGAATCTCATGAAAAGAACCCAACACCGGGCGACCTGGTCTACATGGTTGGAGGACGAGTTGGTTCAGATGGAATTCATGGTGCGACATTTTCTTCACTCGAATTAACGGATGAATCGCCCTCAAGCGCTGTGCAGATTGGCGATCCAATCACGCAAAAGAAAATGATGGATATGCTACTGGAAGCTCGAGATGCTTGCCTGATTACGTGCACCACCGATAACGGGGCAGGAGGCCTTTCCTCATCCATTGGAGAAATGGCCGAGTACACCAACGGCTGTGAAATCGACCTTGGAAAAGTACCGCTCAAACAACAAGGCCTTTCTTCGTGGGAGATTCTCGTCTCAGAATCTCAAGAACGGATGACAGTAGCCGTTTCTCCGAAAGATAAAGATGCGTTTGAAGCACTTGCTAACCTCCATGAAGTTGAAGCCACGCAGGTTGCTTCATTCACAGATACAGGCTACTTCCACGTGAAGCATGGAGAGGAAACGGTCGCTTATCTCCCAATCACATTCCTCCACGATGGCGTTCCACAACTCGAACTTGAATCGGAGTGGATTCCTCCACAGCATGAATTGTTTTCTGCTCCAACCGATTTAGATCAGAGCAAACTCCTGATAGATATGCTTGCGCGACCGAACATTGCGTCGAAAGAAACGTGGGTTCGTCAATACGATCACGAAGTCATAGCCCAAACCGTTGTGAAACCGTTCGTTGGCGTTGAGCGCGATGGTCCTGGAGATGCCGGGCTCATTGCTCCAATTCACGGCGATTCGCAAGGGCTAGTGGTTTCTTGTGGAATTGCTCCTCGATATTCTGATATCGATGCAGGAGCAATGGTCGCAGCGTCAATCGATGAAGCGGTTCGAAACGCTGTATGTGTCGGTGTTGACATCGATAAGATGGCTGGTTTGGATAATTTCTGTTGGCCAGATCCTATTGAATCGGAAAAGACTCCGGATGGGAAGTTCAAACTTGCACAACTTGTTCGAGCGAATCGAGAACTTGAACGCGTGTGTCGTGCTTACCGACTGCCCTGTGTTTCAGGTAAAGATTCAATGAAGAACGATTACGGAGTGTGGCCGAATAAAATCTCAATCCCCCCAACTATGCTGTTCTCATTGTTTGGCAACCAACCAGACGTTCGCAGAACAGCAACTTCGAACTTCAAACATCATGGCGAACGCATCTATCTCGTTGGAACAACGTACGAAGAGCTTGGGGCTTCTGAGGTCGCTTTCCATCTTCGAGAGCGTGGCGAAGTCAGCGGAATCGGAGGACAAGTTCCACTACTTGAAAATCCAGTAGAACAACTGGAAGTCTACCGTAAGTTATCGGCAGCCATTCAATCTGGATTGATCCGCACAGCTCATGATTGTAGTGAAGGCGGTCTTGCGATTGCACTTGCTGAAATGTGTATAGGAGGACGATGTGGGGCCTTTATTGACATCGATGGCATTGGACCCGGCGATGCATTCAGTCGCTTATGGAGCGAATCTCTAGGTCGAATTGTTGTGTCGGTAGAAGCCGAGCACGAGGTCGCCTTTGTGGAAATGATGGAAGGGGCTGACCTCCATCTTATCGGTATGGTATCAGCATCTTCAGAACTTTTGATTGAGGATGGATATGATGCATTGATTCAAGCGGATGTCGAAGAATTGACCCAGTCGTGGAAGGGCGCATTGGATATGACGGGGGCGATTGAATGAGTCAAGAAGTCAAAGTCTGTGTTTTGTTTGGGTTCGGAATTAATTGCGACCGAGAAACTGCAGCAGTCTTCGACATGGTCGGAGGTATATCGGAACGATTGCACGTCAATCGTCTCGTACAAGGCGAACGGAGTCTATCGGAATTCGATATCCTTGCAGTACCAGGCGGTTTCTCATTCGGTGATCACCTCGGAAGTGGGCGCCTTCTAGGCAACCGACTTAGGTTTGCATTGCGTGAACAACTGCAACAATTTGTAACGGATGGAAAACCAATTATCGGAATATGCAATGGTTTCCAAGCACTTGTCAAGACAGGGCTATTACCAGGTCCTGCAGATGCTTCTCTCGAGCCTGACTTGGTCCAACGTGCTAGCCTCACACTCAACAACACCGGCCGCTATGAGGACCGTTGGGTTACATTGGAATTTGATTCCGAAAGCCCATGTATTTGGACGAAGGGAATTCAGCGGATTGAATGTCCAGTTCGCCACGGAGAGGGGAGATTCGTTATGCCGACAGAACAAGATCTTGATCATCTTCAGATGAATCGTTTGTTAACAGTTCGATATGTTGACCCTACTGCACCCTTGGGTGAGGGAATTCATGATGAATTGTTGCCGTTTCCTATAAGTCCGAATGGGAGCATGAGAAACATTGCAGGAATCTGCGATGCAACAGGCCTTGTGTTCGGTCTTATGCCACATCCAGAAGCTTTCTACAGCATGTGGCTTCATCCCGAACATACATCGATGGATATCGACGATTGGGAAGGTGAAGGATTGCAAATCTTCCGAAATGCAGTTGAGTACGTTCGTAGTCAGCGGTGACCAAGAATGAGTCGTCGGCA
>JAYOBT010000048.1:0-9801 GCA_038105035.1 Candidatus Poseidoniales archaeon | reverse complement strand
TGGTTTGATTCAGTGTAAATTGTGACATTTCCATATTGTTCGAGAATTTGTTCAGACATTGTTCAACCTCCGATGAGTTTTGTTGCGCCTAAGAAAATGAACATCGACATGGCCATCCAACCTGGCACAAACCACATGGTGTCTCGCATACGGCCCAACATTCGGCCTGAGACTGCGACACCGACAGCACTTGCTACAGCAAAGAACAAACTAAATGTTGACAGGAATCCTTCAATTTGAAAGCCTGATGATGCGGGTGTGAAGAGGCCGACGAGGAACCCAATGAGGCCCGGAAGACCAATGCAAACGAACAGTACAATCAGGATACCTCGACCTTGGAGTTCTGATTCACGCTTGTTCATGAGGTCGTTCAAGCGCTCATAATCCATTGACAGATTCATCAAAATCTCTTGAAGCGGAGCATTTTGCTCAATCGCAGTTTCAAGTAGATGCATAACACGTTGAACTTGTGAAGACCGAGACTTCGTAGCAAAACTCGAAAGTGCAGCATCGAAGGAGCTTGTGTGGCTTTCTTTGAGGGTTTCAATAAGGAGAGGTCCTAGTGGTGCAGGGGCTGTTTTTGCCTGATGCTGCATGGCTTCTTGGATACCGAGACCAGCTCCGACTTCATCAGAAAGCCCTTCCAAAAAGGAGGGTAGAGCGTTTTCGATTTTACGTCGTCGAATGCGTTCACGGATAGGAGGGATACCTCCACCGATCATGGCGAGTCCTACAACACCAAGCATCAACATCATTGGTTGATTGCTGAATGATTCAAGGAAACGGAACAACATGATCTCACAATCCAGGGTCCTTTGTATGGGTCTTGAGGCCAATCATAATCATCGCAAAAAGGGTCAGGAAGAGCCCTATGTTGACCACAACGTCAATGGTTGACTGTTCTGGCATGCTGAAAAAGGAACCCATATCACCGACGAGCTGAGGAAACAGTCCAAGCACAGCGAGAATAATTGGGCCGATCATGCCTATCGAGAGCAACGATTCTGGAACGCCACTCAAGTCTTCGATGTACTTCTTGACATCCTCAGTCCGCTCTTCCTCCATTCGAGAACCCTGCTTTTTGAGCGTCTCAATGATGTCTGTATTCTGAGTGATGTTCATGTGCATAATGTTGAGCAGACGTCGGTACCCCTCGGTCTCGACTTTGCCCATGAGGGCTTTGATTTCCTTTGCAAGTGGGCGACCTCCTTTCCGCACTTTATCCATCATGTCTTTGAAATCCTCTGAGATGACGCCGTATCCTCCTTGGGAAATGCTGTGGACGGTTGCTTCCAAACCAATACCAGAGGACATAAGGACATCCATAGCACGAATTACGTAAAGCACTTCACGCTTTTCGTCAAGTTTCCTCATGTTGAACACCTCTCAAATAACGTCTTCAATAAGTTCGAATACGAATTTTTCCGTTGATCCTTCGTACTCAAGGGATGCGAAAATCACCTTCACATCGCGTTCTTCGAATGGGTCGTGAATGAACGGCTGACCTGTACGGAACATTTTGAGAATTTTCTTGTAATCGTCGATTGATAGGATGCCTCGCACGGTGTAAATCGTAGACTCAGCACCTTCGTCGTGCAGATTATCACCTTCTCCACCTCGGATAATTGTGCGAGTAAGACGTCGCGTAATTTTCACTTCAATGTCCGCATTTGGAATGCGAATCCAGTCTGCAGAACCTGTTCCAGTTGCCGGTCGAATGAAGAAATCCATGCCTGCCATGTTGACCCCTGTGTGGTTGAGGGTGGAGGCGAGATTTGAATGTAATGGAACAATCTGTTCAAGCCACAATCTTGAACCAACCAAATCGTGGTTCATGCAGGGTGCCATCGTCACTCATCGTGTCCAATTCTGCTTCGGATTGTTCACGCGTGAATCCACGCGCTGCCAAATTTCGGACCAAGGATTCGAAATCAACACCTTCTCCGTTGTCCATCGCTTGAATGCATTCAAGAATGACGGCTTGAAGATCCTCTCCCCCACCATCGCTTGTTTGTTCATCTTCACCTGATTGAGGTTCTGCGAGGTTCAGTTGAGGTGGTGCTGTTGTTGCTGCAGCCATTTTCCCTTCCGCAATGTCGAGTGCTTGCATAATATTGAGTCGATAACCCTCTGTGTCAATTTGCCCGTAATGGGTTTGAGCAGAGAGAAGACCGTCGACCATCTCAGGCCGAATTCCTTCTTTGAGCATTGCTTCTTTTGTTGGTTCACAATTCAGTGATTTTTGATGTTGGTCGAGACGCTCAAGTGTTGCAGCACACGCTCGAACCAACCAAGAAGCATAGCGTTCTCGTGTGACAACTGCTGCTTCCTCTGGCCGGAGTGAGGTGTAGACTGCGCCTTCATCGGTTTGATACCAACGAGCCTTTGCTGTCATACTGAGAAGAACTGGCTCTCCAGAATCGACTTTGTCGAGCAACTGGACAACGAATTCTCGCATGGATTCTGATGCGTATTCTCCGACGGAGAAGTAGTGAAGCCCAGATGGATCGCGTAATTGACCTTGATACATTTGAGATCCGTTGCTTGTTTCACGCAGTTCGAGACGTTCAACAAGCCCGGATACGATGACCCGATTGACCTTGGCACCAAGCTTGGTGATAACGTATGTAGGATCGAATTCTCCTGAACCTTTCTCGTTGAGTGTTGATTCACCGAACTCGGATGCGAGCATAATCCATGCTGGTTGTCGTTGAATCTGTCGAGAAGCTTCCATCACTGCAACCCCCATTGTGCACGAAGTTCAGTTGCTATCAAACCCGTGTCTGAATCGGAGAGTGTGGCTCCATCGCAGAGAAGCATTGCACCTTGACCATCGTTGATGATACGCCCAGTAACATCAACTTCACATCCAAGTAGTTGATCCCGGATCTTCTGTACATAGGCCATTGAACCGTTGGCTTGAATTTCATCCACCATCGTTGCGTGGTCGGTGTTGAGCAGTGCCAATGCAGCATCTTTCGAAATGAGGAGGGCACAAGTCGATGCCTTGTCATCGAGGACAAGACGTAAGCGGACATCCTCGTTTCCTTCAACTGCACCATGTTCAAAACACTGGCCTTCACGAAGCACTCGGCGGCACTCTGGGCATCGCATGATGGTTCCCGAATCCTCTCTCACAGAGACAATGGTTCCTCGGGTTGCGATGCCTACTCGGCTTGGTCCAGATACAAGTTCATCGAGAGGTACCTCGATTTTGAGATTCTCTAGGTCAAGATCACCTTCCCATGGCGTTTCCTCGAGAATGGTCAGTTGGTCCTCTCGGTCGATGGTGATGTCGGGAATGCCCTGCCAAGCACGAACACGAGCGTCCGTGATACGAACGGTCATGGGTAGAGATGAGTCATCGATCGGTAAATCAGTCCATGCGCTGACACGGCATTGCCCAGTAGGGTCAGCGATTTGACCAGACCACAGGTATCGCTCCTCACCATCTTTGGTGAAGGTTCTCTTTTCCCACGATGTGATGTTGACAACGATTTCAACATCTTTTGAACCGTCTCGAAGTGTACTGATGGTCGAAACCATGCCTTGTTTGAGCGCGTCCGTCTTGGCAAAGTTGGCATCGTGGAACGGTTCAATTTTCGTGGTGCGACCAAAGTTCAACTCAGGAGTGTCTCGGAATGTTTTGACTTGCGCTCCATCGATCTTCAATAAGGTTCCAACTTCGTATTCGAACGGTTCCCACGATAAGAAGCCGATTGCGCCGGATTCATCGGCAAGACGGCCACGGACAACATCGATGCTCCCACTTCCATCTCTTCTGTGGATTTGGTCAGCACGTGATGACATCAGGCGTCCTACAACGCAAACGTAACCATCGCTTGGTAAGGTTGCGATATCGACTGGTTCGCCAGGCGCAACAACAGGACGCGATCCCTCCCTGAGCACTGCGATGCGAGAGGACTGGTTGATGTTGAGGGACATTCGGCCTTGGTACTCGTTGACGGAAGCTCCTTCGATGCGAACGACCGATCCAGGAGTGATGTTGCTGTTGTTGCCCCAGTCTTTGTATTCCCATCGAGTACGCTCCCCACTACCCTCTTGCCAAGGATCGTCTTCCAAAAGCCCGAAGGCAATCGATTTCGATTCACCACGAATCATTTGTTCACGGACGTTGTGCGATACGATTTCGACTTCGATTTCGATATCTCTGTCATCCGCTTTCAATTCAGAGAGCCGGCTCACTTTCTTTGTTGGCCGATTGGACTGACCTGCTGCTTTGGGCGTTGTAGGAGTTGCATCTGACTCGCTCTTAAATCGCCGAATGATGGATCGAATTGCGTCTTGAGGAGGGATGAAAAATTCTTCCTCGTATTTCTGGAAAGCAGATTTGACTTCATCTCGATCGGCGCCAGGGCACTCTTGGAGTACAGCTGAGATGTGATCATTGTAACGATCTTCATCGCTCATTTAATTCACCTCCGCCAGGCGTGTTGTTTTGATTGAGCCTGTGCGGAGAACAGGCGACGGGCTTTTGTGCGGATTGGTGAAGACGATACACTCCCATGACCTCCATGGAAACGAAGAAGAATGACGAGGGGTGATAAACAATCCCCTCTCGAATTCAGGCAGGATTGATGCGCATACCTTGGGAGAAGAGGATGTCTGAAAGATGGTTGCTGCCCGTACTTGAGACACCGTTGTTGGAGGATGGTATGCCGAGGTGTACGCCGTTTGATATCGCTTTGAACAAGTTGCCAGATACACCCGCTTGTTTGAGTGCGCCTTTGATTTCCCCGTCTTCGACTCTGAGAATTGTGCTTGTCGTGACGGAAAAATCTCCGCTCGTAGGGTTGGCTGTATGTGCTCCCATGACACTGTGCACGATGTATCCTTGATCCATGGTCTCGATGAGTTCTTCTCGTGTTTGTGCTTTGTTCGATGACAGCAGTTGAACGTCTCCACAACCAGTTGTAGGGGGCGACATGTGACTTCCGCGAGATGCTGAGCCGGTGGTCATTGCCTCATCAATTCGACCTTCTGCAACGTTCTTCGCAGCATCACGCGATGACCAAATCATCTTTCTGAGAACTCCGTTTTCGATAATGGTATGACAAGACGTTGGGACGCCTTCTCCATCCCGAGATGAGGATGCAAAGCCACCTTCCATTCGCCGATTGTCAAGCATGGAAAGATGCTCATCAAGAACAAGGTTGTTCATTTTCTCAGACCAATACGATTCCTTGCGAACCATGCGCTCGCCGAGAATGGATGGACGAATAATGTTGGAAAACAGAGAACTGATTCCCTGTGGCGTCGTCAAAACAGGTGTGTCAACGGGCTGTGTTTCGACAGATATTGGGTCTCTTGTTTTCTGAGCCCACTCAACAGCCATAGGAACGCAACTTGGTATCCCTTCCATCAGTGTCCGAGATGAACAACTTTCCCATGAACTGGTCATTTGCCCGTTTTCTTCAATCGAAACTTGTACACCGAGTCCGTGTGATGTGGTAATCCCTGAGGCTTCAACGCCTTCACTTGAAAGCATCACGCTTGCTTCTGCTCCGATTCCGACTCCTCCACCGATAACCATGGCTCGCTTGTCGAGGGATGCAACTTCAGAAATGATGGCATCGCCTTGTGTCAACAGATCTTCAGCAGAGAGGTTGAGAATGGCATTATCGCTCATACCTTCGACAGGCGATGCGTCCATCGCATTCGGGAGCGCAAAACCCTCGATTTGTGGGCTGGCTTTTGCAATGGAGAGCGCTTCAGATACAGCATGTTCGGCTCCACTTGGGTCAACGAGATGTGCATAGCCATAACGACCGTTTTGCAAGACTCGGACGCCAAAGCCTCCTTCTCCGCCTCCTGAAGCGAGAGAGATACGTCCAGCTTCAATGTCCAGAGAACGTCCATACCCTTGAGAGGCAACGATTTCCCATTCTTGAATGCCTTGTGCTTGACATTGTTTTGCAACCGACTGACATCCTTCGAGCAGTCGGTCAAGAGCATCATCAGGAATCACGTCTCATCCCACCAATGCTTCTCGGATTCGCATGATTGGGCCGCCGTCGCCTACCGGTACGGTCTGTCCTTTGCCGCAGAAACCAGGGCTTGCGAGTTTCGCATCCTTTGTGAGTCCATCAACATCGTTGAGAATTTGCAGTGTCAGGCCGCTGACACTCACATCACGAAGCGGTGTTGTAATCTCTCCATTTTCGATGAGATACGCTTCCTGTGCTGCGAATTGGAACGAACCTCGGCCCGTGTCGACCTGTCCTCCACGTGAACCACACGCGTAAACACCGTACTGAATATCCTCTGCAAGTTCATCGATGTCGGTGTAGGAGCCTCCCATGATCATCGTGTTCGACATTCGAACGAGTGGGTGATGCAAACCATCCTGAGCACGTGCGCCAGCGTTCGGTTCAATGCCAAAGTGGTGGGCTGTTTCTCGATGGTTGAGGTAATCGGTGAGGATACCGTTCTTGATGAGTGTCTTTTCACGTACGTCCAGACCTTCGTCATCGATAGGGTATGCACCATAGCCGCCCCTCATGGTTGGATCGTCAACGACAGTGACGATATCGTTGCCGATTTTCTGACCAAGTTTTCCATCAAGGCACGAATCACCAGCAGCCACGAGGTCTGCTTCACAAGGATGGCCAAGGGCTTCGTGGATGTACACGCCAGTCAAATCACGGTCTGCAATGAGTGGAAGTTTTCCGCTCGGTGCACGTTCAGCCTTAAGCAACCGAAGCGCAGAGATTCGAGCATGTTCGCCAAGGCCGCCGAGATCGCAGGCTTCGATCAATTCGAGGCCACCTTCTCCGCCGTGACGCATTCTATAGGAAACAGGATCGCCCCCATCTCGTGCCGTAACCATACCATTGACCATCGATCGTTGGAAAGACCACGTACGATCCATGCCTTCCGTTGTAAGCAGTTCAGTGTGAAGATGCTCATCGGACCAACCACATGCAACAGAGATGATTCGGTCATCGTCGTTTGCGGATGAATGAATGCTTTGCAGCATATCCAATTTCGTTTGAAGGTCTGTGTTGCGGACGTCCTTCTTTGGTCGCCAATGAATCTCGTCCTGAAGAACTGGAATCTCAGCGAGTTGAATCGGTTTTGATCCGCTTGGTCGTCGAGCCGCAACTGCTCGAGCAAGTTTGACTGTGGCTTCAATTTCATTGGGAATGTTGGAGATGTCGGTTGTGGAATGAACACCCCACGCCCCATCAGCCAGAATGCGGAGTGTTGCTCCAATTTCTTGACCAGGAATTGCATGCTCCAGTTGACCGTCCTTCAGTCGAACAGAAGATGTGGTCTCGGCCATCAGACGAATCTCTGCGTACGTGGCACCGAAGTCCATTGCTTGCTCGAGGGCATTGTTCATTCGAGTTCTGTCGAGGTATTTTGTCGACCGCCCGTGGTCCGCAGCATTCTGAGATTGGATGACCATGGTTGCCCTTAGACTGGGTGGTGTTTGAAGTCTTTGCCTTGCTTACTGTTCCCATTTGGTCCAATCGTTGTCCTGTGAATTTCGAATGAACCATGTGCCGCTTCCTTGAGGGTACTCGAGGTACTCGTGATTGTCCTCAGGGTTGACCTCGCCACGCATCGCAACAGCAGGAGTACCTGCTGTAGCATCGCGCATAGCCACTTCTTCATCGAGGATGTCGAATCGCTCGTCAACACTCGTTGTGTTTGAAAGGCCAAAATAACCATCGCTTTGGGCGATGAATTGCAGTTCAGTTGCATCTGCGGCGATGAGTTCATCGATAACAACAAGCAGCTTTTCCCGGGTTTCCTTCTTGATCTCGTTGTTCATGAAACGAGCAGTAAGGTCAGACTTGAGTGTACGAACCTCTTCACGCAGTGTTTCAGGTTCAGCATAATATGTTTGAACCAAGGACTGCAAATACGTCAATTCGTTCTCTTCTTCCTTGGAAAGCTCGTTGTTTCGACGGAAGACCTGCACCCAACGGAAGGCATCGGGAAGGATGGCAGCTACTGCATTGGTTTGTAGGAGTGAAAATATTGCGAGTAGAATCGCTCCGATTCCGACCGTTTGAACCATCTCTCCTGAGAAGAAGCCGTCCTCTTCAGAACTGAGACCATCGCCGTCCGTACCGGTTGAGCTGAATGTGCATCCGAAGACATCCACCAAGGTGCCAAATGGTGTGTTTGGACAGTTGTCAAATTCGTCAGGAATGCCGTCGCCATCGCTGTCCAGTGGAATGTCAGTCAGGTCGAAGATGTTGGCAATTCCATCTCCATCGGAATCGGGGCATCCAAAGTAACCCATCATCGTGGAGTTGCCGCTAATTTGTGGGCAGTAGTCCGACATGACTGCTCCTGCTACAAATTGGCCAATTCCTGATGCAGTTCGTACATCATCCCAAGACGCATTGCCCCAGTTGTCTCCGTAGCCGTCGCCATCGATGTCACTCCATTGGGATGAAACCGATGGGAAGAGATCTGGGTTGTTACCAGATGTGTTGTCTCCGAATCCGTCACCATCAGCATCCAACCATTGGGTGGCATCCATCGGGAACTCATCCATGAGATCGACGACGCCATCGTTGTCGCTATCGATGAAATTATTGATGAATGGATGGCTGTCAGAATTGTCTCCAATTCCATCGTTATCGGAATCTTTTGTTTCGGTCGCATCCAATGGGAATGCATCGGCATTATCGCCGACCCCATCACCATCTGAATCCATGGTTTCGTTGGCGTCAAACGGGAACATATCGGCGTTATCACCAGCGCCATCACCGTCGCTATCGACGTATTCGAAGGCGTTGTTGGGGAACATATCGGCATTATCGCCAACACCATCGTTGTCCGAATCCATGGTTTCATTCTGGTCATTCGGGAAACCGTCCGCATTGTCACCGACGCCGTCACCGTCAGAATCTGTATCCTCATTTGGATCGAGTGGGAAATCGTCCGCGTTGTTTCCTACTCCATCCCCATCGGTATCGAGTGTTTCCGTTGCATCCAGTGGGAATGCATCGCCGTTATCACCTACGCCATCGCCGTCCGTATCATTCCATTCTCCAGCATCGGATGGGAACGCATCGCCAGTGTCGCTGTACCCATCTCCGTCTTGGTCAGGGCAGCCCAACAAGTCAATGGTTGATGTTCCTGCAACATCATCGCAACCATCGTCAACATTCAGAACGCCGTCCATGTCGATGTCGTCGGGGGAGATGAACAGGAAGCTCACTCCGAGCGGCTGTTCGGTGCCGTCCTCGCCCCACAGGCTCAGGTTCACCGTTTCAGCCACGCTGCCTGCAGGGGGCGTGTTGACCACGATTATCGTATCGTTGACCACCGTGCCCGTGACCTGGCCGTAGTCGCCAAAGTCAACGGTGATCTCCTTCTTGAGGTACATTCCACTTGATTTGTTGGCGTACTTGAGGTGCTGATTCGTGGAATCGTAGTAGGCGATGTGAATCATGTTGTTCTCGTCAACAAAGATGTCGTTTTCCGAACCAACATCGCCAACGATGTCTACCGCCGAAAAACTCCATGGATTCCCAGAATCGGGACTCAGCATCCCGTACGCCAAGTCATCCGAGCCTGAATCGTACATGGAGGCGTGGACGTTGCCAAGCGCATCGGTCTGCATGCGAAATCCGTTGTATCCGCCGGTCGAGGCTGTGTTGCTCCATGCTGAGCCTGACAGGCCCGTGGCGTATTTGTATTGTCCACCTGAGGCGTCTGTGCGATACAACATCTGGAGGTTGTTATCGTGGTCCACGACTATGTCGCTGTAGTAGCCCACGCCGCTGCCGCCGTCAACGGTGTAGCGTTGCCAGG
>JAYOBT010000079.1:0-1705 GCA_038105035.1 Candidatus Poseidoniales archaeon | reverse complement strand
GAATTGACCTGCAACAGCCTTGTGCAGAGCCTCATCGGTGATACCAAGCAGTTCAGCCAAAACGCCGACATATACGATGTTGGTGACAAGTTTTGCAAGTTTTGGACTGAGGGTTCGGGCAAGCTTTGTCATCGGAACTGGGTAGGAAACAACGTCTTCTCGATCCATTGGCATCTTTGAGTCCATGTTCCACACAACGACCGACCCAGGTTCAAGAGCAGCGAGATCTTCAGCCCATGTTGCTTTGTTGACGAGGACTTGAATGTGGGTTCGATCGCCCGGCGCTTGATATCCCTCATCGGAAAGTCGAACAATGTACCATGTTGGAAGACCAGAGATGTTGGATGGGAACAAGTTCTTTCCAGATACTGGTACGCCCATGTCGAAAAGGGATTGGAGGAGAATCAGGTTGGCCGATTGAGACCCGGTTCCGTTGGCTGTTGCGATGTTGATGGTGAAGTCGTTGGCGATGGTGTCCATCTGTTGTGTCTCCTCAGGCCGTAGTGACGGATGTCGTGGCCTCTTGTTTAACGCCCATCGCTTTCATCACTTCAATATGTTGCCGTGAAAACCTCATCATTCCCATCCGTGAAGGTCAAAAATAGAAGTCTGTTCTGGGCAACCATGGCGGACGATGCATTGACCGAGGCTTGGGAAAAAGCAGCGATGGACATCACGAAAGGAAAGAACGAGGGTGCGCTCCAAGCATTGCGTGCTGCAGACCCTCAAGCCGCCGAGCCAATGACGGCACGATTGGTCGGTGAAGCGACCTGGAACATTGCCAAAGCCAACGATTCAAAATCCGACTACAGAAAGGCTGCCATGTTCTTGCGAGAAGCAAGCAAGAAGAACCCAAAGGACAAGAAGACAAGTTCACTTTACAACAAGCTCCTCAATGAGATGCAAGAAAAGCGTATCAGCGAAACCGTCGTTCCTCGAATGTTCAACAATGGAGGGCCGACCCCTGCCGGTATTTTTGCAATATTTGGAGGATTCCTCCTCGTATTGGGATTGATCACAATCGCAAATTCAGAGTCAACGACGACGGATTATGTTGAGTTGAATCTTTCATGGACAGAAAATGGAGTTTCAAAAACCGGTTCTGTTTCTCTTGAACTCTATCCAAACGACGCACCAGCACATGCTGAGAACTTCAAGCAACTTGTCGTTCAAGGAAAATACGATGGTACAAAATTCCACCGAGTGATCGACGATTTCATGATTCAGGGTGGCGACTTTACGAACGGTGACGGTACTGGTGGTCATGCAATTATTTGGGATGGATATTGCAATGGGGATGCAAGACCAGCATCCACCGATTGCGCCCAGACTCAATGGACCTTGGGTGATGAAGCCGACAATGGTTTGGTACACGACCCGTGTGTCATTTCGATGGCAAAGACCAGCGCCGACCACACGGGCGGTAGCCAATTTTTCCTACTTCCGGAAGATGCTAAAGACTCAACTTCTGGACAACCTGGCACGCCTTGGTTGGATGGAAAGCACACCGTTTTTGGAAAGATCACATCCGGATGCGAGCATGTAACTGCAATCAGTCACGTCGAAGTCGGGGGTCAGCAAGGATCAACACCAGCCGATGATGTAACCATTGAATCAGCAAACTTCGTAGGTCAAGATGAAACAGACCCATGGTACAAATTCTGGTGAAGTCTCACAGAAAATTGAACAGTTCGGTTGATTAACG
>JAYOBT010000010.1:34151-42820 GCA_038105035.1 Candidatus Poseidoniales archaeon | reverse complement strand
TGTCGATGTTTTGCCACGTGACCGTTGTTGTCTCAGAAACTGGATCGAACGTTGCAGCAATATGCTGTGCTTGCAAGTTATCCGGATTCGTATCCGCAGCGGTGGAAACGGGAGTTAGTGGAACAAGCATCAACATCATGAGCAAGACCATGATGACGGCCTTCGGTTGGAGACTACGGTTCAGCGCGTTCGCACCCATCACACAATACGTCGCCGCCGCCCGTTAAGAGTATGCCGATAAATAACACGAACAACCGACGTATTTGTTTGTCGCAGATTTACTCCGATTCTTCGTGATTTGGTTGAGTCAGAGGTCGTTCCTTGTCGAGGGCGATGATCTCTTTTCTCGCTTGTGAGAATCGAACAAAGAATGTGTAGATTCCACCAAGACCGGAAAGGATCACAACAGCAGTAAGCGGGTTCAATTCAAGATGTTCGAAAGGCGCAAAAGCTGCGGAATAATCTTCGACACCAATAAGCCAAAAGATTCCGGTTAAAGCAAGTGCTGCAATGGTGAGGATGGTTCTATCCGCACGTGAGAAACCACGATAATTTCGACCACCGCTGACGGCTTGAGCTTGCGTCCCCATGTAAGAGCCAAGGATGGTGAACCATGCTGCTGCCCAACCCATTGCGGGATCGTTGACCCATGCTGGACTTGAAGCAATAGCGATAACCCACATAGCATCAAGAAGTCGATCAAGGGTGTGGTCGAGGTAGTCTCCCCATCGGGACACTTGACCTGTTTGCCGAGCAAGTTGGCCATCCAGGCCGTCAAGGACCATCGAGAACGCAATCAACAAGGCTGAGCCAATGAGCATGAATGCTCCCGTGTCGCTTTTCGGAGCGAGGAAGACAAGCACGCTTGCTGCGATGCCAACAGGAAGTGCGAGCCATGTAAGAACAGCTGGATTTGTTTTACCTAGACTGGAAACGAGAGGTGAGGCAATAGCTTCCCATCGTTTTCTGAGTTGCTCAAGTGCCATCTCAATCGATTCGACCTAGTGAAGAAAGGTCATATGCTTTCGGCATCAATTTCAGTTCCAATCCAGTCAATTGAATCTGAAATGGATTTTTCAACGGAATGCGAAGTCTCTTTTCCGAGAATGAAATTGAGAGCCAAATCTATCGGCACTTCATGTTCTGTTGTATCGAATTCAATCACCCTTGCACGGGGATGGAGGGCGATAAGATCGGACCATACGCCGGAAAGGAGTTCCCATTCAACGTTCGATTCGATTTTTTCTCTACCGTAGCCTTCGCGGTTTTCAAGCCGCCGCCTTAGCTCAAGAGGGTGACATCGTAGAACAATGACTGCATTGACTGAACAGTGATGGGATAGATGGCCATCGATGACGCAGGGATGATTCCCCTCCCACTTCCATTGAACGAGCTTCGAAGCATCTACCTCGCGCATCCCATCATACTGTGAGACCGCATCAACACTCTCTGCCAATTCTTCGAGTGTGATGACCTTCAAGCCCTTATCCTTGAGACGAGATGCGAGCGTTGATTTCCCGGTTCCAGGCGAACCGGTTATGGCAATGACTCGCGACTGCATGCTCATTACTACAACCAAACGACGTGAAGAATTAAACATGAGGTTCTGAATGGTACACTATGGCCGCAATCGCCCTAGTTCTTCTTACGACGGAGCCCGGCCGAGAACAAGAAGTTGTGGCCGAACTCAACGAGATGTCTCAAATCGAAGAAGCCATGGTGCTTTTCGGCGAATATGACGTCTACTGCAAGGTGATGGTCGATGAGTTTTCTCAACTGTCCGATCTTGTGCTGCAAAACATTCGAACGCTGTCCGGGGTTGTTGAAACAACGACCTTGACGGCAGCATATGGCGGATAATGAGGCGATTCTATGTTTGGCATGTCCGATCCGAATCAAACGCTTTCACAGATGATTCGTTACTTCGAAGAAGAGCGCCATGAAATGGTCGAAGTAATGGCCAGTGAGTTTACCTCCATGCTACTCGCCAACAAGCAGCGGGATGGTGCTACGCAAACGCTGCTCGTCAAAGGCGTTCGGATTTTGGCCGAAGTTCTATCGATACGTGGTAAAAGCAAATTGGCTATCCAAGCAACCTCCGTTCTTCTGCGAGAACGAAAAAAGTTGGAAAAAATCCTCTCTCAAACAGCACCAACACTCCTTTCCAAACTGACCCCAATTGAACAGGATTATCGCACAATCGGGAGCGTTTTTGCGAAGGCCGGAAAGAACACGAAGGCCAAGAAGTTCTTCCTGAAAGCACACAAGGATACGCCAGGAAACATTGCTGCTCTGGTGGCAGCCTGCGAGGTGGATGGATTGAAGACCAAACTCTGCAAGACATTAGCCAGTGAAATTCAATCTTCAGGTCCAGTCATCTTGGAAAACGGAGCCTATTTTCTGAAACCTGAACACGCATCTGAGATTCAAATCGATTCCGCATTGGCTGTTCTTGAAACATGTTCACACAAACATACTGAGTGTGCAGAACAAGCCCAACGCATCCGCAAAGAATGTGATGAAATCGCCCGTGGGGTTCAGGCTGCAAATGAACGCTTACAGTCTGCAATGGATTCCTTACAACCAAAACACGATTATTATCAGTATTCTTGAGTGGTAGCGAGGGATGGATTTGAACCATCGATCTCCGGGTTATGAGCCCGACGGGATATCCAGACTACCCCACCTCGCTGTTCCAAACGCCACAGTCCTTACCTTTGAAACCACCGATGTGGTATTTTTTCATCCACTTTCGGCACTGTCTTCTTCAAGGATGACCTGCAAGTAGTACCATGGGCGGACGAACAGGGGTTGTCTTGTTCTCCACGCTCTTGATGTGTTCAATGCTCGCTGGCTGTTTTGGCGATAATGATTCAGAGCAAGAAGAACTCATTGACTTGGTTGTGCATTATGATGCAACCAATGGAACCATCCAACAATCGTTCATCGGTGGCTCTCAGATATCATTCACTGGTGTAACGTTTAGTTTTGATTTTGCTCGCACAACATCCGACTACGGCCTTGAAACCTTCACGCTCGATCCCGGAGATGGTCGCTCGATCATCAGCATCGACGCATCAGAATCAGCAAACATCGACGTCGAATACCAAATTCATGGGATGTATACAGTCATCCTAGCAGCAACCGACATCAACGGCAACAGTGTAAATCAGACCGTCATGCTACGAGTAGAACATTCAATTGAATGGAGTGAAGCAAATTCTGCAGACCCTGATACCATGGAAATCAATACAACTCCAGGCAACGAAGATTCCAATCCAAAGCAAGTTGTCGTTGAGTCTAATGTTGAAAATCCGGAGACTCCTCTCGGGAGTCCCGTAAGTGTAACTTGGGAATTAACCGATCCAAACTCAGCCAGTAAGGGTACCAAAACAGCTCAAATTCAAGACGGTGAAGACGCCTTATGGTCCATCGATCTCAATTTCCCAATCAGTGGTATGCATGATCTCACTCTATCCATCGATCAAGGGCAAGACCGAATCAACATCAATCATGTCGTTGACATCTTGTATGAACAAGAAGAATCTGTTCCAAATCCGTACCAACAAGAGAATGAATCTGAAGAAGAAAATTCTGAAAGTGAATGAAAAGTGAAAATCGATATCGGGCGACAATGTCCGCCCAATTCTTCAGATTTCACCGACCATTTGTCCCATTCTTCGCTTGATATACCCTCAGCCGTTGGTTTGGGATGAGTGATACAATGAGCACAAAAACAAAGAAGAAAACAACAAGTAAGAACAATGAAGTCCCTACTGAAGACGAAGTGGTACCAATGGAAGTCGTAGATGAAGAGGTTCCCGAAGTCAAAATCGAAGACCTACCTGGTGTAGGTCCGGCAACGGCTGAAAAACTCCGAGAAGCCGGTTTTGACGAACTCCTCTCTCTTGCCGTCATGTCTCCTGCAGATCTTGCGGAACAGGCTGAACTTGGTGAAGCAGTTGCTGGTAAAATCATCAATGCAGCCAAGAAAATGGCCAACATCGGTGGATTCGTTTCCGGTGTAGCGCTCCTCGATCGTCGTCGAGAAGTCCAGAAACTTTCATCGAAGGTTCAGTCGATTGATGACCTCCTTGGCGGAGGCTTCGAAACCCAAGCTCTCGTCGAAGTGTACGGTGCGTTTGGTTCTGGGAAGACACAAATTGGACATCAACTGGCTGTCAACTGTACCATGCCAATCGAAGACGGTGGTTTCGACGGCGATGTCTTTTACATCGATACTGAAGACACATTCCGTCCTGAACGAATCACCCAAATGGCTCGCGGACATGGTCTAGACCCAGACGTGGTCTTGAGCCGAATACACGTCGCACGTGCGTACAACTCTGCGCACCAGATGCTTTTGGCAGAAGAAATCAAGCGAATGAGCAAAGGACTCAATGTGAAGATGATCATTGTCGATTCGTTAACAAGTCACTTCCGTGCAGAATTTATTGGTCGCGGTATGCTTGCCAACCGACAACAAAAATTGAACCGCCATCTCAAGGACCTCAAGCAACTTGCTGACGTCAACAATGCACTTGTTTTGGTAACAAATCAAGTCCACTCCAAGCCTGACGCTATGTGGGGAGATCCAACCAAGCCAATCGGTGGCCACGTTCTTGCACACGCCTCTACCTTCCGACTCTATCTTCGAAAGGCCAAGGGAGGCCGAAGAATCGCACGACTTGTCGACTCTCCAAATCTGCCGGATGGCGAGTGTGTCTACCAAGTTACGCAAGAAGGTCTCCGTGACTGATTCAGTGTGTCGAAATCGGTTCCATCATGGAAGTTCGGTGCAATACATTCAAGATAGGATGAATCAAGATATTGGCCATGCGCCATTTGATCGAACGAGTTTTGGAACTGTCTGATGAAGAAATCGTACCTCAACTTGATCCACAACCGAGCGGACAAGGTACCGATGAAGAGTTACGAGCGCTGCTTGAATCTCTCCAACCAAGAATCCGTGTCTATGGAGTAGGTGGAGCTGGGTGCAATGCTGTTGGTCGGCTGGATGCTGAGGGGCTGTTTGAGAACTCCTTTGTTACAGGCTATGCGATCAATACAGATGCTCAAGCCCTCCTCATGTCCCCTCTTGAGCACAAAGTCCTGATTGGGCGAACTGCACGAGGTAGGGGGGCTGGCGGAGATCCAACTAAAGGTGAAGCGGCAGCTCTTGAATCCGAAATGGCACTTCGAAGCATCACCACCGATACGCAACTTGCAATCATCGCTGCAGGGATGGGTGGTGGCTCTGGTACAGGAGCAGCGGGTCACATTGCAAGACTTGCGAAAGAACAGGGGGCTATGACCATCGCCGTCGTTACCTATCCATTCAAGTCAGAAGGGGCAACACGCAGAGAAAACGCTGAATGGGGCCTTGAGCGACTACGAGAACACTGTGATACAATTCTCGTGATTCCAAACGAACGTCTTCTTGAAATTGAGGGCGTTAAAGATCTACCTCTCGCCAGTGCATTCCGAGTTGGAGATGAACTTCTCGTTCGTTCCATCATCGGCGTGACTGAATTGCTCACACGAGACGGTATGGTGAATCTCGACTTTGAGGATCTAAAGGCTGTCATTCATTCCGGAGCAGGTGTGGCCATGATTGGACTAGGTGCTGGTTCTGGCCCAGGACGAGCCGAAGAAGCTACGCTAGAAGCCTTGCATTCACCATTGCTCGATCTTGATTTCAGCGACGCTCGGGGCGCCCTCATCAACGTCGTTGGAGGCAACAATCTCACCTTAGGAGAGGCGGAACGTTGTGCACAAATCATCACAGAACGAATATCACCTCATGCCAAAATCATCTGGGGAACAGCAGTTGATGAAACACTGGATGACGAAATCCGCGTCATGCTTGTTCTAACGGGTGTCAAGAGCGAGCAAATTCACGGCTCCTCAGAGCGACGTCAACGCAAGGCTCTACGGAGCAGCACAATTGAATTTGTCAATTGATCAGTTACGTACTGTGATAATGAGTAGCCCAACCAGAGCAATCATCGAAACAACACCAACAGTGTAGTCCATTGGGTTGAATTCATCCACCTGCTCTCCCAAAAGTTCGCCTTCATATTGAACGCCTGGTAATCGGAAATCAAGACTGTTCCAAGCATCTTCACTGCTTGCCTGATTACCATTGACCGCGTTTCCATACACTGTGAAATCGACGTAGGATGCATTGTCCTCTGGACTAACGAGTGACAGATTCCAACTCCGCACCATATTCCCCAACTCAGTATGTGTCCACCCACCGTCCAATTCTTGGACCAAACCTTCGCCCTCATCAAAGATGATGGAACCGCCAACAACCAGCATTCTGAATCCTCCAATTGAACCATTTGGATTTGCTGCAACCGTTTCAGACTCAACTATGATGGAGAAATTGTATGATGCATTCGACTCAAAGGACTCGGGCAATCCAAGAAGTTGCACTGTAGTGTCAAAATTCTTTTCGCCGTGACAGAGACATCCTTCATTCGCTGAAATGCCGATACCAGAGGGTGCGGAAATCCCGACTTGGGCAAGAGATGCAAGAACAAGCACAACGACAATTGCTCGCATCGTAATCCCTCAAGTGTACCAAAAATTTCCTACATTTGAACCTTTCATGTTCGCTACAAAACGAACAATACTTCAAAAGCGGAGCTTGGGTTATTCCAATCCGATAACATGGATTTTGAACAACCAATTACACCAGATTTTGACGCTGATGAAGTTGACATTTTCGCCGAATTGGGCGCTCCCTCTTCCGTGCAGCCAACCTCGTCGAGTCCACTGCACAGCATTTTGCTCAAAGAAGAACCTGAATCACCAGAGGTTGATCCTGTTCTTGTAGCGGAACTACTCCAGGTCCTCGCCCAACATACCATTCGCCAACAAACAAGCGATGCGATTGATGTCCTTCCTGAGAACGCACAGAACATTGATTTGAACTCGGCCCGTGTAACCTTGTCTGACGACGAATACCGTCTTTCCCTTCTTGTTGAACTCCAAGGGAACCAGCAAATTCGACCATGTGTCCGAGTTCAACACAATGCAGGGGACTTTGATTTCGTTGAAGAGAACAACATTCCATCTGTTTGGAAACCTTTGTACGACTTATTGGAGAATGCCTTCAAGCAGGCCATTCAATCCCTGAAGTCAAGCACTTACTTTTGATGAAGCACGAGATCCCATACAATCTCAATGTTCTCATCAAGCGAATTTGAGACAGAACAGTATTTTTCATGTGATTTTTCGATGCTTCGTCGAACCAATTTCTCTGGAACATCGCCTTCGACATGGTAAATCATGTTGACTTTTGTAAATGAACGTGGATAATCTTCCCTACGTTCAGCATCCAAATCAACCCAAACTTCTCCAAAGTCTCGATTTTTCAAGCCAACAACAACATCAACAATTGAACATGCTCCAATCATTTGCAAGAAGATTTGCATAGGCGATGGGCCTTCTTCCCAGTCAACATCAATGGATTGACCTCGTTCATTTTCACAGTCGAGTTTTGTCCCGCCAGTCCACGTCACCTTGGCTCTCATAGAAACTATCGCGTCGGTTGGTTCTTGAAGTGGTTATTGGTGGGACGGTTTGAGAACTATGAGCGGCGAACCTGTTGTCATGCAAAATGGAAAACTTCACATCCCAAACAATCCAATTATCCATTACATCGAGGGAGATGGAATCGGCGTCGACATTAGTCCAGTGATGATTTCAGTTGTTGATGCTGCTGTTGCAAAGGCATACAATGGCGAGAAGCAAATCGCTTGGAACGAAGTCCTCGCCGGTGAGAAAGCATTCAATGCAACTGGAGAATGGCTCCCAGAGGCGACACTCGATGCAATGCGCTCAGGTCTTGTTTCCATCAAGGGTCCATTGACCACACCTGTTGGTGGCGGAATCCGTTCGCTAAACGTCGCTCTTCGCCAAAAGCTGGATCTGTTCGCTTGTGTACGTCCAGTTCGTTGGTACGACGGTACCCCCTCTCCTGTCAAAACACCTGGCGATGTTGATATGATTATTTTCCGTGAAAACAGCGAAGACGTTTACGCTGGGATTGAATGGGAAGCTGGTTCGGAAGGCGTCAAGAAATTAATTGATTTCTTGACCAACGAAATGGGTGTCGATAAGATTCGATTCCCAGACACATCAGGTATTGGAATCAAACCAATCAGCCAAGAGGGGACGAATCGAATCGTTCGAGCAGCACTGCAATACGCCATTGACAACGACAAGGATAGTGTCACTCTTGTTCACAAGGGGAACATCATGAAGTTCACTGAAGGTGGATTCCGAGACTGGGGCTACCAACTTGCGAAGGAAGAATTTGGGGCGGTCGAACTTGATGGAGGGCCTTGGTGTACCATGAAAAACCCAACAACTGGTAATGAGATTGTCATCAAGGACGTCATCGCAGATGCCATGCTCCAACAAATTATCACACGTCCAGCAGAATACAGTGTCCTTGCAACTATGAATTTGAACGGCGACTACATTTCAGACGCGCTCGCTGCTCAAGTTGGCGGTATTGGTATTGCTCCAGGTGCGAACATCAACTATGATACGGGCATTTCAATCTTCGAAGCAACCCACGGAACCGCACCAAAATATGCAGGACAAGATAAGGTCAATCCTGGATCGCTTATTCTCTCTGCAGAAATGATGCT
>JAYOBT010000010.1:1984-34051 GCA_038105035.1 Candidatus Poseidoniales archaeon | reverse complement strand
CAAGAAGATTGGATTGGAGCATTTGATCTCGTTTTGGAGGTGCATATTTTGCAAGCAATTCCAGAATCTTTTCGAATTCCTGCATCGAAGAACTTGGCACCTCTTGTCCGTCAAGAGGGGGTCTTGATGTGCATAGGAAGGATGAATCCAGCAACTCCACTTGAGGTCGATGGGCCCCCCTGGCCACTCGAACGCTCATTTATCGAATCCATTGGAACCGATCTCAACGAGATTAACTTCTACACGGTTCAGTACGATGATGAAGAGCATCTACGTTACAGAGCAGTCTGGAGACGGTCATGACTCGCGTAACCATTGTTTCAATGTACGACTGTTCTTTGCGATACCAAAACCGAAGCGTTCTTCGAAGGCACGAGCAACGACTGTGAAATCACCATCGTGGGTTGCTACAACGATTGAACCCACATTGTCAATCGGCCGATTGGAGAGTACAGAAGCGTATTGCATAATCTTTCGATCAGGGTGTTGAGGATAGATCTTCCTACCATCGATTTCGGTTCGGATGTTCTTGCCTCCGTAATGCTGACGCATTTTTGTGAGTTCATCATAAATTTCGTTGTGTTGAGTAAGGAAGGTATCCATCGAAGACTTCACTTCTTCACTCACAGCCTCAGATTCAATTTCATCTGAATTACCTGCCCACGTACTGAAATCAAAAATAATCTCATTCACAATCGATTTCATGTTTTCAGGCGACATCGTCGATTCCAAGACCTCATTATCCACGAGTGCATTTTCAAATCGTGAGCGAATATCATCAATGGAACGAGCGATGTTCTCAACTTCGCTTCGAACAACCTTCGGTAGCCAGAGGTCGACTTTGTCATTGGCTGCTAAGTAGAGCAGGTAGCCTGCAAAGTGAGAGCGTTGATTGGTTGAATCTTCAAAGTGATTTGAACGGTTGAGTTTTTCCTGAAGACGTTGATACAACGCATCGATGACAATGTTTGTATCGACCAAAACAAGTGGTTTGAGTGGAAGATGCCTGAGGTATCTTCGATCCGACGTCCGGATGTCGGATTGATGTCGGCGGAACAACACTAATTCCAAGTTTGCAAAGGATTTGTTTCGATCTTTGAAGCGACCAGAAAGTTGTGCGCGCTCGAGAATACGAAGAGCATCCAAAGGTGATGTTTCACTCGCCTGTTGGGCCAGTGTGTGTACTTCCATTGCATCGGGATTTCGCATTAACATGATGTCGCGATATCGCCGGTCAAACGACTTTGAACTCTGCGTTCTGTAATCTCGTTGTAAAGCGTTTGTAGCGGCAAGAAGACGCCCAGTAAACGGCTCTCTTGGTAGTGGTTTCGGATGCTCATCGGGATAGGTGTGAAGTAGATCTAATTCATCCTCTTTGAAGACGGTTTTTGTTCTCGTTTTCTCGCCATCTTCAGTCTCCTCAACAATGATTTCTTGTCGTCTGACGAAATTTTTCAACATCGATGTCGCTTGAGCGGTTTCTTGAATCGACGCTTTGTGAGAGACATCAAGATAAAGCTGGAATCGCTTCGTAATCGCTGCACGCAAATTCGGATGGTCGGACAAAAGTTGCTTGGCTTCTCCCCATTTCTTGTCAAAAGCGAAGTGAATCAGAGCCTTTCGATACAGCATCATTTCTTCATCATAAGCAAATTCACCAGAATCAGCGGACCGCTTGAACAATCGTGCTGCTGAGAGGTTCTTTCCTTTGGATGCATCGAGTGTTGCTTGCGCAAGCAAAGCCCAAATTGATCGTGGATGGTGAGATTGGTACCACTGTACGAGCGATTCAATGCCGAGATCGAACTCATACATTAGTTCCCGAACACCATCGATAATAGGGTAAGGAATCGCCGGCTGAGTCAAAACAGTCTCGAGCAATGCAATGACTTGCGTCGTATCGTCTCCGCGTTCAAGAGAGAGACGAACATTGTTCAAACGAAGTTTCGAAACGATGGTTCGAAGGAGTGCTTCGCCCATTTCCGTCATTTCACCTTCCTCCAAGGATTCGATGATGTTGATGAGGTGTTTCTCATCGACGAGATGAGAGCCCCCAGATGAAAGTGCATTGACGATTTGATTCACGGCTTTGATTCCTTTTTTGGGTAAGGTACCAGTCAATTCGAGTCTGTTAACAGATTCTTCAATTCGCCCCTCGAGCAGAAGCAATAATTTGTGTTCATCTGCGTTCACTGAAGCGGGTACATCCGTCGATTGAACCATTTGAAGCGCTTTCTTTCTTGCACTCCGAGCCATTTTCCAGTTCGCCTCATCATGCTCTGCGCTCAAGAGATGAGCGACAATAAGTGTCTCAAATGGATGCGTGGGGATGGCGAGTTCATCCTCCAGCAAAATGGTAGCTAACTCATCCAAGTTGAGGGTCTGAACAAATATGTGCACAGCAAGAGATTGGACTTCCATCCAACCTTCACTGTCTTGGTTTCGAAGTAAGACCAGGGCTTTTGCACGAAGCGATGTTGGTAGTACATTCTCTTGAGCGATTGATACCAATCCTCCTTCGTCGATATTACTCATATTGGCTTCAAGCCAAGCGAAAGCATCTGAGTGGTCAAGTTGAATCAGGAGCGGTAACAGTTCTGATGCATCAGATTCGTGTTCAAGAGAGATGGATTGTATTATTTCGAGCGCATCACCACTACGGGATTCTTCCACATAGCACTGAAGCATCTTCCATCGCACAACATCAACTCGATTTGTTGGTGCTTGAGCATCGATGAGAATCTTGAGGCCAACTTCCAGCTGCGATGTTGTTGGGTTTATTTGGTCGAGTGGCCCGTTTAGCCATGCCAATTTGAGGAGCGCTTTTCCAAGGTCATCATCGGCTTGCACAAGGTAATCATCATTCCATTGAATTGAATCCTGAGTGAAAACCATAGCAAGCTCATATCGCTCTGCGAGTGATTTGTTCGCTTTCTTGAGTCGTTCGAGGATGGCATCAGTTGGACCATTTGTATTCAAAGCAATGAGAAGAGAAATCAAGGAAAGATTCCCCTTGAATTCGAACAAATTCGATTCAATGCTTGGCCACTTCCCAGAAGAAAGTCGTTTAATCAAACGCTTCATTGCGACAAGGTCTTCCGCACTGTAGTGTTCATCTGGAATTGATTTGAATACGTCGAGACATGATGTTGCATCAAACGGATCAATCGCAATTTCGGACAAGTCAAGTGTCTTCTTGGCTGATGTTGATTTGGATTCTACAACAGGGCATGCTGAAAATTGACCGAAAAGATCGCTTCGCTTTGCCATTTCGTGCCAAACTGAATGCACACCTTGAGCGAGACATGCATCTCGTAATTCGGTTTCAAGAGATGCATAATCGCCCTCATCCCACTGCTCAGCGTGTAGGAACTTGTTGACGAGAAGAAGAGCAAATCGAAGCGCTGGTGTTTCCTCAGTCATCGATTGAATGTCTGTTGGCGACGGAATGGTCGATTGTTGACGACCACGGCGACGCCCACGACGAAAACGTGGCGATGGGGCAATGGTTTCACCGTCTTCGTCTTGACCTGGAATCTCGGTCTCAAGAACTGCGAGTTTGACCAATTCTTTCCATGGTTTGTCCATGAGCGTATATTCAGGACATTTGCCGACAGCATTTAGCCGTCGATTCTTAATGGTCTTGAATCCTGCTTCAAGACATGCCTCAAGATAAGATTCTTGCATGGCGCCCCCACCTTTCCCTCGTCATCCCACCTTTGAACTCACCGCTAAGGTCACATGCACAAGAGAAACCCATTCAAGTCAACGAAGCCTAGCCATCAACAGCGGAGGAATGCATATGCTAATGCGAACGGTTATCATGCTCATTCATCCAATTCTAGCGACCGTATTCGTTTTGTGGCTTGTTCGACAATATGGATGGCGAAAAAAGGGCATGTCACTTCGAGGAGATGATCGCAGGCAAGCACTCGCTCGTCATCAGCGTCATGGCGAATGGCTTCTTTGGTCTGGAATCTGTTTAGCACTTGTTGCATTTTTTGCTCGAGCCATTTCTGGGATGATTGTCGACGGTGATTGGACGTCCGACATCTTGCCGCAAAATATCCATGGTTTCACTGGCCCAATTGGCTTGATCTTGCTCTGGTTGGTTGTGCGTCATGGTCGAAGAACTGCAGAACTGATAGAACAAAACGAATCGTTCGCTATTGAACGAACGAAACACGGTCGTGCATCGGATATGATGATGGCACTGGTGATGATTCACTCATTTCTCGGGCTCATCTACACGTTCCAAGTGATCTAATTTTGGTATCGAAGGTCAACATCACGATTATTCCACATCTCCATCCATCGCTTGAGATTGGATTCAATCCCAGGAGGTTGGATGCGACAACCGCATGCATTCGCATGGCCACCCCCATGTGGGTCAAATTCCGTTGCTAGTCGAGAAAGATCGTAACGATCTTGCCCTTGTGGAAGAAATGAATTCGCATAGAAGCTTGCAGAGAGAGGTGGACGTGATTTGTTGCCAATTTCACCATCCGAATAGCCATGGACGATGCAACAAGCATCTGCGTCTTCCCCAGCATGGGCTGTTATGAGATACCCATTCGAACGATGGCCTGTATCTTCAAGGCGGCATATGGCCAAACGGTTCACAATCGTAGTTTTTTCTTGCACCAAAGTCATCAGTTCTTTGCGTGAACTTTGAGCAAGAAGCATTCGTTCACTGACGGTTTCGTCATTGTAGATTTCATCCATCGTGGTACATGTTAGAAAGAGGGAAAGAAGATGGTGCATGTACTCTGCATCGTTGTAACTCAATGTCCTTGACAACTGAAGCAGTGGCCCGTCTTCAAGAAATGTCTCCAGAGAAATGCCACCAGAATCAAGGTCATCAACAAGCGGCATAATCGTTTCCAGATGTGGGAATGCGTATTGCTTTCGAAACAATTCAAACGCAAGGCGGGCTGCTGATGGAGCGTGATCCCAATGCACAATCCCGCCCTTTGATGTGAATGTATCATGTTCCAATTCGGTAGGCTTGTTGGTGAGGTGATGATCAAGATACCAGCCACTGTTTGGGTGAAAGGGGAGATCGACGGTTACGGTGTGTTCATCGATGAGATGGTCGATAATGCCTGAGCGAATGAGAGCGGCATGGGCAAAGTGAACATCGGCGCCGGGGTATGCTTTCTTCAAGACAACCGCCGCACACATCCCATCCATATCCGAATCAGCAACGATTCGATGAACGTCCGGGAACGAATGTGCACTCGTCATGTTTGAAACCTCAAATTCGACGTATATTGAACCTATTGGGCAAACTCAACTCGCGAAGATATCAAACGATATTCCTCACACGGCCAATCAGAGGGGATGAGATGGAGACTTCTTGTGGCGTCGTTCTAGTCAACCTCGACAGTATTTTGCTACTGCAATACCCTCAGGGTCATTGGGATTTACCAAAAGGTCACGTCGAAGATACAGACGTCGATCATATTGCTACCGTTCGCCGAGAATTGGCGGAAGAAACTGGAATCACTGAACTGACCTTCGATGAAGAATTTGTCGAGCGCACAGCATACACATACCGACACAAAGGCCGTAAGCGAGAGAAGGAGGTCTACTGGTTTCTTGCTGAAACAGATACGCTCGATGTCACGCTATCGCACGAACATCGAGACCATTTGTGGTTGGATTGGGAACAAGCGCTTGCCCAGTTGACGCACGATGAAACCCGTGGTGTTGTACGTAAAGCATGGGACAAGGCCAAATCGGCCAATTAGATGTTGTCAAAATCAGCATCGTGTTCTGCTTGACGCAGAATCGAGTTTGCAATCCCATCTTCTTTCCCTCGCTTTCCAAGAGGTTGCCAGAGCATTTCCTCTTCCCCGAGCACGGCCGTAATCCACCTGCTCAAGACAAAAAGCCAATCTGAAAGTCGGTTGACATAGGTAAGAACCAACGGGCGAACTGACTGTTCACCCTCATGTTCACGTAGTTGAACAATGCCTCTTTCGAGACGGCGAGCAACCGTGCGAGCATGGTGCAAGACCGATTGAGGCGGTCCACCCGCAGGAAGAATAAACGACGTCAATGGCTCAGTTTGTGTAAGCCATGCATCCATGTCAGAAACCAAGGTATCGGCTTGGATTTCACTGATGAGAGCCATATAATCTGGAAGATTTTCTGGGGGGCATGCCAATTCTGCACCCAGGTCAAACAATTCATGTTGAATGCGTGAAAGGGCAGCATCGCAGATGAATTGAACACGACCAGCGCTTTTTCGGTCTCCCCCATCTTGGTGATGTAATGGAAGCCGTGAGCACTCCATACGCACAAGACCGATTATGGAATTCAATTCATCGCAATCTCCAACGACGGAAAATCGCAGATCGGATTTGAGACGACGACTCCCATCAACAAGGGATGATTCGCCCTTATCTCCACCACCAGTATGAACTCGGTCGATTCGAACCATGTGCTCCCCTATGCTGATGGGAAGTTATGCTTCTATGAGTGGTTTTCGGGACGAGAAGCCTTCATCAAGACCGTAATACCACTCAATATCGGCTTCTCCACACGTCCAAGAATATAGCTTCAAATGATTGTCCACGACTCCATACCACTCAATTCGCCCGGGATCGAGTCCTGCCACGCGTGCTCCATGGCATTCAATCTTCGCAATGGTTTGTTGCCAATGCGCAACAAGTCCTCCAAGCAATTCTGACATTTCAACAACATGAGGATGTTCAGGCGGAAGTGACTCAAGAAGAATTTCGATCTCTTCAGTCATATCATGTGCTTCATCAACAAGCGCTTGCAGTGTTGACAACTGACGCTCAACATCAGGAAGTGTTTCACGAACCTGATCAATACTGAGAACACTCAGATTTTCAACATCCAAACGTTGAATTTCTTCTTCATTCAAATCTTCCAAAAGCATGGGTTGACCAGAAAACAACGGTTCTCTGTCAAGATTGAACATGAAGGCATGTTCTTCATGGCACCACTTAATCTCATCGCTTGTATTCAATGCGTGACATCAATTTCAATGGTTGAGTTGAATTTGCGTAGCCGGATTAATCTTTGAGAGGAACCGCTTGCCGAAATACACGGCGACGTACATCCAGACTGCAACTTCGACAACAAGGAGGACATAATACCAATTTCCGAGGGAATCAATCATTGCGATTCCATCGAAAGGAACACCGTTAAAACCCATGTAAATGGCCTGAGCAAAGAGATTGGCGGCAGACCAAATCATCACCATCCAAAGAAATACTTTAACCGGAATTTGCTTGTTCATATACATAAATCGACGTCTACGTTCTTTAAATTATCTCGTTTATGCGTAGATTTTGAAAGATTCCGGAAAGAAGGGCCCGGTTCGGATTACTCTTCCTCAAGAACAGGGAGCCGTTCCGCAGCCTGTGAATCCAAATCCGTAAGTGCATCGTGGATAGCTTGTATGTACTCTCGAGCCACCGCACTTTCTCCACCTTCGCGATCGAGATATGTCTTCCAGTTCTGAGCTTCCTCGTCTTGACCGAGGAACAAGTGTATTCGATGCAAAGCAACATACGCCATTGGGTTGAGATGTTCTTCGTCTGCGTCCCATCCCTTTTCGAAGCATTCAATCGCACCGTTATGTCCGGTCAACCGTCCCTGTAAGAGTGCTACCATACCTGCTTGTGACCACGCTCGTGGAAGTTTGCCAATAAGCAAACCTCGGAAGATGAGCCACGTTTCTCCTCCTCCCAAAACCACAATGGTAAGGAATCCTGCCCATTGTTCAATTGTCGAGAGATCGTCCCACGTCGATACCATGAGTCCCACAACCCCCACACAGAACATCATCCCAGAGTATGGTGCTACGAGAACATCCCGTTGCGTTTGAGCGAGTTGATAGACGCCCGCAACCAAACCAAAGCCACCAAGTCCAGACAACATAACGAAATGTGCAAAAATGGTCATCGGTTTTGGTGCGGCTTGGCCGATCAGGACCAGCGTTGCAAGCAGAAGAACAAGCCACCCAAAGCGGGCACTTGGGCGAGGAAACGGTTGATTCTTGCTGTTGTAGACAAGAGCCAATCCTATGAAAAACTCGAATGCGATGAGAATCCATCGCAGACTTGCCTCATCGCTGAATGGGACCGCCATGGCTGTTCCTCTGTCTTTCTCTTGATTAGGATTCGCTCAAGCCTTGTGATACGATGTCCCTTTGAGAATTTGAAAAGCCCTGTAGAGTTGTTCAAGGAACAATACTGCAGCAAACTCGTGTGGAAATGTCATTTCAGACAACGAAATACGAGGCAAGTGCTGCCCAAGATTGTTCCAGCCCTCTGCGGGACCAATAGCGACATGTGTGTCAGATGCGTGAAGTGTCCACGACTGGACCTCCTTTGAAAAATCGACAGACGTGAAGGTCGTACCGCGTTCATCGAGGAGGAACAACTGTCCGTTCATCGACTCAAGTTTCGAGAGATACTTTGGCAATTCATCGGTGTGAGCATGCACGCTAATACCAGCATTTTGCAATCTCGCCTGATAGGATTCTGAAAGGGCTTTGAGAGATGAATCTTTGAGTTTGCCATGAATGTGGAGATGGATTCGTCCCATGTTTGGTCGGAGGCGTTCTTGTTTTTCATCTTCATGCGAAAGATGAAAACATAGAAGCGAAAACAAACAGCATGGGTTGGTGGCCGTTCGGTAAAAAATCATCAACCCGACATCGAATCGATGATCCTCTTCGCAAAGACACACGACAGTGGCTATCCGAACTACGGGACGTTTGCGAAATGAATTTCGACAATCCAGAAGGAGCACGCAGGGAAATTCGACAGATGCAAGTCAATTGGCATCAGGCCTACGCTGAAGGTACGCTGCCCGAATACAACAGAGAAGGACTTGAAAGTCGGGCCTACCGCCTACTTGCATGTGCAGACGATGAATGGATGGAATGGTTGGACAACGAAGAATTTTGGAAACCAGGTTGGCGTCCTGACCAAGACGCTAACGAGGATTGAAGAAGGTCGTTCAGGTAGCCTTGCCCATGGGCCAAGCAACGTTGCACGTGTTGCAAACGTGTCCGTTTTCTTGGAAAGTACGCGGACTTATCGAACACCTTGGACTTGATGTGAAGGAAGTTCAAGTGAACGCAATGCGTACCAAGAAAGAACTCTCGTTTACAGATGGGTGGAATAAGGTACCAGTGTTCACCGACGATGATGGGGAAGTTGTCGTTGATTCAACCCCAATTATGAACTACATCGATGAGAAATACAACAACACATCGCTTTCCAGTGAACAAGGTAGTGAGCGATATGATTCGATGCTTACGCACATTGACGAAGCATGGAAACGAGCCACGATACCCATCTTGTATGGATCCCTCAGTGCTGCTCTGAGCACCACCCGACGTGTTTCCAAATTGGAAAAGTTTGGATTCATATCACGAAGGCTCTACGCGTGGGCAGGTTTCCCAATTATGTGGGGAATCATTGCCCGAAAGCGGGTGAAGAAAGACGGCCGTACACCGAAAAAACTCTGGCACGACTTGCTGACGGAGTACACCGCTTCTTTTGATGGGCAATCATTCTTCGGAGGAGAGAAACCCAATCTGGTTGATTTTGCTGCCTTTGGTTACATGCGATCTATTTCTCCATTCAAGCAATTCAAACTCCTTGAAGAACATGAAATGGGCATGAATTGGTACAGATTGATGGAACAGCAACTGAAGTGATTTTGTGGAAAACATCAATCTCAATGGCTTGGAATTTATCCCCATCGCTTCCGGAAGTTCATGGCTTGGAAGCGATCGCGGCGGTTGGATTTACGCCAGCCAACGACCTCGCTACGAAGTTCGATTGCCTTCGTTCTACATCCTTAAACGCCCACTCAGTCGTGGTCAAGTTGCACAACTGCTTGGCGAGTCAGATTCACCAGAACACGCTGACGAACCGATGACTGGACTTACCATCACTGAGATTCAATCGCTGCAAGCAACGATTCAGTCAGCCCTTGATTCGATGAACAGAGAACAGCCATTGGAGGCAAGATTGCCATCGTTCCCTGAGTGGAATCATGCATTTTCCAACATTGAACTTGAACCTGGCATTGTTGAGATTCTTAGCGATGCCGCTGCAACCAGTCATCGAGGAGGGATGATGGATGGGCGGCCACGCCCTGTCGAAACAGATGGTCCGCTCCAACATCATCGGCTCGCAGTGGAGATGCATCCGAGAAAAACCGATACACACGCAACATCGAACATTCCTGTTGATCGTCCACTTCCAAACACTGTCTTGAGGTTCGTTCTCTCCCCTCCACGAAATGAACCTGCACGTCGGGTACCGATGAGTGCAGATGTCATCGGCAACCTTCGTACTGAAATCATCTGGACAACCTTGCTCGGAATCATTCCTTCATTCCTCATTCCGGTTCTGCGTGGTTTCGGCTCCTATGCCCTTGATGGCTGGGCTAATCTATTGTTCGGAGGGCTTGTTGCTGGGTTTGTCACAGGGGCAATTTGGCGTCCGCGTCGTCCATCGATACCATACGAAGATGGTGTTCAAGATTCAGATGGATTGTTGGCCAACGTTTCCCAATAGGAATCTTTGCGCATCGAATCTGCGACACAAATCGCTGCCATGTTCACAATATGGCGGACACCATCTTGCCGAGCAACCAGTTGAACCGGATGCTTCATTCCCTCAAGGATTGGGCCAGTCATTTCTGCATCCGCAAGCTGCTCAAGCATCTTGTAAACGATGTTGGCTGAGGCCAGATTTGGTAAAACCAAAACATTTGCTGGACCCGTGAATTCCATGAACGGATATTCCTTCTGAACGTTTGAATCAAGTGCAGTATCGGCTTGCATCGGCCCATCGATGACCAATGTTGGATCAAGAATACGAGCCATTTCAACCGCCTCCTCAATCCGATCACTTCGCTGTGCCCGGGTGCTTCCAAAATTAGAAAATGAGAGCATGGCAACTTTGGGGTCAACGCCAAATCGACGAGCGACCTTGGCCGTTTGGACAGCGATTTCAGCAAGTGTTCTGCTGTCTGGATAGACGTTCACGGTTGCATCAGCGAGGAACAGAATCTTTCCTTTAATGGTGACCATGTAACAGCCAATGAGGCAATGAGCATCATCTGAGGCGCCGATGGTTTCCAAAACTGGCCGAAGAACATCGCTGTAGTTGCGGCTTACGCCCCCAACGAAACCATCAGCATCCCCTGCTTGAACCATTTGGCTCGCAAAGTATGGTCGACTTTTCAACAATCGTGCAGCATCGACTTTTGTTACACCTTTTCGTTTTCTCCGCTCAAACAATGCGTCGGTGTAAGCACCTTTACGGCGTTCATCGAAGCGTGGGTCATAGCACTCGTAATCGAAGTTGAAATGCATCTCTTCCATCATTCCAGCAATACGATCGACTGGACCGAGCAAAATGGGTTTGCAGATTTTCTGTTCAGCCAATTGAGCCGCTGCACGAATCACTTTCTCGTTATCTCCCTCCGGGAATACTATCCGCTTGTTCCGACGGCGGACTTGATTGATGATGCTGCGCATGATAGAGTAGGTCATGCCCAAACGTGCTTCGAGATCTTCTCGGTACGATTGCAATGAGAATTCTTCAGGTGTCACCGATGCAACTCCTTCTTCGACGGCTGCTTGTGCAACAGCGGAAGCCTCCCAAATAAGCACACGGCGGTCGAACGGCTTCGGGATGATGTACTCTGGCCCATACTCCATGGTCGCTCCATCGTATGCAGCTGATATGTAATCTGGAACAGGTTCTTTGGCAAGTTCGGCGAGAGAACGAGTTGCTGCCATCTTCATGTTTTGTGTAATATCCCGAGCTCGCACGTCGAGCGCCCCTCGGAAAATGTAGGGGAATCCGAGAACGTTGTTGACTTGGTTGGGATAATCGGAGCGACCAGTTGCGATGATTGCATCGTTTCTCACCTCGAGAATCTCCTCTGGCATGATCTCTGGAGTTGGATTAGCAAGGGCAAACACAATCGGTTTGTCTGCCATTGCAGCGACCATCTCTTGCGTAACGAGTCCCCCCTTGGACAAACCAAGAAGCACATCGGCCCCTTTCATCGCATCAAGTAGTTGTCCATCCTCGCAATCGGATGCGAACTTTGCCTTGTATTGATTCAATTCACCCCGGTCAAGCCGTGCTTTTGTGATGATACCTTGGGAATCGACCATCTTAATGTTCGAGCGTTGGACGCCGAGGGCGACGTAGTGTTCTGCACATGCAAACGCAGATGCACCTGCGCCTACGACAACGACCGAGATGTCATCTAATTTCTTTTCTTGAAGTTCAACAGCGTTCAACAACGCAGCACCAGAAATGATGGCTGTGCCATGTTGATCGTCATGCATAACAGGAATATCTGTGGCTTCGGCAATTCTTCGTTCGATTTCAAAGCACTCAGGGGCCTTAATGTCTTCAAGATTGATGCCTCCAAAGGTCTTGGAAATGTTGACAACCGTCTGGATGAATTCTTCAGGGTCAGTCACGTCGATCTCAATATCGAACACATCGATATCTGCAAACGTTTTGAGCAAGAGCCCCTTTCCTTCCATGACAGGTTTGCTCGCAAGGGCTCCAATGTTGCCGAGTCCTAGAACTGCTGTACCGTTGGAGATGACCGCCACCAAATTTCCTTTGGATGTGTATCGGTATGCATCTTCAGGACGTTCTGCAATTTCGAGACATGGGTAGGCTACACCAGGCGAGTATGCGAGAGAAAGTTCGTGTGCCGTAGAGTGAGGTTTTGTAGGTACAACCTTGATTTTTCCTTGAGGTGCTTCCTCATGATAATCGAGGGCTTCTTTTCGAAGGAGCTGGTCTTTCTTGTCGTCCATTTCATTCCCCTAACATACACTTGAACGCATCAATGGTTTGAGTCTTCGCTCGTTATTCGTATCTTTTGCAAGGTTCTGAATGTTGATTGAATCCACCGTTTCCAATGGAAGGACTATGGAGGAAGTCCACCTGTAGGCGATTGAGGGGGACATATGCGGTCTCGAATTATTGCGACGATTGGACCTGCAAGCGATAATGTCGATACGTTGGCAGAGATGATGCAAGCGGGCATGAACATCGCTAGACTCAACTATTCTCATGGTGATTTCAAGGGCAAGGAACAGACCATTCAAAACATCCGTGAAGCAGAAGCAAAAACGGGCACACACATTGGTTTGCTCGCAGATTTACCTGGGCCAAAACTTCGGTTGGGACGTTTCGAAGGCGAAGTTGAGTTGTTGCGAGGGGAACTCGTTGACCTCCATTGTGGCTATCCTGAAGGATTGCCCCCCCAAAGTACAACCATTCTCGGCGAGATGGTCAAAACTCTTCCCGTTGAGTGGGACGGATTGTCTAAAGATTTGCAAAAAGGAGACCCAGTGCTCCTTTCCGATGGACTGATTCGACTCGAAGTCCTCACAGCACCAGACTTTGAAGGTGAAATCGTTCGTTGTCGGGTAGAAGATGGAGGCATTCTGACCGAGCGAAAAGGGATCAATGTTCCACGGACTTTGGTGAAACTCCCTGCCGTAGGCCCACGCGATTTGGATTGTCTCGACCATGCACTTTCGCAAAATGTCGATTTTGTCGCCGTCTCTTATGTTCGGAGTGCTGCCGATTTGATTCCAGCCCGTGAACGGATTGAGGCCGCAGGCGTCCACACTTGGATTGTAGCGAAAATCGAACATCCCGCTGCTCTTGAAGATCTCACTGCCATTGTCGAATCCGCTGATGTGGTCATGGTCGCTCGTGGAGATTTAGGCGTTGAAATTCCGCTGGAAGAAGTACCAGCCGCACAAGAACGAATCGTGTCGGCGTGTCTCGAACGAGGTACTCCTGTTGTTGTGGCAACGCAGATGTTGGAGAGCATGGTCAACCATGCGCGACCGACTAGGGCAGAGGTTACAGACGTTGCAACAGCCATCCGCCAACACGTTAGTGCAGTCATGTTATCTGGCGAAACCGCAAGTGGTCAGCACCCTGTCAAAGCTGTTGAAACAATGGCCCGTATTGCTGAAACTGTCGAACAGTCGACGAAGGGATTGCCTGATCCTCCTGCACTCGCTGCATATGTGTCAACACGTGTGATTGCGGGAGCCGCCATCGACATCGCACGAGAAACCGATGCAAAGCATCTCATCGTTGGAACCGAACACGGCAATGCTGCGCGCTTAATGGCCGCACATCGACCTCGAATACCTATCTATGCGATGACGAATCGGATCCGTGCTGCTCGACGGACAACGATTCTTCCCGGAGTAGAATCGCTTATTGTCGAGGAACAGTCACGTGCACGTTCAACCGTTGCTGAAGCTGTCAAACAGTTGTATGAGATGAAGAAAATTCGGCCCAATGACACGATTGTTGCGATCTCAGGATCGCCCAAGGCTATCTCCGGAAGAACCTCTACCATTCGACTACTTTTCATCAATGAGCACGGCGAATTGTCCGATTTGGAATGATGCTTTGTTCTATCAACCACACAGGGCCTTTATGTAGTGAAGTGATTGCATTGATGACATGAGCAGCCGCTATGGCGTACGCAGAGGCCCAAAAAAGGCCCTCTTTCTGACCATGTTGATGCTTCTTGCATCATGGTCTGCTGCACTTGCTGGCGTACCATTCGCTTCTGCTCACGAAACCGATGATGTGGTCTCATGGCCTCTTTCTGGGTCCAATGATACAGGTTGGATTCAATTGGATGCTGTTGTAGGTAATGACCCCATTCTATCAAGTCAGGCAACGGCCGATTGGGTTCTCGAATTCGCTCCTGGTGCAGAAATATCAAACGTTTCACTCCAAGTCCACGTCAATGGGTCGAACGGACTCATGATCGATGAGCCTCTTCTTGTTGCCAACGACATTGGCATCAACCTGTTCGATTGGAGTGGACTCGGAACTCTGGGGGCATCCGATTCATTCGATGGATCAAACCCATACTCAGACCGACTCTCTCCAAATAGCGCCTCCGGTGCAGGTTGGACCTTGCCTTCTGCTGCAGACATCACGGAGCTCGCCTTCGAAGCCTTGGCGCCAGTTGACCCGATTACTTCCTTCACTCCAGTTAGTATCCCAATCTACAACGCCGTTCAACATCCAAGCGATGGCCAACTCTACTTGCAAGGCAGCGCCTCGATTCTCGTCCTTGATGCGAACAACGACCCTGCTGTCATCGATATGTATGACTTTAGCGACCGTAATTCAGAGATTGTGGGAACTGCGATTGGACCAAGTGGAAACATTCACGTCGCCTTCGCCGATGGAATGTTCAAACTGATCTCACAAATCGACGGAACGGTTAGCGATGGTTTGCCAGATGCTGGCTTTGACATCGCCTTGTTCGAAGTTCTTCCATCGGGCGTTTATGTCATGACAAGCGATGGTACATTGCTCCAAATCGATGCCTCCAACACTTGGACCCAAGTGGTTTCATCCTCATCGAACAGTTGGCCGTCGTCCACTGAAGTCAACGATCTTCACGAACAGAACAGCATTCTGTATGCTGCGACCGATAACGGAGTTGGTCGGTACGATTTGAACGCCAATCAACCGCTCTCGATTTGGAGTTCGGCCAATGTCCTGCACAGTAACGAAGTCACTGTGATAGAATCAGCAGGCAATCAACTCCTCTTCGCTTCTGATGATAGTGGTCTCGCCAGATACAATTGGAACTCTGGATTTTGGTTGGCAACATGGAGTGACGCAAATTGGCTTCCTTCCAATGAGGTTTCAGGAATCAAAGCATTCCAAGACACGCTCCATCTTATGAGCGGTGACCAGCTTCTTCGATACAATTTGACAACTGGAGTCTTTGGGTCCTCCATTCCTCTAAACGATGCTGGTCTGAGTCAATCGGACTCCAACGCTTTGTTTGCATGGTCGCCTGGAGGCGAACGTGCACCATCGACCATGATGCATGTTGCAACAGATGGTGGGCGAATCGTCCTCATTGAAGCAAGCATGCAAAGCAACGTCAACAAGGAAATTGTGCTGGCAAGTGGGCCATCAACACCTGCATTGACAGATGCGCTTGAGCACAACGGAATCCTCTACGTCGCAGGATATTTCTCTGAAACAATCGACCGATTCGACATTGCTTCATCCGTTTGGCTTACTCCAATCAATCTTGGTGATGCTGTCACATCTCTTGCGGCCACAGGCGATACAATCATCGCTGGTACACTCAGTGATGGTTTGTTCCTCATTGAAAACGGATCTGTTCGAACCAACATACCAGCAGGTGCAAACTCTGATGCCAATTCAAAATACATCGTTGACATTGCAGCTGTTGGTGATTGCACCACCACGAGTGGTTGTCAGATTCTTTTTGTCCAACAGTACGCCGCATACAGAGCGGATGTTGATTCCACGGCGGTAGGCTCTGCAACACTGCTCACATCTGATTATCTCCTAACTGGCCAGGTCGCAACATATGCAAATGTCGGATATTGGTCTTCAGACGAAGGTTTGCTCCGGTATGACATCAGCAATGATACCTTCCTTGCAGCATGGGGCTCTACTGGCGTCAATGGTGTCGACAATGCCCCCGTTGCCGTCGTTGGTGACGTCCTTCACATGGGTCTTGCCGGGTACGGTGTTGCTCGAAAGGACCTCTCCACTGGAGAGATTCTCACACCAATCACCTCACAGAACAGCATCATGACGTCCAACACCATTTACGCACTGGAAGTAAATGGAAACGATCTTTGGATTGGCACGCAACTTGGCGGGTTCATCTGGGACGGATCATCAATGAGCCAACTCAGCACTTCAGGTAGCGATTGGACTCGAAGGCCTTCTCAACACTTTGACTTTGAATACGATGGAAACTGGATGTATTCTGGAACAAACATCGGTGTTTGTCGCTACTCGCCAAGCAACGGGGCCATCGATGATTGTCTCAATGTTTACGACGGCATGCCGAACTGGGCTACATACGTCGTAGGCGTCAACAGTACCACTGTGTTTGGAGGAACCTTCAGCGGCGTAGGCCTCATCGATAAGAGCAGTTTTACCGTGGAAGACGAATGGGAGGCGACGGCATCAACCTCGGATGCCATCGTCGAAGTCATTGATGACATTGCCTACATCGGTCTCACTGGAATCGGCGTTGCCCGCTGGGACATTTCAAACGCTGAATGGCTCACAACGTGGACCGACGATAACGCTCTTGACAATGGGAATGAAGATGTTACGAGTCTTGTCGCAGACATTCGACCAGGCTACATTTGGGTAGGTGGAAGAGACGGTTTCCAACTCCTAGGAACTGCCAACGGAACTGAGTTTTATGACATCGAGAAGTCGAATTCCTTGTACAGTGGAAATGGCGATCCTTTCGATTTAACGATGTATGGCTACACCATGTACTATCACCAAGGAACTTCAAGTGACAGCATATACGGCATTGACGTAGCAAACTTCACCTCGATTACGCCACTCGATGCAGGCCAGCGTGTCGGAGAAAATGGTGGAGACATTGCTGGAATGAACATCATCGGCGATATGCTGTTTGCGAGCGTCGTTTCCGGCCAATGGTGGCAACAAGACGGAAGCGGGGGTATTGCGCAATACAACCTATCAACGAGCACTTGGGGCACATCTGTTCAACCATCCGGCCAGGTTGATCGGGTCACAGCGTTCGAATCCTCAAGTGGCAACACATGGATTTCTTGGGGCGAAATTGCGCTCGAAGTATACAGTCCGAGTGGAACCAAACTGGGTACATGGGACAATCTTGAATTCCCAATTCGAGAGATTATCGAGTACGATGGACTCATTCTCTTTGCGACAGAAGACGGAATTGAACGATTCAACGAAACGTCGTTCTCGTGGGAATCGACGTGGACGCCTGGAAATGGACTGCCAAACAGCATGGGCGATTGGGTTGGTGAACTTTGGACAGATGGAACGAACCTAATCGTTGGATCAGCAACCTTCGCAGGTTGGGGCGGTTTCCAGCGTGGTGTTGTTGGCCATCTTGACAGTACAGGAACCTGGTCTACGTTCAACACTGGGCAGAACGGGGTTCCCAATGGATATCCGCTCTCGATGAGCGAATGCGGTTCTTACCTGTACATCGGATTGTTCAACAACAATGGTGGTGTCATGTATCTGGATTTGAACACCTCTTCGGTTATCGGATCATTCACAACTTCTGTCTTAAGCAGTGGAAGGGTGGCCTCTGTTGCATGTGATGCTGTTGATACGCTCTATGTGGGCTACGATGAAGACAATCAAGGCATCTCCAAGTACGATACAGCCTCTGGGACCTGGTTGGCGAAGATTACTCCGGCATCCAATGGACTTCCAACAGATCCTGTTTGGCTTGATGCAATGGATTTCTCAAGCGGTAAACTCATGATTGGATACGATGATTCAGGCGGATTTGCTATCATCTCAACTCGAGGAACAATTACAGGACAAGCAAGTGTTCAGCAGGTTGGCACACCGGTCACATCGGTCAAGCACACTGGAACAGAGTGGATGATTGGGCAAGCAGGTGAAGCAAGCGGTTACTCTCGCGTCGACAAATTAGGAAGCTCCGGCTTGTACACTGCATTCGAACTTCCAGCGCTTGTTAGTGGGAACATTCCTTCCATGGTTTCTGACGGTTCCAAGATATGGGTTGGTACAGAATCATCCTCCGGAGGCGGCGGAAATGGAGGGGGACAAGGTACAGCAGGTATTCTCCAAGGTTCCTTCAACTCAAACGGAGGCATCGATTGGGAAGAAGGCTGGTCGTTCCCATTCTCAACAACCATTGGTGACATGCTGATGGATGGAACAACGATCTACATCTCGACATCGGGTAACGGCCTCTACATCTTGGACACGATAACAGGAACTTTACAGCGTCAAGCAGGCTCCATTCACAACAGTCTCGGAGGTTTGGATATGCATCAAGCCAATGGGGTTTCCACGCTCTACGTAGGATTGCTGGGAACCTTCTCCACTGCTGCTGGCGTACAGGCCTTCGATGTAGCAGCTCAGCAGTTCGGTGCAGGACAATTACTCTCCGGTCTCCCTTCAGACAACATCCAAGGTTTTGCTGTCTCGAACGATCATGTCTACGTTGCTACGCAAAACGGAATCGGACGCTGGAACATGTCTGCAAACGATTGGGACAACCCTCTAACGACTGCAGACGGACTACCATCATCAAACATTGAGGATATCAAATTCATTTCAAACACACTCTACATCGCATCTGCAAGTGGCTTGACGCAATACATCCCAACCACAGGCGCTATTACAACCAACACCAGTTCGGATGGGTTGCTTGGAAATTCTGTGTGGTCGATTGAAACCTATTCGCCTCCAAGCACAAACCAAGGTGTGCAACTCGTATTAGGACACGATGGTGCTGGATCAGAACGCCCCGGCGTATCAATGGTTGATTCCTCTTCGAATGCAGTGCTCTCAACCCATCGATTCGACCAACTTCCTTCAAATTACATCACTGCAGTCGCATCCGATTATGCTGGATTGCATATTGCAACCGATGTTGGACCATTGATTCACTACGATGGTCTATCAAATGAGTTCGAAGACGGTTTGTCAAGTTCACAAATCTCATCTTGGCCAATTTACAGAATGAGTAGCGATGGAACACATCTCATGCTGATGGGATTAAACGCAATGACCATTGTAGAAGCACATACAACTTCGCACTCAAGCGTCAAGTCAGCCATTGTACAAAACCCAACCAACGTTGCTGTTGGTGCAAACGGTTTCTGGTTAACGACGAGTGATGCCGGTCTGCGAGGTTGGACACCCGCAACGGCGTTCGAAGAGATGGAAAGCCAAACATCCCGCTATGCAAATCCACTCAACATAGGCTTTAATTCTGAATACATGGATATCACCAATATGACCCATCCTGGGTTTAGCATCGATCTTGTAACCCCAGATGCACCTGTTTCGTTGAACAAATCGATTGGCCGATCTGGCGTGCATGGCTTGTTGTTCCAAACTGTGCCACTTATCATGACCTCTCCGGTTTCAAACGCTGCAGTGTGGGCAAAATCGACAACACTGAGGTATGATGCAATCCTCGAACTTGACAACAGTACGGGCGTTGAAGATGGGCTTCAACTCGCCATTAACAACGGACAACTCATCAACGGGACACGTTTTGTTCCAATCAAGTTGATTTCGCCTACAAACGGTTCAATTGAAGTCCGCCTGACCTACGATTGGATCCGATTGGACACACCTGTTGAAATTGCAGACATGTACGACCGTCCTGATGACGGCGGGGGTGCTCTCACGGTCGAATGGACATTGGTCCATGACCCTGATTTCAGCCGATATCTCGTGTACGTAAGTGACCAACCATGGACTGCTCTTCCAACGGATATTGATCTCGTTGGACGAATCATCGACAAGTCTGAATCTATCCACAGCCGACTGAAAGCAGATGTCACAACTGCAAATGGTGTTCCATTGGTCGATGGTGTCGAATACTATGCGCTCGTTGTTGTTGAGTACAACAATGGAAGATACGGTTTGCCAAGCCAAGTCTTTGGGCCAGTCACAACCAGCAACGAAGTCCCCACGCCACCTGAATGGGCGACTGCGCAGCCCCTAAGTGGCGGCGTTGCAGGTGACTTGGAAACCGAGTGGGCGCGTTGTACTGCATTGGATTTGCAGGAGACGAGGATTTATGCATCCACTCAGCCAATGACCGACATTCTTGGCCTCTCTGTCGAAGCTTCTGTCCTGCCAACAGAAGGAAACACAACCATTCTGAATCTCGATCCTGGCAAGCCGTATTGGCTTGGTTTCACATGTGTGGACCTAACAGGACAAGAAGACATGATGAATGCGACCATCATTGGCCCCGTGGTTCCAACTGGAGGTGTCGATGACGGTGTTGCTCCAACAAAACTACAGAATGTTTGGGCCATCGATACACCTGACGACGAAGGAGGTCGAATCACGGTTGGCTGGGATTCGAGCGATGCTGATGACTGTGCGTACTACGTTGTTTACATGATTACAGGCGTTGTCTTTGCCACAAACCCATCATCTGTTGCTGGTTTCTCAGAATCAACCGTTGTCAACAATTGTGATGACAATTCAACCATCGTTTCAGAACTTGATGATCTTCCGTTGGTCAACGGCCTTGAGTATTACATCGGCGTTGTTGCGTTCGATACGTGGCTCAATGGTAACCTCAACGATGTTGAGATTGTGACCGCAACACCAATTGACAATTCGAATGGAGCAGCAATGCCTCCGAACCGAATTGAAAGCATACAGGCATACGATCACCCAGACGATGATGGAACCGCGATCGATGTTGTTTGGTCGATTTCAGATGCTGGAGATTTCAGTCAATACGTCGTATGGGCCGCAGACAAGCCTGTTGATGATGTCAGTTATCTTTGGAATTTGTATGGCGACGATCCGGCATCATGTGGATGTATTGTCATCGATAAGCAATGGATTGATGAAGACAAGAATCCGATTGAATTGACACTGAATACAGCATTGTACGGCGTTGGAACGCAAACAGATCAGTTTGGCCCTGGCGATACGCCGCAACTGATCAGGCCAGGGATTGAGTTGTTTGTGACCGTCACTGTTCACGACTTGCAAGGTAACGTCTACACGAATGATTTACTCTCGGCAAGTGTTGTACCAATCAACAACTTCGAGGATACGACTCCTCCGCCACGCTTGGAGAACGTGAGCCTAAACGATCGTCCGATGGATGACGGGTCTGCATTGCTACTCGACTTTGAGCTCTCTTCTGCTGGTGACGTGAGCCAATACGAGGTGTACGCTGCCTCATGGTCGTTCACAAGCGTTGGTGTTGGGGCAGATGGACCAAATGATCCGATTGCAACACTCGATCGAAACCCAGAATTGCCACTTAAGATTTCAATCCTAGCAGGCGATTTACCTGTTCTACCTGGTCAAGAAACATGGGCAGCCGTGGTTCCGGTCGATTCCTCAGGAAACGCCATCAAGACAGACTTGACTGTTGTTCGTTCACAATCCGTTGATGACGATGTCTCAGATCCTGGCATCTACCTTCCAAGCATTGAGGGCGTTATGCTTGCTTGGGTCGAAGAGCGAGACATTCTCGTAACATGGAACCATTCGAACGATTTGAGTGTTGAAGGATATCAAGTCCACATCAGTTCGACGGACTTCATGGACATTTCAGATGCGACATTCCTCGATGAAACCATTGCGAATTCATTTGTTATCACAGCAGAGGTGTTCCCAGATTTGGCGAACACCACGGATTGGTTCATCTCTGTTACAACGTTTGACGATAACGAAGTGAGGAAATCTGTGGATGCAAAGAAAATCAACTCCGTTGATGCTTCAAACCAAATTTCTGATGAGACAAATGCTGGGAATGATCTCGAATCGTTGTTAACCACTCCGAACCTCCTCGCTGCAGGCCTCGTTGTGGTCTCATTGTTCCTCTTGCTAGCCATCGTTCGTGGACGCGGAAAGCGAAGTCAAAAGGAGAAAGAATGGGAACTCCAAACAGCAACCTGGGGAATCAGCGACGACCCTTGGAACACGCCTCCTCAATCCAACGTCCCTCCGCCTCCTCCTACTACACCGGTTCAGGCTGAATCACTCTTCAGAGCAGCAGAGCGTATCGAATCGCAAGACATTGGCCGTGAACAATACAATGCCCCAAGGCCAGTCATGAATCCTGTTCGGGCACCAATCGATGACAGCCTGTTGAACGATCTTGACATTGGAACGCCTCAACAACCATCAAAGTCCAGCATCGACACGTCCTTCCTTGACGACTTGTTGTGATACCGAGATGCTCAAGGCATAGTGCGCTAAGGACCGTTCATGAGCGAGGTTACCCCCGGCCCTCGCTCTTCCGTTTTTACAACGATGAGATTTACTCGTGAGCATGGGCTGTTTTTGCTCGACCAACACCTCGCACGGATGGTTGAGCATGCAACGAAATTAAGAATTGATGGAAGAAACATCAAACGAGAATCATTGATTGAATTTCTTCAGAAGAATCCTCCTCAGATATCTGAAGGTCTCGTACGATTCGAATGTACAATGAACTCTGAACTCAACGTCGAGTATCGGCCGTTCGTAATTCAAAACGAAGCAATCGATGCGGTAACGGTTCCAAGCCCAGTATGGCCTCCGCGTGTTGCAGGAACGAAACATGGTGCATGGGGGGCGTACATCAAAGCCCGAAACTATGCTGAACAACAAGGGGCTGATTTGGCACTCATGGTGCATGATTACTCCATCGTTGATGGTGATCGATGCACACCGGTTGTTTTGGATGAAGATGGAGTTGTCTGGATAAGCAATGCAAAGAACTCTGTTTCATCAATTACGCTCAATGCCCTTATTCATTCAATTCATAGTGGAGGGTTTCACCTTCAGTCTGGAAACTTGAACGAACGACTCGTTGCGCGATGCGTTGAAGCAGTTGCTGTCGGCAGCGGTGTTGGTGTTCTGAAGATTGATTCCATTGATGGCGAAACAATCGGCGATGGGAGCACTCGCTTGTTCGATTTGTGCGTCAGTGCTCTGGATGAAGAACGCGACAATCCCGATAATTGGGAGGAGGTTTGGAAGCATGCTGCTTGAACCAATCCGTCATCACCTGATCGAACAAGGCCTTCTTGGCGAAAAAGCGAGTCAATATGGCGGACCCGATGAAGTCATGTTGGTCTCAGCAGGCCCAACCAGCCACCTTTCCCAATTTTCATTGCTGTGTGGGCCAGCGAATCGACGTGTTATCATCCGGCAACCGTCAAGAGACGTTCTTGAGGCATCAAAGGAACACTCCCCGCTCTCTGGGGAAACCAAATTGGTCGATTCTGCTCCGTTCTTGTTTCAACGAGAAGTTTGGAACGGAGTACAGTGGCAGTTGGAGGCTTCAACAACAAATGCATCCTTAGTAGACGGTTTGAGACGCTTGTGTTCGAAAAGCGATTCACACTTCCTAGGAACCATCCCCGACTCAATACCGTTTGTTGGTCCATTTTGGACAGGAGCCCTTTCCTACGATTTGTTGCAACTAACCCAACCGATTCGACTACAGCATCTTCCACAGGAAGGAGAATTGTTGTGTGTTTTGTGGGAAATTGATCGGTGCATCGTTCACGATAAGAAGAACGATTCGCTCATTGTTCTTTCTTCGGATATTAACTGGGAAGAGGAAGTACGAACGTGCCTCGAAAATGGCTCATCTGAGTATACCTCTCCGACTGTTCGTCCCAGTCAAAAACCCACTTCGACGTGCACGGATGAAGAGCATGAAGAAATTGTACGCAGAGTACATTCTGCAATCGTTGATGGCCAGTTGTACCAGCTGAACTTTGGTCGAACGTGGGAAGGTGAAATACAATCCGAACCATGGACAGTATTCTCACATTCCATTGCTTCGAATCCCGCTCCGTATTCCGGTTTTTTGCATATGAAAGACGAGGGTTTCTCGCTCGTATCTGCATCACCTGAATCGCTCCTTACTACAAAAGATGGAATCATTACGACTGCACCAATCAAAGGAACAGCCCCTCGAGGAGCATCGAATGCTGAAGAATCGCTTCTACGTGAAGACATGATTTCGGATCGTAAGGAGCGCGCCGAACATCGAATGTTGGTTGATTTGATGCGGAACGATGTTGGTCGAATTTCCAAACCTAACCAAGTGTGGGTTGATCGATTTGATGTCGAAGCTTATGCTGAAGTTCAGCATCTCGTTTCACGAATTAAGGGCAGGTTGGATGATCATGTGGACGTCTTCAATTGCATCGATAATGTGTTTCCTGGCGGTTCGATTACAGGTTGTCCAAGAACAGTAGTTTGTGCTGCAATCGATGAACTGGAGCAACGACCAAGATCGTTCTGGACCGGATCGATGGGGTGGTTCGATCCGTCAACTGGATGCTCATCTTGGAACATTCTCATTCGAACCGCTGAACTTCGGAGTCGGGGGAATCGATGGTATTCACGTGTCACGGCAGGGGGAGGAATTACCATTGAATCCAATCCAAAATCCGAAGTTGCTGAAGCGAAGTGGAAAGCGAATGCATTGCTACGGTCGTGTGGATGGTTGGATGAGGCTGCCCCATCCAATCCAGTCAAGAGCTTGGCTATTCATCCACTTCCACTTGAAAGTGTTCAAAACAACAACACAACTCAAGCGGCTATTCATACACATACCTTTGAGAAAAATGCAGTTCTTCTCATCGACAATCTTGATTCATTCACTTACAACATTGCGCATACCCTTTGTGGGCTTGGACATCATGTGAACATCATTGCAGGCAGGAGCAACTTCGAATCCTCTGCTCAACAACTCATTGACGAATTGCAACCATCGCACATCATCCTCGGACCAGGACCTGGTTGGCCACAAGACAGTCAACTTACTATGGATTTCGCATCGTTATCGCTTCAAGGACAAACGCCACCACTGCTCGGCATCTGTTTAGGACATCAGGCGATTGGATTCGCCTCTGGAATAGAATTGGTTCCAAGTCCAATAGGGCCTGTTCACGGTACACCTGTCAAGTGCATCCACAATCAGAGCGGGTTGTTTGATGGGATGAACGATGTTTCAATGACAAGGTACAATTCATTGACATTGCTCACATCGGATCTTCTTGACCACTCAACCATCGTCGTAGATGCAACGGATGATACAAGATCTCTCGTGCTTGGATTGCATTCAAAGCAAGCGCCTGTATTTGGGGTTCAATTCCATCCTGAATCGGTTGGAAGTGAGTCTGGCGTTGAAATCCTTTCGAATTTTCTGAAGTATTGAGCGCATGGTTGAAATGACGGCAGACATTGGCAAGGAATGAGGGAAGAAGATGCCTATCTGTCGACTCTGCTCAGGAACATACCCTCGAGAATTTTTCATCCATGGGAATGGCCCCAACACGCAGGTTTGTTCTCGCTGTGGTGTTGAACACGGCTATGTGAGCAAAGATGAGGCTGCAAACCTCTACGATGACACGTTGAGATCCGCTCGACTAAGCACTGTAACCCGCCGATATCGCCCTTTCCTCTACCTTACCGTCTTGTGGGGCCTCTACATTACAACCGTCCGCAGTATTGACCCTTGGGGCTGGTATATGTTGATCATGTTGACGTTACTAACCCTCGCATCAATTGTGGTTTTCTTTACAAGTGCAGCAAAGTATTCCAGCACACTTTCCCGACTTACACCTGACTACGAACGTCCAAAAGGACACTGAACACTCACTTCGAGTGAATCCTCAGAACATCTCCATCCGAGAGTTCGTGATCAGCCCCCACTATTCGCCGGGTACGTCCGTCAACGCCTTTGATGAAACCATCACCAAGATCGGAATGAACCTTGTAAGCGACCTGTTTCGCTTGTATTCCGTCTTGAACAACAAGAGCGTCAGGAAGCACGTTACCGTCTCCATCAGTCCATTGGCTTTCATCTTGCACTGGATAAACAACAATGCGTTGAAGTTCATCGAAGAGAACCTGATCAAGCAATTTGATGAGGCCAGTCCCTTGCAATTTCTCGACTCGTTCGGCAAGTACTGAGAGTCCTTTTCGTTGAGCATCGGTCATCGATTGATTTTCACTCAAGTTGAATGTGTTGTCACCTGCAACATATGTAATGAAGCCTGCTTTCCCTGCTTGTCGTAGAGCGAGTTCGGTTTCAGCAGAACACGGCGTGAACGTAGGAAGGACGCGCTGCAAGTGCTCAACGACGCCGTCCGGTGCGAGATCCGCTTTGTTTCCAGCAATGAAAATCGGGAAGAGGTGCCTACGTATCGAAGAGGCGAGAAGCATGAGTACATCATCCGACCAATCCCATGGAGATGTCATATCTTGATGCTGTTGTGCAAAGGCATCGAACGAACGCTGACAGATTTGGTCGGTCGCACCCAATCCGGAAAGACGCTCTTGCAAAAATTGAGTGAATCCTTTGACGCCTTCTGCCTGAATTCGACGTGCCCCCCTAGACCAGCCATCTTTGACCAAACCGAGAATCCATGCATCGAGTTCACCGGTTAGGAATTCAACCTCGGCTAATGCTTGCTCAATGGCCTGTTCTTTCGTAGCCTTCAAGCCAGTCGGATTTCCTTCGATATCCGTGGTTCCTGCGACATCGATGACTTGAATCAAAGCATCACATTCGGCTAAATCTGAAAGAAATGCATTCCCTCGTCCGCGCCCTTGGCTTGCTCCTGGAACAAGTCCTGCAACATCGACCAACATACATGGAACATAGCGTTGATGACCTTCACAAGAACCTGTACGAGGCGAACAGATACTCCCTCCACGCTCACCGCTAAATTTGGCTCGTCCATCTTCTTCGAGACGTTTGCGTAATGTTCCGCACGGACATGGTTGTCGGCTTGGTATGAACGAAAATCCCACATTGGGTTCAATGGTACAAAAGGGGTAATTTGCAATGTCGACAGGAATCAATGTCGAAGCCGCAAAAAACGTCGATTTACCGACATTTGGTTTTCCAACCAATCCGATACGCACGGTTTGACCGCCTCACTTTCACTCTTCTTCAGTCATGCCTGACCGGACTCGAGCAATGGCGATATCAAGCTCAGGCAGATTGACTCGTCCATCGCCATCGAGGTCGATGAATTCCATCAGCTTGGCAATATCCCACGGAGGTAGATCAGCAATGTCAGCACTGCGAAGTGCTTGTTGGAGCTCGTATCCATCAATCATTCCTGAGTCATCAAGATCAATGGAGCGGAAGAACTCGAAGATGCTCATATCTTTCTTATCGAGATAATCGGACAGCATCTCCAATTCATTCTTCTCGACTGGGAATTCATCGATTTCGTCGTTGTGAAGTGTAGAGGATACGTCGATGATGGTCATTCCACCCTCATCCTCAACATCCGCACCAACCACGAGAATGGTGTCGACACCAACTCCTCGTTGCAAAAGTTTGCGAATTGAGGTTTCACCACGCTGAACGGAATATCGGGAAATGTCGGAAACAGTGGAAACGGATGTGTCAATCTTGATTCCTCCGACCGATGTCCGAATGAGGTTAAGGAACAAGAGAATAACGCCAATGGAGCCAAAGTAGAACAGAACTGCTGCTGTGAGACTGAATCCACCATCGGTCATAACAACGTCCTCACTTCCTGAGTCAAGAAGGGCTTTCTCTGTGAAGTCGCCCATGAGTTTTGCAACAGTGGAAGTAACCCCGCCGAAAGCGATCAACATTGTTGAGAGAGATGCGGAGGACGTAGAGGCGAGTTGTCGGTTTCCAGCGAGTGGGTACGATTCAGCTACACAAGCAACTGCCATAAGTCCGCCAACGGTCCACATGAAACCAATGTCAACGGTGGCTGCCATATCGTTCAAGGCGCCGAGGCCGATGAAGACGTCGAGGGAAGTAAAGTATCCACCAAGAGCAAACAGGGGGAAGAAAATCATAGCCAAGGTTGCTGCAAGAGCACCCGGTCGGGAAACAACGCCAGTTGCGTTGCTCAACGATGTCATGATGATGTTCACTGAACCTGCCATGATTGGAAGGAGGGCAAGGGTCATTGTGATGGCCCCAAGGTTCTCAAGCAGCGTACCTGCATCTGCTGAAGAGAGCATGAAGGGCGGTAGTGTGAGGAAGAGCAGGAGTAGGCTAGCCTTGGTCATCGAGTCAGACCAAATCGGTCGACTTGCTGCTCGAGGTACGACGTGATATGCTACGGCGAAAATCAGTGCAATCAAGGTCCATGATTGGGACATTCGCTCACCAAGCCAAACGGTTTGAGTTGATCCAGCCAACTCACCAAAGAACCTGAATTGGGAGCCGAAGATGAATGAGGCAAGAGCCATGAACAGGAACCAGTTGCTTGCAGAAACGATTTCTCCTTTGCGCTGTGCTACAGTTAGGAGAACGTTGATCATCACGGCCATGATGATGAAGGACCGTAATGCATGCATGAAGAGATCTTGAATAAGAGCTTCATTCGCTTCTGTCAAATCGATGAGCAGGCCAAGGATTGTTGGAAGAAGCATTGAGGAGATGGTCAGGACTGAGAACAGAATTGCAGTTAGGCTTGCATTTGCTTCGCTTGCAAGGCGACCCGCTCCGGCACGTGCTGCTGCAACGAGTCCGCCGCCAATGAGGATGGACATAAGGCCCGTCATGAGAGTGACATCGATGAAGGTGTTCAGTGCACTCCCGTCATCGTAGGACCAGCCGATGCTCGCAAGAGAGTCCAGTGCAGTTCCATCGTAGTCATGCCACAATCCAAGGAAGGTCCCAATTGCAGCAAAAGTCAGCCAAATCATTCCAAGATTCATCCATGTTTTGGAACCACTGCCTTTGTCGTCATTGAACAAATCAACGATGCCTGCAGGCGCTTTGTTGAGGAGGAAAAGACCGAATTGACGCATGGGGTCGGACATGTTGCCAATGCCACGTTGGACATAGAAGGTAGCAAAACCAACGACAGTGAAGAAGAAAATAAGTGCTGAAAATACTGCGATCATTCATATCACCTCAATCTGCGAGGACCTCGCCTGCAAGTGTGGACACAATCGCCCCAAGGCCGACAATGAATCCGAGCAAGTAGTACCAGATTCCTGACCCTCCAAGATTCGACATCAATGGAACAATGTCGCCGACGACTGGTATGTTGTCCCAACCGAAAATTGTGCTAAAAAGTCCAAACATTCCAACTGTTACAACAGAAAGAAGGACAAGAATAACGCGGCTTGACGATGGTTCTGCAGTTCCAATAACTGCATCGGGGATTTCTGTACTGTTCGACATGATGTGCCCTCAGGTGCCCTAGATGGACATGCCTGCGACTAGAAGCGCGGTGATAAACATTCACTAAGAGCATGATTGAAGTGCACAATATATTGTCTTACTCAAGGGGAACGGAGAATATCTCTGAGTGAGCCCCGTCGTGGCATTGACGTGCCCAAAGGAACCGGTATTGCTCGGTCATTCATCAGTTCTTGATTCCAGCGTTTCTTGCATTCACAATCCAAACCATCGAACTCATTCAATGAACCTGAAACCGCATAACGTTCGATGGCAGCAACAACTTCTCCATCGCATTCTCCACAGTTGTGAGAGCCTCGAATTTTCCCACCAGCCGTTGGATGTATAATCAAACGTGAGACCTGGTCATCATCTCCATTCATACCCCCATTCGGGTGAACGATGTGATGGCTTTTCTGAATAAGTTCGACGAGGGACCAAAGCCATGGTGGACGGTACTCTCGATGACGATGGAGACGATCAATCACAGTCCCGCGTTGAATGTTCATTGGATTGATGGAAATTTCATCGCTCTGTTCAGCAATCGCTTCTATCCACTTAACACAATGGTCCAGTGCATCCGCTTCGCTCATGAACGGCGGCTTGAACATGAGATATGTTTTGACTCGAAGATTGAATTTCTGTAAGCGTTCGACGGCTCTATCCCATGATGCTGCGGAGAACCCTTTGTTCACGTGGAACCGCAACACTTCGTCATCGTACGCTTCAAGCCCAATCGCTACGGTGAACGATGGATTAATCGACGTTGCCCACGCTAATTTCTCTTCCGTGAGTTGTTCAGTCCTACTCTCGACAATGAGTTCCTTTCCGAGTTCAAAACAGTCACGGAGTACGGTTTCTTGAAAATCAACCGGAATTTCTCGATCTTCGAGCAAGGAACCAGACGTATACACTTTGACCATGGCTTGCCCATCGAAATTGTTGAATTTTTCTTTTGCATGTTGCCATTGGGCATGAAGGTCTTCGCTGTTCACATCGTCTCGAGTATCGTTGAAATATCCACAAAATGTACATCCAGAAGACCACCACCAATGGCATCCTTTGGTTCGAAGAATAACCGTCACTGCTGAACACGGTTGGCCATCTGTGGTCATTTCAGGTGTCGAATAGACTGTTGCCGGATAGGAGGCATCCCAGGATTGTTGGCGCTCCTTTGCCCATGGCGTGTTTGCAGGTGCTTTCACGAGATCGTGTATCTTGAGTCCCTTTGCATCGTCGCCCAGCATGGTAAGGCCTTTGCCAGGTGACATGAACATCCCTCTGCCTATTCCTCTTCAAGGATTCGTTTGAAAATGATATCCGAACCAGCCTTGATGAATTGTCCTTTTGGGTAGTCCGGATTTTTATCCTCAGCGGAAACAACTTGTGGTTGGTAGAGGTTTGCAGGAACTCGGACATCGACTCGACTACCGAGACGGATCATTCCGTATCGTTCACCTCGTCGTAATGTATCGCCAATTCCTTTCCAAGGGACAATGGTTCGTGCAAGTGCACCAGATATTTGCATCACTTCGATTCGTTCACCATCAGCAGCCTCGAAGACGGTTCGAACACGCTCATTGAACTCACTTTCTTTACGATAGGCGGGAGCAAATGGGCCACGTCGTTTTCCTTTCCCTGTTCGATGTTCCATTGCAATGATCTCAGCAGATCGTGGAGCACGATTGACGTGAACATCGAGCGGAGACATGAAGATGGCAATCCGCCAAACATCCGAACCGTGAGGCTCTCCTTCCGCTGGTATGAAGCGTTGCTCCGTCTCAAAAGAGAGGGGGTTCTCACAAGGTTTTGGATACCAGTCACCAGTGAGGGCATCGTGCTCAACGCTTCCTTCTTCGCGTTCTATTCGAGATGGTCGTCGTCCATTCGCTCGCTCACGTCGAATGAACATAACGTGGCCATCAGCCGGTGAGACAAGTATTCCAACTTCTTGAGGAATCGGCCGATCTGGATCTCTCCAGAAGTTCGCAAAAAATACGGCAATCATCAGACAAAGGACGCCCAATAATGGCATCAATCCATTGAGCGGATCAAGATAAATTCCACCAACAAGAATAGCAATGCCTGCAACTGTGAAGGTTGCTACAGGAGCATGCCCTCCTTGGGCGAGACCTGCCAAGGCGTTCCACCTCAGTTGTCAGCCCAAGGGTCGACATCCGAGTTCCATGTTTCAGCAGTAGGTGCTTCAGCCTCTTCTTCGGCAGCAGCTTCTGTTTCTTCAGCAGGAGTCTCTTCTTCGGCAGGTGCTTCAGCCTCTTCAGCAGG
>JAYOBT010000010.1:0-1884 GCA_038105035.1 Candidatus Poseidoniales archaeon | reverse complement strand
CGATTCTTGCGCTTCTCGCTCGATTTCCTTGTCGATGATTTCTTTCTCAAGAACTTCAATCTCTGCACGTGCATCGACAAGTTCCTTCTCTTGAGTTTCATAGGCTGCGAAGAGTTTCTTCAAACGGTCGGTTTCTGTGGCCAATGCCTCTTCAAGTTGACCGATACGAACTTCAGGGGTGAGGGTTCCTTCTTCACTCATAATTTCACCCGGAGGAATGCCTCCAATTCAACCCAGTCGCCTTTACCCTATGAAGACGACGCCTCTTTGGGGATGATTATGACCATCTCATTCCAAGACTGAAATGCTCATATCAACCAATCAAATCGCATCCGTCGCTTTAACCAACGCTCTTGCAATCGGAACCTCGCCCATTGAATGCCCTGCATCTGGAATGATGTGCAAGGCCGAGTTTGGCAATTGCTTGTGCAATTCCCATGCACTCTTGACTGGACAAACCATATCGTATCTGCCTTGGACGATAACTGCAGGAATGTGTTGGATTGAATCCGTATTGTTGAGAATGTAGCTGTCTTCAACAAAGATTCCATTGATGAAATAATGGCATTCGATTCGTGCGAATGCGACGGCAAAATCAAGATCTTCTGCTTTCTCAAGATATTCAGGGTCTGGGAACAATCGGCTTGTCGCCATTTCCCATCGCGTCCATTCCTTTGCTGCGTTACGTCGGACGTTCACATCTTCACTTGTCAATCGACTATAGTAAGCAGGGATAAGTGAGGATTGTTCATCTGGTGGAATATGTTGTTGATAGGGTTCAAATGCATCAGGGAAGACATGACTTGCTCCATCTTGGTAGAACCAGTGAAGTTCTGATTTCCTGCACATGAAAATGCCTCGGAGGATGAACGAACGGACACGTTCTGGATGCGATATTCCATAGATAAGCGAGAGTGTTGAGCCCCATGATCCACCAAAGACGTGCCATGTTTCAATGTTGAAATGATTTCGAAGCGCTTCAATATCGGAAACGAGATGCATGGTTGTGTTTTCTTCAAGATCTGCGTATGGTGTTGATTGACCACAGCCTCGTTGATCGAATTGGATGATGTTCCATTTCTGTGGGTCAAAATATTGCCGATATGAGGGCTGGCTTCCTCCACCTGGCCCGCCATGAATCACGATTACAGGGATTCCGTCGGGGTTACCTGCACATTCCCAAGCAATGGTATGTCGCTCTGAGACAGGTAGCATTCCAGTGGCATACGGTTCGATTTTTGGATACAAGACGTCATCGATGGATTTTGACCCCATGCATCAATGGATGCGAATGAGGATGATGTTGCTTTCGATGCCTTTTTTGGACGTATTGACTCGCAGACTCATGAAGCAAGCAACAGACGTCTTCAACGATTGGGCGCATCGAGGCAAAGACGAGGGGATGGAACGCGGCCATGGGCCTTCAGTTAGAGAGATGCTGGATGCTGCTTTGAATCGAGTTCTATCGGAGACCGATTCGTTTTCATTTGCAGACTTAGGATGTGGCAACGGTTGGGTTGTTCGCTTGGCTGCTCAACACGAGCAATGTGTGAAAGCAGATGGTTTTGATGGCGCTGAACACATGATAGAGAAGGCAAAAGCTGCTGATTCAGACAACGGATATCATCTTACACTGTTTCCGCAAACAAAACCTCCTCAACAATACAATCTGATCCATTCAATGGAATTCATCTACTATCTGCACGACCCGAAACAAATGCTTCAGTCGATTCACGATGATTGGTTATCTGATAACGGATGGGCGGTCATCGGCATTGACCATTATGCAGAACACGAGGACAGTCTCGGCTGGCCAGAGGCTCTTGATGTACATATGTCCACGTTTTCCGAAGCAGAATGGCTTCAGATGTGGAACGATGTCGG
>JAYOBT010000078.1:0-1724 GCA_038105035.1 Candidatus Poseidoniales archaeon | reverse complement strand
CATCATGGTCCCTCCGTTACAACCCTCGAGTGGACATGACTTGAACCCCTCGCTAACAGCATATTGCATATTCAGCTTACAATAAGCAGGCAAAAGGGAGTCCCATCAGATACATCTGGTCGATTCACCGCTCCATTCGAACAACCGATATCCTTCGTTGATTGTCGATTGTGAATCGATTTCAATAACGTTCCATCCTTCTGGTAATTCATCGAGACCGGTATAATCGACAACAATCCAATGGACATCGCGTAACGCCTCACACTGCTGAAGTTCAGTTTCCCACCCACTTGCTGTTGTTCGCCAAATCGCCGTATTCGATTTGTCATTTTGAGGATCGAGTGTAAGATGCATGGTGTACATTCGATGCATGGCTAACGTTGAATCCGATAGGAAGAGAATGTCTTGCCCTTCTTCGATTTCGGCGTTGAGTTGTTCACCAATTTGTTCCGTTCCGCGTTCTCCTGTTGCTAAGGATAGAACGGCGATGTTGATCGCAATCATTCCTGCAAGGAAGACGTACGCAATGCGCTTGTTTTTCTCTGAAATCAATCGATAAGATGGATCGTTCAAAAATCGGATGTACAGCAATGGAACAAATAGAAGCGTGAGGTAACGGGGGTTGTTTCTCAATACGAGGATTGTCTCAAGGAGGCCTGTTCCAGACAGTGCGGCTTCACTGACCCACAAACCAGCGACCCAACCGACCAGACTTGCGAGAGCAAGATGGGTTCCTTTTTGCAAAATGAGTGCATCTTTGTTGCGTATTTCTGGAGAAGGTTTTGCAAGCAAAACTGCAGCATAGAGGAAAATAACTGCACCTAGTGTGGATGCTGCGAAGGCCAAAACAATGTCAATTGTCATTGGGCTTACTCCGTTCCTGTAGACCACGAACAATTCCACACATACGGCAGCGACAACATAAGCGAGGATGTTCAAACCCACTCGTTGGAAGATGAAGAATCCTATGATAGCAACGAGTGACATCCACAACGGCATACCTTTGAACGAAGCAACGACAAAGACAGACAACGATGGAAAAATCCACCATTTGTAATCGCTCGTATTTTGCAAAGCCTTGATGACACAACACATTGCAATGGTGACGATCATCAAAATAGCCGATTCCTGATAGAATCTTCCAGTGGCCCGAATCAGTGGAGGATAAATCGATGCAAGGGCTGTAATGTGCAATGCACGTTCTTCTTCAAACAAATATTTGGTTGACAAATATATGGTCGAAAGACAACCTAATCCGATCATGAAGGAAAGGACATGCAATACGCCAATGGAAGCGCCGAATATCGTGAACCAGAGTTGGATGAGCAAGTGCCATGCAAACCACCTGTCGTTGGAAGATGTTTCCTCAGGGACTGAACCTTGATTCGAGTCTTGTCTCAATTTACCCCATTCAAGATGGCCTTCTCCATCATTCATCTCGTCCGTGACGTACGTGGAATGCACGTGAGCATCAAGACCCAAAGGCATCATGAAAGCAGCGAGGGCGTGAAATGCAATTCCGATGAAGAGAACGACTTTCCAATGCCTCCTCTCCATGGCATATCCAGCCACGGATTGGTATTGAGTTCTTTGCAAATGTTCCATCGAACCAAAGGGTTTGGTTCAATTCTCTCGGATGTCTGGAGGTATCATGAGCGGAATCTTAAATGGAATCAACATTCTCGACCTCTCACGAATTCTAGCTGGGCCTTACACAGCACAAA
>JAYOBT010000047.1:0-10034 GCA_038105035.1 Candidatus Poseidoniales archaeon | reverse complement strand
GAGTGATTCAGAACGGTAGCTTCCATTGAGGCCACTCTTCGTGGTCCGATGAACTACTCACGATGATGAGTACATTGCGCTTTGTTTCTTCAAGCAAAGTGTTGAGTGGAGTCTGTGTTGATGGAGGGATAACACCGTCGCGAAGATCAACCGCCAACCATGCCGTCGGATATTGCGTCAACCAAGCGTTCAATTCAGCCTCAATGCCTTTAGGAGGAACGCCTTGTCGTACGCTCGCAAGAAAACCCCAGTCGGATATTTTCCTGCGCTCATCATCAGTCCACAGGAACATCCGCTCACTGAAACCAATTCGTTCGAGCTGCTCGATTGCTTCTGCTTCCGTACAACACACTGGTCGTCCAGGCATAGGCATTGGTACAGGATACTCCCATGTTTTTGCTACATCGAGAGGTTCTTTTCGGCGCATGTGTGATAGCAGAACATACTCCTGTTTGAATCCAACGGAAGACCAACCTTCATGACCCTCATGTCGGTCAGTATAATCATGGCGAACCGTTCGGCACCTCCACCCCCTCCTCCAAACGGTTCAATGATGACCATGCTACTGGTCATGATTCTGATGACCTTCCTCATCATTAACCCCAACATTCGAAACGCTCTCGGCAACATCGCAGACCCAGTTCTCGCCCCAATTCTACCTGAGACGGAGTTCTTCGTGCTTACCGTTCTCATTCTTGGCACATTCTCGATGACCATGAACACTGTCCTCAGGAACTTCTTTGCCGACCCGATCGAGCAAGCACACATTGGACACCGACAATCACAAGTTCGAAAGATGATGAACGATGGAAGAATGAATCGCGACCCAATTCTCATGGAGAAAGCCAACACTTTGAGAGAGCAAATGATGCCAGAACAGCTCAAAGTCCAGATGAGTGCAATGCGCCCAATGATGTTCACCATGATTTTCATCATCGGTATCTTTGCTTGGTTGACCACTGCCGTAGAATCCTTCCGAGTGGACTATGTTTCACTTCCATGGGCACCTCGTTGGCATCTTCTCGATGACAAATTCCTGTTCTTCCCAGCATGGATTTGTGCATACATCTGCATGAGTGCACCGTTGGGAAGAATTGTTGATCGTCACATCAAACTCATTCGGTATCGAAACCATCCTGTTGTTCTCGCCAATGAAAAATTAAGTGAGCCTCTGCTCCACCTCGTCGTCAGTGACGATGGTGCAAAATCAAAGCAGGCTACACAACGAAGAAATCGTTCCCGAAAGAACGGACCGAAGAAGCAAGCCAAGTCCTCTTCATCCAAAGATGAGCCTAAGAAGAAAGAGGCTTCTGAAACCTGTCCTGAATGTATGAGCGACGACATTCATCGAAAGGGGCCACGAAACATGCGCTGCAACGTTTGTTATCACGAGTGGGCGTGACAACAATGGTTCGCATAACCATCTCTGGTCATCCAGGGAGTGGAACAAGTACACTGGTCAGCTTGCTATGTGAGAAAAAGAATTGGACCAGCCTGAACGGTGGTGAAATGTTCCGTCAGGAAGCGAAACGCCGAAACATGTCACTTGCTGAATTTGGACAATTATGCAAACATGATCTCAATGTTGATAGAGAATTGGATGCCCTTCTCAAAGAAGAAATGCTTCGAGAGGATGAAACGTCACCCTCCATCGTAGAGAGCCGATTGGCTGGATGGTGGGCCTATCAGCTCAATTTAGACATTCCACGTATTTGGTTGGAAGTCGATGAGATGGAACGTGCCAAACGTGTTCAATCACGTGAAGGGGGCGAGGTCACCGATATCCTTGATGCGAGCAAGAAACGAGCAAACGTCGATGCTCAACGCTTCATGGAATTGTATCAACTGCTACCCGAACAAAAAGAGCCATACACGCATCGTATCGATGCCACCAGCCTAAACCCTCAAGAAGTGCTGGCCTTGGTTCTCGATATTGTGGAGGAAATACAATGAGTGGCATCATAGTTCTAGACGAGGAAGCTGAAACCGATGAAGCCATAGGCAGTTATCCTGATCTGAGGACCATTGAACAGCGATTGGAATCTGGTTTCTTCCTTCTCGACAAAGGAGCAGGCCCAACCTCGCATCAAGTTGCAGCGTGGGTACGAGATATGCTCGAATTGCCAAGACTCGGTCACGGAGGCACACTCGATCCATTTGCAACAGGCGTCCTTCCGTTGATGGCAGGAAAAGCGATGCGACTTACCAAGCAAATCCTTGAACATAACAAGACGTACATCGCCGTGTTTCAATTTAAGAATGAAGTTCAGCAGGATGCCCTCGATGAGGTCTTGCAGCAGTTAACAGGACGTATCTACAACGTACCGCCTGAAATCTCAGCAGTTCGTGTTCAAGTCCGTACACGAAAGATACACGATTTTTCACTTCTTGATCAGTCAGCGAAGCACATAGTTGCTCGAATTCGATGCGAAGCTGGAACATACATTCGTACCATGGCGAGAGACATGGGTCTGTTGCTTGATCAACCCGTTACACTGAAAGAATTACGAAGAGAAGATTCAGGAACCTTCTCGCTTGATGATTGTGTTGAACTTCATGAAATTGCAGATGCAATTTGGCTGTGGAAAGAATGCAATGATGGAAAGGCGCTGGAACGCATGCTTCATCCAACTGAGAAACTTCTCGCCGGATTGCCTCGCATTGTTGTCAAAGACAGTGCTGTTGCAGCACTTGCTCATGGAGCCCCTCTCCTCAGGCCAGGCCTAGTATCCATTCCTGATGACCTCAGTTCAGGACAAAACGTTCTCGTTACTAGCATCAAAGGCGAAGCAGTCTGCTTCGTCAAAGTGAACACTGATAGTGAGAACATCGCCAAGATGGAAAAAGGTGAAATCGCTCGCCCATCAGCTGTTTTGATGAACGACGATGTCTATCCTCGCCGTTGGTGATCAAGCCTCAAAGTACTCTTCGTAGATGAACTCCTCTGTTTCAATTCGTATTTTCAATTCTGACATGTCCCCACATCCATTCCATCAGCAATGCTGAACGACCCCCACAGTCTTGGAACATACTGAACAAAAATCCTCACCGTTATGAATGTTCACGTGGTTTTGGACATTATCCGACAACAGGGTATTGATTTTGATGACTCCTCGTCATCCGAAAAAGACCGGTGAATCACCGTCCTTCCATTGAGGATGTTTGACCATACAAGTGCGAAATGTTTGACTCTCAAGCATCGTGTTCAACCAACGATGAAGTTGTGGAAGTTCAAGGTCATCAAACCAAGCACGGTCAGTATTGGCAAATTGACGCACAAACGGTGACAAGGCGTAATCAGCGATTGTTGGATTTTTGCCGCACAGAAAATTCGTTTGAGTTAGTCGTAGGTCGTAATCCTCTAGAAATGCCACAACATGATTTCTGTGCTCTTCCGGCAGGAGAGGGTTGTCGTATCGATTGTTGTACTTGTATCGATCCAAATGATGCTTGAAATCCCCATCGTTCCCGTCGACCAACTGTTTCCAGTCACCGACCAAGTGCGATTCATTGAGAGCCCACAGCATAATGTCCATGCTTTCTTCGAGAATGGTTCCATCCTCAAGCAACAGAACAGGAACCGTACCTTTTGGAGAAATCTCAAGCATGTGTTCTGGGCGATCTCGTAAAACAACCTCACGAAGTTCTACCTCAATGCCGCCAACAAGCAAAGCCATCCTCGCACGCATGGCGTAAGGACATCGTCTGAAACTGTACAGAATTGGATGTGCCATACCATCACTCATACTTTCGAATCTTAGCAGGTGCAAGCCATGTAAAACCAGCTACAATGAGGATAAGAGCAATGAGACTTCCAACATAAATGGTGGTCGTCGATAGACCCGCATCAACATCGGTATCTTCCACGATCTCAGTCGGTGAAAGCGTCAATGAAGCCTCCATCTCGTTGTTCGATTCGTTTCGTTCATCGATGACTTCTCCACCATCAACGATTGCGTCTACTGTCATCAGCGTTCCATCGATGGGCGCTTGGAAGGAACATTCGGTCACGGCAATTTCACCAGGACCTAATGTTGGAATTGAAGAGATATCTGCGGTTTGCCCATTAACTGTGCACCGGATTGTCACCATCTCAGCATTTGTGTATCCGTAATTACCAACGTAGACACGAGCCTTGAGGAATTGCCCGTTTTCTGCAGACTCCATTTCTGTAAATACACCACTGGAATCATCTCCCAAGACCAGATCTGTAATCTCAAGGTCTGGAAGTGAAACAACCTCGAGATCAAGAACACGTTCCGAACAAGATGTTGAATCGCACAGTGTCAGCAGGACCGAAGTGTACCCCGGCGTTGGTGCTGTAAGCGAAATGGTCTCAGATTCCAAATCAACGTCCACCCAAGAGCGATTGGCTGTCATCGTCATCGATGTGGATGCACTGTCAACGTCCGACCAAGCAAATGGAATGGTTGTCTCCAAGGCATGCTCAACTTGAACCAAGGCAGGGAATTCATTCAGCATTGGTGTGTCATCAACTGAGGCGACAAAGACGTTGAAGGTCTCAGTGTGAACATTGCCGGCTGCATCCATGACCGTCATGATGATTTGCGAACTCCCCGACTGTTCAGATTGAAGCGATATGCGCACTTCGCCCTGATCGAGGGAAACATCAACAATGTCTGGTTCTGAATTCACAAAACTCACCACGAGGTCTTCAGGAAGTCCACGGTCATCGGTGCATCGAGATAGGAGAGGCACGAATAAGCCTCCTCCATCCTCTGTAAGATATTGGTCACCAACCAATTGACACATCGGATCTTCATCGTAGAAAATATCGAACCCACCATCAATTTCTATAGAATTTATTTCGAGTGCTGTCGTGCTTGCACTTCCGTCAGAATCCCATGTGAACCAGGTCTTGATTACTACGGCAATGTTCGTATTTTCTGCAAGCAATGTGTGGCCAATAGGAATTTGATGCGAAAACAAACCGACCTCAACCGGAAGATTGGCAACGGTAACATCGTTCACGGTAATCGTCCAACGTGAGAGTGTTGCGTTGATACCGGATGCATCACCATAGATTCGACCGTCGATGGACAACGTTGGATCGTTGATGTCAACATGGACCGAAACAATGCAGGCAACATCCGTTGAAATCCGGACCTTGAGGTAATTCGCACTTGGCAATACATCACCAGAATACATCGAATAGCCAGTGAAAGAAATACCATCAGAGGATGTTGCGTATTGAACGCTAACATTACCTTCTGTTCCAGATTCGTTGACGACAAAGTGAATTCGGCCAAAGGATTGCTCAGCAGGGACAGACATTGGCCCACTTGTCCATGTCCCTATTGATTCCCCATCGCTGGATTCCAATCCACAGATCGACAATGCCATGCCATTGTAGTCGCCTTGACTCAAATCGAAATCAACCACAGGCAGCGCATGCCCATTTGCTGTGGATGAGGCTTGAGCGACTTCTCCTCCGTACCAGGGCGTTTCCATGGTCACGTCTAGACCAATTGCATCCAATTCCAGTCGTGCATCGTCAGTTTGTCCCACCGAAACATAATCCATTGTGAACTTCGCATTCGAAAGCATAGCCCATGTCCAAGTGTCGAGGCCAGAAATATCGAAACTGTAGTGACTACCGTTGATATAATCGATTGCAGAACCTGTGTTTGACCACGTTCGAAGGATTTCTGAGCCGTTGGACCAATCCATGGAAAGACGAACAGAATCAATGTGAAGGGCATCAGTAATTTTGAACGAAAGGACAACACCTACATCTGTAATTGTGTACTGGGTCGATGATGAAATGTCAAAATCTTGCACACTCATTATCGGACCCGAGGACCACATGTACAAGCCATCTGGAGCACCGACGACATTGTCGGATTCTGAAGGACTGTTGAGACTCCAATAGGACAAAGTGTCCGTGTTTTGAGGTCGCTGATGGACCATGGTCATGCGTTGATCAGCAATCATGGATTCCGTGTACTCCGCAGGCTGGGATGTGAACGAGGTCGTTGCACCAACGGTCCATTCAGAAGTGTCCGTTAAGTCGCCTTGCGGGAACAAATCGTAAGTCGAAGTCTCATGCACTGAACGAGCCGAGCCCGTTGAAATCAAAGGCGATGTGAGTGCAGCACAAAGAATGAGAAACAACATGACAGCATTCCACTTTCGTCGCATGTCCACTGGAATGGGTGGTAGCATTTCAAACAACGGGTTTCTTGATACGACGACGATTTGTTGAAATACCACGCCCATGACGGACAACTCCCCATGGCTGTGGTGGTGTAGGGGTTAGCACGGCAGATTGTGGTTCTGCCAGCCCGGGTTCAATTCCCGGCCACGGCCCCATTCATTCCAACTTATCAGAATCGATGGTGTGTCCCATCCGCTCAACTTTGGTTTGCAGGTACTGCAAATTGTCCTGTCCAACACCAGCAACCAGAGGTACGGTTTTTGATACAACAATGCCATGGTTCTCAAGCTGCTTCACTTTGTCAGGATTGTTGGTAAGAAGAGCAACCTCTCTGATTTCGAGATCGTTGAGCATTGTTGCGGCGATTTTGTAATCCCTCCCATCAGCAGGGTGGCCTAAAATCAGATTCGCATCGAGCGTATCAGCACCCTGATCTTGCAAATGGTATGCCTGAATTTTGGCATGCAGCCCAATACCACGACCTTCTTGTCGAAGGTACAACAGACAGCCCCAACCGTTCTCAACAATCGCTTTCAGCGCTGCGTCAAGTTGTGGCCCACAGTCACAACGCAGCGATGAGAAAGCATCACCGGTGAGACATTCGGAATGGACGCGCATGAGAACCGGATCAGGTCCTTCCATTGAACCAAGCATCAATGCAACATGATCGAGACCTGTTTCCTCTTCGTGATAGACGTGAATGTCAAACTGACCCCACTTCGTAGGGAGTTTTGCAATACTTGGAACATCATCACTCATCCGCTTTCACCTCAATGAGAAACACATACTCGCCTTCGTTTGATTGTACGGCAAGAAGTTCATGAGGTGTTCGGCCGAGCATCAAAGGAATATCATGAAGCGTTTCAGGGTCACTTGCAAGCACTTGGAGGACAGAGCCAACGCTCATGTTTGACAATGCCTGTTTTGCTTCAGCGACAGGAATGGGGCAGAAGAAACCCAGAACATCGAGAAGATGCGTGGCATCCTTGACCTCGACCATGAGTTGTTGTCCAACCCCTTCTTTTTGAACACATCCACGGTTTGAACTGCATTTTCCGCAACACGTTGAAGAGGAGCAACCACAAGCATATGTCAATGGCTGAGGTCGCTTCGTCAAAGGAAAGCGATGACATGAGTTGGGGTGAAGTCGCTCAACTCGGTCTTCGATACGGGAAAATCCCGATGGCCCTCCTCGCTGTCGAAGCGCTGTATTGGTTCATCACACAGCCATCCGATACCCTTGCCTTGATCCAGGTCACAGAAGCATACATCTGGAACGAAGTGACACAACTGATGTTCGGCGAGGGCGCCTCTACATTGAGTACCCACAACGGTTGGATGACTCGCATCGACTTCCATCATGAAGCATTTCCTGGGGCTTTCGATTCAGTTGGCCTCTACGTATCCGATGAGTGCGCAGGTGTTCATGAAATGATTTTCCTCTCAACACTCGTTCTCATGACGGATGGAGTGACACAACGCGAGAAATTCAAGGCCGTTGCGGTCATGTGCGGCATCGTCTATGTTCTGAACATCGTACGCCTTGTTGCCTTCTATCCAATTGCAGTCGAAGGTTGTCTAGCCAACCCAAACCAACCAGATTGTTTGAACGGCATGTGGAATTTTCACACCTTTGTGTATCAATGGGGATTCCTCATAGTCCTACTTGTGATGTGGCTTGTTTGGTTCAAATTTATTGGTGGAGCAAATAGGACGATGAAAGCAGCACAAGAGGAAAAGGAACAATGGCGCATCATCCTACGTAAGCGTTGGGAGCAGAAGCATTTTGCATTCATCGGCGTCATGATTGCATTCTTTGCGATTGCATGGTTTTGGGTCAACGGCAACACAACAGCGATGGATGCGAAAAATGTCATCGACTTCTGTGCATTCAGTGACTTAACAACACCAAACTGCTACGAAGCTCAGAATACATGGGACAATGCAATCCAAGGCGCATGGTCCTTTGCGGTCCTCGGCATCGTCATTGGCACGCTAGGATTGTATGAAATCGAACGAAAAGATTCAGAAGGCAACTGGCCCATGTTGGTAACTCAAGAAGAAGTCACTGAAGAAAAAACTCTGAAGGCTAAGAAAGAGAAGCCAAAAGGTTCGTGGAGAAATCGTTCATCTTCGGAAGAAGAATGATCAGAGAACTTCCGCATTGACTTTGAGAGAACCAAATGGATGCATTTGAATCGCCTTCATGGCCAATCCCAACTTACTGCTATGAATGGCAACCACAGTTGTGTCGCCTTCGAATCGAACGTCACCAATAGCCAGAGCATCACATCGTAGATGCTGCTCAAACCAGGAAGCGATTTGCAGAGGCGAACCGAGCACTTCAGTTCCAGCACCAAGACGGATACTGACAAAACCATAGACGTCAGCGTTTTCACCAAAATCGTCCTGTTTCTTGACTGGGTCACGGTCGATACCATCTGGCAAATCAGGTGCATCTGTTTCTTGTACATCGAGATTGTACGTTGCAATGATTTTCCCCATCTGAGGCGCATCGTCCTTGGAGACCAAACTCCAAGCTTCGCCATGACGACCAATACGTCCTGTACGGCCGATTCGGTGGATGAACGAATCAATGTCCGATGGCACGTCATAGTTGACAACCAGTGTGATTCCATCAATGTCAATTCCGCGGGCAGCAACATCCGTTGCAGCAACAATTCGAACTTCTCCTTCCCGGAAACGATCAAGAATGCGCTCACGTTGATTCTGTTTTAAATCACCATGCAAGCCAGCGACATCGAATTTGTGCTTCTGCAAGCGTTGAACTGCAAGGTCGACCATACGCTTGGTGTTGCAGAAAATGATGCATTGGTCTTCATCACCCATCCGCACAAGAAGTCGGCCAAGTGCCCACAATTTGTTGGTACGACCGATTGAAATCCTGTACAAATCGATCGGTGGGACATCGAGTTCCTCTTCATTGGTCATGACGAATTCAGGATTGTTGGTGAACTCATTGGCCGCATCGAGAATCTCTTGCGGGAAGGTTGCAGAGAAGAGCAACGTTTGCTCACGAACGGTCGTTCGCTCCAGAATCCAAAGGATGTCCGGAAGGAATCCCATATCCAACATACGGTCTGCTTCATCGAGACAAAAGACCTCGACTTTAGCTAGATCAAGGTGTCCACGTTCGGACATGTCCATCACACGACCAGGGGTTCCGACGATGAGATCAACGCCATCATCGAGTCCCTTGGCTTGTTTCTCAAGGTCAGTTCCTCCGTATACGGTCATGATGGAAAGTCCAGCATCCCCTTGCAGTTGATTCATTTCCTCTGCAACTTGTTGAGCCAGTTCACGCGTCGGTGCGAGAACCAAGCCTTGGAGGCTACCAGTCGGTTGGCAACGCTCGAGAATTGGAATTCCAAATGCAGCCGTCTTTCCCGAACCAGTTCGAGCCTGGCCAATGACATCTTGACCAGAGCGAGCAATAGGGATTGTATCCCGTTGAACTTCAGTCATGCATTCCCATCCAAGGGATGAAATGCCCTGCATAATGCTGTCAGGAAGTTGGAGAGAATCGAATCGTGTTTTGGTGAACATGTGTGCTCCGTCCGTCTCTTTTGTTCAGGCCACCGAGACGGAGGTGGCCCCCACGCACATCAGAAGTTTTCTCGATCTTTTATCTCAGCCTGAAGTTGACCCATCCAATACTTCTTGGCGTTGTCACGGTTGAGCGGTCGACGCATTTGTCGAACATGCTCAAGGATGTATTGTCGGAATTTCAGAGCCTTGGTTCGGTTTACACCTTTTGGCGTAATTCCTTCCCATAGTCGGTCGAATTGGAGTTCTTTGTCGTCCATCATGTGATGACCTCGATGTCCAACCGACC
>JAYOBT010000046.1:6413-11852 GCA_038105035.1 Candidatus Poseidoniales archaeon | reverse complement strand
TCCGACATTCGCTCTGCTTGGGGCCTTGATGAGGAAGGTGAGGAAGAATGAGCGACGAAGTCTCCAATTTGAAAGACAGCGACTTTGGTCAAGGTCGCTCACGGCTTCGACGATACCAACATTCCTTGATGGAACTACCAAGTCGCCTTCGACTCGCTGGACAGAGTGCATGGCGCGGTAAGGAGCGTGGAATGGCGGTCATTGCCGGTGTTTTCCTCGCTTCACTTGTTATCACAACAGTTCTTGCTTACGGCGTTGGCTTGTCCCAATTGTTCTTTGAAGAATCTCTAGATTCTGAACCGTTTGATGCGAAGATTGAGTTTGCACGAACGCCTGTTGAGAACGCATCAGGGTGGTCCAACAATACGACGACGATGACCGAAGTTTGTGACGAATTGATGGACGAGTTCTCGGAATTCAACGATTGTACGCTCGTTCTTGGACGTCAGGGAATCCATAGTGGTGGTTTCTTTAACATCGACTTTGTTGTCGCTCAACCACTCGAAATGCGTGCGATTTCAGATAACGAAAATCCGTTATGGGATTCGATGAATTTCGACTATCCTGAAGCACTTGATGCAGGTCCACCTATCTCGGACAAGCGAGCCGTTCGATTCCTTGGGCCAGAGGCCTTTGATGGCGAATTAGCCGACCGGCTCGGTGAAAACATCATCGCTGGTTTGGGCGAATGGCCTACGCCAGAAAACATGAGCGAGAATCGAGGAATCATCTTACCATCGACCATTGCAAGTGAAGCGCAAGCTAAGGTTGGTGATGTTCTCGATGAACTCACCTTTGCCTACGTTGTCGATGAATCGACCCTGTTTGAGGCGAGCATCACTGAAGACAACTGTGCAGGTGAAATTACACCTGAAAACAACGAAATGATCTACTGTCGAATGTGGATGACTGTCGAAAACCTCACGGTTATGGGAATTTACGAACCATGGGATTTTGGTAACCCAACGCTTCCGTTCAATCCAATTTTCACCACCTGGGAGGCGCTTGAGGAATCGCAACGAGCGACATTGATCGACAACGACCACATGTATCTCGGTGTAACCATCGACCGAGGCCAGTTGCCAACGACTTCAACCGCTGATGCTGCAGAATGGCTCGAGAATTTGGGAACAGAAGTACAAGATGGGAACTACACCGATGCGGGAGTTGAACTGTATTACACAGACATTGTTTCAGGCACCATTCTCTTCCTCAACATCTTCTTGGGCCTCATCCAAATTTTCGACTACATCATCATGATTCCAATCGTCTTCTTGTCCCTCGCAGTTCTCATCTATGGGCTAGTGTTGTCTCTCGAACAACGTCGACGAGAGGTCAGCATTCATCGTGTCATCGGAGCGGATGGTAAGAGTCTCCAAGGCATGGTCTTGCTGGAACTATTTGTCATGTCTTCCGTTGCTTGGCTGATTGGCTACATTCTCGCACTAATGGCCGTTCCAATCGTTCTTTCAGCGGTAGGTTTCATGGAATTCAGAACCGGTGACTTTGATGTCAATCCAACACTCGGCATCGGCTCAACCCTGTTCACGGCGATTGCCACACTCGGACTTGCGATGATTTTTGGACGCAGTCGTGCAAGAGATTTCATCGAACTCGAAATCGAAGAAGGGGTTCGTAAAACCACGGTCAAAGCTGAACCAAAGCGATGGCTTCACTGGTCTGCATTCCTGTTTGGTATGCTTGCCGTCATCGACACATGGCTTGAGATGAACGGCAGTGAGGATGGTATTGTTTCCAATTTCTTCATTGAAGGTTTGATTGGTATCATTGGACCATTTGCTCTCTGGATTGGAGGCGCACTTCTGCTCGGTAGAATCGGTGCAAAAGGCCCTCAAATCATGCAACTCTTGTTCGGACGTTCACCACTTCTCAAAGACGTGAAGCGCGGTTTGAAGGGATCAGGATCCGCAGAATCCGTCAATAGACTTGCAGTCATTATGCTTCTGACACTTTCAATTGTAACACTTGCAGCAGTTCAAGGATATACGGGGACACTTGTTGACGAGAAAACAGCCGATGCAACCGTTGGTTCAGATTTGCAAATTTCAACTGAACAAGCCATCAACGAAACAACACTCATTTCGATGGTCAACGAGTTTACGGATGGTAAGGTGAACCCAATCGCGACAAGCGTTCCTGAAATCACCCTCGCAGATGAACAAGGTGGGGACAGCTTGCAAACGTTCGTTCTGCTCAACGGAAACGAGGACGTCTTACGGTGGAGTGAACAATCGATACCCGGAACCAACATTGATGCTGCCATGAACGCCTATGCGAACAATGGCTTCTCTGCAGGACAAGATTCCGCTTATTCACTTGACTTGCCAGGGTCAGATCGTGGAGGCGATGAAAACAGACTTGATGATGTTCTACTCAAGCCAAGTGATGAGAAATCACGAGAGATTACGTTCGTATGGGAAAAGATCGACTTCAATTTCACTTCAGGTGGTTCTGAAGAGACAGACCCTCTTGCTCTCTTCAACGCTTACACGCTCCTGATGGATGCTGACTGGGGTGGCCTCAATCTTTCTGGACAAGACTTGGATGAGCGAGATTTGGGACGCGTTGATTTATCGAACACCAACCTTGCTGACGCTGACCTCTCAAACATGAACATGAGTGAATCAATCCTTCTCGATGTGAACCTCAGCAATGCAGACCTGACAGGAACCAATCTTGAGAACGCCATTCTTGTCAATTTCATGGGTGGTTCATTGGAGAATGCAGATTTCACCAATGCAAACCTTGCAGGTGCATTTGGATTCTTTGACCTGTCAGCAGCGATCTTGTCGAATACCACATGTCCAGACGGAACCAACAGCGATGAAACTGGATGTGCAACCGGTGCAAGCGAGATTCCTCCGCCGTTGGCATCGGACCTCTTCTTTGCTGATACGCGCGTCCAATTGATCGTAACACCATACACGACTTCGATGTATTACATGGGCACACATGAGTACATCCCTGGTGTTGGAGCAGCAACGATTGCTTCTGCGTTAATCATCGGTGAAGATTCATGGCGCAGTCTCGTTGGAGATGATATGGCAGACAATTTGACCTCAAAGACATGGATTGTCCGCGTTGACGGCTTATCAGGCGACGCATTGGAATCCCTTGCCTCTCAAATCAAAGCAGATGCACGTGTATCTGGCGTTCTTGACTGGTCAAGCACACACAAGGAAGTTGAGCGTAATGGTGGGCTGATCTTTGGAACACCAGGTCTGCTGTCTCTCCAATTTGTCGTAGCAAGTGTAGCTGCCGTTGCATCAAGCTTTGTTTTCCTTTCGTTGGTACTTAGCCAACGTCAGAAAGAGTTGGCTGTTTTGCAAGCGATTGGAGCCTCTCCAAACCAAATCATTCGATTGGTCCTGTTTGAGATTCTTTCGATCGTTGTTGTTTCCATGGCACTTGGAATCGTTCTCGGCGCTGGATTGGCTCTGTCCTTCAACGGTTTCTTTGACATCTTTGGATTCATTTTCCAAATCTTTGGAGGTTCATCGACGACGATACAACGTACCTTGGTCTATCCATGGTCACAGATTATCCTCGTGTCCTTGGCAGTCTTTGCTGCCGTTGTCGTTGCCTTGTTGGTGACGACACGTCGAGCGTTAACAGCAGACTTGGCCAGTGTGCTGAAGGGGGAATGAAGATGAGTGAAACAATTCTTGAATCGGATGGCTTGTATCACGTATACGAATCAAAGGCCGAAGACGGGAACGTTGTTGCATTACGAGGACTTCATATCAACATGAAAGCCGGCGAAGCCATTGCCGTTGTTGGTCCTTCAGGATCGGGTAAATCAACACTCATGAAATGTCTTGGTGGATTGATGAAACCTAGTGCAGGTTCAGTCAGTCTTGCTGGAAAGAACATGACACGATTGAAAGGACAGGAATTGGTTGAACTTCGCCAAAAGACCGTTTCGTTCATCTTCCAAGAAGGAAATCTCCTTCCTGATTTGAACGCTCGAGACAACGTTGCTCAGCCTCTTCGACATCAAGGTGTGTCTTCAAAGAAGGCACTCGCAATGGCCGATGCTATGCTTGAACGATTGGGAATGGCGCATCGAACACGCGCACTTCCTGCCATGCTCAGTGGTGGAGAGCAACAACGTGTTGCCATCGCACGAGCGCTCATTACCCGACCTCGGCTGATTTTGGCAGATGAACCAACTGGTGCCCTCGATCCAGTGACGAGCCGAGAAGTTCTTGCTCTGTTCAAGGATTTGCACGAGAACGATGGTGTCTCGTTCCTGATTGTAACGCACTCGAAAGAAGTCGCATCCTTCGCAAACCGTTCCTTGGAACTCCGAGACGGTCGATTTGTTGCAGAACACGGTGATTCCATCGATGTTGAGGATTTGAGCAAAGATCGAGAACTCATCATCGATGAAACAGGTACCGTCACATTGCCTCCTGATCTTTTGGTGCGTCTTGGGGGAGCAGGACGATACACCGTTGGAAACGTCGCAAGTGGCTATCTGTCACTGCAAGGCGATTCTGTTGAAGCCATGGGCAAAATGGAGCTTGCCCAAGTGTGTCCTGCCTGCAAACATGACTATCTTGATAGCGATGAGCAAGAGTGTCCATCCTGCGGCTCAAGTCGGCCCATGGTGGAAGTTCAAGCATGAAGCAACTCGTTTCATTTGTCAGTTATCTCGAGGGTTTTTCAGCCCTGTTTCTGTTTGCAGTAGCGATGCCAGTCAAGTACATTGGTGGTGATCCTGAACTGGTCTCCCTCGTCGGTGCCATTCATGGAGGTCTCTTTGTCGCATTCATCGCCTTGCTGTTTGTCGGTGTGGGGCGTCAATGGAACATGAAGGCATTGATTCACGGATCTATAGCTGCAGTCGTTCCAGCAGGACCGTTTCTTTTCGATGGAATGCTCATCAGCGGCGAGTATGACCTTGAGGAAACAACAGATTGAGCATCAAAGTGTGTGGAATAATTATATCCTTTGAAAATAGAACCCACGCTAAGACGTGATAATCTTGGATGCAAAAAAAATCTTTCAACCGAAAATATGGTATATCATTTGTGGCGCAGTCGCCCTTCTTGGTGGAATTGAAAACATGATCAACGCTGAAACTTGGGCCGAAAGCGCCTGGGGTAAGGACGGCGTAACTGAACAAAGCAAAGCAATGGAGACGCTCTTCGGCCTCTTCATGTGCGGATTTGGGGCAATGGGCCTTGTTTGCGCCTTCGTGCTTGATGGAACAACGCAGGCGAGATTTGCGATGGTGAATGCAGGTGTCATCATGGCATTCTTTGTCGCCATGTTCGTGGTTCTACCTGGAACAGGTTACGAAATGCCAGGTGTTGCTTGGTTAGTACCACCATTCTTGTTCCTTGGTGGTCTTCTTGCTGCTGGTTATTTACACAGCAATGATGGACAATCGATCGAGGCCTAAACATGGAT
>JAYOBT010000046.1:0-6313 GCA_038105035.1 Candidatus Poseidoniales archaeon | reverse complement strand
ATGGATGCAAAACGTATTTTTCAACCAAAAATATGGCTACTCGTATTTGCTTTAGTCCATACCCTTGGGATGAGTGCTGATCTTCTACCAGTGCTAACGGATGAGGAAGCTGCAAGTACACATTTAGGCAATACGGTCAATGAATCGCTTACCGATGACGAAAGTGCAATCGAGGCTTATCAAAGTGGCATGTCACAGGTGTATGGTATTGGATTGTCATGGACCATCATCATGGTTGGTGGCGCCTTCTGGACGCGTGGTAAATCACAAGCTCAACTGAGCGTATTGTTCGGAGGAGGATTGTTTGTGACAGGATTAACCTTGGGTGTGATGGGTTCGATGGTCGGTGATGGGTTCGATGTGTTCGCCTTTGTCATGACCTCGCTCTTTGCGGCTCCAATCATCGCCAGTGGCATTCTTCATCTTGAAGATGAGGGTGAAGAATCGGCTGCAGCGGCTAATGATGCTTGAATAGAGATTGAATTTGCATCAAGCAGCTTTGACCCCTTGTGGCCAAAGCACCAGGATGAGTGTCTTACCTCGCGTCTTTGGCGTGTGGGTTGATTCTGGGTCCATCCATACGATCGATCCAGTAGGATAGGTTCCATCCTCATCCCAGACCTCACCTTCGAGGACGACGTAGCATTCCCCACCAGGATGGCTGTGTGGCATGAAGGCATCCACTTCAACTTCGGACTGTGCTTCATAGAGAACGAGGGATGTTTTCTCCTCACGCTTGAGTTTGCCCAAACGTACACCGGTACCAAAATCCTTCCAAGAGATGTTCTCTTTGAGCCAATCCTCATCAATGTTGAAACTGAGCCAATCGGCCATGTCGTGTGTAAAGACCATGCACAGCCGAATGCATTCCGTTTGATGAGGTGTTCGGTAGACGCGTCAGAAACTACTGAGCCGTTTCCCAAAGGTCGAGCACTTCTTGCGGTTCTTCAAGCATACCGACTTTTGTGGCCGTAATCATTCCATCAGCATTGACGAAGATGACCGTTCCAGGAGATGTAATCTCAAGTTCTAGTCCCGCTTCAACGCCTTTCATGAAGGCATAGCTGGTGAGGGTTACGCCTGTATCACCAGATTCATCATCATCATCGAACGCATTGGCTGCTTCATGCCAATCTTGCAAGGTGATGCCGCTGGCGTTTTCAGCAGGATCGGTCGACATGACCAAAACTGGTAGTTCTGGAATGGCTTCCCAGATGGTGAACATTGAGGTGTGGCAAGGGTTGTTGCACCATTCAGCAGAGAACATGACAATGAAAGGTGAACCTGCCATCTTGGCCTTGTTGTAGGTTTGGTCGTCATCGGCTAGGCTTGAAAATTGTGGGAAAGCTTGCAACTCTTCGGCTTCATCGGATGTGCATCCTGCGAAACCTGTTGAAATCATCAGCAACACGACAAAAACGGTAAGATTTGATTTCATCATGTCACCATCTCAAGCCAGTGCTATTGAAATGTTTTGCTTTCCGGTCTTGCAAAAACCCAAATACGTAAGGCCACATCATGTTGCATGAAACAACGGGCATTGCTGGTTGGTCTTGTTGTTTTTTACTTACTGCTACCGATGGCTCATGCTGAAGATTCAACCTATGAATGTGCTACCGGGGACTCGACCGAAGATCGTGTTGGTTGTCTCGATTCGGATGGAGATGGTTGGTCCGATCCAGATGACCACTGGAACGAATCAATGGGCGCTGACGCTTTTCCAGACGATGATTCCGAGCACCGTGATCTCGATGGAGACGGGCTCGGCGATGTCATCGACCCAGACATGGACGGTGATGGCTCCAACGATGATGTTGATGTGTGGCCAGAAGATGCAGGTATTTGGTCGGATTCCGATGGAGACGGATACGCAGATCAAGGACTTCATTCGCTATCAGATAACTGCCCATTCATCTATGGAAAGAGCAAGATTCGGCTGAAAGGATGCTCCGACATCGATGGTGACTTCATGCCAGATGAATACGATGACGATGCAGACGGTGATGGAATCCGAAATGAGATGGAGCGAGCTGCTTCCTCTGGAACCATTCTCTACGACCCGTACAATGCGGCGTCAACACCTCTTGATTCAGACAAGGATACGCTCCCAGATGTGCTTGATGACGACAACGACAACGACGGTTGGCCAGATGATGTTGAACTTGATCGAGGATCTGATGTCTTTGATCCAGAATCTACCCCGTTTAACATGTACATGGGAATAAATTCAGGTTTCTTCTATCGTGGTGGACTGAGTGGCGATTCCTTCTCAAGTGAGTACGACCCGGAAAGTTTTGAGATATCTCTCTCTGCCCTCAGCGAGATTGTCTTTGAGGAATTGGTTATCCCTTTCCTGCTTGTCCCGATCTATTTTGCCATTTTCTTTGCTCGTCGTAGTGAATTCAAAAAATGCTTGAATGAGATTGAGGAGGTATCGACGCTAAGCGAACTTGTTGAACTTGAGAAGACGGTCAACACGATGGTTAAGGAACGTAAGATCAAAGTGTATCATGGCCTCGTACTTCGAAACGCATTGGAAGAGAAGGAATCTGAATTTGGCGCTGAACCTCAATACGAACCCAAATCAGAGGAAGAGTGAATCCTCAAATCCATACATCATTGGATGCCGTTAATTCGCTTTCTGCATCCCCTGTGTTGACAACGTCACGTGGTTCGATAAGCATGATTTTGCATTCTTTTTTCGCGTAGGGACGGTGTTGTACACCTTTTGGGACGATGTACAATTCGCCAGCATCCAATTCCATCGTTTCGGATTCAAATTCAATGTACAGGGTTCCTTCAATCACCAAAAAGAATTCATCCGTATCCGAGTGATTGTGCCAAACAAAATCGCCCTCAACCTTTGCAATCTTGATTTGATAATCGTTCAATTCACTGATGATTTTGGGCGTCCAGTGTTCATTAAACAAAGCAAACTTTTCATCCAAATTGATTTTCTTCATAGCCTCACCCTAACTTACCGATCATCCGATGAAAGTGATGAACACCTTGTTCATGCTTTGCCGAATACCTTCCTCTCTTGTATGAACTGGAACGCAGTCCTTTCATGCAGTTTTCAACAACGAATTGATCTTGAAGTTCGACCTTATCCAGTTCGGCTCCAGCTCCTTGTTCAATCAGTTCCGGGTGTTTGACATAACTTCGAAACAAGACCGTTGTCGAGTCACAGCCATTTGGAACAACAACGTTGACCGAAACGCCCCATGGATAGACATTGATCATCAAATTAGGATAGAGCCACCAGTAGTAAGCAGCGATTCTCTTCCCAAAATCGACAGATGATTCTGGAAGTTCAAAACAAACATCACCTTCTTTTGCCATTCCGACTTGTAAAACGCCATGCTCAAAGCATTCCGTTGAATATCCCTCCTTATCCAACGCTTCGTTCAATTCTGGGTGGACGTAGGGAATGTGGAATCCTTCCAGGTAATTGTCAACATACAGCATCCAATTCGCATTGATGTCCCAATTTCGATCTCGCTCTGAGTCGTACTTCAGGTCGGAAAAGAACCAGCCGAGGCGTTCTTGTATTGGACGAAGCAGGTCTCCCAAATCGACTTCGGGTTTCATCGACGTGAATTCAAATCCATTCCATGTATGCACATCAAACAATGGCAAGTTATCGTCCTCACTCGGAAAATCAACAACATCTTCGAATCCAGGCATGTGCTTCATTGTACCATTTCGATTGAACGTTCGGCCGTGGTAAGGACATTGCAGTGCCTTCGCATCGGAATGCTCGTGACATAGAACCATGCCTCGATGTGTGCAAACGTTCGACAGCATGTGTGTTGATTCACCGTCCTGAATGCGTACCATCGGCTCATTCAGAAGTCTCCCAATATGGTCGATTGGTGTAATCGCTGACGTGAATTGGTTGTTTAAACCAACAAATTGCCACGTTCTTTTGAAACTCTTGAGGATTTTACGAAACCGTTTTTCATCGGTATAATATTTCGATGGAAGCGTCTTCGCAATTCGGATATCCGAATCGATCAGGTCTCCCGACATGAATCGAATGTTGGACTTCATTCTCTTGAGTCTTGGGGTTTCTTGAAAACAGGAAAACACTTGCTAGAAGCATGGCGGAACCTCTTGCCCTCCCAGAGTTTCCTCCTGATGGACCGTGGTCTGCGTACGTATTGTTCATCATCTGGATGCCGTTGCTCCTCAGGATTTTGTTCCTGGTTTTGCCATTTCGAAAGGCAATCAAAAAGCTGGCGCCACACACTGGATGGGCACTCAAACAATTACGCGAACTCCCTGTGAGGGGTTTTGGTATCTTGGCAGTGAACGAGATTCTCGCATTCATGATTCCACCATTTGTCGTTTTGATGCTCCGCTTATTGCTTGACCCAATTGGGTGGCAATCGTGGGGCGAAGTCTCAATCTTTGGAATCGTACTACTGACGATGCTGGTTTCCGTTTGGATCATGCTGGATTTGCTTCGAATCTTCAGAGTTCGAAGGATGTTGAAGGCAATCGATCGGTACGATGTCGAGAAACTCAGAAAAATTGCTGATGCAGGCTTGGGCGTCCGTGGTTGGTTGAGAAAATTTGCAGGGAAGGACAAACCTGAAGATCCTGAGCCAACAACAAATCGCGTTGCAAAAAGGTCAGCAAAAATATGGGCAGGGAGAGCGCTCATGGCTGGCCGCTTAACTCCACAAGGTTTGCTTGGCTCTCTCGCAATCGGTGCTGCGCTTGAGGCAGCAAAAACAGGTGCTGGAAAAATTAGCGATCGAATCGACCAGAAGATGCAAGAAGAGTTCGACAAAATTGCCCAAGTCAATTCTAAAACATTGTTGAATCTCTTGATTCGAGATTTTGCTATGGGCGTATTACCTCTTCTTGCATTAGCGATCATGCCTGTTCTTCTCTGAACATTGAATCAAGTGGTTGAATTGTTGATATGTTTTATTGATAGGAGATGCGAGGCACAACAATGACTGAACTTACTTCTGGTGAATTAGCGCCTCAATTTTCTCTACCTGCAATCGATGGATCAACCTTCAATATGGCTGATGTCAAAGGCAAGCGCGTCATTCTAACGTTTTTCAGATTCTCATCATGTCCACTCTGCAATATGCGCATTCGCCGCATCATTCAACGTTGGGATGAATTCTCTGATGATGCTGTCATGGTGGCGGTTTTTGATGCAAAACTTGGGGAGTTGCAGAAGCGAATGAAAAAGCACAATGCTCCTTTCGTTGTCGTTGCGGATGAAACATACGAACAGTTTCGAAAGAACGGGGTGAAAAAGTCGTTTTTCAAATTCCTATGGGGGGCTATGCGCTCGCCGTTAACACTACTGCAAGCAACACTGAGAGGTTATGTCCCGCTCACAATGTCCATTTCTAAGCTTTCAACCATCCCTGTTGATGTCCTCATTGACGAAGCGGGCAATGTCGTTGAAGCGCATTATTGCAAGGACACAGCAGATCATCTTTCTCTTGAGAAAATGATTGCATTTTCTCATGGTGCATGAGCACTAATCCCGAAATTCTCTCGATTTAGCGGACCAGCGCTTGTTCCAAATGGATGCATCAGTGAACAAATCGTAAAACGCATCGATGGTATGTCCAATTGGTTTTGAGTAGCCTCCACCCATGAAGATAACCGTTGGAATTCTATGGTTCAACATCTCCTCAAACACGTACTGATTTCTCGTCCGCATTCCTTCTCTTGTGACGTTGAGTTTCCCTAAATGATCGTGTTCGAGTCCATCAACACCTGCTTGATACAGGACGAGATCTGGTTCGAATTCAAGACAGAGGTTGACGGCTTCCTGAACTTTTTCCATGTACGCTTCATCTCCTGAGCCAGGTTCGATGGGTAGATCGAAATCGCTTACAGATTTACGGAAAGGAAAGTTCGTTGAACAATGGACAGAGATGGTCGTTGTTCGTTTTTCATTTGCGAGGATTGTTGCTGTTCCATCGCCTTGATGCACATCCAAGTCCAAGATTGCAACACGTTTCAATCCGAGATGTTCAAGGGCATACATTGCACTGATGGCGAGATCGTTGAACACACAATACCCAGAACCAAAATCCCTGTGCGCATGATGGGTTCCTCCTGCCATGTTTCCTGTTATTCCTCCATGCTTGACGGCATGGTTTGTTGCTTCAACAGCACCCCCGGTCAAACAAAGTGTTCGTTCAATTATCTTCGGAGTCCAAGGCGTTAGTCCAATCCTTCGCATCTCTTTCGCATCCAATTTTTCGTTGAGAAATGCATCAACGTATGTTGAATCGTGGGCAAGAAGGATTGAATCTCGTGAGATGGGTTC
>JAYOBT010000002.1:140220-144067 GCA_038105035.1 Candidatus Poseidoniales archaeon | reverse complement strand
TACGATATGTTGGGTCCGTTTGATTACGAGATTACAACCACTCGAAACATCATTGCATTCGACAAGGATGCAGGTACACTCACGTACGATGAGTCGAAGGTGTTCACATGTTCAGAAACATCTGCAAACGACTGTGATACTATGATTACACAACTCAACATTCCGTTCCAACCACAAGTTGTTGGAGCAACTGGATTGGCGATTGAAAGCGTCATGGATTTGACCAAGGTCGGATTTAGTGCTGGTGTCATGGCCATTGAGTTGGAATCCTTCTCTGCTGCAAAGAAGACTGCAGACGATCTTGCTCTATCTTACGCAGGTATACAAGCCGGTGCTGTAACTGGAAGCGTAGAAGATGCATCAACTGCTTCTGCAATGATCGGAAACATGTGGTTCACCAACAACGATGATCCTGCCCAGCCTCCTGGTTTTAATGAGTGGTTCCGTTCGCAAGATTTAGATGGAGACGGCGCTCCTGATGGGATGACATATCTCGAGATTGGCGGTTCTTCAGCAGATTTCACAGATCTAACATCAGCGTTCGAATCCACCAGTTGGATTACAGGTGAAGATGCTTCATTGACGGGAATGGATGGTGTTCTTCTGCTCGCGGGACACTGTGATGCATTCCCGACTAAGGATTACCAAGTTTCAGACCTCGAAGCCGACCTCGGAAACAACCCTGCATTCACTACTGGAGTTTTGCAAAGAGCCGGAATATGGGGCTATCTAAATCCTGCAGATCTTGGTGCAACACTTGCTCGAGATTATGCAACTTGCTACGGTGTTGCAGGGGCATTCTCTGTGAGCCATGGTGGAGCCGATGACGACTGGTTCGCAGATGCAATGGCCGTTGATGCTTCAACCCGAATCATGAACTATCTCGGTGTCGACATTGACAACACTGTTGCAATGGGCCTGCTCTTTGGAGGCCAAGGTACAGATGATCCAATGGGTCTCTTTGCTACCAACGAGGAAGGAACATCCTTCGGACTTGCGAACTTCATGGGCATGGATGCAGGTGATGCTATGGGTGCTTACGGACTCGACGCAACACAATACGGTGCTATCGCAACATGGGCTGGTGGCTGGTTGTCCAGCGCCTCCGCTCTACCAATGGCACTCCTTGGAGGAACAGGTACCATGACCGCTGAACAATTCGTCAACGTCACCTTTGGTGATGAGGACCCTGTCAACGGTGGCTATCTTGACAACAGCCTCAACCTCGGTGGCGCTTGGGGAACAGCCCTTGTTCCTGCATCGGAAGGTGCACCATCGATTGCTCTTGATGCAGCTCTATCTGGAAACATCCTCTACGGTGATCTTGGACTTACCACTGCAACAGGTGCAACGCTCTTCCTATATGGCGAACTCACAGGCATGACGCCTCCAATCGACTTTGCAACCATGGGGCCAGGTGCACCAATGGAATGGAATGCAACAACCGTCTCTGCTCTCTATGGTGTTGATGCAAACGCAGCAAACGCCATGCGCACACTGATGGTGAGCGTCATCTATGGCGACTTCGTTCCAGGACTCCTCGTCGACAGTTTCGGTAGCCAAGGTCCATACATGTCCATGCCATTGAACAACTGGCTCTATGGATGGTTCGACCCTGTCAGCATGATGGTCGCTGAAGACCCAACCGCTCCATCCGCAGGATGGGCTAAGTTGGAAACCAACGAAACCTACTACGGTTCAAACGGTGTCTCCACAGGAAACGCTTCTGTCTATGTCATGTGTACAGGTCACAACGATGACTGTGAGAAGGGAGAAGCAGTTTCTGAGGATGGTTCCAACGAACTCTCATGGCGCAACACTGAGATGATGATGGAAACGTTTGGTCTCATCACTGTTGAAACACTTGATGGAACAACTGGCGGGTTCCTCACCGGTGACGGCGACAAGGTCAACGCTGGTGGCTACGCTATCACCGATGTAACTTGCACTGGAGACGATGAAGTCAAGGGTATCCCAGTCGAAGTTTGCTCTGCATCCGTCGATCCAACAACAAACCCAATCACGGCGAAACTCATCAAGAGTTACTCACTCCTTGATGCAATGACCCCTGCGCTTCCTGTCTACTTTGGCAGTGAAATCAATATGAAGTCTGAGGAAATCTCTGGACTCATCATTGCTGGTGATTCAACATCAACCTTCTACCTCGACACACGAACAGGGCTCGATCTCGCATCCACTCCTGCAATGTCTGACCTCCAACCTGTGTTCCAGATTGTCCAGGGTTCAGAGATTGAAGACGACGATGCTGAAGACATGGAAAGTGCCATTGTCCAGAACCAAGAATACATGGGCTGGTGGATGAACTTTGACAATGGCTTCGATTACGTTGGATTGTTGCTGTATGTAGCTGGTATCGCTCTCGTCATCATGCATTTCGCTATGGCTGGCAAGAAAGACGATGATCTCGCTATGGCAGCCCAAGACGAAGACGCAACGGCCGAGTGATTGCCCCATAGCGTCTTATACGACTGAACTATGGTTGTAGCATGGATAAGCGTGCTACGATTACAATCCTCGTTGGGTTGGGTATCTTTGCTGTCGGCATTATCGGATTCGTCATCGGCGGGTTCGGTATCGCTGGAATCGAAGAGTCTACGGAGTTCACGCTTGAAGAAGTCTCCAATGGGTCTATCGACATCGTTGATCGAGATGGCTTCGGTGAATTAGGTGTCACTTTTTGGGTCAAAGGCGAATACCTTGATGACGATAGGAATGAGATCTGGGATGTTTGTGAAACGGTCGATATTACTGTGACTGCGAGTCCTGAAATCAGTGAAAACTGGGACAATGACGCGCAAGCACGTGCTGGAGGATTTTATTCTGAAGTTGTCTTCGATTACGATGGTCTGGAATCCTCGGATTGCAGCACGAACCCATTGAACAAAAATCTCGATCGCTCCGAACAAGGATACGTGAAGATTGGTCGTGCATGTCATGGATGCCTAGCAGGAGAATTTACTTTTGAATCGGATGTCAATGTCTCTGTGACCTACGACGATATCCTTCTTGAGGAACTCGGCGAAGATATAGGTTTGATTGCATTGGGCTTCCTTGGTGGTTCTGGTGCATTATGCTGCGGTGTCGTGGTGATGTTGATCGGATTGGTTCTTGTTTTCACACTCAAAGATGATGCTCCCGTTGAAATGTCTGTCAATGCTGATGGTACCTTCCGTATGGATTCGACTCCGAGCAATACCGTGGGTGTTGGTGTGAACCAGTCTGTTTCACAAATCGCAACTTCTTCGGTCATTACAGAAGAAATGACAAGGGCTGAACCGTATCAATTTCCATCGACAGAATCAACGCCGGAATCCGAAGAAAAAACCGATTGAGCCAAAATCGACCCTCCATCCGGAGGCATGGTTATAACATGCCAAGCCATAGAATACATCATGCATACAGCAGGTAAAGTATTGTTAATCATTGGTGGAGTAATCACAGCTCTTGGAATTGTTTTGATTGTTGGAGGCGCTGCATCAGCGAACCTTGACCCCTCTAACGAGAACTACTATGCCGGAAATGGCGGCGAAACATGGACTGTTCCAGGTGATGATTTCTATGCTGTCTACACTTCGAGTTCAGTCAATTGCGAATCGTTTGAAATGACAATTACAAACCCAAATTCAGATTACCCCGAGGACAACCTCTTCACCTCGTCTTGTGACTACAACAACGAAGACGATCTTATTGATGATGATTTCATCAAGGTCGGTGATATTGATTGGTTGACCACCACGGAAGGGGACACGCTCAACTTCGGCCAAACCTCCACAACAATCTACGTTGTCGGTGAATGGGAAGCAGTAGGAGACGCAGCAGGAGGATT
>JAYOBT010000002.1:88657-140120 GCA_038105035.1 Candidatus Poseidoniales archaeon | reverse complement strand
CAACAATCTACGTTGTCGGTGAATGGGAAGCAGTAGGAGACGCAGCAGGAGGATTCCTCGCTGCGGCTGGTGGTGTCTTGATTGCTATCTGTGGTGGTGTCATCCTCCTCATTGGGCTCATTCTTGCTTTGACTCTCAAGACAAAGGATCCTGTCATGATGCAACAGGGACAAATGATGGGCGGTCAAATGATGGCAGGGCAGATGCCAATGCAGCAAATGCCTGCACAACAGATGCAAATGCCTGCACAACAGATGCCAGCGCAACAAATGCCTGCGCAAACAACGGCACAGCCTTACGAATACGAGCAGAAGTAATCACTCTTCTTCGTCCTCGTAGAGGAACGTCTTGCATGCAGGGCATGTGAATGATGTCGGTCGATCTCCATCGAGTTCGGTTACAACACCACATGGCCCACAGAGGATTGTTGTTTTCTTTGGTTCATCGATGGTAACATCGACTCTGTACATGATACGATTGGCATCAGGCAGTTGCTCTGCACTCGGTTTCCAGGCAGCAATGTCTTCTTCATTCATAGTTCGTTGACTTGGTGTGCTCATTCCGATCACAAAGAGAAGAACGCCCGATACACCAATGACTGCACCCATTGAAAGGACGCCTCCTACAGACAGAAAGGCTCCGAAGGCAATGCAAATCATTCCAGAAAGAATGAGGTTCTCTCGCACGTTGCGAACCATGAGTCTCACCTAGTTGAGGACAGTTGCGAGTGTCTTTGCGACACGCTCGACTGCATCGGTTGGCATTGCACACAAACCGATTCGGATACCACCACGTAGAGGCACCAGGTAGACGTGGTGTTCTGCACAAGCTTCGGTGATCGACTCCGGGTCATCATGCTCAAGCCATGCAAAGAATCCATCGTGGGTTGGATTGGATGGAACCCCATACGCTTTGCATGCGTCGACAAAGATGTTTCTTCGCTCAGTGAGTAAGCCTTGAAGACGGTCTCGTTCCTGTGACCATTCTTCTGCAGATTCCGCATGACTGTGCAACTGTGCTGCAGTGTATTGGAGGATTCGTGGCGCTGCCGACCATGTTTGTCGTCCAGTGGTTCCAAATGTATCCTTGAGGCGTTCTGTAACGGCTTGATCAGGATGAATTCCAATAAGCGCACCAGTGCGAAGTCCGTAAGCTGTGTGTGATTTGGACAAGGAAAGTGCGTAGGTGATGAGGAAATTTTCTGGCCATGGTGTTCCATCTTCCATGGCATCAACGATGGTTTGACCCCATCCATGCGGCTCGTTTGCATACAGGCTGTATGCCGTATCGAGAAGAAGTGTGTGGCCTACCTCTGGATGCTTGGAAGCACTTGCCATCATGATATCGAGAGCTGCTCTTCTTCCTTCAGCCGTCATGGTTAGTCCTGTAGGATTGTGTGCTGGATCGTTCAACCAAACCATCACCGTCTTCTGTTTCTGTGCGAGTTGTTCGATGTTTGCTTCAAAGGCTTCATCCGCAAAGTATGGATAATCACCCTCCTTGTCTGGTAAGAGAGGCCAAGTTGCCATTTCGAGGCCACAACCCTTGAGGAAGCCAGCGTATGGCCCCCAATGACGGTCGCGTAGAAGGATGGCATCACCTCGTTCACAGAGGTTGTTGGCGGCAAGGAAGAGCGCTCCAGAGCCGCCAGGTGATGCTGTTGAAACAAAACCAAATCCCATTGACTCCAATGCTTGTCTGTGTTCTCCGAGTGCGAGAGAAATGCTCAAGTCGAGGAAATCTGGAAGACCTTTGAGCGGTGCATAGGAGGAAAATTCCAGAGCAGGGGCTTCCCGAAGCATCCTGTCAACGACCCGATTGATGGCCAATGTACCATCGTTTTCGAGTAGGATTCCTGCAGTTCCGTTGACTGCATCATGGCCCTCTTCTTTGGCTGCAAGATATCTTGCATACCATCCGAAAATGGTGTCGTTTCCTTGGCGCGTCGAGGCAAGAGCGTTCAACAGTGATGAACCCGGTGCCTCGTCCATAGCCATCCCAAGCGGGTTTCCCTCTTGACCTTGTCGAGGTCCAACCGTTTCCTTCATCAAGGGGTGATGCAACCCACGGTTCAAGGCCAACGTAGCACAGTCTGGTAGTGCGTCTGATTTGTAATCAGACGGTCGGGGGTTCGAGTCCCTCCGTTGGCTCCACCAGCACCTTGAACAAGAATCCTCAAACCGTTGAAGCGTTTCGTTGAATCATGAGCGCTGCTCGACTCGACGGTAAAGCATGTGCTGCTGATCTGGAGGAGCGACTGAAACAACGCATTGCTCAATGCTCGGTCCAACCTCATCTCGCAGTCATCATTGTGGGCGACGACCCAGCATCGCATGTTTATGTCAACAACAAAATCCGTTCATGTGAACGACTTGGTATTCGCTCTACGCACATTGAATTGCCAGAAGATACCGAACAATCGGTTGTTGCTAACCACATTCGGGAAATGAACGATCAACCTGATTTGCATGGTATCCTCATTCAATCACCGCTACCGAAGCATATGGACGAAGAGGCACTCACTGAACTCATCGATCCACGCAAAGATGTAGACGGATTTCATCCTGTCAATCTCGGACGTTTGGTTCAAGGACGAAGCGATGGCATGGTCCCGTGTACACCTTCTGGCGTCATGGAAATGCTTCGTTGGGCTGAAGTTGATTTGTCAGGAAAGAAAGCAGTTGTTCTTGGTCGATCGTTCAACGTAGGAATGCCACAGGCGCTTTTGCTTGCTGCACGTGGAGCTGATGCAACTGTGACCGTCGTCCATTCTCGTACAAAGGACGCTCGCTCAGAATGCTTGCAAGCAGATGTTATCGTGGCTGCTGTTGGTCGTCCTGAAATGGTTCAACCTGATTGGGTCAAAGAGGGAGCGATTGTTGTTGATGTTGGCATCAATCGTATTGATGATTCCAGTCGAGAGAGGGGATGGAGACTTGCAGGTGATGTTCATCCCGATGTTGCATTGCACGCATCGTTGTTGTCACCCGTGCCGGGTGGAGTTGGCCCCATGACCGTGGCTATGCTCATGGCAAATACCGTGACGGCTGCAGAATTATTGAGCTCATGATGTGATGATTATGGAACAACGAGCGCCTCGAATCGCAGCGTTCGCTTCCACTGTTGCTACCATGTCGTTTCTCGCATTGCTTGCCAATGCGTTTCTTGGTAAATATCCTGGAAAAGAGGGGCAACGCGTTCTTTTCCAGCCTCTGTTTGGAGGATTTCTTTCAGGTGAAAAAAACGATTATTGGGCATCAACCGGTTGGTCAGCACAAGAATGGATATGGCTTGTGATAACGGTATGTCTTGGTCTGCTTGCTGTCTGGTGCCGTCAAAATCGACCCGTTCCAGAACTCCCCAAGCGGCGAACGGTGGAGGAACAAATTGCCGACTTTGAAACAACTACAACAAACGTGGCTGCGACGGCTGTATCATCTGTAACTGCGAATACATCGAGTATCATCTCATCAATCGTGGGCGAAACAAGATCGGTTGATGCACGGGAGGTTGAGTCCGCAACAGCGCTTCTCTCCACTGGTGCATTGGGATCCTATGCAGCTTCGATCGTCTCCGAACGAAACACCGACATTGAATCGAGAACGTTTGAATCGGAGCTTCAATCAAATGAACCCGAAGAAGTGATCGCTGAGGACCGTCAATTCATATCAGATGGGCCAACCTATGTTCCTCTACCTGGAAAAGAGAATGACAACGAACCTCCTCAGATATTCAGAGAGCCATCAACAGCGTTTGTTTCTGATGGGCCAGCATACATCCCATTACCCGAATTGCCTGAACTCGATGAGCCAGTTCGTCCCAATTTACCCGTGATGCCTGATTTGGACGATTTACTCGAACCCGATGATGTGCTTCCAGAGATGCCCGATTTGGATGATTTGTTTTAGATTCACATGGAGAGGTTCAAATTGGTGGTTTGGGAGGTTTGAATGATGTGGAGTTCCTTATTTGATTTGCACTGTCATACAACCCACAGCGATGGTTCTCTTTCCGTTGATGAACTTGCAGATGCAATGCAACAACAATCTGTTCGCGTTTGGTCCCTAACCGATCATGATACAATAGCAGGATGGGATGAAGCAAAGGTGGCTGCAAACGAGCGTGGGATTACTTTCATACCTGGTGTTGAGCTTACATGCGATGTTGAATTGCCTTGGGATGAACGTATTCTCCAGTCCAATGCTCGTCATCGGCCTCCTTCCTCATGGCATCTTCTGGCCTATTTCCCGTACGAACCTATTGCTGAAGGTTTGGAGAAATTCAAGGAATGGCTTTCACCTCTGCACGAGGATCGAGTTCCTCGTATGCTTGAGATGATTGACAAGGTCAATGCGTTTGGGATGGCGATTGACGCTAACGATGTGTTGTCCCGTGCGAAAGGAAGCGTAGGTCGCCCCCATCTTGCCATGGCAATGATGGATGCTGGCTATGTTGAATCGATGAATGAGGCATTCGAGAAGTGGCTTGGTGATGGAAGACCATGCAATGTTGAACGCCCGAAGCCTTCGCTTGCCGAAGCCACTGCTTTGGTTCATGCTGCTGGAGGCATTACTTCGTTGGCTCATCCACGATACTACGGTGTGGATTATGAAGAACTGATTCAGCATCTAAAAGCATCCAATGTTGATGCCATTGAAGCATTTCATCGCAGTCATTCCGATGAGGACAGACACCGCCTTTGGACGCTTGCTGAAGAGTATGGTCTTGGTGTAACGGTTGGTTCAGATTTTCATTCCTTCAACGGTGGGCATCGACCAGGCCATATGCCGGTCGTCATCAGGAGTTTGCCTGATTTGATTTCATCGGCATGACCCGATGCAATACTAATGCTGTTTCAAACAGTAAAATGACGGGTAACGACACAAGGAACAGTGAGAGTGGGTCTGGTGGCGAGAAAATCGCTCCCATGACAAAGGCAGCAAACCAGATGTGCTTACGATAGGCTGCTAACGTTGGAGGTTCAACCAATCCGATGCGTAGTGCAAGCAGCGTGACAACGGGAGCTTGGAAGCCGATGGCACTTGCAATGCACAAATTGAGAATGAATCCAATGTATGCCTCCAGTTTCCATTGAGTGGAAAGTCCGGCTTGTTGTGCATCGTTGCTGAGATATTCGAACAGCATTGGCGTCAACAATTCCCAAGCGTAGAGTATACCGCAAATTGCTAGGATTATACTCGACGCAATGGATAGCACGAACGAGAAACTCGGTTTAGGTGGGCGGAAATTCAACTCGCGAAACCGTTCAAGAACGAGTGGATGACGAACGCCACGCAATGTTGTTTCGGTCACGACCAGCAACAGGGCCAAAAACAGACCGAAACTAGCCGAAAGTTGAATTTGAAGCATGAGAAATTCGACAGGTGATGTAACAATGACATTGACATCATTGGGTAATCGCTGATCTTCGATGAGCCACGTCACAATACGTTTTGCAATTGGAAAACCAACAATCAATCCAGTGAGGAACAATCCAACCAATGCGGTTGCGCGCTTTCGAAGGTAATCTCGTACTGAATTCAGCAATTGTCCACCGGGTGAATCCATCAATTCAGTGACAGCGTCTTCCAGCGATGAAGAGGACGCCATGGTTATCGCAGGTGTTGGTTCTACAAAAGTGAATGCTCACTCTTCTTCCCATGTGTGGGATGGACGAGAATCATACCAAGGTCGTCCATCGTTGTTCAAACGGTACAATCTGTACACAACAAATCCTGTGATGTACAACGATGGAAGCGAGAGTGCAACGGCTTGTGTCATAGAATGTTCAGAATTCTCGTAGTTCGATTCAATCTGTACTTCAATCACGCCATCATCGCCTGGATGATGGAAGAACACGAACGTGTAGACTTCTGGTGATATGAGTTCGAGGTCAATGCTTTCGTTGGCCTGCAGTGAAGCGCTACACGCAACCTGCTGGATGCAGTGATCAACAGCAAGGGCTTGCATAGTCCCCCAATCAACACCGAATTCAGAGAAACCTGATTCCGCTAATTCAACGGTAATGATGGCATACTCGAGTTTGAGAGAGTGATGCATATTTCGTATCGTTGTGGTCATTGCTTCATCCTGTTCAATCTCAGCAAGAATATCCTGGACAGTGTCACCTGGTCCGAGTCGGAACGAGGGTTGTTGTTCATTTGTCGCATCTTGATGATTGATTGCGCCCATCATCGCAGCCAATAAGATGAGGAGAACAGTTCCTTCGACAAAGACATGTTTCCAAACCTTATGCCGAGTGACTCCTTTGAACAATGGGCCGTAATCGTTCCGCAATCGTGGCTGTATATGATGAATAAACAAAGCCCCGATTGCGCCTACAAGCATGCCTAGTGGTATGTCGATGATCCAGTGAATGCCTAGGTATAGGATTGCAAAAATGAAGACAATCGTATTGATGAGAATGAACATGTGATAACGATAATGACGCCATTCTTTGAGCGTCTTTCCTCTTGACTTTACGTGAAGATAATTCAGCATCAAGATACCGAATGGTATTGCGACGTGAAGTGAAGGTACGGCGTTATCGAGAGGATCATGTGTTGCGTAAAATGTTGAATACCATCCATCGTGATACAAGAGAGCATCCATGCCAGGAATCCAAGAAGACGTTACTTCGACGTTAAAGAACAGATAGTATGGAACTGCTAACGCATAAATCAGCAGATAATTCAACGTCACCTTGTCTGTCATATCCCGATCGTTTGCATAGGCAAAATACACGGTCGTCACGTAAATGAGGAAGAGGTACACAAAGAGATAATGAAAGTTGAGGAATGCCGTCAGGGCATCACTCTCGAACGTCGTCTGTATCCACAATACAATATTTCCTTCAATCCCATGGATTGTGTCTGTCCAATGTCCTGTGCGATGTTTAATTGGCTCATTCAATCCATCGGTCAGATTCTTCCAACGTATGATGACGAGATAACCCAATGCATGGAGGTAGTATCGATGTTTGCGAATCGTTTCGAACCATGTGCCATACTTGACACGTGAATCTTTGTCATGTTTTGTGAAGAACGAGCATATGAGTGGCGTCAGGAACAAAATCATGCTCATCATGACCGTCCATGGACTCATGTTTGACGTCCATCGATAGCGCATTTAGAGGTTTATGGAACAATGAAGCGAGTTGTTCAACATTTGAGAGCATACCTCAGGTACGGGCCTTCAAGAACCACAATGATTTAGAGCGAACGAAGCGGATGTATCAACAAGCACCTGAAAACACGCTTGGAAGCCTCGTTCATGCCATGGAGCTGTTCGATGCCATCGAGTTTGATATTCGACTCACGAAGGACAATCACGTCGTGATTCACCATGATCGTACAGTTTCAATTGCTCCTTCCTTACGAAAGGGTCGTTCACCGTTCGTGGAGGATTGGAATCTCGATGAATTGGTCGATCTCGGCTTTTGTTCGTTCGAAATGTTGCTTGAGGACGCCTCCATTCAACGTGCTGTCCAAGAGGAAGGCAAGGTTCTCGTGATCGAATCGAAACGTCCAAGCCTCAAGGTGAAACGATGCGGAGGATGGTTTGAGACGAAGAAACACGATCGCCATATGGGAGAGACGATGAAGCGTGCTGAAGAACTCCTTGACCAATACGATGTGCCAAAGCATTCGACTGTCCACTACGCTTTTCACAAGACCATGGGAGATGCAACGAAACTCGGAGGCATACAGAGGAGTTGGTCTACATTGTTGCCGACAATTCGACCGTTTGCAGGAAAAAGGACACATAGAGTCCTTGCCTTCCCGGAATACCTCACCACCTCTTTTTGGAAGTTGATGCGCAAGCACCAACGCAACGGTTCTCCAATGATGCCATGTGCTGCTGAATACCTCGTCTCCCCGACAAACATGGTTCCTCTTGGAAAGACTGTTGGCCTCCATGGGAAGTCATTGAAGCAACTGACGTCGATACGCAAAGGCTTCCCAGTGTATCTTTGGCCAGTTAGTCCAAATATTGAACACTCGGTTCTCAACGCTGGCCTTTCGGCATTGACCGATTCAAGCGATCCAAACCTTACATGGCTTCCAAGTGGTCATGCTCGCTGGACGCGTCCTGCGACACATCCTTTGGATGCATCTCAACAAGATCGACTAAACAATGCGACCAAGGAGGATCATATTGAGGTACTCAAGTCGCTCGAAAACGAAGTTGTTCCTTGGATGGAATGCGATGAATCCCGAAGGCGCGAACTGCTCACTTATTGGAGAACGAAATGGAATTGGTCCAAATCCATTGATGAACTGATGGCTTATGAGGAAGAAAAAGGCAGTATGCCTTGGGAGATTGTACGCACGATCGGCCATCGGGGTTCCGGCAAGACAAAGCGTCCAGTCCTCTGACTACTCTTGTTCAATGATTTCAGGCATGTGCTTTTTTGCGTCATGACGTAGGAATGGACCGTACAAGGTTGGCAGTAGTGTGACACTTGAAACCATAGCGAGGCTAATCGCTACGATGAAGACTTGTCCGAACAATCGCAATGGAAGCAATCCAGAGAAATTCAAGATGGCGAATCCACCTGCAGTACTGATGGCAGCACCAAGCATGGCACGTCCAGTTGTTGCGGTCGTTTTCGAGGTCCATTGCGCAACGGTCTTTTCTGGGTGTAATTCAACTTCCTCTTCAAGTCGGATGACATAGTGTACCGCATAATCAACACCCAACCCAAGTGCAAGAGCGCCGATGGTAACGGTCTGAGAATTCAACTGGTATCCTGCGAGTCCCATGATTCCGTAGACCCAAAGGACGACAGTGATCAATGGAATCCAAATGACACCGCCACGCAATACGGCTTGTGTCAGGCTTTGTGTACGAACAAATTGAATCAGAATCAAGACGAACAGAATCGTGAAGGCAACAATCGCCGTTGATGTGATGGCTGAAATTGCGACATCGGCACTGATTTGAGCAAGAATCAATGCACGACCGCTGAGTTCCATGGTGAAGCCTCCATCGACCGTCGTGGCGGCGTCTTGCAATGCCTCAGAAAGTGCTTCTTCGAAATCAACAGTCGCTTGCCAATCAAGCGTGTTTGCTTGGAACGAGATGATGGTTTGGCGACCATCTGTGTAAAGGAGTGAATCAACGAGGTCCCGACCTGTGGCGTTTTCCAAAAGGTATGCTTCAAGCTCATCGTATCCGCCTTCGGTTGTCAAATTATTGAGTAGGCCATCCAGAGTTGGGTTTCTTCCACGTTCCGATTCCAAGGTATCCCAAATGCCAGTTGGGACGCCAGTCACGCCTTCTGTATTGCTGAGTGTTGCAATTGCAGTGTTGTATGCTTCAACACCCTCATGAGAGAGAATTTCACCTTCAAGAACGACGTACAATGGTGTTGGACTGCTTTGGAATTCTTCAGCAATCATGAGGAAATCCTGAACGACTTCGAGTGAATCATCGAATTGATCTGCAGTGTCAAATCCAACCTCGAGAGTACTCATTCCATACGCCATTGGAAGTGATAAGATGAGAGCAACAAGAATGACCATTGCAGGTTTGTGTTCTGCCATTTGGCCGATTCCTGCGGTGAGTTTCGTCTCATTCATTGCTCCTGATTTTTTCAGAGGCAGCGCCTTGGTAGGCAACGCCGTCATCAGTGCAGGGAGGAGTGAAATGCTCAACACATAGATGGCAAAAAGACCGAGAGCTATCACGGTACCAAAATTCACGAGAAACATTTGTGAAGACAATCGGAAGGAAAGAAAACCAACCATGTCAGTGAAGATGGCAATGACCAATGCGGCTGAAGTCAATACTGCTCCCGACCGAATGGCTTTGATGCGCAGTTCATTATCGAAATCTTTCATGGTCACTCGTCCTTGTGGATCATCACGTTCCATATCCTGAAGCACTTCCCGGATTCTCGTAACGACGTGGATGCCATAATCGACACCAATCGCTAACAACAGAATCGGTATGCTGTTCATGGCTGCATTGAAGGTAAGCCCAAAGATTCCGGCTGCACCATAGGTTGCAGCGATGGCGAGTATGGTCAAACCGATGACGTATAGGGTATCTCGAACCGAGCGGAACTTGATGTACAACAAAACGGTCAAGAAGACCAAAGCAAGTGATGTCAACATACCAATTTCTTTGCCAATGTTTGCACTTTGTTCGTATTGGAATGCCGAAAACGAGAACACTCGAAGTTCATCGTCGCCTGTTGCGTTTTTCATTTCAACGATGGAAGCGTCAGTCCATTCAACAATGAGTTCCTGGACATCACCTATGATTTCCGCATCCTCATAGTTGACTGGGTCGGTTGAAACGACCAAACTGATGAGAATTGGCCCATCGCTCTCCCATGGACTGGATTTGTCTTCAGCGGGCATTGTTGAAATGATGTTGCTTCGATGGTCAATGTTCTGCAAACCAATGTAGGTTCCAAGAGTGCCTTGAAGCGGCCCTGTTGTTGCTGCTATTGCTCCTATTTCTGTAGGATTTGAACGGCTTTGTTGAAGTCCTTGAAGTTGGCCAAGAAGTGCTCCTAGTTCGGCGCTGATGTCCAATTCGTCATCCATTCGCTGTTGCCATTCTGTGACTTCTCCAGGATTCCAATCGCGAAGTTCCTGAGGACTTGGTGCCAATGGAGCAGGAACTGCGTCAATGGCAGTTTGTAAGTCACTGAGTGCAATACTGAAGTTTTCTTCACTCACGACGGTAACATTGGCGATGTGCATGGAGAGTGTGTTGCGCCATTGTTGTGATGTAACTGGATCTTGTGTGTTGATCCAGAAGAGTGCAGAACCTGCCGGACCACTTGTTGCGCTCCCACCGAACAGTGGTTCTTGGTACTGAAGAAACCGTTCGTTTGTTGAAAGTTCAGCTTCGATGGTGGCAAACTGTTCCCACGTTGCGGCCTGTTTTAGATCGCCATCTTCGATTTCATCAATGATGCGAACAAAGTCAAGTGATGCTTGGTAACGATCTTCGATTTCATACAGCAGTTCTGTCGTATCGTTTTGAGGATAGAAGGCGTCTTCACTGTTATCAAAATTGATGAATTGAGCCATCGATGAGAGGGCTATGGTGATGATGAGAATTGAAGCAATGGTTGCTTTTGGCCGAGTGACAGACAATGTTGTCAACGTGTTGAATGGGTTCTCCATAGTCCAAAGTGCCCGACTTGTGGTATAAATGGCTGTTCAAAAAATGAAACAAATAGGGCGTGAATTTGAACACTCATTCATAAGTTCAGAGGAAGGATTGTGACCATGGGCGAAGGTCAGGCAAAATGGAAACGGGTTTGTAAATCATCAAAACTCACGATGAACAAAGTCAAAGGAAAGGCTATCGGCACGAAGATGGTCTTAGTCATGCGAACCGAAGAGGGACTCTTTGGTAGCAACGCTCTCTGCCGTCACATGGCTTGGCCAATGCATTGGGGCGGGAAAATCAAAGACGGTTGCCTGCGCTGTCCATTGCATCAAACAACCTACCATCCTGAAGATGGTTCGGTGAACGAATGGTCTCCTGCTCATTATTTTCCTTCTTACGGGAAATTTCTTGGCAAACTCAGAAAACCATCTTCGTTGAAGACGTACGACGTACGTGAGAACGATGGTTACGTCGAAATCGATCTCAACTCGTAATCATTCGACATGTCGAAGAACTTGGTCGCGAGCAAAATACTTCGGTCGATAGATCGGAACGCCTTTGCCGTTGCGTACAACAACTCGCTCATCGTAGATTTGGGCTCCAATGCCAGCAACCCTCGCCCAACCAAAGAAAGTGGTGTAGTAACTTGGGTCTTTGAGCCCAACGTGATGCAACAAGGCTCCTGATGCGATATCAACGTTGGCGTTTGGATTCGATATCTTTGGATTTTCAGAGAGGACGCGTGGAGCCACTTCTCGGAGCGTTCGGATAATCTTGAAGTTCTCATCATCGGGGCAAATCTTCTCACCCAATGCAAACTGAGCGGTTGCTCGAGGATCCTCTGCACGAAGAACAGCGTGACCAAAGCCGAACACTGGACGTCCCGCATTTAGTTCTCCACGAACGAATTGTTCCACTTCACCAGGATCCGATGTTCCGACGCGGAGAACGAATTCCAAGCACGATTGATTGGCTCGGCCATGGAGTGGGCCGCTGAGGGCGTTCATGGAACTCGCCATGGCAGAGTACAATGTGGCATGGCCACTTGCCACAGCTTTTCCTACGAATGTCGAAAGATTTCCTCCTCCGTGATCCATGTGCAGAACAAGATAGACGGAGAGTACACGTGTCAACTTCTCTTGGTCAACATCCAACTGCAATGTGTGAGTAAATCGCTCGACCATCGACAAACTGGTGTCGTCTTCAGGGATGTCATCGGTTCGTCCTTCACGGTATCGGAAAAGCAGACCCATCATGCGCGGCATACGAGCAACGAGGTTGAGTGCATCCTCTCTCCAATCGTTCTTACAATCCCACATACCTAGAGTTTGAATGCCAATAGCAAGCCAGTCCATCGGATGTCCATCACGTGGAAGTGCTGAGAAAATGGGGTCGAAATTACCCGGAATGGATGCACGTTGAGCGAGGTCTTGTTTGAAGGATGAGGATTGTTCAGGCGTTGGTAGTTCCTTGTTGTGGAGGAGGTAAACCACGTCTTCAGGCTCCATTTCAGCAAGCTCCGCAATAGGATAGCCACAATAATGGACGCCTTCGTTTGGTGTAACAAACGATGTTCGGCAGGTTCCGACAGGAACGCCTCTCATTCCGATGTCGAGGTGAGCCTCTGTCAAACTAAGCAACTGGTCTGCTTCCTCTGTCATAGGCTCACCGTTGTGAGCCAACTCGGTCATTCGTATAAAGGAAAGGACGGGAAGGAATCCGTTTGGTGTGCGAAACTACACCGAATCAAGGTTCTTGCCAAACACGAAAACCTTGGGTCGACTGCCGATCAGCATGGACATGCAAACGGATTTCATCTCCATTAATGAGAATCGCATCCTCTGCAGTTAGACCGGGGCATGTTGCTTTTACTTGTTTCCATGAGCGCTTACTGCGCAGATTTTCAGCCCACCATGGGAAGGCTTTGCATTGCTGAGGGCGAACTTGGTAGATGGTGCATTGCTTCTTCTCGTCAAGGTAAATGCAAATTCCATCGGATTGATTCGAGCGTAGAACATAACGACCATCCAACGTAGTCGTGCAATCTCTCTTGAGAAATTCCTTCACACTCAGTCCTGCGTGTTCTGCAAGGCGTTGTGCATCAGCACGTGAAAGATACACAATACCTCCTGGTTCATCGCAGCACCGTCCACAGTCTGGTTGGCAGGAGAAGCGAACCCCATCGGTCCACCAAGCGCCTCTCATTCTTCTTCACCTAGAAGTCGAGTTGTCGGTCGAATCGTCGATAAGTGAGCAATTCGGATTTCCTCGTCCTCCATTTCGAAGGCTTCCATCGCATCTTCACTGACCAAACCAAGCTCATGCTCAATCACCCTCAATTCATCAACAATATCAATCAATTCATTGGCGTCTGCATGAGCAGTACGTTCGAGAAGTTCTTCCATTTTCAATTCGAGATGACGAAGGCGAAGATCGTCACGAACCATCACTCGCTCCCGTTCAGCAAGAGCCTCATCGATGGAGGCATCGATTCCTGCGAGGACGTCTGCTGTTCGCTCGATGTCCGTTCCTCCGACTGTTCCTAATTGATGCGTGAGATGTCGGTCTCGAGAATCCACATCGAGGACGCTTGGCGCTTCCGGAGTCAATTCATCCAGGGTTGTTCGGAGGTGCATTTCGAGTAAATCGTTCGCACTCGAGAGATCTTCAACTGAGACTTCAGAAGGTTCCCAATCATCTTCATCCATGTCAAGAGCGGTTGAATGGAGTTCAATCCCGCCGGCGTCAACCTCTGAGTAGACAACGTCTGTTGCCCGTTTGAGGATGTCTGAAGCTAAGGAAATGGATGGCCCAGGATTCGAATCATTCTTTGTCATGGAATGCAACGAATGTCCCGATAGGACAGCGACAACATCCTCTGAATCAACGATGTTTTCTCCACGCTCATGAGCATCTTTCAGCATGGAGATGGCTGCATCAACGCCTCTCCATGAATGGCCTGAATGGCTGAGGACCTGCATGATGTGTGCATCTTCCAAGAGCATCCCGAGCAACGATGTTTGATGCTTAATATGCATAGCTAAACTTGCTTCTGAAGCGGGTTCCATCATAGAAACAGATGCATGGCGCAACAAATCCCACAATCGAGAAGATGGCCAGTCTTGAGGATGTGAGCTGGAAGTGCAAAGGATATGCACGCCGAGATTGAGAGCATGATCAATCAGATGCCCCATGACCTGAGCATGGTCTCCATGGGAAGCAATGACGTGAACATCGTCGATCAACAACAGTACAGTGGTCGAGAGTGAATCTTGCCAATCACTTGGCGTCTGGCTTGCCGCTACAAGTTCTGTTGCTCGAATAATCCGTACATCTCCATCGAAGTAACGCAAGGCGCTTTGTCCGGTGGCGTTGAGCAAGTGACTTTTACCAACCTCGCTTGCTCCAATTATCACATGTGGATTATGTCGTTCGCCCAAATGGTCAATGATCGACTCGCAAACTTCGGTCGATCGGTTGTTTTCTGGTGTCACCTTCCACTGCTTGAAGGTCTTACGCTGGCTCAATTCCAACCGCTGAGGCCAGTGTGTCTGGGCCGATAACGTGGTTGAGTGATGCAATCGCTCGCCTTGCTTTGGCGCAGATAGTGTTGTGGGAAGTTCGTTAGAGGGTATGTTCCGTTGTTCATCAAGAATCGAAGACCAGAGAGGTTGGCCCATCGATGAAAAGCCAACCTTGTCACCCAAACTTCCTTCTGGAATCGAAGTCTCAATATTGCGCTCACGCAGATCCTTTAACCTCGAAACCGGGTGTGATTTTTCCAGTTCGATCGTGGGTTGGTATTCTGCATCATCACCAAGAACTTCCCTGCTGATAGCCGCCATCAATGGCCGTTCATGAATCGGTTGCGAAGGTACAAGACGGCGCTCTGATGTGAGGGTTGGTGGCTTGTTGAGAAGTCGTCCAAGTTTGGACGGATTGTCTACGTTCTGCTCATCTTGTTGTTCGAGACCTGCCTTAGCCTTTTGCAATGCAATACGCAAACGATTTGTTTTCTCAATGCTCATGCCTTGTCCTCCGGTTCTTGTTCGTCGGACAATCGTTGTTTCGCAGAGGCACGTTCACGTGCATGAGGGGACGTCTTCGTTTTCGATGGTCGTTGCTTTGGATTGGAAACGGTAACTGGAATATGGCCGGTCGATTTGATTGGAGGGAATTGAGCGATTCCTTTTCCTGAAATCGATGCTACTGCCTGATTGATACCTTGTTGTACAAGTGAAGGTTTTGTTGGTGGGAATGCATGCTCCTTGGTCGAACCCGAAGGGAGGAATCGCCTTGCTTTCACTGCAGCAATGGTTTCCAAATCTGGAACCGTTCGGTCATGTCTCGCTGCCGCATCGAGTGGATTTCTTTTGCTCATCGATGTGCTTTGCTTTCGCTTTCGAACAATACGCTGGGGTGTTCGAGGTTTGCGTTCAAGAACACGTTCCAATTGTTCTTCGATTGTTGATTGCTCATCCGCGTCAACATCTTGTTCTTCTTCATCCGATTCTTTGGCCCATTCCATCATTTTGGATTGAAGCTCTTCATCTATTTTCATTGATTGATGTTCAATTGGTTCTGGGGCCGACGGAGCGGGTTGCACAACGCTCTGTTCCAGAGCTATGACAGGATCGTGAGTGTTGTCTTCAAGGTGTTTGCCAAGCGCTGCTTCTTCTTCCTCGTCGATCGTTTCAAAGAAAGGATGTTCCGCTAAAATCTCAACATCCAACAACCAAGATTGAAGTTGTTCTTTGGTCAAACGAGAACATTCGCGCTCCAATCGAGCTCGCTGCTGCGATGAAAACGCCTCGAGATTGGACGTAAGTATGAACACATTTCCATTCAAACGTGTTTGGTCGACGATGCTACGAATCATTTCAATGACTCGCTGCTCACCGTGAATGCCAGAGAGGTACTCGATGCCTTCAATGAAGAGGGCACATCTTTTGTGATTCTCAAAGAAGCGATCAACTCTTGTTCGAATCGATTCGAGTGATGGCTCAAGCGTACGTTCATGTTCCGTTTCTGACAACCACCGGTACTGATCGAGGTCGCCGTTGAAATGCTTCTCCATCCGAGGTGGAGATTGTCGTGAAAGAACCAAAATGGGTTCCTTCATCTCATTCATCAGACCAGCCAGGCGAAACGTATCATCTGCTTCGATGCTATGCTCAAGCCAAACTTGGCCACGCTGAAGCATGGCCCCTTCTCGATTTCTCAAGCGTGCTTCACTACGTCGTCGTAATGCCTCAGGCACGGACACGCTCGGTTTGAGTTCAGGTAAGCGTTCTTCGCGTTCAATTTTTCTGCGAGGCGTGCGAACGGCAGCCCACCACAACTCTTCCTTTGCCGCTTCTTCCGAAGCGACCAATCGTGCATCTGGATGCTGTGAGAGGGTGTTGATGTAGGTTGCTTCAGTCATTTCATGGAGGCTCATGGTCGCATCAAGTGTCGAAGCATCGGACTCGATTTCGAGAAGCGCTTCAATGCCCAATCGACGCTTATCGGCCTCATGGAAGGCTGCTGCAAGTGTTCCATCAAAAATAAGAAGATGGCCAATACGCTGACCCACATTCGGGATGTTGCGAACGATTTGAATCGATCCATTTCGCTCCAATGTCGCCAATTCTTGGGCAAGATGTCGGAGCACATCGACGCCACCACGTCTCGATTCCAACACATCTCCGGGAATAAAATCCACCAAATACCTCACCCCGCAAGGAGTAAGATTTGCTTTTATCTTTTGAAGTGTGTGTCCCTCAAGGGCAAATGAGAAGCATTTCAATGGTCGATGCTTTCGGCCAACTATGGAGGCATCACCACTTTCCGAAGATGAAGCGGTTTTGCTTGAACAAGGTCGCCAGGAATTTGATAACGGCCGTTTCTGGCATGCGCATGAAGCATGGGAAGATCTCTGGAATTCACTCAAAGAACGCCATGCGCCGCAACCTGAAATCTTGCTTATCCAGGGTTTGATTCAAACGGCTGCACTACTCTACAATCACCAACGAAGAAAAGTGCGAGGCGTCACCAATCAGTGGGCGAAATTAACACCTAAACTCGAATCTTGGAAGATTGCTTGGGGATTTGATATTGAACAACATGTCCAGAACATCTCCGTCTTTTTTCGGGATGTTGGTGAATGGCAACAAACCTATGAAAACGTACGGCTTCCTACAACAGATGAGGTGGACCAATGACGAAGTTTGACGAAGGTCTTCCTGAATCGTTCATCGTCTTTTCACAAACACCGAAAGCACAGGAACACACGCATCAAATTTTTGTACGATTTTGCCTTTTCCTACTCGCCCCACTCATCGGCATCATTCTGATTGGAACCTCGTTTCTAAGTCTCTTCTTTGTGGCTGTGTTTCTTGTCATTCTCGCCTTTGGTTGGAGAGAGTGGCAACATTGGCAACGCATCCCTTTTGCAGTGAATCCCTCCCATCCGATGATGGAACTGGAGTCGGATAAGCAGGCAAATGTGATGATCCGCCTTCAAGATGGTCGATGGGTTGAAGCTGGAAACAACCGATATAGGCTGATACAGGATGACTTACTTTCAGGATTCAATCTTGTTGCCTTGGATGAAGAATACACCACACTTGGCTACTTCACGGAAGAGAAAGTCATCGGCGCCAACCTCCGCAGGACCATGGCTCTTCTCAATCAATCCCTCGCCTTACGTGATGCGCACAACGATGTTGAAGATGAGATTGAGGAAGCCCGAAAACGTGAATCCATGGATTATGGGCTACTCGACCGTGATTGGCCAGAAGAGATGGAATTGGAAGATGCTGCGGGTCCAATCGCGAAGAAATTGATGCGTCAAGAATAGCCAATTCATTGATGCATCGACGGGTGCATTGATAGCCTTATGATTGCAGCATATCGTTATGGAACCTCACGTTCGCTGGTCAGAAGTGGTTTCACAACTTGACCCAGAGGATGAAGATCTCTTGTTCGGCACGTCATTATCTCGGCGATTTTCTCGACTGCCTCTTTGGCTTTCTCATCCCGCCAACATCGGGATGTTCTATGGGTTCCTCATCAGCTTAGCCTTGATTTTTCCATACATTCTGAGATACGATAGTCTCAACGAATCGTTCTCGAATTGGTTGTTGTTTTCGGCTTTGTTCATGACGGCATGCTTGGTCCTTGGATTTGCATCGTTGATTCTTGTCGCATTTTCGAAACGAATGCCGATGACACCCCCTCGAATTATCCTCTATCCAATGCCCTTCGTTGGAATCGCTTTGCTCGGCATGGATTATTCCAATATTTTGGATATTCCTAGCGGACTCTCACTGTTCGTCTTGTTGCTTCCAGGTCCCGCTTACGTGCACTTGTCGTGGGCTCCAAGATGGCGTCTTCTCTGCATGATTGATGAGGGTGTAAATCCATTTGATGGGATCAAAACGTACACGGAACCAACTGAAGAATTAGCGGACAAGCTTGCAGGAGAAGATATCGAACTTCTGGAAGTCGTTGATGCGTTCGAATCCGAGTAGGGTTTCAGATTAGACCTATTTTGGGGCCAATCGATTCCAAGAGTCGAAGGACATCGTCCAAATCGTTGCGTGAGAGGCCTGCTGACATTTGTGTCCGAATGCGGGCTTTATCTCGGGCGACCATAGGGAAGACAATCGCTCCAGCCATGACACCTTCTTGCTGCAGGTGTGACGTCATCGCCTTCGCAGTCGAGGATTCCCCACACATGATTGGAATGATTGGCGTGGTGGATACTCCAGTATCAAAACCAAGCGACTGCAATTCTTTTCGGAAGTAATTGGTGTTGTCCCATAATTTTGCATGATGTTCTGGCTCTTCCATGAGCACTTCAATCGCTGCTTTTTGTGCAGCCGCTACACCTGGTGGTTGTGAACCAGAAAGAAGCCAAGAACGTGAATGATTCAAAGCGTGTGTTCGAGTCATTTCCGTTCCAGCAAGAATGCCTCCTTGAACGCCTAATGCCTTTGAGAAGGAGCCGACTTCAAAATCAACCTTGCCTTGAAGTTTGAAATGGTCCACAATGCCTCGGCCACCTTCTCCGAGGACGCCCTCTCCATGACAATCATCGACAAGAACCATCGCTCCAAATTCTTCAGCGAGTTTGTTCACCTCATCAAGAGGTGCGTAATCTCCATCCATAGAAAAGACACCATCCGTGATGATGAGTTTCCGATCTGCATCTTCATGCGCTCGAAGAACCGCCTCAAGTTCTCCCATGTCGTTGTGAGCATACACGCCACGACGAGCCTTTGTTAATCGAACGCCGTCGATAATGGAGCCATGGTTGAGCTCATCGCTGATGATGACATCTTGTGGACCTTGAACCAATGTTGGAATCAGACCAACGTTGGCTGTATAACCTGCCGAATAAATCAAAGCTGCTTCTACACCTTTGAAATCAGCAACGGTACGCTCTGCTTCAAGATGCAGATCCATTGTTCCAGCAATGGCTCTCACTGAGCCGCTACCAGCACCATAAGTGGTCGTAGCATCGACCATGGCCTGGACGACTTTTGGATGTGTTGTCAAGTTCAGATAGTTGTTGGCAGAGAGCATGATGGTTGGTTTACCTTCCATCGTGCAACGTGGTTGGTTCGGACCTTCAAGTGTTGGTGGTTCCCAAAGGAGGGATTTCTCATTGAGTTCATCGAAGCGCTGTTTCATCCAAGACATGTCGCCAGGCATGGTCTCACCGTTTGCCCCTCGTCGAGGTTGATTAAGGCCTTTTGTGAGATGTGGCCTCAACACGCATGATGAAAAAGGAGAGCAGATACCGTGAATTTGTGCAACTTAATGGAATTGTAAGCAGCGGGTTGGGTCGAGCGCATGTTTTCATGTCTCAACCGCACTACCAAGAGCAATTCCGTTCCATTCTCGGAACAACGGCATGGCCGGGTACACTCAACATCACCGTTGAGCAAGACCATCTTGTGCACTACATTGCATTGAGAAACAAAGCAGGAATCGATACGCTTGATGCAGATTCAAACTCTCTTGAACAAGCGTCAAATGTGGATGTTGAAGCATTTGATGCTTTACGTGTTCGAGGGTTTTTGCGCGACGGTGTTTCCTTTGGTGGAGCAACAGCGTATCGGGCGAAGATTTCGCATGATGACCATCTCATTGATTGTGCCATCCTCATCCCTGACCTTACTCGGCATGTTGATGTTGTGGAAGTAATTTCTGGGCCGTTTCTTCGTGAACGACTTGGTGTCGAAGATGGTGACGAAATCACGCTTCACGTTGGTGAATAATCAGTCCCAAATGCCCATGTCCATGCGAGCATCCTCTGTGGCGTGAACTCGAGGATCCCAACGTGGCGACCAAACCAAATTGATGTGGACGCTGTCGAGTCCATCGGTTTGCAAGGCAGCACGATGCGCAGCAGCCATGATTTCGGGTGCTGCAGGGCATCCCGGCGAGGTGAGGGTCAAATCGATTTCAGCATGCAAACCCTCCTCACGGCTTTCGAACCGGACACCGTAAACAAGTCCAAGGTCGACGATTGAAATATCCAATTCAGGATCTTCAACCGATTGGAGGGATTCCATAACGTGTGCTTCTTCTACCATCATTCAGCCTCCGAAAGTTCGAGCATGACTTTGTCAAACATGTTGCGAAATCCATTGCTTCGTGAGGGTGAGAGTGAATTGAGAATGCCCATTTCTACAGCAAAATCGGGGGTCAAGGCTTGTGCTGCCTCGATGGGCTGTTGGTCGATAGCGATGGTCAGAATGCCCATCAAACCTTGAACCAGCTTGGAGTCAGCACCTGAATAAAGACGGACGTTACTCTCTTCGATGTCAACCCGCACATGGGCTTCAGATTGGCAGCCTGTGATTCGGGTTGAATCATCCCACTCTGTGGTTGGTAATTCATTCACTTCAGATGCAAGATCGAAGACATACTCCAGGCGTTCCATTCGATCTTCGATGGATTTGAAATCTTCAATCAATTCCATGAGTTGTTCTGGATACGTCATGCGAATCGCTCCAAAATGTCTCGAAGGTGCATCAAGAATTCTTCAGCATCCTCCATTGTGTTGTAAATGTAGAACGATGCGCGAACAGTCCCACTGATTCCAAGTCGGTTCAACAATGGTTGAGCGCAATGATGGCCTGTACGGACCGCTACGCCCCGAGCGTCGAGGAGATGTGCGAAGTCTTCGCTATGGAGCGTTGGATGTAGGAAGGATATCACCGATGAATCGTTGTCATCATGTCGTCCGTATACAGTCATTCCCAGTGAACGCAACTCATTGGCGACGTATCGAGCAATCCCAAGAAGTCGTTGATGCTGCTCATCGAGGTCCAATTGTCCAAGATAATCAAGTGCAGATTTCCATCCGATGGCCTCAGCGATTCGGGGGGTACCTGCTTCAAATCGGTGTTCGTTGGATTGGTATGTGGAACCTTCAAGCGTCACCGTTTCAATCATATCGCCTCCACCCATGAATGGTTTCATTTCTTGAAATGTCTCTTCGTTGACCAAGAGACAGCCAATGCCCGTTGGACCACACATCTTGTGTGCCGATAATGCCATCATATCTGCACCGAGTTCAGCCATGTTGATTTTGCAATGTGGTGCACCCTGAGCAGCATCGAGGAGAACTCGAGCACCATGCTCGTGAGCGATTCGAATGATGTCTTCGATTGGATTCCGAACACCAAGAACGTTTGATGTGTGAACCACGCACACAAGCCCCGCCCCTTCGATGGAGGCTTCATATGCCTCCATGTCGAGCGTTAAATCGTCTTTTACTGGGACGTAACGCAATTCGTTCCCAAAAGTTTCAGCAAGCATTTGCCATGGTACGATGTCACTATGATGTTCCATTTCGGTAAGAACGATAGCACGTCCTTCGAGTTGAGGGTGACCCCATGCGTGAGCTGCAAGGTTGATCGCTTCTGTTGTGCCGCTTGTGAGGATGCAGCGCTCAGCGTTGAACCACGATTTCAATGATGTACGACACGCTTCATAGCCATCCGTTGCTTCACCAGCAAGGGTATGGACTGCACGATGAACATTGGCGTTGTGTTTTGTGTAGTAATCGTTCATAGCATCGATAACGACGGCTGGTTTCTGGGTCGTTGCAGCATTATCGAGATAGATTAGCCGGTGACCATTGACCTGGCGCTGTAGTATTGGGAAGTCATCCTGAATGGCCATGTGAATCACCCCAATAGTTGGCATTCCAGATGCACCGTCAATCGGGTTTGCATTGCCTCACGCACGTGCTCAGAGTCGAGACCTGTGAAGGAATCAACGAGGAAGCCTTCAACGATCGTTGAGGTTGCTTCTTCTTTCGACAATCCTCGACTCATCAAATAATGCAGTTGCTCTTCGTTAATCGGCGCAGATGCTGCACCATGCGCAGCAGCAACCTCGTTTGCTAGAACTTCAAGTTCTGGAATGGCTTCGGCCCGTGAAGAAGGAGAGAGGAGGAGGTTGCGGAAAATTTGACCAGCGTCGGTATGCTGTGCAATGTCATCGATGGTGAGTGCACCCGTTCCAATCGAATGGCTTCGATCATCACAGGCAGCATTGAGCAAGAGATGCGAATTTGTATGCGGCTGTTGGTGATGGATTTCGATATGATGGTCATCATGTCGCGTACCATGTCCGTGGACAGCAATGAACTGTTTGAGTGAAGCATTGGTTCCTTTCAGAGTTGAGCGGATATCCGATTTGTTGCGGTGCCCTCCCATCGATAGTGTACCCAGTTCGAATCGAGCATCTCGATGGAGTGACCAATCATCGACACGAACCATGACAGAATCGGTCGACAATTCATTGATGATTCCGACACTCAATTGAGCGTTCGCGTTGATGTCTCCTGTAAGAGCCAAGCCGAACCATTCCGGTTCTCCATGCAGGTGAATCACGATGTTTGATGCAGTTTTGCACTCCAAATGGAGGTGTGTTGCAACGGCATGACCCCCAGCATGGATGTGAATATGTCCATCTTTGTCGTCGCAATCAATCGTTGTTGTTTCTTGTAGAACTTCATTGAGGAAGATACGGGCAATGTCTGAGGATGGCAGTGATTTGACTGGGCCGGTGTTGAAATCAAAGTCTTCCGTTTTTACAACCGCAGTGTCAACCTGTGGAATGGTATCAACAGCACCCGGATGGACCCTTGACCATGGCGTGTATCGCCAGAGGTGTTCGGATCGACTTGGAACGTTGGCATCGAGATACGATGTCATCCAATCGAGCCCTCCATTTCCAATTCAAGGAGACGGTTGAGTTCGACTGCATATTCCATGGGAAGTTCTCGAGTAAAGGGTTCAAAGAATCCATTGACAATCATGCCCATTGCCTCTTCTTCGGTATGGCCTCGGCTCATGAGGTAGAATAGCTGGTCTCCAGAGACTTTGGAAACGCTTGCTTCATGTTCAAGGTCGGCAGTGGAGTTTCCAATTTCCATTGTTGGATAGGTATCACTTCGACTGTTCTCATCGAGCATCAGTGCATCACAGACCACTTTCGATCGGCAACCGGCTGCCTTCGGAGTGACTTGGAGCATACCGCGATAAGACGAACGTCCGCCGTTCTTGGAGATGGATTTTGAAAGAATGTTCGAGGTTGTATTCGGTGCAAGATGGTGAACCTTGGCGCCAGCATCTTGATGCTGTCCTTCACCGGCATAAGCGACAGAAATCACCTCGGCATGAGCACCTTCTCCCATGAGCAAGACTGCCGGATACTTCATGGTCAACTTGGAACCGATGTTTCCGTCAACCCATTCTACTGTAGCGTTCTTGTGAGCAACGCCACGCTTTGTGACAAGGTTGTAGACGTTGGCAGACCAATTTTGAACTGTAGAATATCGAATCTTGGCTCCTTCCATAGCGATCAACTCAACCACGGCAGAATGCAGTGAATCTGTTGAATATGTTGGCGCAGTGCATCCTTCGACGTAGTGGATGGATGACCCTTCATCGGCAATAATCAAGGTTCGCTCAAATTGTCCCATATTCTTGGCATTGATTCGGAAGTAGGCTTGGACAGGCATTTCGACATGCACGCCTTTCGGTACGTAAATGAACGAGCCACCGGACCATACCGCTGTGTTGAGTGCAGAGAATTTGTTGTCGGTATGAGGTATGACCGTGCCGAAGTATTTCTTGACGATCTCTGGGTGCTCCTTGAGGCCTGAGTCCATATCAAGGAAGAGAACTCCTTGTTCTTCGAGGTCTTCTCGAATCGAGTGATACACAGCTTCACTTTCGTACTGAGCCGTTACACCTCCAAGCCATTTCTGTTCAGCTTCGGGGATACCCAACCGGTCGAAGGTTCGTTTGATGTCATCAGGTACATCATCCCAGTCTTTTTCGGTTTTGTCGGATGAGCGGAGGAAGTAGGTGACGTTGTCAAAATTGATACCAGCAAGTGAATCGCAGTTGCCCCATGTCGGCATCTCGCGTTCCATGAAGTGATGGTAGGCTTTAACGCGAATATCTGTCATCCACTCAGGTTCACCTTTGAGTTCTGAGATATCACGAACGACTTGTTCGCTTAGACCTTTGTCGAATCGGATGGTAGCAGATTCAGGATCGTGGAATCCGTACTTGTAGTCTCCAACTGCATCTTGCGCTTCTTGCGTCACCAAATCACCTCAAGCTAGGGCATCCACCCAATCGTATCCTTCCTTTTCGAGTTTGAGCGCAAGTTCTGGTCCACCGCTTTGGACGATTTTTCCGTCGATCAATACGTGGACAACATCTGGCTTGACCAAATCCAGAAGGCGCTGGTAGTGCGTAATGATGAGGCAGCCTGTGTCTTGTGCGACTGCGTTGATACCTTCTGCAACGATTCGAAGAGCATCGATATCAAGTCCCGAGTCGGTTTCATCAAGAAGGGCTAAATCTGGTTGCAGGAGCAACATCTGAAGAATCTCAAGGCGTTTTTTCTCACCACCACTGAAACCATCATTGACGTATCGTGAAAGGAAGGATTTGTCCATGTCGAGTTGCTTCATCGCTTCGTTGAGTTCCTTACGAAAGGCTCTCGGTGATGGGGCTTCTTCACGGACGGATGCGACAGATTTGCGCAGGAAAGTTCCAACCTGAACACCTGGGATGGCTGCCGGATATTGGAAAGAGAGGAACATACCTGCGCGTGCCCGCTCGAAGACTTCCATGTCATCGATGTTCTTACCTTTGTAGTGGATGGTTCCGCTGGTGATTTCATATGCGGGGTGGCCCATAATGACATTCGCTAGCGTGGACTTTCCAGCACCATTCCGGCCCATGATGGCATGAATCTCACCACGATTCAATTCAAGACTAATCCCTTGGATAATTGGCGTGTCACCAACAGAAACGTGGAGGTTTTCGACACGCAACAGGACTTCAGTCATCTTCTCACCTGTTCCTTGGTGTCGTCACCCCCTTATCAATGGATGCAATCATTCACGATACTACGGCTTTGCAAGATTTCAAACGGCAATTCATTTTGGGTTAATCATGGACGACGATTTGGTACGTGCCTACGCGCTTGAGGCGCAGAAGGCCATGGAACAAGAAGCCAACCGAAGAATCGCTGAGCAGACGAATCCTGAGGAAGAGGAACGTCTGAGAAACACTCGAATCGCGGATGCGGTTGAAACAGAATACCTCGTCCCAGTTTTGCTCTCTCGTTTAGGGCCCGTCCGAGCTGCACTCGATGGACATGGAGGAGGCATTGCTGTCTCAAAATGGGAACGATCCTCGGAAGAATTTAGTTTCGTTTTGGACCTTACTGGAGCATGTTTGTCCTGCGGTGCTGCCCCTGGGACGCTCGAAGGCGTCCGAAATGATCTGGAAAACGACTCAGAAATTAATCGAATTCGATTTTCGTCATCGCTGCTCGATACTTTTGACGAACTCGGCCGTGAGTTTATCCTTGCACATGGAAACGTCGAATTTGTTGATGTCTCGACGGGCAATTGAAAAGAGAAGGTCATGGGGTTGGTGCTATGGCTGCATGGATGGATGGCACTCGGACTGAACCTGAACCGTGTAGAGAAAGCGATCATGGCAAATTCGAAGTGGTCTCACGGGATGGTTGTGCTCGCTTAGGAAAGCTGCATACAGCCCATGGAATTCTAGAAACGCCTGCGCTTCTGCCCGTCATCAATCCGAACATTCGGACCATTGAACCGAGAGAGATGTGGGACCGATACGGAATTCAAGGACTCATCACCAATTCATACATCATATGGAAGCATGATGACTTGAAGCAACATGCACTTGAAAATGGCGTTCATGACCTCATCAATTTTCCTGGCGTAATCATGACCGATTCCGGCACCTTCCAGTCCTATGTCTACGGTGACGTCGAGGTCGGTGTGGAAGAGATCGTCGAATTTCAACGATCCATAGGCGTGGATATTGCGACCATGCTCGATGTTTTTAGCCGCCCAGATATGTCAGAAGATGAGGTGCAGCAAGCGGTTCAAACGACCATAGAGAGATGTGAAGCTTCCTTCGTTGCAGCACAAGGAACAATGCTAAACGGGCCCATTCAGGGCGGAATCTATCGCCACTTGAGGAAGCAATCGGTGCAAGGGATGGGTCAGTTCGATTTCGCCGTTCACCCAATCGGTGGTATTGTTCCCATTATGGAACAGCACCGTTACAAGGACCTTGCCAAAATTATGCTTGCCACCATCGGTGAACTTCCTCCTGAGCGGCCTCGTCACATGTTTGGTTGCGGTCATCCTATGTTGTTCTCTATGCTTATTGCACTCGGCGCTGATTTGTTCGATTCTGCCGCATATGCTTTGTTTGCTCGAGACGACCGATTGCTCTCTCCACAGGGGACGTATCGATTGAATGATTTACATGCGTGGCCAGAACTTGTGCCTTGTGTTGTCAATTGGACGCCTGAAGAGGTACGCAAACTCAGTCAGGAGGAACGGACAAAATTGCTGGCAAGATACAACCTCGAAGTGACGCTCTCAGAGCTTTCGCGTTGCAAGCAGGCTGTCCATGATGGAACAATCTGGCAACTTGCTGAGCATCGAAGCCATCAACATCCTGCTTTGAGAGAAGCCTTCCTTTGGTTAACGACACGACCGTTCGCCTCAAGTGTTTCATCGGACCTGCTCGATGATCTCATCCAAGACGATCGAACTGCTGCAAGAGAGTATCACCCTGGCGGAGGCATTTGGGAACAGGATTGGTCGAACATCGTCAATAAGCAAGCAACTCAACGAAAAAGAGGCGAACGATGGGGAGGAGAGGATACACTCGCACGTCCTCACATTCTGGTCGCTCGGAAGCAGTTGCAACATCGATGGAGGCCATCTTCTTCTGGTCCAACGGACGTCTTGGTGCTGAACGGTAAGCCGGGTCCATGGCGTCAGCGATGCGATTTGCTTGTGCTTCGTCTCAAACATGTCTTACCGGATCTCGAGATTCTTGTTCAGACACCCCTTGGTTTGTTGCCGTATTCTCTTGAAGATCTCAATCCATTTGGTCAAGTTGATGGCCCCACATGGTTATGGAAACGTCGAATCAATACCGTTTTGCTTCGTCAGGAATTACAACGACTTCACATCGACGCAGATCGTGTTTTAATTCTCGATATCGGAGCAGATTCTCTTATCCAGGAAGCATCAAATCTCCTCATCAAACATGGACTTCTCGAAGAAGAAATTCGTGCCGATGATGCTGTTTTGCCTCAACTCCGGGATGCACTCCGACGTCGACAAATCCTTGACAAATTGGTCGTTTGTTCCAACGTCGGTTACGAACAAGCTGCCAGCATCATCGATTCGTGCACTTACATCATCGGAGGAACCGGTCGGGTAAAGAATGTCATTGATAAGAATGGAACGCACATCCTGAGCCCACGATTGACAGACGGAGGTTTGTCCATCACCGATATGGGGTCGAAAATCCTCCATAACCAGCGAGTGTTGCCCATCGACGGTGCTGGTCAATATCAACCGAATGCAGGGCTAGGACAAGGACCCGCTGCACTCATGGTCGAGCAAGATGCGGTTGAGTTCATTCTGCGTGGACGGAATGTCTTCCACGGGTTCATTCTCGCATGCGATCCTTGGCTGAAAGCCGGACAAACCTGTTTTATTGTCGATGAACAAGGAACGCTCATCGGACATGGCCTTGCACAATGCGATGCTGATGAGGCGCTTCGCTTCAAGAAGGGCATCGCTGTTCGGACAAGAAGCGACTTTTCGAAGACATTCAAATAGCATGACGTGAAAGGATTCAAAGACTTCCTTCCGTTGTAAATGATGAGAACAATGGTCAACGACCTCATCATCGAGACCAATGAGTTGACCAAATCCTACGGTCCACATGTTGCTCTCGATAAACTGAGCATTCAAGTCCAGCGAGGTGCGACTGGCTTGCTCGGGCCGAATGGTGCAGGGAAATCCACTTTCTTCAAGACCATTCTTGGCCTCATTCAAGCGACTTCTGGTGAAGGAAAAGTGCTCGGTCATGACATTCGAACAGAGGGGTTGTCCATTCGCTCAAAGATTGGGTATATGCCAGAATACGACGCACTTGATGACAATATGGATGCGATTCATCAGGTACGGTACAGCGGAGAATTGCTCGGTATGAATCCAGTCGTTGCCATGTCAAGAGCACACACTGCCATGGAGTATGTAGGGCTCGGTGAATTGCGATATCGACCAATATCGTCGTTCTCGACAGGTATGAAGCAAGCAACGAAATTGGCGTGCTCAATCATTCACGATCCACAGCTTATCATTGCTGATGAACCATCCAACGGTCTCGATGCAGATGCCCGACAAGCCATGTTGACGACGCTCTCAAACATGGTCAATGCAGGAAACAGGTCAGTCCTCATGGCGAGCCACTTGATGGATGATGTTGAACGTGTTTGCCAGAACATTGTGTTGCTTCACAAAGGAAAACTTGCAGCTCAAGGACGAATCGAAGATTTGAAGGCCATCGATCGAGAAATCGAAATTCATGTTTGGGGGATGGCCAACGAGCTCGAACGGGCACTTTCCAGGGAGGGTCTTGAAGTCCGTCGTGAAGGTCGTATGATGCGTATTCGACACGACGCTGACAAGACCACACAACGGATTCTCAAGTGCGCTGCAGAAACGGGTGCACAAATTCGCCGGATGCATGAATACGAAGCATCGCTTGAGGACCTCTTCATCGTCATCATGGAGCGGTTCGGATACGGTGTCAAATCGAGCGAAGATTTGCTAGCTTCTCCCGCAGAGGCTCGAAAAGTGGATGCTCCAGAATCGTTGGGAGGATCGGGTGCATGAGTGAAGAAGTGGCCATTGATGCTTCAACACCCGTTACGGGGCAAAGTCGAATGGACGCTGCCTGGGGCTCAGAATCCTCTGACCAAGCATCTGTCGCCCAACCCGTTGCTCAAACAGGACAGGTCTTCGAACAAGTCTACGTGCCTTGGGAGGGTAGTTTGAATCCGAGATGGATGCGGAATTGGGCGATTTTTCGTCATCATGTTCTGGGCATTGTTCGCAAAGGACATCGTCCCTGGGGTGTGCCGACGAAGCTTGTCTTAATTTTCGTCTTGATAGCATCAATGACCGATGTTGCTTTGACGCTCTTGTTTGCTGTCATCGGTGATGCAGGCTTGTACGAACTGTGGGGTGTTGGTCGAAACAATTTGTACGGTCACGTCCTTGGCTTCTTTCCACGAAACATGCTCTACTACCCTCTTGTAGCGGCCCTTTTGGTGGGTGGAGTCATCTCTGAAGACAGGTCGAATGGAACAAGTGCATTATACTTCTCAAGACCGATTAATCGCTTCGATTATGTTGGGATGAAGTACCTTGCCGTTGCAACCATTCAGGCTTTCATCATCATTGGGACACTCTTCCTATACTACTTCGTCGATATACTTGCTATGGGGCGCGGATGGGCATGGATTCTCGATACGTTCCCAATGTTCCTCACCACGGTTTTCTGCGCCCTATTGTTGGTCATCACCTACACAAGCATTGGTTTAGCGCTCTCTTCCGTTTCACGTGGAAAATTCTTTCCGGGAATCGCCCTTCTTGCGCTTTTACTGGGGACAAAAACCCTCGCAGCCATCGTTGAAGGATTGTTTGATCGTTCCATCCTTTACTTGATTTCTCCTTATGATTCCGTCGCTCACGTTGGACAAGCTTTGATTGGGACAAACGTTGTTTACGATCATCCATGGATTTGGTCCCTAGCCTCTGTTGTCGCCATCAACGCCATCGCATTGTATGTACTCAGTGTTCGGGTTTCTTCGATGGAGGTGACGCGTGAATGATTCCCGACCTTGCCCAAGAAGGGAAAGCCGAGGAGCAACAGTGGGTACCTCAACCACAAGCACCGGTTGTGATGTTCAACAATGTGGGTAAGACCTACGGCCGCTACCAAGCCATCGGAGGCATTTCGCTTGCCCTCAGCGGAGGCGTTACAGGTATTCTTGGTCTCAATGGAGCAGGGAAATCGACGTTGTTCAAACTCCTGATGGGGAAACTTCAACCAACGCAAGGCGAGGTTCGGTTGTTCGGTACAAATCCGTGGAAGAATCCGGCTCCTTATGCCCGTGTCGGTTATGTTCCAGAGAACGAGAACATGTATGACTGGATGACGGCACACGAATTCGTTTCTACCTTCGCTCGCTTGCATGGTTTAACGAGAGATGAAGCAAAATCCGAGGCCGAACGCGTACTCGAGTTTGTTGGTTTGACCGATGTTATGCACAAGAAAATTGGACGCTATTCCAAAGGTATGCGACAACGAGCAAAGATTGCTCATGCACTCGTAAATGACCCTGATCTTATCATTCTCGACGAACCACTGCAAGGATGCGACCCACTCGCTCGAACGACGATTATGAACGTGATTCGTGAACTTGGACGAATGGGTCGTACCGTTCTGTTGAGCAGCCACATTCTCTCTGAGATCGAGCGAATTACTGAGCAAATTGTCATTCTGCACCAAGGACGACTTTTAGCGATTGGAAATTTACATGCGATTCGAGAACAATTGGACAATATACCGCATACCATCGAAATCGAGTGCAAGAACGCAAAAGCGCTTGCGAAAGATGTGTTAAATCTGGATGTCGTGCATGGCTTACAATTTCCAAGTCCAACCAAATTGAAAATTTTCACGCACCACCTCGGCGAATTTCACAAACAGTTACCTCGGATAATAGTCGACAATAACCATGAAGTCATGGTCATCAACAACCCAGATGATGATCTTCAATCCATTCTTGGATACCTCACAGGAGGTCTACGTTGATGGAAAAAAAGCGCGGAGAAACCATCTGGACCTCGCTTGACCGAAAGGCGACAGCGATTGCTGAATTTACCATGCGTCAATACCGGACAAGATTGTCAACATGGGTAGTCTTGGGAGTTGGTTTCCTGGCAATTTCGGTCGTACTTCTCTTCTACATTGATGCAATGAACACCGAAATTGAAGCCATCGACAACGATGGTGATTCCTATGATTGGGATGGAGATGGCTACGTCAACGGCCAGGAAATCAAGTACGGTACGGACATTTACGATTCAATGTCGCACCCAGGCTTACTATCGCCTCCAATTGATCCTGAACCTGCCTCGATGTACATCAACGAGGACGATTATGACTGGGACTATACGGATGCTTCGACGGTCAAAACGGGGTATGATAACGACGGTGATTGTGTAGACTCATCGCTGTTGCCAAGCCAGAAAGACGACAATGGCGATGGTATTCCATGCAACATTCTTCTTGTCTATGATGCAAATAGCGGGACCTATTTCGTGTATGCTGATCCCAACGTCGATGAGGATCCAGACGAGGATCGGTACGGCAAGGAAGCGCAACACAGAGCATTCATTCTCGGGATAGGTAAACTCGGATTCGTTTTCCTTCTGAGCATCTTCATTCCCTTGTTTCTTGCAACAGGAATTATCCGAGAAGAAATGACATCTGGAACGATGCAATACATGACGGCGAAACCGATTGCAAGGGGGGAAATCTTCCTGTATCGAATGCTTGGATATCTCGCCATCGTTTGGCCTTATCTTCTCATCGTCTGCAGCCTTCTCGCTCTGGTTTCAGGTTTCATGGGTCCAGGTGATCAATTCTTCAGATTTGCAGACTTGGGCGTATGGTTCTCTATCCTGATTGCTGCATTACTTGCGACACTCGTGTACGGGATGCTGTTTGCTTTCTTGGGCGTTCTTTGGAAGTACGGGATTATCCTTGCTCTACCGATAGCAGCTTGGGAACTTGGAATGGCGCTGCTCTCCATGTCTGTACCAGAATCGAGTTTCCTTCGAATGTCAATCGTCGGTTGGTCGATGAGTATTATCGATTCTGGCGCCTATCTCGTTTGGCCAGATATGGCGATGTTTACCGAGGCAGGTTCATGGGCTGGCGGCTCGAATCCTGATGGTTCGTTCTTCTTTGGTGGTGGCAACGAATTACCAGGTTATGGTGCCTTGGAGTGGGCTCAGTCTGACCTCGGTCTCGGTTTGGGGCCGTATGCAACGACCGTTGTTTCGGTCATTGTTCTGCTGTTCCAGGCGACGTTCTTCTGGTTCATCGGACAACTGATTTTCAAATCCAAAGAGATTGTGTGAGGGATACCATGGAAACCTTTGGCGGCGATTTCTCGACTCTATGGACGTTGAATCAGCGTCCTCCCATTGAGCATCTAACATGGGATTGGTGGTGGTGGCTTGTTATGCTTGATGACGATGAACATCCTATGGCGGGCAAACAACTGATGGTGCTCTGGTCGACCAAAGAAAACGATCACGTTCACATTAACGATGTTGAATGGAATCCCAAAGGAACACCTGGATTTGACGATGAAGGTGCCATTCAAATCGATGGAATGGTCTGTGCATGGTGGTTCGATGGATCAGTTATGCACGACGAAATCATTGCCAAGGTCTGCGATATGGTGGTTCTTCCTTCCAATCATTCGTCATGGCCCGGTGAGGAAGGTCAAGGCGGTGGTGCTGTTGTCCCGTTATTGGGAGGCGATTGCTCGATGGGTATGCTACCCGATCGCTCACAGTTTTGGCTCAACCTCGACCTTTCACACGAATCTGTTCAATCCATTCGATTGAAGATGACACCATGGAATCCTGCTATGTCGACGGCTCGAGAGGCAACAGCAACCTACCTTGGTTCACTTGGTTACGATATCCTTCGATTGCATGGGACAAGGGTTGCAGGAACCATCGATGGAGAAGAGGTTCACGGAACCGCATATTTCCAAAAAGTCTGTGTCCAAGCGCCCAGTGTGCCCTGGTATTGGGGCGTCCTTCATTTCTCAGACGGATCGTATCTTGATTGGTTCTTGCCGCATCTTTCAACTACCATACTCAGTAGAGACCACCGCGAATGGAAACGTCGAGATGTGTCGCATATTGCTGTGAGTCAAGGTGGACTGTTTCATGACGCAGTACATGGAAGAAGCGAACGTTTCAAGCGTGTCCGTGTGGAGAAGGAACGTCAAGAGAACAACCTTCCACGATTTCGCGTAAAACTCAAGAATGGCCGGACGACCATTGACGTTACCGTGCGAGCTGTTGCACGAGCCTATTGGGACTTCCACCAACCGACACGTGGAGGCGTTTGGTCGCACCTGACGTACAATGAGTACCCCCTCGAAGTGGAATCCATTACGATAACGGACGAGCATGGTGTGAGGCGCGAAACGATGTACGATTGGATTCGTGGAAACGCGGAACACAGTTGGGGCTTGCTCCACTAACGATAGGACGCCTTTTCCTTGCTCTTTACGGCAAAGGGCTTATTTGCTTGTGTGTAGAGAAGAAACTGGTGCAAGCGCATGAGCGATGATGAAGTTCAACCCGAAGAGCCAACACCAGCCGAAGTTGATGCTCAAGAAAAAGCCGAAGAGCCAAGAAACGATGAGGCAATGAAGAACCGTTTCAAATTGATTGAAGGAGAGGAAGTTCTCCTTACAAAGTCTCCGAGCCCAGTTGGATTCATGGGCATGTATGTCCTTGGTCTGATTGTTTTCGGCGTCCACTTGTTGTTTTGGAAACCTGACGCATTGCTGAATGAGAATTCTGGAGGCTTTGCCAAATTCATTGTTTGGGTTATGGAATTGGGTGGATCCAAACTTCCATTCGGGTTCGTTTTGGTTATGGCAACAATCACATGGTTCAACAGAATGTTGAACAGCTCTACATCTGGCAAATGGGTAACGGTCTGGTTGCTTCTTGCAACACTGCTACCTGTCTTGATCCAAATCGATGGCCTCATCGCTTTGATTCGTGATTTGTTTTCCGATGCTGATGTTGAGCCGTTCTTAGGTTTGAAGTACAATTTCCTCATTGCTGGTTTGGCTCTTACCTTGACCTACTGGGCTCTTGTCTTCTATTACCAGCGAAGTTTCGATTATGCCATCACCAGCAACGCAGTCATCTTCAAACACGCATTTTTGCTGAGCCGTGCCCATCGTCGTATCCTGTTCGACCGAATTTCTGAAGTCCAAGTAGAACGCACTCCATTTGGAACCATGACCGGGTTTGCAACACTCACCATCCTCACAGATTCAGGGGTTGGTATCGTTGAGGAATCAGTAGGAGGAAGTGTTGGAGTTTCGCCGAATTTGTCGGACAATGAAAACGACACGTCGGTTGAGAAGGCTGGAAAGAGTTTCTTGAAATCATTCTTCGCTTTGATGTTCTATCAACGAACCATCAAAACTGTACGTCCAGATCCGAAACATTGCTTTTACAAGATTCGAGGTTGGGAAGACACCAAAACACTCCTGAATGAGATGCACAAAAAGCACAGTCAATCAACGAAGTTGGACAACCTTGCGGAGATCCTCACTCAACAAAATGAAGGACAAGAATGAACCGTTGTGTTCAAGAACCCCAAAAAATTGGGGAAGACTGGAGAGAGAGAAATGAGCGATGATGTAATGGCAGAAGCAATGGAAATGTTCCGTGCAGGCGACCTCAAGGGTGCTGTTGAGAATCTTGATGGGAAACTCCGATCAAATCGTGACAATGCTATACTTCAGCACACTTACGCAGAATTCGCAAACATGCTCAACATGGAAGCGCAGGACGATGTTGTACCTGGAACAAAGATCATGATGTCGTACAAAAAAGCCATGGAACTTGACGAAGAAAACGATGAGTACATCGCCGATTTCGCCTCATTTGCACTCGAATGCCGCCGTGTTCCTCAAGCCGTCAAGGAGTTCCAGCGATACAGTCGTCGCCTCGAAATGGCAGATATTCCAACGGACGACGTCCTGTACATGGCTGCTCGCAACATCGTTGACACCATCGAAGTCATTGACCCTGAAAAGGCAAACCCGATGGTTCAGCCTTGGGTTAAGCAGGCGCTCATTTGGGCAGTTGGTGGACTTGGGTACACTCCTGAAGAAGCTGCCCAAATCCTCACCTCGGACGATTGAGGTTCACGTATGTCCGATGCAGAAACCCGTCTGCATTTTCGAATAGGTTACCTTGGAGATGCCTTTCATGGGAGTCAAATCCAACCGGATGTTCGAACAGTACAGGGCGAATTGATTCAGGCATTTGAGAAACTCGGGTGGATTACAAAAGACGCTGAAGAACACAATCTCGTCTTGTCAAGTCGAACCGATGCAGGCGTACATGTCCGACTGAATGGCGGAACCGTACGTGTTGCTCAATCGCTTTGGAGTAGCATAACACCTCGAAAATTTGTTCGCGCTGTGGACGATTTGCTCCCAGAGGAAATTTCATTCCTTGACGTTCGCGAGGTTCCCATGGACTGGAATCCAAGAATGGCACTTCATCGAATCTATCGTTACCGCCTCGAGGGTATTGAATTTTGGAAGGATCCGGGAGAAGTCTTTGCTGAATGGCTGCAATTGTTCGAAGGAACTTACAATGCGAGTAATTTTGCTCGATTGGAACCTGGAAAGAATCCGATTCGTACCATTCTCTCTTGCACGCCTTGGGTTGTTGATGGACGAACGGTTGGATTCGAAATCGTTGGAGAAGCCTTCCTCTGGAACCAAGTTCGAAGAACAGCGATGGCTCTACATCTTCTTTCTCTGGGCGAAATCACGGTAGATGATGTGAAACGTGCCATCAATGAACCAGAAAACGAGGTTGACTTTGGGGTTGCACCTCCTGATTGGCTGATTTTGTGGGGGGTTGAATGGGAAGACGCACCGATCCCTGCATCCGATGAATCGACGTGCAACTTTTCACCTGCTCCTGTACCGAGTCGAGCGGCAGAGCGAACCATGCGAAAGCGTTGGCGTCAAGGAGCACGTATGGAAATGAAACGCATGTTGTACCTGGAGTGGATGCACCTTGGACAACTGCCTATAGCATTTCACAAATCATACTGAACGTACAATGCTTCTCCGTGCTGTTTAAGTCGGCGTATTTCAAGGACACAATATGAACGGAGTGGCTCGAGGTTCTTCCCGTCGGAAGCGACTTCTGGCCGTTGTGCTTTTTTCAATGATTTTTCTCTCAGGATGCCTTGGAGGCAGTCAAGAAAACTCTCGACAAACAGACGCTGATGGAGATATTGTTCTCGAAGTGTGGCACACGTTTGCCGCAGAGAGCAAGGAAGAGCAAGTCTTCATGAACTCCGTCTCCACGTTCGAAACCGCTTATCCAAATGTTACAGTCGAGGTGACGATGGTGCCGTTTGGAAATGCAGACCAACTGTTCATGACCGCGGCTCAAGGCGGCCAAGCACCCGATTTGATGCGTTTATCGAGCGACCAACTTGGAGCGATTGGGGAAGTTCGTGTCGATGGCTTCCCTCTCTTAGAGGATTTGCGCCCTCATCTGACGCCACAAGATCGTGCCATTTTTGAAGAGCGAGCTCTCCAAGCAATGCGCTATGGTGATGCGCTGTATGGGATACCTGCAAGTCAGGATTGTCTTTCATTGATTTTCAACAAAGCACTCTTTGATGCACAAGGTCTCGAATATCCTGATGAAACATGGACAGAGCAAGACTTGCTCAATGCAGCAGAACTTCTCACTTATCAAGACGTTCAAGGTTTAGCCATCCCAATCAAGACTGCGTATTGGTGGTTCCCGATACAGGAAGGATTCGGAGGGTCGTTGTTTGACGATGACGGTGAACCATCACTCGATTCCAACGGCTCGAGTGAAGCGATGCGCTGGATGCTTGATCTTGAACTGGAACACGGCGTCGTAGCAACAGGTACGCAGATTGAAGGGATGAAGAATCAATTCATCTCCTCGAAAGCCGCGATGATTTTTGATGGTCCGTGGAATTGGGCTACCTACGAGGCCAGCCGTCTGAATATAGGTCAAACCCTGCTTCCGATGGTTGAAAGTACAGGTGAGCGGATGTCGCCTCTTGTGACCTACAAAGGTTGGACTGTCAGTAAGCAAAGCGCAAACAAGGTGGCGGCAACGGAACTTGCACTCTGGCTCTCATCACTGGATGTTCAGAAAGAGTTCGCTGTTGAAACGTACACCATGCCGACGCATGTTGAACTCGAATCAGATTCCGACATCAACGATGATGCCGTCCTTGCAGGATTCCTTGAGCAAACAAAGGAAGGTACACCTGCTCCAACGACCAGGGCAATGTCCCTCGTCTACGACCCATTGTCAACCGCATTTGAGCAAGCGTATTCAGGCATTGCATCGACTGAGGAAGCGCTCTCTGGGGCCAATCAGCAACTCGAGGAACAGATCGAATCCATCTCACGAGCAGACCCGTTCCCGCTTGCTGAGGGCTATCGTACCATTGCCATCGAGTTTGAAACCACGGGTGCTACATCCTACGATATTTTTGTCGACGGAGCATTGCACACAGAAATTCGTGTTGAATCGATGGTTGATGGTTCACTTCTTGGTTATGATTCTTGCACAGATGGAACCAACGAATTGCTTCAATTAGGACAACAAAGAATCGCATCGGGTTCAATGGATACCATCGAATGTCACTTGACGGGTATGATACCAGAACAAGACCATTTCATCGAAGTGTTCGGTGATGATGTACTGATATTCTCGACCACACAGCTTACGAGTGTTGCTGATGAACGGCCTGAGGCAGGCGATACCTCTCCAGTATTGTTCGCTCTAGGGGCGATTGTTCTTTCCTTGATTGCTTTGCTTAGTTTCGCAAAATGGAACGATACAAAACTTGGCCGTACAAAATCCAAACTCGCTCATTTCTATGTTGCACCGGCCCTTCTTGCCTTGGCGATTTTGACGTTCTATCCTGTTTTGTACGGTTTCTGGCTTGCTTTTACCGATGCGAATCAAACGCAACTTGGTGACCAATCGTTCATTGGTCTCGATAATTTCTTTGAGGTTTTCTCTGCGGAAGGCTTCCTTCGAGTGACGTTGTTTACCCTCGTCTGGACTGTTGTCAATGTCTCAGCACACATCGGCATCGGTTTGTTCCTTGCGAATATGTTGCACCGAAGCCGCATTCGTGGGAAGGTTGCTTACAGGACCCTTTTGCTTCTTCCATGGGCGGTTCCGTCCTACATCTCCGTACTGGTTTGGAGAGGTATGTTCCAGCCGGATGGATTTGTCAACGACCTGCTTGGCACCAACATCGACTTCCTTTCGGATCCTACCGGTGCGCAAATCATCGTTATTCTCGTCAACATTTGGCTGGGTGTTCCCTTCATGATGATGTCCATCAGTGGCGCATTGCAATCGATTCCAAAGGATATGTACGAAGCCGCAGAACTTGACGGTGTTGTAGGGTGGGCCGCTTTCCGCTATCTCACATTACCCAACTTGCGAAGTGCGCTGATTCCGCTTACACTTCTCGGATTCATCTGGACGTTCAACATGTTCAATGTGATTTATCTGATGACCGATGGAGGGCCGAATCTGTACTTTGGCCAACCCGGTCAGACGGACATATTGATCACGTATGTCTACGATGTTGCATTCCGTGAAGGCGCTTATGGTGTGGCTGCTGCTTGGTCGGTCATCATCTTCCTGATGCTGTTTGCATTCTCTTGGAGATACATGAAGCAAACCAACGCAACGGAGGCGGTAGCATGACCGATTCTACTGACATGCGTTGGTGGTATGTGCCGATGGAAATCGTCATGTTGAGGCGATGGATTGTTGCAGCCTTCCTCGTCAACGTCCTTCTTTTGACCGTTGATTATCTTCGGGCTGAGTCGGATTTACTTCTTCTTGGAATCTTGTCATGTCTCCTTTTTGCGGCTCTGCGAGCATCGCTGCCGAATGTCAATGATCATGTTCGCAGAAACCTGAGCCTCGTCTTGAGTGCCATTCTCCTCGGAATTGCTGTGTATCGACTCCTTCGAACCGAATTGACAGTGTTCAACCTCTGGATTCATTGTTGGAGTCTCATTCCATCTGGTTTGACACTGTATTGGTTGTCAGGACGACCAGTTACGGTTTGGACATCAAGGAAACTTTCCGATACAGCCATTGAGTACGGATTGATGCGAAATGCAGAATTGAGCAAAACATTCCACGCCACCTCCACACACATAACACTGCTTCATTTCGTTGCTATCACCGTGATCCCACTGATTTGGATCATTGATATCGCCTTCTCCGAAGGAAATGCTCTCGGGGGTCAGATAGGCGATTCATTCACCACGGAACATTTCTCAAAAATTCTCAATGGAGATTCGTTCTGGACGTGGTTGACAAATTCTCTTATTGTGAGCATAGGAACAGCTCTTCTCGGATTGTTCATCGCCATACCTGCTGGTTATGCGTTTAGCCGCTACAAGTTCACTGGGCGTGATGTTTCGATGTTCTCATTCTTGTTGGTGCAAATGTTCCCTGGAATTATCATTCTCGTTCCCTACTTCCTGGTCATGAAAACGCTTGGACTCCTGAATTCTCACTTGGGCCTCATCCTTGCGTACTGTGTGACAGCGTTACCACTGTGTGTCTGGATGCTGAAAGGATTCTTTGACACCATCCCGCGTGAACTCGAGGAAGCCGCCGCTCTAGATGGATGCAATCAATTCCAGGTGTTCACGAAAGTTGTGTTGCCATTATCGACGCCAGCCATCGCTGTGACAGCCTTGTTCAGTTTCTTGGCCGCATGGAATGAGTTCCTTCTCGCCTTAACGTTCAACACTTCGAACGATATGTACACACTTCCAGTCGGATTGGCTTCGCTCATTTCCTCAACAGGGCAAGCATGGGGCGATTTTGCTGCAGCTAGTTTGCTGGTGAGCTTGCCAGTAGCGTTGTTGTTCCTTTTCTTCCAGAAATTTTTGATCGATGGATTGTCGGCAGGTGGCGTCAAAGGGTGAGCATATGGTAAGTGTAGAATTTGAAAGCGTAAACAAACAATATGATGATGGGTTTCAAGCAGTAAAGGGCTTGTCCTTGGATATCAAAGACAAGGAATTCTTGGTCCTACTCGGTCCGTCTGGCTGTGGAAAATCGACGACGTTGCGCATGCTTGCAGGCCTTGAGGATGTCACCGATGGTGCCATTCGTATTGATGGTATGAAGGTCAACCACCTCCCTGCGGGAGCACGAGGTCTTGGAATGGTGTTCCAATCGTATGCTCTTTACCCACACATGTCCATTCGTGACAATCTCTCATTTGGGCTAAGGATGCTGAAGGGAACTGAGAAGTTAGAGGCTGATGAGATTTCAAACCGTGTCAAAGAAATTGCTCAATTGTTGGAGCTCGATGGTCATCTCGACAAGAAACCGAAGGAGTTGAGTGGTGGACAACGACAACGTGTTGCTCTTGGTCGAGCCTTAGTACGCAGGCCAAAGGTCCTGTTGATGGACGAACCTCTATCCAATCTCGATGCAGAATTGCGCCACCAAATGAGGAATGAGATTCGTCGTTTGCATGACGAGCTTGGAACCACAACAATCTATGTCACACACGATCAAATCGAAGCGATGACACTCGCAGACAGGATTGCGATTCTTGACAAAGGTGAGTTGCAGCAACATTGTGCACCACTGGATGCATACCACAACCCTGCAAATGACTTTGTTCGCTCCTTCTTGTGCAAACACATTGATGATTTGGTTGATACGGCGAATTCCTTGTTCAACCAACCAGAGGTTTCGGAGGTGCAGGAATGAAAACAGTCGCACGATTCTTGATTCTGTTGATGATTCTTGTTGTATTTTCTCCACTCTCATCGAACGATGTACGGGCATCATCGCACACGGCGTCACCAATGACGTTGTTCTCGTTCAAGGGCTTTGCAACCGAGGTTTCCGTTGTTGGTGAATGGAACTGGAGCGAACCCGTTCCTATGACCGAACAAAATGGCATTTGGAGCGCTGAAGTTGATCTTCAGGAAGGATTGTACTGTTACAAGTTCATTGTCGATGGACAATACATCTTCGATCCAATGAATCCTGAACGATCCTATTGTGGCGACATCGAAAATTCCCTCGTTCGAGTTCGTGATCATTTACGCCCCCATTTCAGTGCTGAACTCGTTGCTCAATCTCTTGTTGTAACGTATCATCCAGGTTCATCAGGAGCTGCTTTCAGCGGCACGCCTTCCTCAATTGTAGGGGCGGTTTGGGATGCTCAACAACTTACTTGGACGTATGATATCAGTGCATTGGAAGATGGTAAGCACTCGCTGAAGATCGATGGCTTCGATGTTGATGGAAATCCTGCCTATGACTTACTTGTTCCATTCTGGACGGGACCTGCTTCTGATTTTGAGTGGCAAGATGCGCTCATTTACATGGTCATGACCGATCGATTCGTCAACGGAAACACATCGAACGATGAGCCGGTGGTTGGTGCAGCACAAGGTGCTGATTGGCAAGGTGGTGACTTTGCTGGTGTCACTCAAATGATCGAGTCTGGTTATTTCGATGATTTGGGTGTGGGAGCGCTTTGGCTCTCGCCATTCAACACAGCAGCGGATGGTACTGGTAAAGCCGCAGATGGTGTACACGATGTTTCCGCTTTCCACGGTTATTGGCCAACTGAGCCACGAGGTATAGAACCGAAATTGGGTACTGCTGAGGAACTTCATTCCTTGGTCGAAGCAGCACACAGTCATGACATTCGAGTCATGATGGACTTTGTCGTGAACCACGTTCATGAACAACACACATACTACGAGGACAACCCAGAATGGTTCAATGCTGGTTGTATCTGTGGTAGTTCAAATTGTGACTGGACCGAGCATCGACTTGATTGCCAGTTCACCTCTTACATGCCTGATGTCAATTGGAAGATTCGAGATGCTTCTGAGCAATTTATTGATGATGCATTGTGGTGGTTGGAAACTTACAATCTCGATGGTCTTCGTATTGATGCAGTAAAGCACGTTGAAGATTTAGCGACAAGAAACTTGGTCGCTCAAGTGAACGAACGTTTCGAGACGGTTGGAACCGATTATTATCTCAAGGGCGAGACTGCGATGGGGTGGGCAGGCCATTCACTCGTTGACAATCAAGAACAATACGGTACAATCAACGCATACATGGGCCCAGATGGATTGGATGGTCAAGCAGACTTTGTGTTGTATCATGCCGTAGTTGACAATGTCTTTGTATCAGGCAATGAAAACTATCAGCACTTGGATTACTGGACAAATCGAAGTCAGGATCAATACGTGGAAGGTTCAACAATGGTGCCGTATGTTGGTAGCCATGATGTTCCTCGACTAACAAGTCGTGCAGATACGGGTACGAACGATGCGTTCAATCAATGGATTGAGGATGGATTGCCCGGCCAACCTGGCGACATCTCAGCTTACAATGCAGCCATGCAAGCCTATGGCTGGTTGTTGACAACACCTGGCGCTCCACTTCTCTATTATGGAGATGAATACGGTGAATACGGTGGCGCAGATCCTGATAATCGGCACATGTATCGAAACGAAAGTTCGTGGAGCACAATGGAAACACAATTGTTTGAGAACATCTCTGAACTTGGTAAATTACGCTCAGAATCCATTGCATTGCAACGTGGTGAATACAGCACTCGATTGGCCATGTCGAACCTCCTCGTATACAACATGACACACGACGATCAGGCCATGTCCGTTGTTCTCAATCGAGGGGCACCAACAACAATCAACGGATTTGCGAACAACGATGTCGTCCGTTTCGGTGAATCCTCAATGCTCGATGGTACACTCTCTGTAGGGGCTCATTCTGTCACCGTTATCGAACTTGATGCTGATATCGTCGTGTCTCCAATATACGGATGCACAGATTCCACAGCAACGAATTATGACGCATCTGCGACAGAAGAGGATGGCTCATGTGAATATCCAACAGAACCAATCCTTGGTTGTACGGATAGCACGGCTACAAATTTTGATGATGCGGCAACCGAAGATGATGGCAGTTGTCAGTACGATACAGACCCTTGCAGTGATGTGCAATGTGACGCTTGTCCTGAAGGCTGGACCATGATACCTGCTGAAGATGGCGAATGTTGCCCAACTTGTCAGGAACCAAGTGGGAGTAACCAATCAAACACAACCACTGAAACAAACCAAACGACAAATGAATCTACTCCGAATAATGAAACACAATTACCCAACGCGAGCAATGAAACGGATGGAAATCAATCGACATCTGGTGAAATGAAAACCTGTGAAGGCTGTTGTGGAGATGGGTTTGAGGTTGCGGCCGATGAGCAATGTCCTGTGGTCGATTGTGCTCCGTGTGAAACAGAAGGAACCTCGAATTCGAAATCATCAGCAATAACAACGACGCGTTCCTTGTTGATTGGAGTCGTTGTTGTTGCAGCCCTCGTCTTGGCCTTTACTGGAAAAAAGGGCAAAGGGGAAGCGGATGAATTCGATGGAATTGGTTGGGATAATCAGGAAAATTGATTGTAGAATTCGAGATAATCTTGAATCATACGATGGCCAGTAAATCCTGCTGATGCCGCAATACTTGCTTTCATCATATTCGACCAGCCATCGCTATCTTGTTCCCACAGTGGGAGTACATCGCGCTCCAACACGTTGTAGATGTTCTCCGCATCACGATCATCATCTCGGTCATCCTCCGCATTACCGATGGCCCATCCATTTACCCCATGGATGCATGCTTCTGGCCACCATCCATCGAGAATGGAACAATTTGGAACTCCATTCATGGCTGCTTTCATTCCAGATGTTCCCGATGCTTCCATGGGACGGATTGGGTTGTTGAGCCAAATATCGACACCACTCGTCATCATCAAACCGGTGTGCATGTCGTAATTTTCGATGAAAGCAACAGGAATTTCCTCAGCGATCTGCTCTGCAGATTCGAAAATATCTCGAATCAATTGTTTGCCACCCTGGTCTCTTGGGTGGGCCTTTCCAGAGAACACGAACTGAATTTTTCCTGCACCAATCTTGCGCAATCGTTCCAAGTCTTTGAACACGAGATTAGCTCGTTTGTAGGTTGCGAACCTTCGAGCAAATCCTATTGTCAAACGTTCAGGTGAAAACTCGACGCCCGTCGTTTTGTGGACATAATCGTGTAGTTGAGCACGTGATGTCGCTCGCGCCTCGTTGAGTTCATCGGTTGGCAAGGTCTTAGCATTGGCAATCGATTCAGGCAGCGTTCTCCAACCGTTCAGATGCTTGTCGAAGAAGGAGGCCATGACCGGAGATGTCCACGTGATGTGGTGGACACCGTTTGTGATTGGTTGAATCACTTGGTCATCAAACATGGTCATAGCAACATCAGCGTTCAATTTTGATACAGCGTTTACCGACGTTGAAAGGGCGACGGCAAGATGCGACATTGAACACCGAGCACCTTGCTCTGAATCGCCAGCATTCCGAACCAATGATCGTGCATCCTTCGGCAAAATATCACCAACGACATGTTCGACCAAGGACCAATCGAAACGGTCGTGGCCTGCTGGTACAGGAGTGTGTGTCGTGAAGAGACTCCGCTTGGCCAGTTCTTCTCTGCTCCATCCTCGATTCAAAAGTTCAAGCATCGCGAAAGTGCAATGTCCTTCATTCAAATGCAAGCCCTGCATTTCGGCATCAAGGTGATCGAACAACTGGACGCCACCGACGCCGAGAACGTATTCTTGACGGATGCGCATGTCATCGTCTCCCCCATAGAGTCTTGAGGAGAGATTCCGGTGTGCGGTGGTATTGTCTTCATGCTGTGTATCGATGAAATACACGGGAACAATGTGTCCTGATTGGCCAACGATATCGGCCTTCCAAACGTGAGCTGATAGTCGTTCATCATCGAGGTGGAGAGAAATGGTGATGTCCGTTTTGGTCAAATATTGACTCGGATCAAATTCAGGAAACGTTTCGGTCTGGATGCCTTTGGTATCGATGTGTTGCCGTGCATAGCCTTGGTGGTAGAGCAGTGTAACACCAACAAGGGGTATACCTGCATCGGCTGCTGATTTGACGTGGTCGCCAGCGAGCACACCTAATCCGCCGGAATATGTGTGAAGTTCGGACCAAAGCCCAATCTCTGCTGTAAAATACCCTATCACAGGCATGAATTATGCTCGTCAAATTAGGTTATGATTTCTTTGTTGCCTGCATCACCTGAGGAGTTCCTGCCAAGTAAATTTCCAAGACCAATTCTTACCTTTTTGTCCGGGGACATTCATTCGTCCTTCTTCGCCAAGACCAAGATAGTCTTGGAGTGGAATGATGGAAAGTGGTGACTGTGTTGATTGTGCTAGGCGGATCAATGTCTGTGAGACGGACTCGTCGGGTTGTGCGAGAGAGCGCAGTTGTTGTTGTTCTTCATCGGATGCAGAAACAAACCATCCCTCTGCAGTGTTGTTATCATGTGTTCCTGTATACACAATCTGATCTTCTTGGACGTTGCTCGGGTGGTGGGGGTTTGTTTCGACATCATCTGAGAATCCGAATTGAAGAACACCCATGCCGCGTAGGTTGTGACGTTTCCGGAATTCAATGACCTCCTTTGGGATGATGCCTAAATCTTCGGCAATAATTTGGTCGGAAGATGAGACAAGCGTCATGATGTGATTGAACAATTTGTCCCCTGGACCTTTTTGCCAGTGGCCGTTTGTTGCAGTCTCTTCAGGGTACGGTATGGCCCAATTGGAATGGAATCCACGAAAATGATCGATGCGCACGATGTCGTACATGCGAAACATTCGCTTCATGCGTTCTTCCCACCATTTCCATTCCTCCCGCTCATGCGCTTCCCAATTATACAGGACCGTTTCCCAAACTTGCCCTGTTTCGCTGAAGTAGTCCGGTGGAACACCGGCAATGTATGTCGGGTAGCCGTCCTCGTCAAGTTGGAACAATTCGCGATGCGCCCAGACGTCAGCTGAGTCGTGAGCAATGAAGATTGGAACATCACCGATCATTTTGATGTCGTTGTTGTTTGCATACGTTCTCAAGGCATCCCATTCCGCAGTGAACGATTGTTGCTGATTCATGTATGGCTCAAGCAAGTGGTCAAACTCAGCCAATGCCTCAGGATTTCGATTCTTGAGAGGTTCAGGCCATTCGTACCAAGGCTTGCCACCTTGATTTTCTTTAATGGCGCAAAACAAAGCCCAATCTTTCAACCAATATACATCTTCAACCATTGGATGCTCTTGCTCCGAGTCGCTGAGATCGGTCCATCCTGCAAAAGCCGATGGTGAGGCATAGGGCGAGCGATATTTGTCTGGAGGTGTAAGAGGTAACATTTGCCAGTAACTGAACCCGTTCTCTTGGAGCCAATCGACAAACCGATACCCTTCAGTCAACTTCGTTGATGGCAACGAAGTCATGTGACAGAGAATTCCACTTTGGTGACCTAACTCCATCAAATCCTTGCAAAGTCTTTCAAATTATCATATCTACGGTCAAGCCATGCGAAGAAGTGCTGTGATATTGTCGCTCCTTTTCTTAACTTCAACCATGGGTGGTTTCGCCACCTCTCAAACCCCCTCTTCCATCACAGTGGATGGAGAATTATCTGATTGGAGTGCGGATGAACTGATGTCAAGTAGCAACATTGACCTGCATTTGACGTGGGATACATCCAATCTTTACATCGGATGGGATGGAACCGACTGGAAATCCACCACTGAGGGAGCAGATCTCTTCATCTACCTCAACACATCAACAGAAGGCTCAGTCTTGAGCAAGGATTGGGGCTTTTCTCATACCCTCCCGTTTGCAGCGGACTATGGATTTGTTCTCGAGGATGACACATACTTCCGTTTGGTATCGTACGATGGAAGCACATGGGTCGACAGTACATACGTCGTCGACATTTTCGCTGGATGGGAAGGAAATATGGTGACCGAATTTGCCTTGCCTTGGGCGGAAATTGGATCACCTGCATCGTTGGATGTCATAATGTACGCCCAATGGCAAGATGAAGGAAACGTATGGGCTTCTTTCCCAGAGCAAAATCCTGCGAGCAACAATGGAGCTGAAACGTTCACGCATGCTTGGCATATTGAGAATGTCAACAACGCAACCTCTCCAAACCAACTGCCTGTCATACAACCAGCGGCGCCAGGTAAAGTCGATGATGCACTCAACCTCGCGATCGTCTTCCACCAGCACCAGCCTTACTACAAAAACAAACTAACGGGTATGTACGAAATGCCTTGGGTCCGTGTCCATGCCATGACGGAATACGTCGACTCGCCAGGGATTCTTGCCGATACTGGCACGAAAGTAACGTACAACCTCGTACCCTCGTTCATCGAACAGCTTGTCGATTATCACGAGCAAGAAACGCTTGATGTTCATACAGACATCGCCAAGAGGTCATGGGCGACAGGTGGCTATCCAAACGCAACAGATCTTGAACTCCACACCATGCAATTCCAATCGTTTTGGAACAGTGGCTGGATTTACAACGTCTCTGAAGATGATCCGAAACTCGGATGGCTTCATCCTTCAAGTGCACGCTACAAGGAACTCTACGACAACACACTCCACAACCTCAAACCTGCAACCATCATGGATGATGATTTGCTACCACCGCAAGATTTCCTTGATTTGCAAGTCCTATGGTACCTTTACCAATTCTCACCGGATTATGTTCTCGGCTCCTACAACTCGAGTCATCGTGACCAAGGTCTCATCGATTTGTTCATGCAAAATGGGGATTACGAATTGAGCGATTTGAATTACGTTCTCGATGCGCAACATGCCCATATGGGCAACGTGTTGCCGATGTACAGTGAACTTGCTGCAAATGGACAAGTTGAACTCACAACGACGCCGTACTACCATCCAATCATGCCCTTGCTCATGATGGAAGGCTGGACCATGGAAGACGGCATTCGCGTCAACAAAGAAGCATGGCCAGAGGATGTACAGAACCATCTCATCACAGGAATGGATTTGTTTGAGGACGAACTTGGCTTCCGTCCAACTGGAATGTGGCCGAGTGAGGAAGCAGTTTCTCCAGCCATGGTTCAACCGGTAACAGACGTTGGCATCGAATGGATGGTGACCGATGAGGAAATTCTCAAGCAATCGACCAATCAAAACGGTGACTACATCGATGTAGAGGATGTCACAAACTTGGCAACACCCTGGAAAGTCACGGGTGCAGATGGAGGAGAAGTCGCCGTCATCTTCCGCGATCGGGTTATCTCGGACCGTATCGCCTTCCAATACGGAACCATGACACCCGAGGCTGCAGTTTCTGACTTCATTGCCTATCTTGACAACATTCGGCAACAACTCCTTGATGCTGGTGAGGACCCATCCGAACACCTTCTCACTGTGGCATTGGATGGAGAGAATTGGATGTTCATGTCCGAGTTCCAACACCAAGACAATGCTCGCCCATTCATGGCTGAATGGTATGGTCGATTGGCAACACACCCAACCATCGTGACGACGACACCGTCCGAATTCCTTGAAACCGAACCAACACTTCCCGAAATCCAGACCATTGGAACAGGTTCCTGGATTGACGGAACACTGCGCACATGGGCTGGGGAGGAAGAAGAATCCCTTGCTTGGCAACGTCTTGTTGAAGCACGACAACAATTGGTCGCTTTCGAAGCAGATAATCCAAACGACCCAGGCCTTGAAGCTGCATGGGAATCGTTGTACATCGCTGAGGGAAGTGACTGGTTCTGGTGGTATGGTCTCGATCAAGATAGTGGCTACGACGAGAACTGGGATGTTCTCTTCAAGGTCCATCTTTCCAACATCTATCGAGCCGTCAATCTCGATCTACCTCCCTATTTGCAGGATTTGTGGACCAATCCAGCCGTTCCATCACCTGCTGCCTCCTCTATCATTGAACCGATGGTCGACGGTGTTGCCTTGCCTGGTGAGTGGGATGGTGCAGCACGATACGATGCACCAGTCGAAGGAGCCCCATTCAACATCGAGGAATTTTATGTTGGATACGATGCTTCCAACGTGTTTGTTCGGGTGGACGCTACAACCATTTCCGAACTCGAGAACATGTCGCTCGATGGAAAGTCCCCTGACTTAGCTCTCTACTTCATGCAACCCAATGCGGTCAACTTTAACGAGGCTGAAACGAATTTCCGTACGTACTACGGCAACCAAATTCTCAGTTTCCCATCCAAATACATGGTCGCTTTTGATTTCGAAACCTTGCGAGACGACGGGCGGGCGAAGTGGAATTTGTTCACCGCAAAGGGCAAGACAGGAGATCAGGAACAATGGGTCTTGAGCGGTAGTTCCGGACTCGGTGGATGCGCTGTTCAAGATGTCTATGAGTTTGTCATCCCTTGGTCAGAAATTGGGCTTGCACCACGTTATTCTACACGCATCAAGGTTGTTGCAGCTCTTGCTGACTCCCTCGCTTATGGCGACGGTGAGGACAAAGAAATGGCGCCTCCGGCTCCAGCTGAAGTTGTTCTCCCAGACCTTGAAGAGTGGGTCACATTGCTCGAATTGGATGATGCCATAGGGGATGAAACCGGTGATGGTGATTACATCTATCCACTTGCAAGCGATTTCGCTACGCCAAACAATGGTGGTCTGTGGGATGCAAGAAAATTGACCATTCGTCAAAGTGCCTGGAACGCCCAATTCATTCTTGAAATGGATGAAATGACCGACATCTGGGGGCTCAGTAACGGATTTAGCCACCAAATCGTACAAATCTACGTCGATCAAGGCGACACGAGCTACGGTTTAACAGAAATGCTCGATGGTGCCAATGCTCGCATCGATGATGCATGGGCTTGGGAGGTCGCCATCAGTGGAACGGGAGAGCCGGGAGCTGTCTTTGCTGTTCAATCAGAAACCGGGAGCACATCCTCTCGTGGAATCGATGTTTCAGGTGACATTGACGCCAAAACCATCACTTTCACTGTCAGCAAAGATGTCATTGGTGAAGACATCCCGAACTATCGATACATCATAGTGATCGGTAGCCAAGATGGGTTTGGCACAGGAAAGTGGAGAGACGTTGATGCAACACCATCGACATGGACACTTGGTGGGGGCTCGAACCCAGCCGCAGACGACGGCATAGATTACGACCCGAACATCATCGACATGATTCTCGAAGGAGAAGGTCAGGAACAAATGCTCGCTTCTTACGATGTTGATGGACACGTGTATGCCACATTGACCGGGTTCGAAATGCCAGAGATTCCTCAGCAGATTTTTGGAGCATCGGTTGAAACGGTCACATCTTCGAGCGCCGTTTTGACATGGTCCACGACGGTGTCAGCCGCTACTTCCATTCAATATGCTCTAGCCGACCAACAACCTGTTGATGCGACGACAAATGTCCTCGAAACCGCATCCGGAACCGACCATGCAGTCACACTAACCGAGCTTGAAGTTGGAACATCCTACTGGGTGTTTGTCCGAGCAGATGGAACGGAAGATGTGATTCTGTATTTCAATACCAGCAGCGTCGTTGATGAAACTGCTCCTGAACTGTTGAATTTGGATGCTGAAGTTCTCGATGATGGCCGAATCCGCGTCACATGGTATACTTCAGAGAGCGCTACAGAGATTGTTTCAATCGGTGGGACGACAATTCATGAAGACGCATTTGCGACCAAGAAGAATCATGAATTCATCACAGAAGCCTATGCAAATGGTGTGTATGAATTGTTGATTGAGAGTGCTGATGCTTCAGGCAATCTCAATCAGAGTAGCATATCTGTCACCATCGATGTGGATACGGACAACACCAATCCGAGTCCAACGAATCCAAACGACTCTACAAACGGAGAAGATGGTGAACAAACTTCCTCTTCGGTTTCAAGTGGAATTATACAAATTGGAATTCTCATTACGGTTCTTGTTCTTCTCATCGCCTTCATTCGCGTACGAAACGGCGAAGATGGCGACGATAAGTGGGTTTAATTGTCGTTGAACTCGATTTCAGGAATCCATTGTCCAAGGTAGGCAGCAACGG
>JAYOBT010000002.1:84328-88557 GCA_038105035.1 Candidatus Poseidoniales archaeon | reverse complement strand
GTATCTTGTCGTAGCGTGACAATGGCAGATGTATATCCAAACGATCGAATGATATCACCCATCTCCTCTGGAGTGAGATGCGTTTGTTCAACCGTTGTTCGTACGTCGATGCCTCCTTTATCGACACGCTTGATGAAGACGGGAGGCTTCTGTTGGTTTAATCGAAGGCCGGAATTGTGTAGTTCTCGATGAAGGACGGTAAAATGCCCATCTTGGAAAGGATCGACGATGTAGAGGACCATGTCGGAGGAACGAATCACATTGAGGATTTCTTTTCCTCTTCCTTTCCCTTCTGCTGCACCTTTGATCAAACCTGGCAAGTCAAGAATCTGTATTTTTGCACCACGATGTTCCATCACACCGGGTATACACGTGAGTGTAGTAAAGGCATATCCACCTGCTTCAGAATGAGCATCAGTCACTTTGGAAATCAATGTCGACTTACCGACGGACGGAAAACCGACCAGTGAAACAGTAGCATCACCCGATTTCTTGACTTCGAAGCCCTTGCCACCACCACTTGCCTTCGAGTGGGCAGCGGCTTTCTCTTCCTTGAGTTTGAGTTGGGCAATCTTGGCCTTCAACTTCCCAATGTGGGCGTTGGTTGCCTTGTTCTTTTGCGTCTTATCGATCTCAGCGCGAATCATTTCGATTTGCTCTTTAATCGTCGCCATACGAACCCCCCTACTTCGCTGGAACAGACACTGTTCTTCAATCCTGTTGCCCTTGCAGACTGAATTTTCCCTTTCCCTTGTTTTCTGATGTTGCCGAATGCCTCAAAGAAGAGCCTGCACTCGCACCGCATATGGGGCTCGAAATCGTTGTTCTTCTCGTCGATGTCCCCAGTTTGCGTCGGCTTGTCTCAACCCCATGGTGTGACGTTTATTCTGGTCTAGATAAGCGTATGATGCGATCCATCCGACCGGAACAAGATTCACGACTGAAGGTCAATTTTGACATTGATGCCGAGGCCGAACTTCTCGATTGGATGGACACACAGCAACGTGATTCCTCAGATACCACGTCCTTTTGGTCGTGCTTGCAAGATTCGGGAGATGGTGAAAAAGGCCTTCTTCTCGCTATGAAATGGGCAAGTCCCGGAGCTTGGGAGGCCTGGGAAGGACGGGCCTACATGTATCTCGATGTAGCACTCTCAAAGACGATTGAAGGCGAGGGTGAACTCTACGGTGGAGAAACGTGGGATGGAGTCTGTCAATCACTTTGGAACATTCCAGAGCAAGAGTATGCTGAGCGTGTTTGTTTGGATTGGATGGAACGTCGCAAGGAGTTAGGTGAAACGATGGATGAGAAAGAAGATCCACGAATCGTTCCAACCTTTGAAGCGCACGATCGTGCCGCGAAGGCCCTCGTTCACACCATGAAGCGTTGGAACAGTGAAGACAGTCTTGTCGCTATCATCGGTCGAGATCACCTCGAAGCAAGAAAATGGGGAACGTTCTCATGGAATCTCTCCACCGTTCTCGCAAACCAACTTCCTGATGAAACAACAGCGTCGGGTTGAAAGACCACATCCGTTTCGGTGGAATCATGTCAGAGGAGAACGAAGACGTTCCTTTGGATGAGGCTGCTGAATCACACGATGACGAGACACCTGCCTTCGAAGAAATCGATGAGCAGATGGATTTGTCGGAACATGTCGAACCCATTGATCCGCTCGAAGAAGCGATTCAGCGTGCTGAAAAGGCTGAGAAGGAAATCGCCTACAAAGACGCAGAAATTCAGAACGTTCGCAAGCGATTGATGGCTGAAAAATCTTCACTTATCCAATACGGGGGAATGGGACTTGCTCGTCGCATGATTCCAATTTTGAACGACGTTGATCGAGCACTCAGTCAAGTTGAGGACGATGATGAATCTCCTGTTGCTCAGGGTCTGCGATTGTTGCGAAACAAGTTGTGGAGAGAACTTGAAGCCGATGGCATCAAATCCATTGAAGCGAAAGGACAAGAATTCAATCCAGCAACGATGGAAGCCATCACAACGTTGCCGGCATCTGAACAATTCCCCGCAGGCCAAGTCATCGATGTTCTCGAACCTGGTTACATGTACAAAGAACGGGTACTAAGAGCGGCTCGTGTTGTTGTTGCCACAGAGTAATCATCCTGCATGCGGGCTTGAATTGATTTGCGAAAAGCGATAGAGACCATCTTGCTCAATGAGCCATTCGATGATAGGTGAAGGAACACTTGGAGCCAAAACCATCCTTGTAGCTTCGTCATCGTAGACCGTCGAGAGCATCATGCATGTTTGTCGAATACGCCAACCCTCGAATTGTTGACGCTCATGCAAATCAACCCAACTAATTTCGAAACCGGATTCTCCGTAGAGGATTTTTGTTCCTTCATCGGACGTGACCAGTGTTCCTTGACCGTGATGATTCGATGCATGCTCAACCCAGTTTGGCGGATCATTAATGTCTTCGATTCCGACAATTTCAACGCTTTCTTTGTGTCCAGTTGCGTCAGCCCATTGCTGAATCATGCCTTTTCGTTCTTCAAATGAAAACGGGTTATCCATCGTCCACTCATCTTGCGAAGAACCCACTGCAATGGTGACCTTCTCAAAACGAGCAAGCGCCTGCTCGACAAGATATGCATGACCATTGTGAAACGGCTGGAACCGCCCCAATACGATTCCTTTGCCCATGCTTCACGCAAAGTAGGATGCAACATCAACGTTTGGAAGTGTATGTCCCATCTCGTTGAAGCATGCAATCATACGATTGCAACCCTCGATCATCTCTGGAATGGTGGTCATACCCATACTTCCAACACGGAACATTTTGCCTTTGAGATGATCTTGTGCACCTATCACTTGCGTGTCATAATCATCCTTGAGCTTACTTCGCCAGGAATCGTTCATTCCTTCTGGATACATGATGGCTGTGACCGTGTCGCTCTGTTGACCCGCATCGGCAAGCAACATGAAACCGAGATCGGAAAACAAGCGGCGTACACCATCAGCCAAAATCTTGCATCGGTCCCATCGGTTCTCTAGTCCTTCCTCTTCCAGCTCACGAAGTGAGGCTGCCCAACCCATTGCGAGGTTGATGGCGGGGGTCCATGGCGTTTGGTCATCGTTCCCTTTCTTCAAGGCGGAAATCATGTCGAGATAATACACTGGATTGGAATCGCCTTGCTGTCGAATGGTGTGAACGCGCTCAATGAAATGGTCATTGATGGCTACAGCGGCAATTCCACTTGGGCCAGCGGTGCACTTTTGTGCGCCCATGACCACTGCCTCAGCGTTCCATTTCTCAGGATGTACGGGGAGTCCACCTACGGAAGTAATCCCATCGAGAATGAATGCAACACCGTGTTCTTGGCACAGTTGAGCAAGTGCTTCAGCATCTTGTGTGATTCCTGAACTTGTTTCGTTATGGCAAATGAGGAGTGCCTCAAAGGTTCCACGCCCAAGTTGTTCTTCAAGTTCCATGATATCGAAACTACGACCCCATTCGTATGCGACGTGCTTAACTTGACAGTATTGTTTGCAGATGTCTGCGACGCGCTCACCAAACTTACCGTTGGTCGGAACGAGTACTCGATCGTTCGGCCTAAATCGGTTGGCAATCACCATTTCCATGGCAGCAGTTCCGCTTCCAGATACGGCAAGAACCTTGTAACCATCTTCACCAGCCCATGACTCAGTTCCACGCTCTCGAGAGGATGATGTGAGGTTAAACGCTGTTCGCAGCCCAGCATTGAGATCTGCCATTACATCCCGGAATTCTGTGCCCCGAGCGGTCATGACAGGAGTTGCCATGGCTTGTAAACAGGCATCACTCATGCGTACGGGCCCGGGGACGAGAAAGCAGTCGCCTTCGTGTGCCATGTATTCATGCTGACGCGCACGGTTTTTGAATAAGAACACTGAACTCTCGTAAATTCTACTGTTTGCATGGATGCTATGTGCTAAAGACATGGAGGTTTAGGAGCAACCATGATGCGAGTGGGTCTTGCAATGCTGCAAGGTGCTCGACACGAGCATGAAGAGGCAATACTCTCCATTGCGAAAGACTTGCAACATGACGTCGAAGTGGTCCAATTACGCAAAGGTGATGATCTCGACGCTTCGATTCATGGTTTGATCTTACCAGGTGGTGAATCAACAACCATGCGCATTGCGTCTCGATCAGAGGGACTACTCGATTCAATCTACAACTGGATGAATGAACATCCAGCTCGTCCAGTTCTTGGAACGTGTGC
>JAYOBT010000002.1:77327-84228 GCA_038105035.1 Candidatus Poseidoniales archaeon | reverse complement strand
GGTGGAGATCCGATGCTTGACCCCGAACGGTCTGTTGAAGCCATCAAACAATTGAAGCAAGCCTTCGGACAAGAACACCACATACACCTCTATACATCCATTCCATTCAAACTTGAATGGGTCGAGAAACTCGCAACAGCGGGTCTGGATGAACTTCGATTCCATCTCCTCGATGGAACAACAAAGCAGTACGAAGATGTCATCAAGGCATCGAGTGACGCTGGAATCAATGTTGGAATCGAACTTCCTTGTGAGCCAGACAAGGAAAAATCTCTCTTTGAACTGCTCGAACAATTGGATCAACTTCCCGTTCAATTCCTCAACTTGAACGAACTGGAAATCACAACAGGCAATCAAGAGAACATGGACGTTCGAGGATTCAATCTCTCAAGTGGTCTTTCTGCAGCAGCAGAAGGATCGTTTGAACTCGGTGTCCGACTCAAGGAAGCGGCCAATGACAAGTCCTTCCATCTCAAATTCTGTACTGCTTCTTACAAAGATGCAGGACAATTACGAGCCCGATTCCGACGTCGAGCTGAAGCCACACTTCGTCCCTACGAAACGCTCTCTGAAGACGATACGATTCTCTTCGGTGCGATTCCAACCGAACCCGAAGATGCTCGTGATGATATGATGGAATTGCAAGAGACCTTGCAAATCAGCCCCTCATGGTTACGATACGATGCAACTGCTCGCCGAATCGAAATGCCTTTGAGTGTTGCAGAAGATCTTGCAGAAGTGCTCTCAATACCAGTTCAGGTGGTTGAAGTTCATCCAACACATGAGCGCTTGGAAGTATCCGTTGTCCATCTGAACGAATAAGTTCATTTGTATCGAAAGGATTTTTATCTGTCACTTCAAATAATCAACCATGAAGAAGATTGCAATTTTACTTGCTCTATCGATGATGCTTGCCGGATGTACTGAACTTGAGGAACTTGTTGATTCGCTTGATGAGACATATACGACTCAGGATCTCGATGGAACGTATCATGGCATGTTGTTCTCGATGCGTGTGGCGATGAATGCGGATGAGTCCTACAACCTTTACATGATTACGATCATGTATTGTCAAGAAACTGCGAACGATGCTCAAACCGATGTAGTTGACATGAACGATGAGTCTGATGATTCCTCTTCAACGACCTACGTCGTAATCGATGAAGTCTGTGTTGCTGAAGAAACTCACATTGACTCGGATCCTGGGATGAACTACATTGGAACACTCGATTCCTCGTCCAACGTACCGACTTTGAGCATCATATTGTCCGAATCGACAGGATTCTTTGTCTGCGATAACGGAGATGAACTCGATGCGGAATGGGTTGGTGATGGATACGATGACTGCGCCAATGGAGAGGATGAAGCTGAAGGTGCACAAGATGCAATTCAGACTGTCACAGAAACGGTTGCAAATGCCTACCTCGCTGCAGATGGTTACGGAGTGATTGCTCTCGTTGGTGAAACAATGGAAGATGGAACATCAATCTGCCTTGCTCTTTCACCAACAGGCATGTACGATGTGACCCTTGAGGCTGCTGAACTTCTTGAGGCTGCTGAAAACGATGGTGCTGAAATCGATCTCGAGGATGAAAGCACCATTCCTACGGAAGTTGTCACCTTGTTTGCAGTCCATGAACTCGCTTACGCTTTGAGCCCGATCTCTACAATGGCAGAAGATTGCGAGGGCCAATCCTTCCTCTTCAGCGCATTGTTGTCCTATATTTGGGCGACCAGTCTTGCTGCACCAGAAGATGATGATAGTGGCGATTTACAGATGTATGGATTCGAAGTATCTGATGCAGATGGAACACCTACAAGCGAAAATGGAGATGAGCTAGTGCACGTGGTGATGAATCAGGGTAGCGATATGGCTTGGTCAAATGTCATCGTTCAGTTATCCGTAGATGGGGGAGCGTATCTTGAATGCACGAATCCAGATCAAGCCTCGGATACGAGCTGTGCAGTATCGGACAACGATGATGGCATGTGGGCATTTGCTGAAGAAGTCACAATTAGTGAAGGGTCTGATGATCTGTGCAGTGGTCCATGTGATGTGCAGGTGAAAATCCTTGACCGTGGGAATCAAAAACTAATCTATGAGTCTTCGACAACTTTTGTTGAGTGATTTGCAACATTAGTTTCATTTGCAACCAGTGAATGGAACGTTTATGGGGATGCTTGAACAAGCCGATTGGGGCGTTTTCAAGCGTTCAGAAACGTGGAAGGCGTTTGGTGTTGCAGTCGTTCTCTTCGGCGTGATTGCCTTCGCTGGATTGTCCTTGTTTGATAGCATGGATGAGATCTTTGAATCAGATGCTGAACCAGCCCCTATTCCTGAAATCATTGTGCAGAGCTTGAACCGTACTGGAATTGAAGACAATTATACAACAGAAGGCGAGATTCGCTTATCTGAACTTCGTGGCGATGTCATCATCCTCGATTTGTTGGCACACGATTGTTCGAACTGCCATGCTGTTCAAGCTCATCTTGAGGTATACATGGATGAATGGAAACAGACGGCTGATGAAAATGGTGTCGGCTTCCACATCGTTGGATATGGAGCCTGGTATCAGGAGTCATTGGAGTATCTCAACGAGTCTGGAGGTGAGTACACGGTTCCACTCTACCCAACTGGGCTCGGTTCGACTGAATCTGCTGTGCTCGAAGATGGTTCAACTACCGATCCCGTGAAACTGTTTACCACTGCTGGAACAGGCCAAATTCCCGTTGTCTTGGTGATCGATGTTGAAGGCTACATCGTTGAACGTCAAGCAACCGGAACGCCAATCGGGGGCTGGGGCGAGTTCGATTCCTCGGTTGAAAAGGCTCTAACAGGGAATGTCTCACTTACCATGGACGATCGAATAGCATGGGAAGAACCCTCAACATCGTTTGTTGCAGTGTTCGTTCTTGGAATGATTCTCTCCATTCTGGTGTACTTCTCTCCTTGTGCGTTCCCTGTTCTTCCTGGTTTCATTTCGTACTACCTTAGCCTTGGTGCACGAGAAGACGATCTGATCAAGGAAGGGAAATTGAAGACGGCCATGCCTTCTTCATGGGTCATTGGAACGCTGGCAGGATTGGGAATGTGGACGTTCTTCATCATCATCGGAATCATCGCTTTTGCCATGGGCGAAGCGTTTGCTCAATCTGGAATGATTCATTATATCGCCATTGGAATTGCGGTCTTGTTGATTATTCTTGGTTCCATTATGCTCCTTGGAATCACTTCCCACGTTCTTGGTTTTGTTCAGAAACTCGTCGATCGTTGGTCAACAACGGAGATGGATGAGACCTTCACGCCTCGTCGAAACATGTACCTCTATGGCTTTGGGTATGCTGCTGCATCCATCGATTGTACTGCAGCTGCTGTGTTGCCTTTCGTTATCTTCCTCGGTACACTTGGGACCAGTGCCACCATCTCTGGATTGTCCGGGCTCATGCTCGGGCTGTTGATTCTGATGATTTTGGTGACCGTCCTTGTTGGTCTTGGGCGTCAAGTCATGATCAATTTCTTGCGACGGATGACTGGAATGATCAAGATGGTCGGTTCCTGGATGATGATTATGGCCGGTATTGGCCTAACCATCTACCTTACACAGCCTGAGGTTGTTTCGACGCTGTTCGCTTAGAGTTGTTGAAACGCATCATCGTATTCACCCTCAATACATTTGGCAACGACTGGTTGAATGAACGTGTAGTGGGCAACAAGAGCAAACAGGATGCCGGTGATGACGTCAAACAGGTAGTGTTGCTGGGTTGTCATCGTTGAAATTGTTAGCAACAACCATCCTACCCAAAGTGCTACGTGGGCGAATTTGTTGATGTTGTAAATGAATGGTAGTGAGAGTACAACACATAGACTGTGCCCAACATGGAGACTTGGCCAAGCGTTGTAGGGTTGGTCAACACCGTGGATCAGTGAGAGAAGTGTTGTGAGAAAATCGTCTCCTGAGACTTCGGAGCGAAGGTCGACCTCAACAGGTAGAATGAGAAAAACCAGAAACACTGGTAATGTTCCGACAAAGAGACGTTGTGAGAAGATGATTGCACATTTCCTCTGCACTTCCGTTTGCGCAAACAACGGGATGAGGATGTAGTAGATGTAGAACGAGAAATAGGCGATATTCAGTATCGGAATGTAGGAAATTGAAGCATCCAGGGGGAGTTCAGGATCAAATACCGTCCATCCAATGAATGCAGAAATTCTGTTCGTCATTCCATAAGGAATACCGATGGCCAGAAGAAAAAATCCTCCGATGAAGGATGGGAGTACAAGACCCTTCCCTCGATTGTTCCATGCATACGTCCACATCTTCCACGGATGAGGCTCGAACAATTTACTCCTCATCATCGCCACCTGGTTGCAGTTCGTTCCAATGGATGACTCGATCACCAATGATTTCAGCTTCAGCAGGATCATGTGTGACGTGGATGGCTGGAATCGTTCGTGATTTCAGAACGGTACGAATTTCATGTGCAATCTTTCGTCTCAAGTCCACGTCCAGTGCAGAGAGTGGTTCATCAAGAAGCAAAAGTTTGGGATCGGTGAGGAGTGTTCTTGCTAGAACAACACGTTGTGCTTCTCCACCTGAAAGCGTTTCAATTCTTTGCTGTTCTTTGCCGAGTAGACCCATCTCGTTCATCACTTCGTGAACGTCATCCATGTTCCAGAACTTCTTACTCTTGTAGGCAAACAAGATGTTGCCAAGTACATCTTTGAACGGAAACAAGACGGGTCGTTGAAACAACATTCCGATGCCTCTATGCTCACTCAACATATGTTCTACAGGTTCATTGTCAAGGGTGATATGTCCTGAATCCTGTTTCTGGAGTCCAGCAATGGTGCGCAAGAGGGTCGTCTTACCACAGCCACTTGGTCCAAGAATCGCCACAATTTCATTGGTGTTGAGCTCGAGATTCAGGTTGTCAATGATGCGATGCTGATCGAAAGAAACATTCAGTTGTTCGATTTTCAATGTCATCAAAACCCGCCTCCTTGATGACTGCGAAACCGTTCAGCAATAACAAACAATAGGAACGTCATGCACATGAGCACGGTTGCAGTAGCCATCGCAATTGGTTCAACAAGTTCGAAATATTTCGGTCTCGACATCAACTGGTCTACCAAGACGGGCAATGTGTCCCAAGCACCCGAACGTAAGAGAATCCAGGATGCTCCGAATTCTCCCAATGAGAATGCCATGGACAATGCAGAAGCAACAACAATTTGTGGCTTCAACAGTGGAAGTTTGATTCGAACGAATCGTTGGAACGTCGTGTAGCCGAGAACCTTCCCTGCATCATCGTAATCTGAATCAATTTCACGCATCGCAGGGAGGAGTATTCGCACGACGAAGGGTGTTGTAAGCATGGCATGGGGTAGAATGGGCAAGGCATACCATGAGAACATGACTGGCCAAATCTTCAGTATGCCAAGGAGTACGCCCAAGCCGACCATCACGCCCGAAAGAGCGAGTGGGAGCATGGACAACAAATCCACAATCTGAGCAAATCGTTGTCTACCGTTTTGTTCAAGATGATGGATGGATTGTGCAACAAAGAATCCGAGGATGCACGAAACGACAAGACATCCAAATGCATACACCAAAGAATTGGTGAGTGCTTCTGGAATCGATGCGTACGTCAAATCGCCTTTGAATGCATAATCCCATGCGTCCAAACTCCAGCGATAAGAATCCGAGGTTCGGTCTCGAATCCGAACGGATGACAGAACCATGAGAAAGAGCGGTGTTAGGGCATAAACGGTGGCAACAAAGACGCCGAGGCGGGGAATTGTGGTTGGCTTGCCAATGTAACCTCTTGAGAAATTCTCTGAGACGAGTTCAATTTCATTCGATTGCTTTTGCTGCCATCGCCCAGCAAGCGCAAGGGCGCTTAGGAGAACAATTCCTTGAAGCGTTGCTCCACCGAGGACGAGTACGCTGACATCGACACGATAACCTGGGATTCCGGCCGCTCCACCTTCAACTGCCATGAGTGCTTCGAGCGTCCACATGTTTGGAGCAAGCCATCGTACAAGTGCAAATGAGGTGAATGAGAAAATGAACGTGAATACAAATGCAGAGAGGATCGATGTTCGCAACATTGGCCACCAAAATTGGGTCAATCGATTGAATCGACTATAACCTGCAGGGAGCATTCGAAACGCATCCTCATATCGAGGGGGAAGTGTCGATATCTTTGGCTCTACAAATCGTATAACAAGTGCAAGATTAAACCAAGCGTGGGCAAGAAGCAGGGCGATGATGTGGCCAGAATGTTCGATGCCAATACTGGTGGAAATAGAACCGATGAATCCTGTTTCATTTCGCAAGTCAATGCCTATTGAATCCAACAACCCTCCTTCTTTGATCAGGGCAAGAAACCCCATGGCAGCTACAACAGTTGGTGTGACGAATGGAAGTGTTAACGCTGCGCGGATAATACCCACCCGTTTCCATTCGTAACGACCCAGCCACCATGCAATGGGTAGCCCAACCATCAACGTGAGAATAGCAGAAAGGATGGCTTGCACAAACGTAAACACTACAGCATCGGTGCCAAAGGGGTGTTCATCTAAATGGAGAATGGCTTGGAATGGATTCATTCCAGTAACAAACATTAGTCGTTCGATAGCAAGCAGCAGTGGAACAAGAATCATCGCAAGGTACAGAGCAACAGGAACGCCCCGTCCAACGGCTGATTTCATATTGTCAACTCAGAGAGACTGGGTCGCTTTACGCCAATCCATGAGCCATGTCTCCATCTCTTCATCGATTCGTTCTGTTGAGATTTCAGAGGGTTGTGATGGGACTGGGCTATGGTGTCTGTATCCATCTGTTTCAGGAAGATCTTCGCCTTCAAGCACCGAATACATGAGGTTGTTTTCTGGCAT
>JAYOBT010000002.1:60032-77227 GCA_038105035.1 Candidatus Poseidoniales archaeon | reverse complement strand
TGTGGAGCCAGCAAACAATTGTCGAGTGCTGTCTGGAGGTAGGTGTTGTCAAGGCCTAAGGCGAGATCAGCCTGTGGGGCCTCTTTTGTCAAAAGGAGTTGCTCAAGGATACCACCTGCGTCGTCGGTACGAATCATCTCGATGTTGTATCCTGTTTGATTGGTGAATTCTTCGAGCACCTCGTCGCTCAATGCGATAATGTCGTACGTGACAATGGTGAGTGTTTTGTCGTCGGATGATGTCGTTATTACGCATTCATCGGTGATGCTGTGTTGACTCAAACAACCAGAGAGTGGCGCTAGAAGAAGAACGAAAAGGATGAATCCAGTTCGAATCATTCAATTCCTCCTAAGGCTTTGATGAGGCGGTGGCATCGATCGACGACATCCAATGGACTTGTTCCAACAACATACAGGGAAGGTTCCCATCCGAAGTCTCCTATGTCGAGAATAACGTCGATTGTCGAACTTGAATCCTCGAGGCCTGAGCGGTCTGCATCAGCAAGTTCCCAGCCGAGTTGATTGCATGCTTCCTGAACAGCATCGATGTCTGTTCCTTCATAATCACCAGGGGGTCGAATGTTCATGATGGCTGACTTTGTTGAATCGTTTTTCCGAGCTTCTAGCAGCATTTCAGCGAGATGTTTTGACGAACCAAATTGCGGTTTACCATGGGTTCGCAGTTCCCCCTCAACGGCATTGATTTTGCCCGGAACTGCGGCGACTTCCTCTGCAGAGGTGGCAGAATTGAGACATGCTGCAATGTTCATGCCAACATTCGGAAGCACCGGTACAACAAGGCGAGCGTCCAGGCGGCCGATTGCCCATTCAAGTCGTCGAATCAGAGCATGCTCATTTTGATCGACTTCAAGGTCCAACCCCGTGAGAGTTTTGTCGAACCGAAGAACTTGATTGCCTGTAAATTGGAATTCAACGATGAATCTCTGCCTCAACAGTTCTTCGCTTTGTCCGACGGACAACAACCCGCCTGCAATCTCTTTCGCCCATCCATCGACAGTGAGTTCGTCAGCAGAGCCTGGTAATTCCGTAATTCCCTTTTGGTATTGTCTCGAAATCGTACTTTGTGTCGTTCCGATGATGGATGCGATGTTCATTTGCGACCATCCTTGGCCACGCAATTCTCGTGCAAGTTGCATGTGCAGGCGATTGAGCCAAGCACTACCTGTTTCTCCTAGCATGTTTGATCCAAGACTGTAGAGTTATTCAAGTTATGTAGGCAAAAATGCAATACGCATAAATTTGTAACGTTGGATTGGATGACCATCTTCAAAGACCGCTTTGCTCAGGAAACAACATGGAGGCGGAGCGATTTCTGGATGATGTCCTCGCTCGCGTCAAGAGTTTCCTTGAGGTAAGTCAAACGGAGACGAGCATCCGGCTTGCAGAATCCTCGGAGTCCCTTCACAGGACAACCGATCTCAAGCTACCCCTCGAGGGACGAGGTCTCGATGCTGCTTTGGACGACATCGAGTCTGTACTGCGTCATTCCGTCCGCACAACGGCTCCTGGATTCATGAATCCGCTTTGGGGCGGACTTTCGATTGCATCGATAGCGGGCGAGTTGGTTACGGCTGCTACCAACACTGCAATGTACACCTACGAGATTGCACCCATTGCAACGTTGATCGAATCCACTATTCTCAAGCGAATGGCTGAACTCGCAGAATTTGGGACCAGCCAAGGGACGTTGACAACAGGAGGTTCGAATGGCAATTTGCTCGGTATGTTGTGTGCACGTCAGGCCAAGATTCCGCTTTCATCCCACTCTGGCTTTGATGGAACAAAGATGGTGGCTTTTGTCTCCGAGGAATCACATTATTCATTTGTCATAGCGTCCAATGTAATCGGCATAGGGCATTCGAATCTCATCAAGGTCCGCTGTAATGAAGATGGTCAAATGCTTCCTGAGGCACTCGATGAAGAAATTCAGCGCGCCTTGGCCAACGGCCAAATTCCGTTTGCTGTGTTGGCAACGAGTGGTACGACCGTGCGAGGTAGTTTCGATCCACTTCGAGATATTGCCGCCATTGCGCACAAACACGAGTTGTGGATGCACGTTGACGCTGCATGGGGTGGTTCCTGTCTTTTCTCCTCTCGATATCGCTCATTAATGGATGGGATTGAACTGGCTGACAGTTTTTGTTGGGATGCACACAAAATGATGGGCATTCCCCTTATTTGTTCGGCTTTCATTGTGAAGGATGCTGAGATTCTTCGTACTGTGTGTTCAAACGGCCAAACCGCTCACTATCTTTACCACGATACCGGTGCTGACGTTGACCTCGGACGTTTTTCACTTCAATGTGGCCGAAGAAACGATGCTCTCAAACTGTGGCTTGCATGGCGTGAGATCGGTGATGCTGGTTGGGCCTCAATGCTTGAACGATTCATGGACCTTGGAGATTATTTGCAACGGCGCGTCGAATCGCACAATGCATTGGAAATGGTAAGCGACAGGATGTGGACAAACGTTTGCTTCCGCTATGTCGGCGAGTCTTCAGAGGAAGAACTGAACCGAATCAACGCTGAATTGCGTGAACGCCTCATTCAAGACGGGCAATTCATGGTCAGCCGAAGTACCGTTAACGAGAAAATCATACTTCGTTCGGTCATTGCCAATCGTAACATCACGGAATCCTCGCTTGATGCGTTTTTAGAGCGAGTCCTATCGCTTGGAAAGGATATTGAGCGAGGTTTGCCCCAACAATAACAAGGACATGATGACAATGAGTGATGGAGAACTGATTCGAACTGCGCTGTTTGACGAACATGTTGCCCTTGAGGGGAACATTGTCGATTTTCATGGGTTTGAGCTCCCCATTTGGTACTCAAACATCAAGGCTGAGCATCTTGCAACCCGGGAATCCGCTGGTCTGTTCGATGTTTCTCACATGGGCACGTTTCGCTTTTCTGGTTCAAATGTACGTGAATGGCTCGAATCTGTTGCAACGCAGAAGGTTTCCTCCATTACCGTTGGTCGCTGTGCGTACACGCATTTTCTTGACGAGGATGGTTTCATCATCGATGACATGATTTTCGCCGTTGTTTCCGAAACGGAGATACTCGGCGTTCCAAACGCCTCGATGATCGATGTCATGTGGGATTGGTTTCAGAGATTCTCACCGGGTGATTCCGGAATTACCATCGAGAATCTGTCTCCACTAACATCCATCATTGCTCTTCAAGGACCCAAAAGTAAGGACTACTTGGATGCAGCACTGGGTGAAGGACAACACGTGGGTCGCTTCAAATGGTCGAACCTCTCTGAAAATCAACTTGGCGTGACTGGATGGATTCAAGGAACTGGCTACACCGGTGAAGCAGGGTACGAGATCTTTGTTCCAAACGAGCAGGTTGCAACGGTGTGGCGTGCTCTCATCAACGCTGGGGCAACACCTGTTGGACTAGGAGCACGTGACACACTTCGACTGGAGAAAGGGTACCTCTTGTCGGGCGTTGATTTCCTATGGCCTGGACTTGACGACGGGTCACACTCGTTCCTCGCACGAGATTCTTGGGAAACGAACGTTCCCTTCGGTCTTGACACTGAGCATGAATTTACGGGGCGCCAACGCGTGCTATCTCACGTATCCGAGGATGCCCGTTGGTGGGGCATCAAGTATCTTGAACGTGGTCCATTGCCTCGACCCGGTAAAGACGTACTTGCTTTGGATGGTTCCAAGATTGGTCAATTGACTTCAGGAGCACCCTCTCCATCGCTTGGAAACACTGGTATTGGAATCGGTTACATATCGGGTGTATCTGAAGGTGATGAAGTATTGATTGCGGCGAGTCCACGTTCATCTGTCAAAGCTGTTATTATTCGACCGCCTTTTGTATAGACGGCCCACGTTTCTTGACGGTTCAATGACGAACATTATGAGCGCTACGCGATTGGTTACGATTGCCTGAGGAGGCGAGTCCCATGGTTGACCAATTACCAAATCTTGGACGAGAGGAAGAAATGCTGAAAGAAATGGGCGTTGCGTCCATCGATGCTTTGTTTGCGGATGTGCCTGAATCGGTGCGAATGATTGGCGACTTGCCGCTACCTGAGGCCCAAAGTGAAGAAGAGTTGCTCGCAGATGCGAAGCGACTGCTTGGTGCGAATCTCGCATTGGGAGGACAGCCCTCTTTTCTCGGAGCAGGATTGTACCGAAACTTCGTGCCATCGTGCGTTTTCCAACTCGTCACTCGTGGAGAATTCCTCACTTCGTATACACCATATCAGCCTGAAGTTTCTCAAGGCATGCTCCAAGCGATGTGGGAATTTCAGTCGCTCATTTCAGAACTTATTGCTATGCCAATCACCAATCTCTCCCTCTACGATGGTTCAACAGCTGCGGCTGAAGCACTTACCTGCGCTGTGCGTGTGCACAACCGAAAGGCCGAGCAGAAAGACACAGTGTACATTTCTGAACTAACGCCGCCTGATCGAGTGTCCGTCATTCACAATTATTGTCAAGGAGCAGGCATCAAAGTTGAGACACTTCGGCACAACGAAGACGGCTGCATCAGCCTCGAGGATGTTGAGCGTGCACGGGGATCGTGCGCAGTGTACGTCGAACAACCGAACCCGTTGGGAATCATTGATGGTGGTTACCCGTCGTTGAAAGAAATCATTGGAGACGCAACGGCGCTCATCGTCGGCGTTCAGCCCGTATCGCTTGGTCTGCTGGAAGCCCCCGGGAACTATGGCGCTGATATCGTCATTGGAGAAGGTCAACCACTTGGAAGTCCTATTACCGGCGGTGGTCCTTTGTACGGCATCTTCGGTTGCACACAACCCTATCTTCGACTCATGCCAGGCCGAATCGTTGGTCGCAGTATCGATGTTGACGGGAAAGAAGCCTACTGTCTCACGCTATCCACACGTGAGCAACACATTCGACGACATCGAGCAACATCCAACATTTGTACCAACGAGACACTCATTGCTTTGATGGGTGCCATGCATATGTCGCTACTTGGACCAGAGGGGCTAGAGCAACTCGCAATCCGAAATATGGCTGCCTGCACCGAACTCAAGCGCCAACTTGCTGGTATCGATGGCGTTGCTCTTCCGTTTGATGGTCAATCACACTTCAACGAATTCGTGGTTGAACTTCCAGCTTCAACTTCGACGTGTCTTGCCTACCTCGAGGCACATGGTGTTGTAGGTGGGTTTGATGTTTCAAACTGGTATGCCGATAAGTCCAATCAAATGCTGCTAACAGTCACCGATCAGACAACTCAAAGAGATATACATCGCCTCACTGAATTACTCACCGCATGGACAAAGGAGGTGAGCGCTTGAGCCGACTGTTCGAACACTTTGGTGCAGAAGGAAAGGGCTATGCTCAACCGGCGCCAATGCTCTCTGCCACTGAACTTGAAGTTCCAAACAACATGGTGAGAAAGCAACTCCCTCGCTGGCCGCGTTTGTCTGAACCCGAAATGGTTCGTCACTACACATGGCTTTCCAAGCGTAACTTTGGAATCGACACGGGATTCTATCCTTTGGGTTCATGCACAATGAAACACAACCCGCGCGTCAACGAAGTTGTTGCCCAACTTCCAGGTATTGCAGATATCCATCCGCATCAGCCTGAACATCAATTGCAAGGACTGCTTTCGATCTATTACGAAATGCAAGAAATGCTCGCCATCTGTGCTGGAATGGATGCAGTAACATTGCAACCTGTGGCTGGTGCTCAAGGTGAATTCACGGCTGTTCGATGCTTCCAAGAGTACTTCCGTCACCGGGGAGAACATCACAGGACCAAGGTCATCGTTCCTGATTCTGCACACGGGACCAACCCTGCGAGCGCTGCCATGGCTGGTTTTGAAATCATTGAGATTCCAAGCCAAGAAGACGGACGAATCGACCTATCTGCTCTCCGCGCTGTCGTTGGCGAGGATACCGCTGCTATGATGATCACCAATCCGAACACGCTTGGTCTGTTTGAGCAGGACATTGCAGAAGCCTCTTCCATCGTTCACGAAGTTGGTGGATTGATGTACTACGATGGTGCGAACTTCAACGCCATTCTCGGACGAACAAGTCCTGGTTTAATGGGCTTTGATGCTGTCCATTACAATCTTCACAAAACTTTCAGTCAGCCACACGGTGGAGGTGGCCCAGGTTCTGGACCAATTGGTGTCAAAGAGCACCTTGCTCCATTCTTACCCTCTCCAATCGTTGCTCGTCGTGCACCTACTGAGGATGAAAAGAAGCAGTGCGTCGACGACCATTGGTACACATGGGACACACCTGAACACACCATCGGGAAAGTGCAACAATGGCACGGCAATGCGGGAGCAATCCTTCGTTGTTGGGCATATTATCGACGCTACGGCAAGGAGTTGCGAACCATGTCCGAGCACGCGGTCTTGAATGCGAACTACCTCCGACATGCCATTCATCGAGAGGCAAAAGCTGCCGGCGTTGACCATCTCTTCGTTGATGGAGCAGACACAATCGTTGCGAAGCACGAATTCACACTCTCACTCGGTCCAGCAAAGGAGGCTTTTGGAATATCTGCTATGGATGTTGCCAAAGGTCTACTCGATATGGGCTACATGGCTCCAACGGTCTACTTCCCGCTCGTTGTTCCAGAATGTATGATGATCGAACCGACAGAAACTGAATCAAAAGAAACACTTGATACGTTTGCCAGAGACTTTTGTAAGGTGCTACAACTCGATGCCGAGACGTTGCATAATGCTCCCACAACGACACCAGTACGTCGTGTTGATGAGGTCTATGCTGCGAGGAACCTCTGCTTGCGTCATCCGTTTGACGACGAGTAAGATCGCACCGTGATAGGTTCCCAAGTGAACTCGAACAACCTCCAACGGGTGTTGAAAATTGCCGGTTTGATGGTTATTGTCGAATGAAAGACGTACAAATTTGAACACCGCCATCGATACCCAACAGGCAAAAGAACTCGATTGTGCTGGATAGGATATGGTTGGACTGTTCGTCGGCGGATGGTATCCTTCCGAAGAAAAGGCAATCATGATAACGCCACTCTTCACCATGGCAGGATCGCTGTTAACGATGGCTTTCCCAATCCTTATGCTCCTTTCAGGAAAGCATACTGCATTTGTACCATGGTTGATTTTCGTCTCAAATCTATTACTTGGTTTGGCTTTGTTCTCAACATTTTCCCAACGTAGAGTCCTTGTCTTGCATCGTGGGGTTCACATGAGCGTGATTCTCTTCGTGGCATCAGTTGTGTCCATTTTTGTCGATTCCATTTCGCAATGGATCGCCCTCGGATTTTGTTTTGGGCTGTTCTTCACAACCTATCGAGTGGCAGAGAAAACCTCTGCAGGCTACGGCGTTCAATTTCGCAGGGAGTGGAACGGCAAAACCTACCTCAAATTGAATCAGAGCCGATTGAATCATTGGAAGGTTCTCAACGCAAAACCAACAAATGGAATCATGGCACTCTCTCGTACAAAACAGCAATTAGCGGTCATGTACTGTGAGTTTGATGGCGATGAGTGTTGGCTGCATCTTGACGTATTTTCCGACCAGATTTTTGATCTTGAGCAGTTCTTGATTGAAGAAGAGTGAGGGGTCATCTAAAAGAACTACCCGCGATGGGAATTGGTCATGGATGTATCTATCTTACTTGGCTCGAAGTCTGACATGCCGATTGCTGAAAAGTGCACAAAGGTGCTTGACAAATTTGGCGTAAACTACCAATTGCGTGTTGCTTCTGCTCACCGTTCCCCGAAATTTGTTGAAGACATTATTCACAAGGCAGAGGAAGACGGGTGCAAGGTCTTCATTGCAATGGCTGGTCTTGCAGCTGCGCTACCAGGTGCAGTTGCAGCATTAACAACCAAGCCAGTAATTGGCGTTCCTTGTGGCGGGCGAGTCCCATTCGACTCTCTCCTTTCCATCGTTCAATTGCCGCCCGGTGTTCCAGCAGCAACTGTAGGTGTTGACCGTGGTGACAATGCAGGTCACCTAGCGGTACAGATGCTTGCACTTGTCAACGACGACATGGCACAACGCCTCGTTCAAGATAAACTCGACCAAGTTGAGCGCGTTCTCCAAATGGATCGAGAAGTGAACGGCGGGGCTTGAGATGTTTGATGCGCCTGAATTCATCGAAGAATCGATTCAGCAATTGAAAGCAACCATCGATGACGTTGCTATCATTGCGTGTTCAGGCGGTGTGGATTCAACTGTTGCAGCTGTGATTGCGAACAAAGCAGTAGGAAACCTCCTTCATTGCGTCTACGTTGACACAGGCTTCATGCGAAAAAACGAGACAGAAGAAATCGAAACGATGCTCGCAGAGCAAGGCATCAATCTCATCACTGTTAAAGCAGCAGATCGTTACTTTGAGGCACTCAAAGGTGTCACAGAACCTGAACAAAAGCGCAAGGTCATTGGGGAATTGTTTATTCGAATTTTTGAGGATGAGCAAAAGAAATGTGGTGCGAAATACCTGGTTCAAGGAACCATTGCGCCAGACTGGATCGAGTCCGGTGGCGGTGTCCGCGACACCATCAAGTCTCACCACAATGTTGGCGGATTGCCAGAAGATATGACCCTTGAAGTGGTTGAGCCACTACGTGAGTTGTACAAGGACGAAGTTCGAGAACTTGCTCGAGAACTCGACATCATTGTTGCAGAACGACAACCATTCCCAGGGCCAGGTCTAGCCGTCCGAACACTTGGCGATTTGACACCCGAACGTGTCGAAGTTGTTCGCGAAGCATGTGCAATTGTCGAAGAAGAATTCGAGGCTGGTGCAGCAGCTGGCGAAATGGAATTGCCGTGGCAATACTTTGCAGCACTTCTTCCCGTTCGTTCGGTGGGTGTCCATGGTGATGTACGAGCCTATGGTGAAACAATCGTTGTGCGAGCAGTGCGCAGCATGGACGGGATGTCTGCAAGATATTCCGAGATACCGCATCACATCTTGCAAAAGATCAGTACGCGAATTACCAACACGGTCAAAGGGGCTGTCAATCGAGTCGTCTACGATATTACGCACAAACCACCAGGTACGATCGAGTGGGAATAAAGCGTTAGTCACCGTTTTGCTCATTTTGCATTGCTTGAATCATTTTGATTTTTTGCGCACGCTTGAAGAATGTATACCAGTGCCAAAAGCGTGCTGCAACGGCAAGCGGAAGAAAGAAACAGAACAGGACGCCGAGAACTGTTTCAGAAACCATGGTTTCACCTTGCTTGGGTTGGGTGTTGAATTACGCCGATTGTGGGGCTCGAACCCACGACCTTGGGATTAACAGTCCCACGCTCCACCAGCTAAGCTAAATCGGCGAGTTTGGCCACTAACATCTCCTTTATCATGGCTTCCATCGATTCAAGTCGCCGAACAATCAGAGATTGTCACAGTTTCGAGGATTCTTGAGCTAACAGCGACTTGATAATCTGAGATTACGATTGAATCCTTCAAGCGCTGAATAAGTTGCATGTCAATGCCGAACGGACCATCCAAGGTCAGGATGACATCGCCGGCTTCGACAGGTGAACCAACGTGTTTCTGAATGTTGATACCAACTCCATGATCGATTTCTTCACCTTGTTTTGCACGACCTGCACCTGCTTCACACAGAACTTGACCAATGGCGAGGGCATCAAGATCAGCCACATATCCTGATTGTTCTGCAAGGAGCGTGTATTGCTGAGGCGCACGTGGCAGTACGCTCCACGGGTCATCAAGAAGCCGCTGAGCGAGAGTGGATTCAACACCTTGACGTTCAAGCATAGATTTGAACTCTTGAAGGGCTGTACCGTTCTTGATGGCCTCCGAAATGTCAAAACCCAATGCAGTTGCTTGAGCATGGACCAACTCCATAGTATCCTTTGGCCCCATACCCTTGAGACATGCAATGGATTCAGCAATCTCGTGACTGTTCCCAAGCCATTCTCCAATTGGATGATCCATCTGGGTGAGTTGTGCTTTGACATCGATTCCAAGTTCAGTTCCTACACGAACCATGGATTTTGCAAGTTTCCTTGCATCTTCTGAGTGCTGCATAAACGCTGCTCTACCAAATTTCACATCAAGAACAAGCGACTGGATTCCTTCAGCTGCTTTTTTCGATAAAATGGATGCCGTGATCAATCCAATACACGGAACAGTTGCGGTCACATCACGAATGGCATAGAGGATGGAATCCGTTGGAGCAATCTCTGCGGTTTGTCGCGATATGAAGCACGGATTGGTCGTCATATCGGCGATGGATAGGCCCGTATTGTACCCTGGAATGGATTCCAACTTGTCGATAGTTCCACCCGTATGTGCTAATCCTCTTCCTGCAAGCATGGGAACCACAGCCCCGCATGCTCGCAATGCTGGTGCGAGAATCAAACTCATTTTGTCGCCTACTCCCCCCGTGGAATGCTTATCAACAGCGCCATCACGTTGTGGTAGTCGTTCGCCTTGTTCGAGCATGGCTTTGGTGAGGTAGGTTGTTTCTTGATCATCCAGGCCATTGATCTGGCATGCCATCAGAAATGCTCCTATTTGCTCGTTGGGAATCTCATGCAGATGTTGAATGAACCATTCAATTTCATCTTGAGCAAGCGGTAACCCATCTCGCTTTTTTGCAAGGAGATGTGGAATATGCATCGAAATCAACTCTCTTCCTTAGAAGCCAAGCCTATCTCTGCAAGTCGCTGATGCAGATACTCACCTGCGGTAATCGATGGATAATCTACAGAACCACTGGTTTGCTCAATGAATTCGGGCAGTGGTGTCAAATCGATTTCGTTACGGGGATGGACAAACATTGGCATCGAGAACCGACGTTGTGTAGAATCTCCGGGATTGACAACTCGATGGGTCGTGGATTTGAACAATCCATTCGTGAGGTTCTGAATCATATCGCCTGAATCAACGATGATTTGTTCGTGATTGCCTTCAACATCAATCCATGTTCCATCATGATCCATAACCTGAAGACCAGCAGCGGTCGCTGTCATTAGAAGTGTGATGAAATTGATGTCCTCATGCGCAGCCGAACGAACAGCACCGTCAGGTGTTGAAGAATCAAGCGGCGGGTAGTGAATAATACGCATGATGGTGTTTCCTTTTTCAGCCATTGAAGGCAACCAATCGGAGCGCTTGCCAAGATAGATGCTGCAGGCAGAAAGAAGTTGATTTGAGATTGCCTCCATTTGGCTGTAGAGGCCATCGACTTTCTCCTCGAACTTCGGAATATGCTCATTCGGCCAGATGTTCATCGGATATTTGTTGTCTGTTTCGCTGCCTTGTTGCCCGCGTCCTGTTTGCCAAAATTCTTTCAAATCAGGTGCTGGATTGTCTTTCGCATGTTCAACACCAAAGGCGGTGTAACCTCTTTGATGCGAAATCTCTGGTTTTGCATACAGCCGCTTTACAGATTCATCGAGCATGAAGAAGGATTCTGCTTCTTCGTATGTGTCCTCAATGAGTGTGAGGTCAATGCCGTGGTTGGTTAACGCAAAGAAGCCAATATCGGCTAACGAATCCCCGATGGTTTGAATGAATGAGTTGACTCGTTGTTCATCGCCAGATGTGAAATCACTGAGATCAGCGATTGGCAATGGACGGGTCAACAAATCACCTGTTGTCACGAAGTTTGGCAATCAGTCGAAGCATCTCAATGTAGAGCCAGATAACTGTGACCATGATTCCAAAAGCACCCCACCATTCTTGCTTCTTTGGAGCGCCCATTCGAACACCTGCATCGATCATACCAAAATTCGAAATCAACATTAACGATGCCACAATGATGATGAACACGCTAATTCCGATTCCAATTGGTCCCGAAGAGTGTAGAAATGGAATCGTCCATGGGGTGAGGAAGAACAAAAAAATGTTGATTACGTACATCAGCATAATTGATCCGACAAGTGTGAACACGATTTTGTTGAATGTTGGTGTTGGACGTAGAATACCAAGCGAGTAAATGGTGAGCATGCAGGCAACTACGCCAAATGTAGCTAGCCCCGCTTGCAACGCTATCCCTGGATAGAAGATCTCAAAGACGAGCGTCAGAGGTCCAATCAACAATCCCTCAAGGGTTGCGTAAATGAGCACAAATGCTGTCGGTTCAGCGGGTCGAGAGAACCAAAGGAACATTCCCATCCCCATTGTCCCAAACATGCCCAAGAGCATCAGCGGGTAAAGAAGGCCTGGCATGATGAAGCCAAGAGCAATCGAGCCCACAGCACTGACTGTTGCTAAACCAAACAAAATTCCGGTTTTTTGCAGTGTGCCTTCAAGCGTCATTCGGTCATTGCCGTGAATCGAATTCCAAAAGGCTGGTTGGAAGACAGGGTTCGTCGAGTTGTATGCCATGGAATGCCTTAGAATCGGTCCTTTGTCAAGGTTACGCGAGTTAACCCTGTTCCGCGACCTGTTGTTGATAGTATTCTTCCAACTGGTCAAGGGTCCATCCAAGGTCAAGATATTGTTGCAACATGGCTTCATCCCAACCAGGGAATCGGTCCAATTCGCTTGCAAGTGAAGACTCTGTTTCGTCACCACGTCCATCCAACACAGGTTGTTCCCATTGCGCTTCTGTTCCAATCACATCATCGATGTGTTGGTCGGTAACCCAGTCTTTTCGAGCCTCGCTCATCTTTCTTGATTGGAGAATGCCATAAACAGCACCGATGAGCAGCAAAAGGCCACCAATCATCAACAAGAGCATGAACGTTTCACCAAATCCTTCCTCAGCTTCACCGCTTGCATCTCCCGCTTTCTCGTTCCGTTGATTCAATGAACAACCGGAAACATCTGTTGGTGTATTCTCAGGTGTATCAGGACATTCATCAGCGGCGTTGACAACACCGTCTTGATCATCGTCCGTGCTTGGTTTGTTCGTTTCGTTTGTACCAGGGTCTACTGGTTCAATACCGCCTAAGTCGCAGCCAAGGGCATCTGCTTCATCGACACCATCGCCATCGGCATCTGCCATGTTGATGGCATTTTCGGGTGAGACTGCCTCCTTTGATGGATCGAGGGCTGTGGCTTGGGCCCAACTCACTTCGACTGCATCCAGAATGCAATCACCATCAGTATCCTCATCGAACGGATCACCACCAAGCGTGTATTCATCGAGATTGGAAAGACCATCGTTGTCGTTGTCTGCGTTTGATTCCAACACGCCATCGATTGTCGAAACAGTCCGGTTCAGTCCGTAGTTGACCTCATAGATATCAGGCATTCCATCGTTATCGGTGTCCGTGACGTTGTCCAGACGGTTCCAATCAGCATACCACGATTGGATGTAGGGTTCAGCAACCTCTGCAGAAGTGATGATAAGTCCCATCTCACGGTTTCGAACCATTGCTGAGTCACCCCAATTGATGCTCGATATCAGAACGGATTCACCATCGACGATGGCTCCTTTGTTGTGGAGTTTCATGACGTCGTCATCCTCACTCATGATCACGGCAGAAGCGTCCCAGTCGTTCGTGATGTTCCAATCGTTGTTGATGCGGTCAACCACATCCTGAATGTCCTCATCCAGGTAAGCCCCATTGATGATTAAACGTATCGACACGCCATCCATCGCAGCCTGTTCAAGAGCGGAAACGACAGGATTCTCTCCCCAACCCCATTTCCAATTAAGGTCAAGGTATTGCAAGGAAAGGAGAATTTCTTCGTCCGCAGACTGAATCATCTCGGTTAAACCATCAACACAATCGTCAGGACATGTGAGCAATTGACCGCTGAACGTTCCTGTAAGACTTGTAGCTGTTGCTTGATTGATGATTTGCGCTTGAGGAATGGAATACGAATTCGTTGGTGCAATCGGGGAAACAGCTTGTACGTACATGGATCCCTCATCAAAGGCCATCTTTGTTCGAACGTTGTTGGCAAGTTGGACACTGTCGACGATGATTCCCCAGTCTCGGTTCCCTCGATCACCATCGTATGGGAGCGAGGATGGTTTCCAATTGCCGGAACCAACCCATACCGATGCATCATCACGAACCGCAACTTTGGCGTGGAGGTAGAGGTAAGGGTCATCACCTGAGCCACCAAACCAATGAACACTGAGCCCAGCATCTTTCAGGGCATATGCATAGGCTTCTTGCCCTTGTTTATCGTTTGAATTCCACCAATCCTCGGGTTCATTGAGAACCACAACCACGTTCACCCCACGATCATGTGCATCGATGAGTGCTTGCATCAACTCGCTTGACTGGAGGATGTAGAGGTGGACATGTAGGGACGTTTGTGCGTCACCAATCCAATTAATCAAATCCATTAGTCCGTGTTCTGGAGCTATGAGAGGGGTGATCGACGTTGCATCATCAAATTGCAAGTCGTCACAGAAATCGCTTGCTCCGAGTCGACCCCAGCGCTGATGCCAATCGGCGGATTGATTGGTATCGGTCATAACTCCACATCCATCTCCGCGATAGAGGATGAGATTGTCGATTCCACTGACAGGCTCTGAAAGCGATACACCGCTCCAACCTTCGCTGTCAACAGGGCCGTTCTTGTAGACGATGGTGTCGGCAACCAATCCTGTAGGGTGAATAAGTTGCAAGGCCATGCCACTGTCAAGGAGGTAGATCGGGTTCTCCATGGCAACGCCCATGTCGAGAATTTCCCCCTCCTCAAACAGTTCCAATGCAGCAACATCGTTTGAAAGTTTGACCGACGATGAAGCCTCGATTTGGAGGTTGGTAATGACCGATTCGAACGATGTTCCATCCGAAGCAATGCGCTTGACAGTCCAGCCATTGAGCATTGCTGCCTCGGTGCCAACGTTAGTCAGTTCAAAGAATTCCATCTCAGTTGAGATGGATGAAACACCGTCCCACATGATGGAACTAAATTTGATGTCGTCGATGGAGGCCATCATGCTCGCATCTGGCTCTGGTGTGCCTGGCGTAGGCCAAAGGAATCCGACCCACTCATCGTTTGTAGCGTTGTATCCGTACGATTCGCACGTTGTGCTGAGTGAGGAGGCTGGAGGTGAAATTGAAAGCACAAGTTCTCCATCAGGGTTGTGGACATTCATGGAACTCACATCGTCCAAATCTGGTCCGAAGATATCGTGTTGAAGTTCAACAACAACTCGACTCATTGGCGAGAGAATCGTGTTGTTCGAAGCCGACTCCCAAAGCATGCTTGCGTCAATGAATTGACGACCCATGAGGGGGTTCGAGGTGTAATCCGCACCCAACATCCAGCGGCTCAAATTGACTTCTTCGCTGCCGTCGTTGTAGAACTCAATCCAATCGGCTGCAGGTTGGAAGGACGGAAGGTCACAGGATGTGACGATTTCTGTAACGACGATACTTTCACTTCCCGAATAAGAAGGCCAAACAGGATTCTGTTCACCAGGGGTCATCCACGCGGCGTTGAGCCAATCTTCGACACCCCAAGTTGTTGTAGAGGACGGAGCGTTTGTTCCCAAAGGACCAGCACCTGCGTGAGATTCAGTGTTGTTCATCAACGAAACACCTTCGAGAGTATGGGTCCATTGTGCAGAGTGAACAGCGACACCGTTTCCATCGTAGAGGAAGATTTGGTCGGGCGTTGTATGCTTCATGTAGAACTGTGACGTTCCATTGAGAGCGATCAAGGCGGTTTCTCCAGCTGCCAGAACGGTATCCGATTTTGCAGGCATGTTGTACTGGTGGAGAATGAGTGTCCTACCCGATGCAGAGAAGCGCCATCCAGCCACATCAACTTCCTCAGTTCCCATGTTCTGAATCTCAATCCATTCGCCATTTGGATAGGAAGCGGAGTCGCTACCAATGGCATCTGGGAGGACCTCAGTAATTCGAACATCACCCGTTGTCGGTGTCGGTGTTGGTTCAGGTTGTCCTGGAGAAGGAGAAATCGAAGGTGTCCAAGGGTCGTGATACTGCTGTCCACGAATCAGAGAGACATCAGGGCCGTAATTTGTCGTGTAGAATCCCATGTCAACGATGGTTCCACTTGCATCTCGAACGATGAGGTGATTGTGGTTGTCCCAGAGCCGTGTTTCACCGGTGAATTCGACAAGTCTACGTTCACCTGCATCAATTGTGGTGCTTCCTTGGGAACTGTTCACAACGATGGTACCAGGGTCGAGATAGGTTACGTTGCCCATTCCATCGATGATGGACCAACCATTGAGGTCGACTGAAGCCGTTCCATCGTTGTAGAATTCAATCCATTCCCCGTCTGGGGCAGAACTGCCATCCATGGTGCTAACTGGAAACATTTCGCTCATTTGGACATCACCAGATGCTGAGATTTCTGTGAGTTTCGGAGCATTTGTAGCGTTGGGAGTAGGATAGGTTGAGTATTGCCACATTCCTCCATTCGGATTCGCTTCGATGGAAAAGCCTGGTTGATTGGAACTCCACATGACTTCTTGACCGATGCTTCCGTTTGGGAGGTAGAGCCGCAGCGTTTCCTGACCATTGTTGAGTACGCCACTGTTGGTTGTGGCATTGACAGCGACAACCCGGGTTTCTTGTGGATTGATCATCATCGATACAAGATCCGACGAGGCGCCGACAAGGTGATTTTCATCGAATAGAATCATGTTCCCTGCGAGGTCCTGCAACCAATAACCAGTAAGATCGATGGCGGATGTACCGTTGTTGTAGAGTTCAACCCACTCTCCGCCAGGCCAAGTACTGTTGTCGTAACTTGGCCAAGGGTCGGCCATGACTTCGTGAATGATGACATCGCTTTGTGCATAGGTTGGGCCACCAGTACCTCCCCCAGAATTTGACGAACCAGGAGTTGGGTTCGATGTTGGAATCCAATCATTGTAGGCGTTTGCGGGGTCTTCTTCGAGACTGACTCCACTGGAACTTGAATTCCATGTTGCTTCATCGACCCATCCGCTCGAGGAGTCATACAGGGTCATGAAGTCGTTGGAGTTTGCAACATAGAAGTTGGTCGCCCCGTTTCGAGCCACAATCATGTAATCTCCTGGGGCGAGGGTGTAGGTTGATGCATTCGCAGCATCGTATCCAACGATTGATGCTGAATCCAAGTACAATGTTTTTGCTGCTTTGTTGGAAAAATACCAATTCCGCACATCGACAGATGTTGTTCCTGAATTGTGCAGTTCTAGCCACTCTCCATTCGGCCAAACAGCATCATCGTACCCATTCGGATTTGGCATAACTTCATTGATACATATTGAACCTCCACAAGGCTGGCTGCGAGCAGAAACAGCTTCCGT
>JAYOBT010000002.1:0-59932 GCA_038105035.1 Candidatus Poseidoniales archaeon | reverse complement strand
CCCATGACCATGGACTGGAGAGGAATTGCTGCATGCAATCGCAACATTCCCTTACCGACAATTTTCATGATCGGCATGGCCATGATTCCTGCCGCGAGTGTAACAGCAAGCAAACGTACGAAGTCTGCGGTTGGTTGCGATGAATTCCACGTCTCAATCGGGTACATCATTTTCAGCGCTAGCGTTGCACCGGAACGTGAACGTCCGATGATGTAGAGGAAGCCAAGCACCATGACAGTAACAGCCGTGTTGACGGCAGAGAGAATAGCAATCACCTCGAGGTCTTGTTTCGTTTGCGGTCCTTCGTATCCCTCCTCTGCTTCAGCCACGGCAATTTCAAGCAACTCTTCATCGCTTAGTTCGGTTAATCGACGGGTTTCCCAGTCCATCCCATATCCTTCTTTTCCTTGCACTTTTGCGGCAACGTTTCTGCCACCCATCACGAGAACGGTTGCCTGTGAGGCAGTCATTCCTGGAAGAACACCCATGCTCGCTCCAGCGACAGCCGACCAGAAACAAGGGGCGATGAGCGGCTTGACCGGTGGGAGGTCCCAGTTTTCCTTTTGAGGGGGCAAATGGCTGGTCGTTGCGTAGATGTCCAACAGGTTAGCAATGCCAAACAGACCTGCAAGACTCGGAAGCAGAAGTGACGGAGACGGCATGCCAACAGGACTGTCAACGGGCAGTTCAAACACTGCCCAGCCGTAAAGGCCTGCGAGCAAAAAGAACACGGTTGCAGCAACGAATCCAGCTAAACGGCTGTCGTTTCCAAGACGCTTCCGAGTTAGTTTCTGGACCCATTTCGGCCAATCCAAACGCGTTGTTTCTGTGGCAAGCAACAGCAGAGAGATGACCAGTAGGATGACAGGAAGCCAATCACGTAGCCCATTGTACCAATTGAGTTCAGGTCCAAAAGCGATTCGAGCCACCACGATGAGTGGAAGTGATAAGAACAGACCCAATTGTGAACCACGCGCTGACCACGCAACGCCACGTGCAGCATTTCCTGCGAGCAACATTCGATGCCCGGGTAACAGCGATAAGGCCGTATCGCCATCTGGTGCGCCGATCAGCGCAGATGGAATGTAGTTCAGGAATGTGTGAACAGTACCTGTTGATACAATGATGGCAGCAACGGCTGAGAGAGGAATGCCCAATTCAAGCAATCCGGGAGAAAGTGCGAGTAGGATGAGGGCGACGTTGTTGACGTGGAAACCAGGAATCAAACCGGTGAGAGAGCCGAGCATGACCCCAAAGAACAAGGCGCCAAGGAGCCACCAAAGTTCATGGAAGTATGCTTCAATCATGGAATCACCTAGGATTGGTTGATGTATTCTTGACGATCACTTGTCCCATCGCCATCTGTATCTTCGTTGTTTGAACTTGTTCCGAAAGCAGATTCAAGTGCATCGCTCAGTCCATCGTTGTCATTGTCATCGACATCAGCACTACTGAGTGTGTAAATCATTGTGAGCGAATCAGGATCTTCAACCTGTAGCAACCTCCCCTCCCATTGCATAGCGGTACCAAGATGGAGTTCATCCAAACCGATACAATTGTTCACTGCATCGAGTAGAATTCTCTTTTCACTACCTGGTTCGGTGAGATACCAAGTTCCATTGTCTTCATCAGCAAGACCATTGATTCGGACAATCTTGTTTTTGTCGTATCCCCAATCAATGGCTCCATCACCCCATAGAAGTGTCATCGGAGATGCCTTTTGCCCCTCTGTAAGCTCGTGAACAAGCAATTCTGCTCGCATGTTTTCGTCGTCCCATGCAACAGTTACGTTCGCAGTTACAGCCTGTCCGGCTTCAAGCCAGCCCGAGCGAGGACCTGGTATTGTGACCGCAATGCTTGTCCATCCGGGAGTGTACCCTTGGGAATCCGTGAAGTATGCCGATTCGTCTTCGACACTCGGTTCAAGAGCGTATTTCATGTATGCAGTAACGATGTAATGTTGTCCTGGTGAATCAAAAACAGCAGAAGGATTGGCGCTCAGCATGATGAGCAAGTCATCAATGGATGATGTCGCAACCAAGGCAGGATTGGATTGGTCGGCCTTGTCCAAGCACCACGATGAAGATGCAGTGTTCCAGACCAGTCGACCTCGCATTCGTATGTCGCTTCCGTTCAAGGAATCTGCTGAAGCAAGGTCCTGCTCACTTGGTAGAACACACAACGGAGACCCCGAAGAACCCTCAAGGTTCCAGTCTCCGTCGATGATGGACAATGTGCCCGCAACATCAACCGTTCGGCCTGAGGAGTACATCCATGTGGATTGAGAGGCCCAATCGAGCAACGGAATTTCAATGGGATGATTTCGATCAATGACAATTTCAGGTCCCTGTACCGCCAAGTTCCATCGCAACTCTCGCTGTTGATAAGAAAGGACACCTTGGACGGTCACCTTTGATCCTGCCTCGATCCATTCTCCAGTTGCGGAGTGAATTGTCATTCCAATTTGGTGATTCGAATTCCCATAATTTGGATGGTCTCCGAGTTTTGCAGTGCCGAATGTCACATCGGGTGCTATCGATTTCGACATGAAGCCTGTTAGTTGGATAACTTTGCCATCATGGTCTTCAGGATTCAATGCAACGTCCGATATGGCTAATAAAGGCGCAGTAGGTATGTCCTCTTTGTCCCAATTCATTGCTCCCGCACCAAGTGCTTGTAGCCACATTCGCCCCTCGTATTCGATGACATCTCCTATCACCGTCACGTTTGTTCCAATGGGGGGTAACTCAGCGGGGCGATACCAACGCAACTCTACAACACCTGTGCCATCATCAATGATAGCATCAAGTCGGTCGTCCCCTGAATTGTACGGATCTTCCACCCAGGAAATCAGTTGGCCTTCAACCTTGACAACTTCGTTGATGTAATCGGTCAATTCATCAACGTCAACAACGGAAGGTTCGCGCACCATGGCGTACCAATTGAGCGTGGCTACAAGGAACAATGAAATCGCAAACATGACCCACAATCGAGGTCCGTTGGTTTCAGGGTCATCGGTCGATAATCGGGCGAGGAAGCCTTTGAGACCATCTGCCATGTTGACTCCCTCTCAGTCGAGATGCATATCACTTCCCCTTTGCCATTATCCGAAGAGATGCCTTGAAATGGAAGGCAGCAACAGGAAATACCATGCGAGACCGTGTAATTCGTGATGAAATCCATCGCGATGTCTTGGTTCCAGCCCATCACGCACGCATCATCGATACGCACGAATTCCAGCGTTTGAGGAACATCCAGCAACTCTCGACGTGTGAGTTCGTCTTCCCTTCTGCAACTCACACACGTTTTGCTCATTCCCTTGGAGCGTATTTCCTCGCTGGTGAATTAACTTCGTCTTTGCAGGAAGTCCAACCAGGATTGCTTTCCGACGCTGATGCAGAATTGGTGCAGATTGGTGCGCTTTTGCATGATATCGGTCATCCACCATATTCGCATCTTCTCGAAACCCCTGAGGTCTTTGCAACGTTCTACTCCCACGAACACTGGGGGCGAATTCTTCTGGAGAGTAAAGATTCAGAGATTGGCCAAGTGCTTGCCGATGTCCTCGGCGAAGAACGAAAGCATCGACTCTTTGCTCTTCTCGACGGTCGTCAGGAATGCAACGGCGTCCCCATTGCTCCATTTCTCAAGGAGATCATCAGCAGTCAACTCGATGTTGACCGAATGGATTACATGATTCGCGACCAAGCCAACACTGGCGCTCAAATCGGAGGTTTCGACAGTGCTCGTGTCATACGAGCTCTACGTGTCAATGACGAAGGCCGTCTCTACGTCAAAGCATGGGGATTGCCTGCCATTGAGGCCTATCTCGTGACGAGATATCACATGTACAATCAAGTCTATTTTCACAAAGTCAACATGCTGACGCAATCGTACCTTGTTCGAATGTTGGCACGTGCACGACAGTTGGCTCAAAGTGGGTCGCTAAATCTGGATGAAGAAATACGTGACATGCTTCTCAACGAATCGCTCGCACCCGATCAATACGCTTCCTTACATGATGCTCACATTAAGGTCGCTATGGGTCGATTTGCGAATCATGATGATGAAATTTTGTCCGGTTATGCTTCTCGTTTGTTGGCTCGGAGAGATTACCATAAATCCCTACGAATTCCTTCGCTGACAACCGAGATGTTCGCCATGGTTCAAGATGAGGTTTCGGCCCATCTCAGGGAGAAAGGATTTGACGCTAACCACGATCTCATTACGGCATCAATTCGAAAGCGTGGTTACATGCCATACGAGCAGGGTATCATTCTCGAGGATGGGCGAGATGCCGCCGAACACTCACCTCTCATCCGATCCTTGACACAGTCTGATGAACGCATACTTGTGTTTGTCCCAGAGGAAATCCGAGATTCCTGCGAAGCGTTGGTACGCGCTAAAACAAAACCTTCGCAATCATCTTTGACGATGTTCGATTCGGCAAACTCATGAAGGTCCTGTTCACAGGACGGTCAGGGGCCTGTAGCTTAGTTGGTTAGAGCACCCGGCTCATAACCGGGCGGTCAAGGGTTCAAATCCCTTCAGGCCCACTTCATTCACCCTTTCAGAGGACACTTCACGACACAATGGTTATGAGGGTCGATAGGGTGGGTTAAGACAGTGAGCACGATGTCAACCCGTAAGAGCACCTTTGCCGTTCTACTGATATATGTCGCATCTTTGTTGCTGGTAGCCGTACCTGCCCAAGCGCAAGTTCCAACTGCGGCAGTTTCAATCACTTGCCAACCTGCGGAAATCAAGGTCGATGTAAAACCAGGTTCGACCTTGGTAGGTTTCACAACTTGTACGGCTTCAAACCCAACGCAGTACATTGAGAAGATCGCCCTCTCCGTAACCTCCGATGGTCTGGCAGCAGCAGCGCCAGGTGACATCTACGTAGGTCCGAACAGCGAGGAAGACTTCCAAGTTGTCGTCCGTGCGCAACCATTCATGACAATGCAAGCACGCAGTCTTGTTGTTCAAGGAAGCGTCCAAGAAATCAGCGGTGTCCCTCCGCTCAACGTTGCAACCTCCGGGGCTTCGATGATTGTCTCCATCACACAGTTTGCACTTCTCCAAGTGGAAGCGGTAGAACCCTTCGTTCAATTGATGCCAAAGACCGACAAGGACTTTGAGTTCAAGGTCTACAATCTCGGTAACCAGTACGACTTCATGAAGGTCGGAATCTCCGAGAACTCTCGAGAAACACTCGAAGACGCAGGCTTCAACATCAACATTCCAATCAGCAAGGTCAACGTCGAGCCAATGGTCGCTCCTGCTAAGGTCCGAATTCAAATCCGAACACCAAAGACGCAAGGATGGACCGATGCATACCATACCCTCGACTTCTATGCAGAATCTGACTTCTCCTGTAAGAACGGCGGTTGTGACCGAGAATCACAAATGATCACCATCTACGTTCGTGGTATCTATCTCCCAGGCTTCGAAATCATCCCTGCCCTTTCCATGGTTGCCCTAGCGGCAGCAGTTGCAGGACGGCGTTTCATCAACGCCGATGATGAAGAGGAAGAGTGGCGTGAAGCCGCCCCTGGTCTGTAACCCACAAACCAAGTCAAAAGCCATCCCTGTTAGGGTTGGGTTCATAACCTATCCATGCGAGGGTTCTATGAGTTGAGAATATGAGTGGACTCTTGAGTAAAGCTACTGCAGCAGAAGAAACAACACCATCCAAACCTGCCGAAGAGGAAGCCAAAGCCGACACTGGCGTCCTCGCCCAAGCCATCGAACAAAGCGATGGTCCCGATATCTCAACCATCCTCACTTCTGCTGGATGGGCAGTCATTGTTGTTGGTGGACTCCTTTCTCTTCAAGGCGGATCATGGGGCATCATTGTCGTTCTCAGCGTTCTGGTTATTGGTATCGGAGCGTTGCTTGGAGGGCAATCGCTGTCTGAAGAAGGTATAAATCCCGTTAAGATGAGTCTAGCGGCTGGATTGGCAATTATTCTCACAGTTGGACCTTATGGAATTGGTATGTTCATTGGTGTTACTGATACATTTGCAATTACCGACCTCGAATACGACGAGGAAGACAATCAACTGTCATTCATGGTTCGAGGGGGTATCAATGAAGCAACTGCAACCATCAACACCGTATCTGCTCAAGGCGTAGTTACAGAGGTATGGTCTGACTCGAAGGAACTAGGTGATAATGGTGCTAGGTTCAAGATACCCATCGAAGATTTTTTCCAAGGTAATAGTGAAACATGTATCTACTGTACAGACTCATCCTTGGTTGCATACGAACTCGTGGTAGATGATGGAGAAGGCACATCTTCAACTGTTGAGTTGAACACTGGATTTACAACCCGTGAAGTTCTACACGCCGGAGTCCAAATCCAAGATCATATGACTACTGAAAACTCAGGGACAGGGAACACTGGTTCGACAACGACTGTAATTGACGGGCTCATCATCGATGTACTTGCAGGCGTCATGCCGGACAATCACGGACCTCTTGATGGTGGTCTACACAGTATGTCCACGGGCGAGGATGATGCTGGTACACTTGGAATCGTTCAAGGCGACTACACCCTCGAACTCTCTGTCTTCAAAGGTGCCACGAAGAAGTGGAGCCATCCAGTGGTTACCGTTGACGGTTATGCTGCATCATACAACTCCGGTGGAGAGTTCAAGAACGGAGAAATGACAACGTGGCTACGGATGGGTGGCACTTCAACTGATAACAACGGTATTCTCTTCCTCCACGAGGACGATTTCTATGACGGTGATGGATGTTACACATTTCAAGTAGAAATTACAAATTCGTACTACGTCGACGCAAATGTCGATGAGGAAGATGGAAATGGTAACCCAACCGATACAGATAGGTTCCTAACTGAATCGAGTATGTCTTGGGAACTCAAATTTGACGAATATAACGAACAAGACGGCGGACAGAGCGCTCGTACCTACGATGCTTGCTAATCTGAAATCTAGTTTAGTCACTACCGATGATTGGGTTTCCTTCAGCGTCAACCCATTCTTCTTGTTCTTCAGGTTCTTCTGAATCCTCGACAGATTCGGATTCTTCATGATGAGGTTGAGTTCCGGCAGCGACATACTCTTTGGTAGCTACCTTACCTGCACGCACCGATATGATGGCAGCAAGGCTGACAACCATCACAATGATGACAGCATAGAGTACGATCGGTAACTCCTCGACTTCCTCAGGAGTTGTGAAGGACACTTCTCCCGACGTCGTTCCAGCCTCACTCGCAATGAGATTGGAGACAGGTTCCAGAACATCAGGATAGAGGAATTTGCACGTTAGTTGGGTCGCCTCATCTTCATAGTGATACCACGAGATGGGGACGTCTTTTGTTTGACCAGGTTCCACTGCCCAACTTGCCGTATTTGCGGTCGTATCAGCTTCAACATCATCAACATAGCAGCGAACGTTTGGGTTGACAGCGATGGTGCCTGTGTTGGAAATCGTAACCATGACACCATGTGTTCGCCCTGTATCTGCAGTGGTTGCCTCAGGCTCAACCTTGTCGATACTGAGTTGAGGATAGACAACGTTGATGCTAGCAGACGAGGTTTGAGGGGCGGCCATGTCAGCCACAAAGTTGCCCCAGTTGGTTTCCACAGTGACCTTGATCGTTCCAGACTCCTGCCCATACACTCCATTCCCATCCAGCCATTCAACAATTCTCTTTCGTTCGTTTGTCCCAATGTTCACCTTCCAAGTGCTTGTGTCATCGAGATCACCATTGATGATGGTGTTGATGGTGCTTCCACTGTAGCCAATTCCAGTGGCAACGACAGTCGCAACTGGTGCATTCACAATCAAGTCTCGCTTGGAAAGCAAACGAATCCACGCATCGGTGTATCCACCTGTGCCAGTTGAATTGGTGTAGTCGATGCTTGCCTGGTCGTGAAGAATGATGTCTTCATCAGTTCGTGAACCAAGCATGTTTGAATCAACGAATTCGAGGCTTGAACCATCGGCAACTTGGATAGGGCCACTTCCGTAGAGGTTGGATTCTTGAATCGAACAAGGGCCAGAGCATAGAATATCCGCTGCCATAATTGAAGATTGATCGGCGACAAACGTTCCGTAATTCATGATGGTAAACGTTGCTTGGTTCCACAGAATGTTTCCTCCAGTCTGTGTAAGTTCGTCTGCGTTCAAAGTCATCAACTCAGCGTTCGAATGAAACAACTCAATGTGCGTAATTCCAAGCATAAGTGGATAAAAGTGTTCAACAACGATGTTCACTGGCTGATTCAAATCAACGGTGAACGAAGCGCTTTCTCCGGTGATGTCGCCGTTTGCAACATTGTCGATGGTGAGGTTGAGGTAAGCGCTTTCTGGGACATCGATACTAAAGAAAACCGTCATTGTAGCAGTTGAATCACCGATGTTTTCATCGATTTCAATCTCTGTTCCATCGTAAATAAGGAGCGTTGAAGCTGCATTTTCTGATTCCATGTTGGCTCCATCCAAGTGGAGGGTACCTCCCTCCTCGATGGTAATGTTTGCACCCTGTTCGACGGTTATGTCACCGGTCCAATGCAATTCAGCACCATCTTTGATGATAATCTCACCATCGAAGGAACCATCTATCCATGACACAGATTCTGTGATCGTGATGGTTTCTCCCTGTGAGGGTGGTGAGGCAAGAACAGGTCCCGCAATTATGATCGACGTGAGCATGAGGATGGCTAGAAACGTAGCAGTTCGCATGACATTGCCAGAACGAAGAGGAAAATCAAACCTTCTCCGATTAGTACGGAACATCTTTCCAGCCAATCGCGTAGCCAATGAGGTTGAATGAGCGGTGTAGGATTGGTGTGATGACGATGATTATGGCCATTGGAAGAAGCAATTCATTCGAGGCAAGGAGCGAGGTTCCCAAGAAAAGTTGGCCCCAAAGAAAAACCATGATTGCAAACGGCAGAGTGTCGAGTAAAGGTGCCTTTGAGGACACATCACCTTCGCGCTTGAGGCCCCTTCGTCGTTTGAAAAAAGATCCTGTCATATCTCCGAGAAGACAGGCAAAACCAAGGAAAACTCCGAGGATGTATGCGGTAAGCCATGGTCCTCCGATTGAAAACCAAGCACCCTCTGAACCAGTGAGTGGTGAAACAAATACAGTTGCTTCATCGAACGATGTTCCAACGATGGCGACTTGCACCATACACAGCAATCCAGCAGTGAGTGAACCACCGATGAGGCCGTTCCATGTTTTCCCATCTCCAAGCATTCGGTTCCCGTCGCTCATGACCCTTCCAGCATCGATTGGCCATGGTCCGTAACCTGTTTTTGGCAGCCATTTTCCCCACATCATGGCGAAAGTGTTCGCAATGAAACCCGGGAGGTAGAGCCAAAGCGTCATCAGTGCGAGTAAGAAAACACCCATTTCGGTCGCATCAGATACGTCGCTCATAGCAGGAACGAAGGCAACCAAGCACATGAAGACTGTTGTGTTCTGAATGCTGAAGCGGTTGAATTATCAGCCCATTTAATCAGGGCGGAATATGAGTCGTACTGTACTTGTTGTTGGCGGTGGTGGCCGCGAGCATGCCCTTTGTCTTGCGCTTTCATCCTCGGCAACCATCAATGAGATACACACCACCCCTGGTAACGCAGGTACCCAACTCTTTGGTTCGAATCATGGAGTTTCCGCATCCGATATCGATGGCTTGGTAAGCCTCTCGAAGGATTTGAACGTTGATTTTGTTGTTGTAGGGCCCGAGGCACCTCTATGTGATGGTCTTGCAGATCGACTTCTCCAAGCCGGAATTCCCTGCTTTGGTCCACAACAAATGCATGCTGAGTTGGAAGGTTCGAAATTGTTTGCGAAAAAGGCCATGGATGCAGCAGGCGTACCTACCGCTGAGTACGACGTTCTCGACGCATCCTCTGACATCGGTTCCCGACTTGATGCTCGCTCCCATGAGCCTTGGGTCATCAAACGGGATGTTCTTGCTGGTGGGAAAGGTGTTGTTGTCACAACAGACCGAGACGAAGCTGTTGCATTTATTCAACAGTCAATTTCCACGGATGGGCATGTTCTACTCGAACGGTTTTTGCCGGGTGAAGAAGCCAGTATGTTGGTTGTCATGGACAAATCTGGATATGTTTGTCTTCCACCGAGTCAGGATCACAAACGTGTCTCTGATGGGGATAAAGGACCGAATACTGGAGGCATGGGTGCATACTGTCCTGCTCCTGTTGTGACTGAAGCCATTCATCAAAAGACCGTCGAACGCATTGTAGAACCGATGTATTCCCATCTTTCATCGATGAACGTCCCCTATCGGGGTGTTCTCTATGTCGGACTCATGATCGATGAACATGGCGACCCTTACGTCGTTGAATTCAATGTTCGTTTCGGCGACCCTGAATGCCAAGTAACGCTCCCTTTGGTCGACGGTGATGTCGGTGAACTGTTGTATGCAACTTCAACAGATCAACTCTCGAAGTTGGTGGTTACATTTCATTCTAAGCACGCGCTAACCGTCGTTCTCGCATCAGAAGGCTATCCCCAATCCGCGATCAAAGGTAGAATCATTTCTGGTGCTGAACACTCGAAAGACACAGCAAAATCTTGGGTAAGCCATGCAGGAACGACCCTCGATGAAGAACACAATCTTATCTCATCCGGTGGTCGTGTTTTGTCGGTAACCTCGGTCGCAGAAACCTTGCAAAAAGCGCATGACTTGTCGTATGGTCGATTGCGACACATTCAACTCGAGGGCTCACATCACAGAACCGACATCGGCCATCGTGCTTTGTGATTGCCAAATTCAATGACGTCGCCCGTTTTTCACCATTCCTTCATCGTCATTGTTAAAAGAGGGTCAAAAGTGGCCAAAACGCTCCAGCCTTGCTGCTGTCGAGCAATCCTCTGAGGGAAAAAAATGGAAAAGGTATCAAAGACCTCGCAACGCCCTGTTTTGAGTTGGCTTATTGCCCCTCTAGCAGTGCTGATTGCAATACTAGCAAACTACGTCGACGGACTCATGTCCATCGATGTTGAATTGAACAACGATGCGATGATGCCAGTCATCATCACTGGAGTCGCCGGTCTCTTGGCTGTCACTCCTCGCATCCTCCGTCAACTAGGATCCCTTCCAGAGTCGATTTCTCAAACACAAATCTCCCTCGCTATGTTTGTTCTCGCTCTCGTCGGATCAGGAGTTGCTGAGACGCAGACCGATGGCTTCGTTGGTTTTACGTTCTTTGTTGTTCTTTTCGGAGGTTATCTCCTTGATGCACGTCAACGCTATGAATGGATGACCATGCTTGTTTTCGCTGGCGTCGGTGTACACTCTGCATTCGATATTGCCGCAGCTGCTGCTGCTAGCACATACCTCCCCAGCGTGTATGAGTTCAGTGGTGGGCAAGAATACGACGTTTCGACGTTCCAAGAAACCGCTCTTGGTTTCGTGTTTTTCACGTGGTTTACTGTCTTCCCAATCATCGGTCTCCTTGTAGGTGTAGCTGGCCGAGGTGTACTCAATCCAGCAGGCGACAAGGGGTGGTTCTCTTACAACACTGTTGATTCGGGTTGGAACCGACAAGCTTTGCCTCTACAAATTGCGCTCTTTGTTTGGGCTGCTGCTCATTTGGCAACCATTTGGCATTTCGATCAGGGCAGCATCGCAGACCGCCTACGTCTTGGTGGCCTCGGCGGCATCGAAGCAAATGGCTTCGTTGGCTACTACTCCGCCTTATTGACAGGAATCGTTGCCATCATCGTCTCTGGAATGGTCGCTGAGCGCTGGTTCACAAGGGCCATGACGCTGAGTTCTCTCTGGATTCTGTTCCAGGTTGGATCCTGGCTTGAAGCAGGATTCTGGAGCAATGAAACCTTCGAGGAGTCCTGGGCTCCACTCATCTGGCTCGCTATCACGTTCTTCGTTGGTGTTGCTATCTCGTTGATAGGAAACCACGATAAGTACGGAGGTTGGTCAAATCGAGAAGAGCACCGGCCTAGCGGTGCACGTCAATTTTGGAACGCTCACTGGGCCAGTCTTTTGACCGTTGTAGCATTCCTCGTCGGTCTTGTCATCCGTATTCAGTGGTACGCAGTACCATCCATGCACGCACTCGGAACCGACGGATTCGACATGACGGGTGGTTCTGACCCTTGGTACATGAAGCGAGTTGTCGATTACATTCTTGCTCAGAACGCTCACCTTGTCATTGACGCAGACAGATCCTACCCACTCGGCGGTATCAATCCACGTCCTCCATTGTTCTCATGGAGTCTAGCCATCGGGGCCATGATCCTGCAACCGTTCCTCGGTGAGGATGCAGTCTGGTGGAGCATGCTTGCTCTCCCTGCCATCTACGGTGCTTTGACCATTCTACCTGTAGCCGCCATTGCACGAGATCACTTCGGCAAGGCAGCAGGTGTCATCGCTGCTTGGCTTATCGCCTTCATGCCTGCTCACGTCACGCACTCCACTTGGGGGCTTGCTGACCACGACTCGTTCGTCATGCTGTTCATCGCTATTGGATTCATGTTCTATCTGCGCGCAGTCAAGTACGCTGGTTCAGAACGCCTCGTCCGAACCACATCGATTCGACCACTCGATATGCTACGTGCCATGGGCGCAGTTGCACGAGAACGACAGTACGCTATGGCCAACGCAGTTCTTGCCGGTGTCGCATTTGGTGCCGCAAGCCTTGGTTGGAAAGGATTCGTTGTTGGTCCTGCAATTCTGTTCCTCGCTTATGCTGCACAGGTTGCTCTCAACATGTTCCGACGACGTGACTCGACAATTTTGAGCACGCTGTTCCTCACCATGATGTTCACCAATTTCTTGATTGCTCTACCGTTCTATGCGCACCCACAAATGAATCTCATGCTTGATGGGAGCGGTCTCCAGCCGTTCCTCTTCATCTTGCTGTTCAGCATTGTAATCATGTACATCACAACTGGATTCCGTGACAAACCATGGCTTCTCGTTCTTGGAACACTTACAGTAGGTGCAGTGGCCTTCCTTGGGGCTCTTTGGGTCCTCAAGTTCTTCAACCTCAGCAATGCGTGGGATGTCTTGTTCACTGGCGGTGGTTACTTCACGAAGACCAAGATTTTCGGAACTGTTGCTGAGGCAAACGCTCCTGACCGAGGTTACATGTTCGCAAGTTTCGGACCGATCGTGTTTGTCTTTGCTTTGGTCGTGGGTCTTACCTCGTTGTGGCGAACGTTCAGCAAGCGAAGCCAAATTTCGCTCGTCTTTGCCGTTTGGATTTTCGCTGCGTCCTACATGTCTTGGACTGCAGCTCGTTTCCTCTTCAACGCAACACCAGTCGTTGCCATCATGGGAGCTGCAGGAATAGTCGGGTTCTGGAAGTGGGCAGACTGGGACGGACTCGTACGAAACTGGCGTAGAGCTGGTATCCGTACACCATCCGAACGAATTGCGGGTGCGCGACGAGCCGTTTGGCGAACACCGTCCTTCTCCGCAGTTGTTCTCGTTCTCATCATGCTCTCTGGTCAGCAACTTACGTACGGTTTGGATTCAGCGATTCCAAGCAATTCTCCAGCAGAAGGTGACCTGGATGAGTCGTTTTACTACTCTGTTCCTGACATCATGCGCTGGGATGGTCTCGGCGTGTCTCTTCTCGACAGCCGAGATTACGAAGCCTTTGGAGGCCGTGCTTACATGGGTTCCTTCGGTAGTGGTTTTAATGGGCAACATTGGAATGATGCTCACGAATGGTTAGCCAACCAAGACAAGTATCACGATGGTGTGACAACACAGGATGACTGTGATAATCACGATGGCATTTGGGACAGTGATTCTGACCTTTGTGAGATGAAATTTGGTGACAAGCCTGCCTTTGTCTCATGGTGGGACTATGGTTTCCAAGCACTAAACACAGGCGACCATCCATCCGTTTCAGACAACTTCCAGACAGGTATCCCTGCTTCAGGTAACATGCTTCTTGCTCGCAGTCAAACCGACCTGGTTGCTATGTTCATCCAACACCTTGCAGTTGCGGACATCACCTACAACGTCGCTAAGACTGGCGACAAAACCTTCACACCTGCCTTTGCTTCAGCACTCAAGAATGGACTTGACAACACTGAACAATACGAAGAAATCGAACTTATTCTGATTCAGGAAGGAAAGGATCTTGATGACATGGTTGAAGTTCTCGTCGATCATTCCTTCGAGGCCTTCAAGAACAAGGGTGACACATACATGACGCGTGGATATCCACTCGATGCTAGTGGAATTCCTGACAAATCTCTTGGCCTACACTACCGTGTTTGGGCCGATGGTGAGTTGATTCCTTGTGAGAATCCAAACACAGAATTCTGCTTCAACGGTGATTACGTCACAGAGGATTCAGCCAACAGCACCTTCCGAAACAATGCTGATGTCAGTTCGACCGAGGTCTCCGACGTTACACATTACACCTTCGGAGACTACTGGTACACTGCCGACTTGGTCGAAGAATACACCTCTGTTGCTACAGGCATTCACCGCCAAAACGCACACATCGCCCTCGTTGTTCAACTGTTGACCAACGGTCTCGATGAGATAGAAGTCGTTGACCTTTATCACGACATCATCGGACTTGAGAACAACTACGTCGTCCAGGATTACCACGGTGCCCCTGGAGAAACCATTGATCGAGATCACGAAATCCGATACTTTGCAATCGACGACAAACTCTACCCACGAGCTGGTCGCTACAACGCCGATGCAGCCTACAACGGTGAACGACCGCTTGGTATCTTCGGTGCTCCAACCATCCTCTCCGGTCAAGATTACAACACCTTTACCGACGAAGTTTACGAAACCAAGCGTGGTGACGAACCTGTGCGAGAAATGGACCGTGAGGCTGTCGATGAAGCCATGCTCAAAGATATCTTGGACCAGCAATCTGGTGCTGATATCGAACCCCTGAGTGTTCAAGACATACGTGTTGATCACCTCCCTGAATTCTTCGACACAATGTTGGCACGTTCCTACGTAGGATACGGAGCCTCAACTCTCGGCGCAGATGCAGGTTCGACCAACCCACAACCTCGTCAACAATTGAGCGAAAACTCACGTGGCACCTCGTTCTTGCAACAGGCCTATCCTCTGCCAGGTGCAATGATGAATCATTTTGTCATTGCAAACTGGTACGACCCTGAGACGCCTGCAATCCTTGCAAACGCCAATGTCAAGGTCATGAAATACTACTCTGGTGCTGAAATCTCGGGTACGGTCATGACCGAAGACGATGGACTGGGTCTTCCAAACGCTCGAATTCTCATTGAACGTGACGCATTCTCTGGAGAGGGTGCTGAAGACCTTGACGAGGACACTTACTGGATCCCAATCGGCGTCACGGATGCTGACGAAAACGGCGACTGGAGTTTCCTCGCTCCTGCTGGGAAGATTCGGGTCTCTGCATTCGCAGGAGTCTACGATGATACAATGGCGATTCAAGAGATTCAAAGCGGCGAATTCGTTGAAGGATTCGGCGACGTGCTTACTGAAACCAACGACGACCGTGATGTCTACGCAATCACCGCTGTTCTCGGTGAGGTTGCGAACATGACATGGTTGGGTGAAACAACCATCAATGTCACAGGTGCACAAGCAGACCGAGACCCTGACGCTCCGGACACTGCTGACATGGACATCGAAGTCCAGAGCACTGGTGTTTCAGGAACTGTTACATGGTCCGGATACGGCGAATTCGACGGTGAGCCACTTGTCGAGACCGATTTCGTCTTGCGAAACATTTGGGAAATGACAGAGAACTACACCTTGACGACGACCAACGGTTCGTTCGATACGGACGAATCACGCATCCTCCAAGGAACTGGTGAAGTCACCTTCTCTGATGTTGGTACATTTACAAGCGAAGGTGTTGCCCTCGCTTACGACTTTACTGGAAACTTCACACGAGAAATTTCCGATGCTCGCGTCTTCTCCGGAAACGGAACATGGATTGGTAAAGGAACCATCGAAGCGACGTGGATCGAGCACGACAATGCCTCGCTTGATTGTGGTGAAAACAACACAATGCCAGAGAATGCAACGCTGTGCTTGATCTCCGAGGGGACCGATTTCTCAACCTATCTTCTGGATGGTGAAGTCATGGCAAATGGCCGTCTGACCTCTGATGGTGTCAGCACACTCATGAAGGAACTTGACGGTGAGACCTTTGAGGGTACAGGTATTTTCGAGGGTGTAGGAACGCTCAACGGAACTGGATTGTTCATCGGTCCGGGTACCTTTAGCGGTGACATCGTTAACCCGGGTTCATTCTACCAAACCGGCCTCGTGCCAGGTGTCTACAACATGATTGCTCTGATGCCGAATGGTCGAGAAATTCTCTTGCCTGACCCTGTTGAGGTTGGAATTGAACCGAGTTTCGATTTAACCATGACCGTACCTGCATCGCTGTTTGAGGATCAACTCACGACAATGTCTGGTGAGGCCATTCCGAACCAAGATGTGCAACTGATTGATGTTGCTCTTGGCGAGGAAGAAATGATCATCATCACTTCTGATGATGAAGGCAATGTCACGTATGGACCAATCACGGCTGGTGAATACTATGTCCGTGTCGATCTTGACAACGATGGATTCTATGAACTCAACCAAACCATGCAGGTTTACGATGAGCCAATGAACTTCACCTTCGACATCGGTGTTCCAGAAATGTACGACTTGACCATCACATTGAACGGTCCAGAAGGATTCGATGTTACGGGTCGTGAAGTGAACTTCACCGACCCTCTTGGCTTGTTACCAATCGACGTTGTTTCTGACGAGAACGGTGTGGTATTCGTAGAACTTCCTGTTGGTGAATGGTCTGTCAGTGACAACAGCGACGAGGATTACATCCTGATTGAAGAAATCAACGTTGATGATTCGGACTTGACGTTGGATTTCACCTACTCGACTTCGGTCTGGGTCAACGGTTCAATCGATGCTCCGAACACTGCAGGGTTCACTTACGAGGAATGGCTTGCGCTCCCTGATGAAGCGAAACTCTACGAGAACGCAAGTTCGGTTCCAGTGGTCTTCCACGGTAACGATTTGGAGTTCACAGCGGTTACTGACCAATTCGGTGAATTCAGTCAGCGTTTGCCAGCAGGAATGACCTTCAACTTGAATGCGCAAAGCTCCTTGTCGAGTTTCGCCGCTGGTTCATCTGTTGTTGTAACTGAAGGTATGGCCAAGTTGGATGCACTGATTCTTGAACCAACTGTGGATGTTGTCGGTGCGATTTATCTGTTCGACAACGAGACCAACTGGAACCAAGATATTCCGAACTATGAGCCAGTAGAAATTCACGCTCTTGGCGAGGATGGTGTCGTATGGACAACGACTTCCGATGAGGCAGGTTTGTTCAACATGCAACTGCTCAACGGAACATGGAGTTTCAGCATTCCTGCAGCAGCGTACAATGCTGCATCCGTTTCGGATTACACTGTCAGCGTTGAAGACGGAATGAATCCAGAACCTGTCAGTTTGATCACCAATCCTACAAACAGTACCGTGACGCTCAACGTCTTCACTGACTTGGGTGACGGTGTCTTTGAAAATGGAACAGCGATTCGTCCCGACATTCAATTGATTCCAGTGTCTGAGGTCGGCGAACCTGTGAACATCACTTCGACAGATTATACTGAAGACGGAATTGTAGAGGTTGTCCTCAGTCCAGGTATCTATGCTATTTCGACGAATAATTTGGATGCATCCGATGAAAACGCAAGCGATGCAAGTCTTGAGGTCAATGGCGTGTTGGATGTTATTCCTGTCGGCTTGACAGGGCCTGAAGAGCCAGTCCTCATTCCGATTGTTGATGCATGGCGCATGAACGGTACCATCACTTGGTCCAATGGTTCTGCAATGCTCGAGAACTTCCTCCTATCAACACCAGATGGTTCGGATTATGTTCCAATCAGTGTTGATGAAAATGGAACATTTGCTGCCTATGTCCAAAGCGGAGACTACATTGTTGTGGTTGCGCCAATTCTCAATGGTGACGGTATTACCGAATCTTTGCGCATGCCGATCACGATCGGAGACGATTCCAGCGTTCGCACGGAACTATCCCTCGCACTCGTTGAGGCTGTTGAAGTTTCATTGACATTGATGGAAGCGGGTACCGAATCCGAACTCTCTGGAAAGAAGGTCGTCCTTGTCAGCCATGATGGCTTTGGTAACATCACCATGAATCCATCCGATGCAGATGGTAACGCTTCGCAATTGTTGATGCCTGGAACATGGAGTTTGTTCATGAACGAGTCCGCAGCTCAGCGCTACTGGACCATCGATACCTCCAGTGCTCCAGTCCTTATCGATGCAAACACTTCGCTTGGCGATGTGTATGCAGCATTGGAAGTTGAAATCGGTGGAAAGGCCTACTGGGATACCGATGAAGACGACATCGCAGATGGGAACGAAGGCGTTGAAGGCGCCGATGTTACCATTCAGGGAGGTACAATCGATACTGTCGTGACGACTGACGCTGATGGTGTATGGCGTATCTATGTGCCAATTCTTGAGAATTATGCAGTGACTGTTGAAAAGGACGGATTCGGTGTTGTATCCTACGATGACAACAACACTGGAACATACGTTGTTGACAACGAACCTGTTTCACAGGACATCGAAATGTCAGCCGCTGAGGTAACGGTAACTGGATCCATCACCGATGTTCTTGATTCATCCCGTCTCGATGGGGCAACCATCACACTCTACGGCACCTCTGAGAACCAACAGGATGCTGTCGAGGTCGATGGAGTCCTTGCAGATGAGACGCTTTCGTTCACAGCAGTTGTTGAACCCGGACAATGGGTTGTCGTCGTTTACGAAGACGATGCTCCGTTCAACGGTGGTGGAGTAGCTGTTGGCTTGCTCGAGGCTGAAGTACAGAACGGTGGATCGATTGAACTTGTCATGAGCAAGGGTGGTTGGGTTGATGTAACGACAGAATTTACGTCATTCAATCTTCAAACCTACAACGCAGGTACCGATGATGCTTCATCACCAGTGAGTGATGTTGTTGATGTCGAAGTCGATTTGGGCGACGGTCGTGTTTGGGCTCTACCATTGGAATCCGATGGAACGCTCGAAGTCCTGCTCCCCGCCGAGGCAGCAACATTCAACTCTGAATTCTCAACTGTACAGCGTGATTTGACCATGAATTACACTGCTGGTGTATCGATTGACAATGGTGACGAGGGCCGAACGGCGGTTCTCCTCTCCTACAACCGAAAGACAAACAGTGACCTCACGCTCACAATCGGCTCCGTCGAAGGAGCAACAGTACTTGGTGACGAGAACCGTGACTTGCTTGCTGTTGTGAACACGAGCGATGATGTGAATTACACCGCAATTGAATTTGATGTTCTTGCCGTCTATGGTGGAACTGAGATTTCAGATCCGTTTGAAGTTACAGGCACGGTTACGGTTTCACCTGACCAAGACGATTGGAACGTTGAATTCTACAACGGTACCGACTGGGTCGGCACGTCCAACGTGCAACTCGGAATTGGTGATGTTGCAGAGAACGCAACGCTTGAGGAGACGCTGCGTGCACGTATCGTTCTACCATCTGTTGAAACAGCGTGGTGGCTTGAGAATGGTCATGACATTAACATCCGCTTCTCTGCTGACAGCGGAGATATGACTGAAGTTTCGATCAATGTCGAAGTTCCTCAGACGTATGGTTTCAACACAACCGATGTCACATCGACGGTCGGAGTTGCTCCTGGTGGTGTCACAACTGCCTCCATGACCATCAACAACAACGGTAACGGCGATGACTCCTTCACATACGAAGTACTTGACAACCTCCCTGATGGTTGGACGGTCAGTCCAATGAACGGTGTCACCACGATCGCTAAGGACAACATGCGTGACCTTGCTTTCGCAATCACTGCTGCATCCGACTTTAACGATGGACAGGTCACTGTAACCGTTCGAATCACGAGCGAGGATGGTGTAACGCAAGAAGACGTTGAGATTACGGTCGAATCTGCTCGAATCGTTCTGAACTGGGATGAAGACCTCTCCACCTCACGAAGCAATGGATTTGCAGATGTCGATCCAAACACCGTTGTTATCGTGATTGAGAACAACGGTCTACGACCTGCACAACAAGTGACAGTCTTCCTTGACAGCAGCGGAATGGCAGAGATGAACATCACACTCAGCGTTCCTGCTGAAGGTTCTACGGACTTCGAATTTGTCTTGCCGAAGGCGAGCCAAGGTATCACACGATATGACGTGCGAGCTGTTGTTCTTGGTGATGATGCGAACTACACGACAAGCATGGTCGAGGGTGACTTCGGAATCGAGTACTTGGTTCAAGGTTCAGATGACTCTTCCAACCCGGTTGTCATTGTGGCTATCATTGCACTGATCTTCATCATCTTGTACTTTGGTTTCAAGGCGTCATCCCGAGCCCGGGGTAGTCGGTTCTGATTCATTTCAAGACAAGACTTGATACACGAGAACCACCCATTTGTGTGGGAGGAGCATGGAAGATCTGCGTGGAGTTGAGTTGCTTCCCGAACCTGGGGAGCCGAAGATTCTCTCTGCCGTTGACCCCTCAACCGCTGGTCATGAAGGTCAGTGGAGGGCTGAGGTAACGGGTTGGGCGCCCATCGTGCCAGATACTGTACCGTATCGTCCTCGACGGGTTTTCTCTCTTGCCTCAGGTCTTGTTGTCGCTTTGTTCATGGGCATCATTGTGGTTTTGTGGCAATCGGATCTCCTCTTGTTGCAATTACCTCCTCAAACCTCGGAGTGGGCGTTTGAAGATTCAGAGATTCGTGAATTGCAAGAGGATGGCCTCACGGGCCAAGGTGTTCGTGTTTGTATGGTTGATACAGGAATATCACTAACTCATACATCGCTTGAGAATTCCGATGTTGAATTCGAAGATTTTGTTGGAAATTCTGCAACTCCAACGGATTATGGCTCGATTGCACATGGTACGCTTATGGCAGGAATTCTGTTGTCGACCGATTTCCAACAAGGCATCGCGCCGAATATTACCCTTGGAATGGCAGCAGCTCTGAGTGCAAACGGTGAGAACAACACGGGTTCTGAATCACGGGTCGCTGAAGCCATACGATGGTGCATTTTCGAGTTTGAAGCCGATATCATTTCCCTTTCACTTGGAGGGGCACAAGATCAGTCAGCATCACGAGAAGGCCCTGCCGTGTCTGCAACACGGCAAGCGATCGATGCTGGAATCTATGTCGTTGCTGCAGCAGGTAATGACGGAGGTGCTGGTGATGATGGTTTTGTCAGTGCACCAGGCAACGTCAATCTCGTTATCACGGTCGGAGCCTCAGACCAAGAAGGCGTAGTTTGGAGCCAATCTTCTGTTGGTGAGTCCATTGATACAGATGGTAACGTTCGCGTTTATCCGAACCAAAAGCCTGAATTGACAGCACCAGGTGTTGATATTCTTTCCACTGGCATGGACAATCAATGGTACACCTCGAGTGGCACTTCCGATGCGACCGTCTTTGTTGCAGGTGCTTTGGCTCTGATTCTTGAAGCACATCCTGAACTCAAACCGAGTGAACAATCAACTACAGCATGCATCGAAGTTGTCAAGAGAGCGCTGGCAGATTCCATTAGCCCTACATCTCAACATGATCCTCAACAGGGTTATGGTCAATTGAAAGCAAATGCCTGGCTGAACCAACTTTCAGGTGAGATAAATTGTTAATATCGCCTACATAATTTGATACTAATGGATAAAAATGATATTCTAATGGGTAAATTATTGATATTTTAATACGTTATTGATACTATTATTGGTGTCGTATGGGGCGCAGTATTATATTCGTTCAGTCCTTCCACCCAAATAGAGGAATGAACATGCAATTTGCAAATGTTGGAAAAAGTGTAGGACTTGTGGGACTCCTTCTCACATCACTAATGATTGGATTGGTTACGGTGCCTACTGCGAGCGCAGTCAATGAAACTGCATCTGGAACCATCGTCACGACTGAGATCTGGAGCGGTACTCACACGCTCACCGGTGACGTAACCGTCGCAGAGGGTGCAAAACTCGTCATCCAAGCCGGAACGACAATCAACATCCCCGCTGGAGTCTTTATTGACGTAGAAGGTGCGATTTGTGCTGGTTCTGCATCTTGTGGTGCAACCCAAGGGAGCGCCTCTTCTCAAGTTCGGTTCGAATGGGCAACACCATCTGATTACAGCGTGTCTGGTCGATGCTACCAACAAGGCAACCAACTATTGACCAACTCTGACGCTGCATGTGGTTCTGGAGTCATCATTCGCAGCACAATCAACCAAGCATCCACGGGCATGTCCTATGTTTCGTTCAACAATGCATACGGCTTCCCAATATACGTGCAAACGCTTCAGGCAGTTCAATACGGCACGCTCGTTTTCGATGGTTCCTCTGCCGTTGTCGATAACCTTGCCTTCTCGAACATCAATACCTCCAACATCATCGCACTCGACTTTGCTGCGCCGACTATCCGTGACTCCACATTCACCCTCGGTGATGATGGACGTGGATACGATGCAGCAGCTGTCCGTGCCTATGAAGCAGGAGCAGGTATCCTCTCTGCTCTGACCATAACAGGTTCAACGTTCACTGGCAACACACAAGCACAGTGTGGTAATCAAGGCGGTGGCCGTGTACTTATCTATGCTGAATCTTCTTACATTACGATGGACAATCTTGACATCAAAGACAACGCTTACGGTGTGTTTTTCAAAGGTTCATCGGGATCTTTTGGTAACAGTACACTAAACGTACTGTGCAACGCTATCGATACCAACTCATACAAAACAACGGGAAATTTCGCACACACGCTATACCTTGACAACAACGTCATCACAACCGGTGAAGGTGCTGGTATCACAGCCTACGATGGCGCTATTGTTTCAGCCACTGACAACACCATTTCCGGGGCATCAAGTGGTTCAGGATTTGGTATTCGTGATTCGACGCTCATAGCTCATCGAAACACAGTTGGACCAATCACAGGGTTTAACGGATTTTGGGTCTATGGACAATCCGAAGTTGAGATTGAGAACAACACCATACAAGATACGGCGAAAGAACCGGTCCAAATTGGTGAGTACCACTACCGAGATTCCGGTAGCAACTACCCTGGCCCGTCACCAAATCGGGCATATATCGCAAACAACATCATCTCCAACAACTCGGGAACGTGCAACTCTGAATGGATGTATGGTGGCGATTTCAACTGCCCCGCAATCCACGTTTTCACCTCTTCTGCAACCATTGTTGACAACACCGTTACCAACAACGCAGGGGACGGCCTTCGAATCAAAGGTTCGATTGTCAACGTACAACGCAACAGCATCGAGGCAGGACAATTTGCTGCGAACATCACACACTTTGACAACCAATACGGACAGAAGTATGGTTCAATTGGTTACTTCTCTGGTAACACATGGACCAACGCTACACAAGTCTACAATATCTCTGAATCTCGTGTTACGGTCCAATCCGAATACATCCCTGATGCTGCAGGAGGATATTCTTTCCCAGTCATGCTTCAGTGGCTCGGTGCTGAGTGCCCATTCGTCCAATCAGAATGTCTACTACTTCCAGATACAGCAGCTGTACCACCACGGGACATGCCTCTGGCCATTGAGTTGGTGAACAATTCAACCGTTTTCTCCTTTGCAGATTTGCAGAACTTTGACGAAACAAAGGTTCACGTTCAAAACCAAAACTCTGCATGGGGTTCACAAGTTCGCCAAGGAGAACTGGTTCGTTACCAAGTGAAGGCAAAGAATAGCAATGTTGCTGGAGCTACAGTCATCATCAAGGATGCTACTGGCTTGCCTCTGTACGAACTCACAACCGATAGTTTTGGATTTACGCAACAAGTATCACTTCCATCGAATTTCCTCCTCGATCGAAACTGGAACCACTTCGTTGGCGAGAACAACGTCATCGTTCCTGGTTCAAACGACGGAACCGGTAACCCAATCACACTCGATGAGGATACATGTTCTGACGGATACGACAACGATGGAGACACTTACGTCGATGAAGATGACCCAGACTGTCTGAACGGCCGTGAACTACCGTTCTACATTGTTGAAGCCTACAAGTTCGGCAAGGGTAAGAAGGATTTCGATTTCGTTCTGAGTGGATCCATTGACGACATCATCAACCTCGATAACGAACGTCCAAGTGTTACCGTTGAGCAGTACGATGGTGATTCATTTGCGATTAACGCCGTCATCACAGGTACTGCTTGGGACGGTCAATCTGGACCATATCCGCTGGATGTTATCGCATACGACCGGCAATTTGGATTGATTGAGCGTGTAGAAATTCAACCACCTGGCAGCACCGATTGGTACTATGCAGTCGATACGTCCGGTGCAAACGGTGAATTGACCAAAGAAAACCATCCATTCAAGACATGGTCGTTTGATTGGGACTTGTCCGCTCACCCTGACGGTGAGAGTGACGTCACCTTCCGAATTCGGTCCTACGATGGTTTGGATTACTCCCCGATTGAAGTCCGTAAGTTCAAGTTGAATCTCGTTCCACCGACGCTCTACCTAAACGAGCCTCTGGATGGTTCTACCCACTCCAACGGTAAAATTCTCTTCACAGGAACGGCATCCGATCCGTATTCTGGTACATGGGGTTCAGACATTCAGGACATTTGGTTCGACGTTTCTGGTCCAAATGGTTACGCCTCACACTTTGCCATTGATGGTTCAGTAGCATGGGCATACGAATGGAACTTTGAGGAACTTGAAACTGGAGAATACACCTTCGAAGTTTGGGCAAGCGACAGTGATTTCTGTGACGACGTTCAAGGAACCTGTGTTATTTCGACTCGTACGGTTATGGTTCTCAATGACAACATCATCCCGATTGTAGATCTTCTCGAACCGGATGGTACTCAACCAGTTCAAGCAGAAGAATCGACAACGCTTGTTGGATTCGCCAGCGATGGAGCAGACGGGACAATCACGCGTGTGGAGATTGAAATTCTCGACCTAGCAAGCGGTCTTATTCTCTCGGATGGACCTGGTCCAGTAACGACCTTCCAGCAAACCGGACCCGGCTATTCATGGTCTGCTGTTTGGGATACAAGTAAACTGATTCACGAGCGACAATATGAGATTCGAGTCAAAGCTTACGATGGCGAAGATTACTCAATTGAAGACGTCGTACGTATCACGATATCAAAGCCGAGTGATGCTAACAACATCCCTCCACAGTTTAATTCGACAACGTGGCCGAACCAAATCACCATTTTCTGTGTCGTTGGTTCAACCTCCGAAAATCAATGTGGTGGTGGAGCTGTACTGGATTTGAAGCAATACTTCAGCGACCCTGATTCATCGTTCGAACAACTCAGCATTGACTTCTTTGACGACCAAACCGATCCGAGCGATGATGCTCACCCATACTTCATCACCATTGACAGCGAAGGGTTTGCTCGATACGACCCCGCTATCTCTCAATCGAACGAAGACATTACGACATGGACCATTGAAAACGTCCGATTCGTGGTACGAGATACATCAGATGAATCTGCATTGTCGCGTGATGTGACGTTCTTTGTTCAGGCCATCGAATTCAGTGTCGAGCGAGACAATCCGAGTGAAACAGTAACTGCTTCGAACACTGCAAATTTCACTGGAACAGGGTTGCCTGGTGCACGGATTGAAGCCCGCTCTGCAGCTTCTGAAACGTTGATCAAGACCGTGATTGTTGGCGATACAGGTACCTGGACCATGGCACTCAATCTCCAAGACATGAACGATGCATCGAACGAACTCAAGTTCCTGATGGATGGACAGACCTTCGGTGGTAGTTCAGAACCTGCGACATTCAACGTCGAAGTTGGTGAAGCCGATGACGGTTCCAATCTCTTCCTCATTGTTGGCATCATTATCGGTGCGTTGATTCTCCTTGGTGGTGTGGGTTACTTCTTCATCGAATTCGAAGAAATTGATGACGAAGGCTTCGCTGCAGATGAGGAGGTCCAAGAACAGGAGGACCCATACGCTTGGGGTAAAAAGGAGGTTGTACAAATTCCTGAACAACAACCTGCTCCAGTTCAAACTCAGCCGGCTCAACCACAATCTTCAGCTCAGCATCCAGGATGGCTTTGGGACCAAGAGGCTAACCAGTGGGTTCCCGATCCGAACTACCAACCTCCTTCTCAGTGAGCAGGTGACGGAATGATCGCTAAACCTGGCGTGCAGGAGAAGGTGCTTTTGCATCTTCTTGACTATGCTGATTTCAAAGAGAAAGTCGAAGTCCCCTTCGCACTATCGCAAATGGGTATTGCAAACGCAGTAGCGATTGCTCGTTCAAACGTACCTCGGGCTATTTCTGGTTTGAGAGACCAGGGTCTTCTCGTTGAACGACAGGCACACGTGCAAGGTGTGAGTCGGAAACGCAAGGCGTACTTTTTGACGGATGCTGGAATTATTGCGGCCGAGGATACGTGGAGTCGCCTCCGTGAATTCCAATTTCGTTGCATCAACGTTGATGGTGAAACCATTTCAACATCACTTGGTACTGCTCATGAAGTCTTGCCGTTTACGATGCGACCAGTTGATATCATACGTTATCTCGATGACAACTTGATTCTCGATGCACGTTCTCTTTCTGAAGATCTTATTGAACGTGACTTGTCCAAACAAGTCGAAAAGCAACTGGTTACGTCTCTCGGAGACCTTCCACGATTACGCCATTTCTACGGGCGTGAAAAAGAACTGGACAACATGGTAAATTTGTTGGATGCACGTGCAACGACCCTGATGATTCCTGGAATTGCAGGGATTGGTAAAACCACGATTGCTGCTAAACTAATCGAGCGATTCATGCATCGAAGAAACTTGCTGTATCATCGTTGTCAGGATTGGGAAGGCTCTCGCGCCTTGTTTGAATCCTTAGCAGAATGGCTGCTCAACATCGGAGATTCTTCGTTTGCAGATTATCTCGCAGCGACACCAGTTCCGAAACCAGACGATGCAGCACGAATTCTCATTGATTCGCTCGAAAATACTCCGACTCTCATCGTCATTGATGACTTCCACAAGGTTTCAGATGCCATTCTTTTCCAAACGATTCAATCGATGACGATTGGATTACTTGGAAGTGAAGAATCCATTGGATTGGTCATTTTTTCACGCTCGTTCAAACCCGTTGTTCCAACCAAAGACGCTGAGGGTCGTATCACGAGTCTCGTCTTACCGCTTGATGGGCTTGACTCCGATTCAGCAAGGAATCTGTTGACAGGCTTCAAGGATTTATCCACCGAACAATGGCTCCATATCCACGGTTTGTCCAGAGGTCACCCCCTCGTTCTTGAGTTGATCAATCGTGGCGCATCAGCTGGTGCTTTTCACGACACACTCGAACACTACGTGACGAAGGAAATCTTCTCGAAACTGTCTGCAGAACAGAAGCGTGTGTTGACTGTTTTATCCATTTTCAGAGAATCTGTGCCACTCGATGCTTTACTTGCCCACGAACTTGACGTCGATGTTCTTGGTAGTCTCGTCGAACAAGGACTCGCACGACAGGTCGATACGGATATCTACGACGTCCACGATTTGATTCGTGAATTCCTTGTTCGAAGCATCGATGAGCAAACCAAGCAATCGGTTCACAGTACGTGCGCAACCTACTACAGTAAACAGAGCAAATCTTCTGAAACAACCTTGGAGCAGATCTATCATGAACTGTCCTCGGAACACCAAAAGGAAGCAATCGATAAAATCGTGGAATTTGGTCGTCAACTTGTTTCACAAGGCCATCTCGAATTGTTAAGCCTCATTGAAAGTGTTACCCTCGATCGTCTTCAACCATCCTTGATGGCACCAATGATGCAACTTCAGGGAGACATTCTCTTGATGCTTGGACGATTTGAGCAAGCATCAGCCATTTTTGAAACCGCGAGCAAGGCGGCAAAAGAAGCCAATCTCCCAGTCGTTTATTCAGAAATACTTGGTTCACAAGCTGACATTGCGATGAAACAGGGTCAAACAGACAAAGCGCTTTCATCCCACAAAGAAGCCCTCGAAGTGCAAGTGGAACTCGGGGATGCGAAAGGGGCTGCACGGACGTACAACAACATGGGCTATCTGTACCGTAGAAAGAACGACCGTGCTAAGGCTTTGGAAGCGTATTCCGAAGTTGAAGCAATCATCGGTAACGATGAATCTTTGCTCAGTGCGCAAATCATCCTTGGTCGAGCCTTATTGGACCTTGGTGAGGTCGAACGAGCAAGAAAACACGCATTCGAAGTCTTTGAGCGGACGGATAAAGCAGACGATCTGCTTGCTCACGCTAGGGCACAAGCACTGCTCGGACGATATCATGCCAAGATGAACGATGCTGAAACATCAATGCATCACTACACGGAATCGTTGAACATCATGTCCGACGCCGGTGATCCAATTTCGATGGTCGAATTGATGATTCTCCTTGGAGAGGTGCTTGAGGACAGTGGTCGAAGTGAAGAAGCGCTTGAGCGTTATCGAGAAGCTCTCATCATTGCTGAAGCCAATGACCTCCGGATGCAGATTGGTGAATTGCTTTCAAAACTTGGAGGTGTTGCTCCGGACCGACAACGTCGAATGGAATATCTTCAGAGAGCATTGGCAGTGTTTCGAGAGTTGGGTGCACGAACCCGCATGAGAGAAGTTCAATCACAAGTTCATTCAGCCATTATGGGCCGTTAGAACATAGGTCGGTCGAGTTCGATCGAAATGACTCCATTGTGATAGACGACCCAGATGGATTCGACTCCGGCTAGATTGACGATACCAGTATGTGGTGCCGATGCTGTTCCTGACAACGAGCGCTCAGTCCCCAATTCACCTTGCTCGTCGTAAAGAATCAACGAAGTATCGGTCAATTCCAATGTGAATTGTGATTCATCCGCCTCTGTTGCTCGCCAATAGACTCGCTCTGCATAGGATGAATTATCGATTCTGCTTGCGATATCTGTACGTTCAACGGCAGCCGACAAATCGTTCATATTGGCATCGATTGCTTCCTCATTCCAACGTTCACGCGTTGCGGTTTCAATATCATAAATCCACAGACTGAACATGGTTAGGAGCAGCACTCCGAGCATGAACGTGAACACATACCCGAGTTCCGTTGCTGCACCTTCTCGGTTTTTCTGAAGAGCGATTGTCTTCAAGCAATCACCTCCGAAACATGGGCATCGAGTGATGAGATTTGCAGTGAGAACTGGATTGGTTGTCCTGCCGTATGCCAGACTGATTCAACGGTTCCAAATCCAGGATCAGGAACCCATCCGATGTAATCTGTGAGAAGGTCCAATCGTCCGGGATATATGGTCCAATCTTCACTGGATTCAAGACCTTGGGTTGAGGATGAAGCAATGGCGCTACCATAGGGTTCTGCCCAACCTCGGCGTACTTCGTAAGCGATATCGCTCGCCAAGGATTCTCGCTTCGTCAACGTGACTTCCATGGAGAGCACGCCTCCTCCAACAGAAGAGTCGCTGGTAGGGTGAAGTGCTGGAATTGTTGCTGCAAAACGGGGTCCTGGGCCGCCACGGTCAGCGGGTGCTGCCACAACCGTTGGTTTGTATTCTGGATGATTGGTCAGAACGGCACCACCGCTCATAGCGACTTCCATTCCCGTTACAGAGGATTGAAAATCGTACACGAACCGTGAAATTTGCATCACCCAAGCACTACCTATCGGTGTGTATGGTTCCTCGACAATGAGGCCATAGAGTTCGATGTGCACACTTGCAGGATAATCTCCGGTCTTCCACGCCTCCTGCATATCGACGATGCTTCGTCCACCCATGCTAGTCCATGGCATGGTTAGGTCGATCCAACCCGATGCCGTGACTCCTATGGAAACACAGCGTCGAGCACCTTCGTGGATGCTGTCGTGAAGCCCAATCAATCCATGATCCGCAAATGCATAGACGCCATGCCCTTCGTCTGTTTGAACGAAGACTTCTTGCGCATCAACAGGAACAATCAACGATTCACTTTGATTGAGCACCGTTTCATTTTCAGTAAGTACTGAGACATTGAGAATGGATTGAGCACCGTTGCTCTTTAGTTCGAGATTAAAGGAATTCGATGTGTTTGAGTGGACAGATAGCCCAGACTCCATACCTGTGTCGAAGGCTCCCAATTGGTAGACGCCTGTTGGAGAATTCGCTCCACTCCAAACAACAGAGATAGGATGGTCGCTTTGCAACAGACTCGCTCCATCAAGCCCGACAGGAGGCCATGCAACACTGTAGCTGCTGAATTCGTCGATCGTTACACCCGAACCACGCCACGTAACCGTTGCAGGCTCCTCATTCGCATTGGAGAGAAGAACGTACCCTTCCTGTGTCGGAGGGATGAATGCGGTACCATGATTTGACCCAGTTAGACTCTTCCAAGCTGTCGTGCCTTCTGCACCAACTGATAGCATCAGTTGTGCATCGGTTGTAGTCGTGATGTGAACGACTTGGGGTGAAGCGATGTTCATCGTTTTGCTCCAACTTGTACGAACGCCAACAAGATCCGATGGAAGTGCAATCTCTGTGAAATCACCAAACACACCGTTACCGTGAACCATCATGACCTCCTGTGAAACAATGTTCAACTCAATGCTTCCAGCGGGGAGTGGTAAGGCCCAAGACCGGCCAAGACCGTTTGCATTTGCGTCTGTTGCACGAACTTCGGTCGTTCCTTCTCCATTTCGCATCCAGTAAACCACGAGTTCTTGAGACGATTCGAGCGACCAGTCTGCGTCATCCAGAGCCCATTCTTGAACATCATCAACGAAGAGTTCTGCAGATTTGTCGACGATATTGTTACGGAGTAGGTCCACATCGATCGGCCCTAAGGGAAAACTGAGTCCTGGTTTGGTCGTAAGGACCACACTGTCTGCCCATTCGGGAGCGGCGTAATGGTAGGGTCGGTCAGGCCCAAGTCTCAAATCAGAAAAACACGCTGTTGACGTAGTCGATTCAGCGTGCCTCACCTTGAGTTTGTCATCAAAGTCGAGAACATCGCGAATCCGGAACGAATGATCTTCTTGCCAGGTTGAAGAATACCACATACCACTTCGCATCATGTCCCAATTGAGGGATCCATCGACAGGAACAAATTCCTGTGTTACAACATCGCCAGGCATTCCTTGTTCGGACAGCGTCGTTGTTTGGTGATTGAACTGCGTCATTTGCGCAGACATGTCGTGCCGTTCAACACTACCTTCCAATTCTTCGATGACAGGAATCATCGTGAGCATCATTAGACTGATGATGGAGATGACACCGCCAAACAACAACACCGTTGCAATGGCTGCTGAAACAGCCTCCTCATCACGATGCATCTCGATCATGCGTTCACCGCCAATCGTCGCACATCGATCTCAAGGTAGAGGGGCTGCCCTTGAGTTTCCACAGTCAACCCATCGCTTCCACTCGCTCTCTGATAAGGCGCGATTCCCACAAATTCTCCGAGGGTTCCTGACGCCCGGCTGATGGTGTAGTCGTTCAACCACGCCTCATGATATTGAGGGTCGATAACGGAGTGAAGTGTGTTGGTGACCTTGATTCGGAGGTTGTACGATTCACCCGTAAACAATTGAATTGGTCCGAGCGATTCAACCTTGAATCCGACGTTCGGTCCGTTTCCGAGCGCTTGACCCAAACGAACATCGGTAAGGACAATCGAGAGACGTGTGGAACCATCGACCAACGTATCAAGTCGCAATTTCGGAGCCTCTTCAATGGCCCATGAGGTCGTCGGATCTCGAGAAATTCTTGCATCGTTGACCAACGCAATTTGGTTCATACCACCATCGATTGCCGTGTTAACGCTTAGTCCAGATAGTACGAAGCGGGACCATCGATGAACGTGCTCGTCTCCAGCGTTGTAGAAATCGATGATCAGGAAGGTTTCGCTGTCCAAATTGTGGTCCACTGTTGTCCAGTCAAATGTGGGCGAAACAGAAAACTGGGTCGTGTTTTGAACCGATTGCACAACAACACTCGTCACTGTTTCATTCAGTGCAAGGAATTCAAATGATGTAGCATTCAGTTCGTTCACACTGACCACCTCGAGCGGCGATAAATCTGCGGCTAGCACCCACTCCTCAACAAGATTTGCTGGATTGATCGAGGATGATTTTAGAGACAACGCTTGGCGTGTGCCTGTACCATCTGGGGAATCGCCAACGACATCGATACGGTCCTCGATGCGATCTGCGATGTTGCTGGCACTGTTCCAGTTGGTGTTGTCATGAAACGCAACCAAGTATGGATTCAGGAAAATCCAGACGCCTCCCATGATGGTGATGACCATGGCTAACATCATGATGACGCCGAGGATTTCACTCACAGCATCGTCATCTTTAGCAGTGCTTTGCCGACGCATCTTGACCTCCCCTTATTGACCGTAGTTCTTCGGCTGCATTTAGGCATTGACCTCAAGGTTGCTGTTTTACAGTACTTCTCGTTGAATGCGCTGGATGGCGTTCGTAGCAAAACCATCTCCATCCCTGCGGCCAATGAAATGAGAAAATTGTGGTCCATCCTGGAGTGAGATGTTGATGTCACCCTCAAACACTTCATCGATCTCAAACAAGACGGTAGACTCTGCCAAGTGTGGTGCATTGTTCATCTCGGATAGGTGTGTTAGCGTGATGCTTCTGGTCTTGTCGGTGCAAACTTGGGCAAGGAATTCACCTGTTTGTAAATTAGACAAGTGTCCTCCTCTGCCGGTAATTCGGTCTTTGAGGGATGAGGGATATGGTCCAGACATGAGCCTGTTAAGGTCGTAATTAGCTTCAACTGCAATGTGTTGACAACCTCGGACGTGATGCACCAATTCATCTGTCCAACTGCCCAAGTCTGTGATAATGGCTGAGCGCTCTCCTCCGTGGCTTGCAACGAAAGCAACGTTATCGGCACCTGAATGAGGGACTGGAACAGGCAACAGAGAGATACCGTTGCTGAACGGCAAAACGTCGAGCGCTTCGAATGGTCGTGTCAACTCGGGCAGCAATCCGAGCTCTGCAGAGGTCCGGTGATTGGCATAGACGGGCACTTTCCAGCGTTTTTGCGCAATGAGGGCACCGCCACCATGATCGCCATGATGGTGTGTGATAACAATCGCCTCGAGGTCTTCTGGAGAGACATCGAGCATGTTGAGTCTTTTTTCCAATTGGACCCCGCTGAATCCTTGGTCGACGAGGATGTGAGCCGTACCTGAGCTCAGCAATGTGGCATTGCCACGACTGCCGGTGCCAAGGTGCGTGATTGACATTCCCATTCGAATCGTAGCAAGGCGAGTGCAGACGGATATTGAATACACCGCTTCAAATTGGTCAAAAAGCAACCTTTTCGCACCACAACAACGCAACCGTGTATGAACAACGCTCCATCATTGCTATAAGCGTGGAGACAAGGAGTTTGGATAGGGCGTTACGCCGTAGGTGATTGTATTGCGTAGAAGCCAGACCACTTTACTCACGTCACTTGCAGTGATAGCAGGACTGCTCTTCATGTCGCAATTCCCCGTCATCTCTCCTGTTTCAAACGTTCATCCTGATGACACGTTCGGAGAAAAACCGCCAACGACGGACACCGACGGTGACGGTATTCCCGATGTTCACGAAAACATCTTCGAGGACTGGATCAATTTCTCTGCTGTTGACGGACGCTCTGTGACAATGAAGGGCTTGGACAAAAGTGACGCATCCGACGCCGATTTTGATACAGATCGTGACGGATTGAACAACACGGAGGAGTATTGTTGGCCTTACCCCGACAATTGCAACGATCCGGGATTCTCGCGAGGCCTCACAGGAACGCTTGATGAAAACGGTGACAGAATCTACCTAGATCCTCGCATTTCAGATACCGATGGGGACGGCATGCCCGACGGATTCGAAGCATGGATGTGTGAACGTGCAGGTGGATTTGATGAAGTGACGCAACGATATGTCTGCCCGTACTTTGATCCGCTCAACGCAAGTGACCAAAGCGATGACCCCGATGAAGACGGTTTTGATGTCAATCGGGATGGATTCCTCACTGTTGCAGAACAGTATACCTCTCCTGAGGAATACCGATATGGCATGCCGGGGAATTTCACTCATGAATTGGATGGACTTTGGTGTTCGGCAACGCTACCTCAGGGTTCTGTCTTGACACAATGGCCATTCATTGCCAATGGACCCAATGCCTCTTTTGTGAACATCCTTTCTGCTTGCACGACCAACGTAACAAACGTTGTTGGTGAAGATCTTTGGCTGGGAACAGATCCGCTGCTTGACGATTCTGATCGCTACAGTTGGGATGGTTTCGCCGTCCGCCCACTTTATCCTTCGTTCGGCGATGGGATGCCGGATGGTTGGGAGGTTCACTTTGGGCTTGACCCATTGAATCGTTCCAACGCTCTGCTTGACGACGACAGGGACGGCTGGGATCTGAATCGTGACGGATTGATCTCTGCTGATGTAAGTCGGACCGATACCGCAATCGCCTTGGGCGAATCCTTGTCAAATCTTGAGGAGTACTACACACACAACGATGAAGGAAACACCGTGCGTTCTGGGCTGCGTGAGGTTCAATTGGGTGTAAACGACTCCTCATTCAAGGAGTATCCACTCACATTCAACGCTATACCCGGATCTTTGTCTTTGATGCATCACGATGTTCGAAGCATTCTCGTCGACGATTCCACTGCGTATTATCTAACTCGGTACGGCATTACCACAATTGATTATTCAACGGAAACGACCCAAGATCAGTGGTTTCCTCAAGGCGTCACAGGGTACGAAGCTGTCTTTGTAGAGTCAGATACTGGTCCACATTCAGTGGCCATGGCAACTTCTCACGGCATTCATGTCGCTGCTCTTCAGGTCGACGGTTTTGTTGAACCTATCGAATCGTGGTCGTCGACCGATGCTGTTGAGGTCTTTGCCATTCATCAGCTTGCCATCGAAGGTTCCAGCCAACAACTCATCGCATTGGGTGCTGATGGAAACGGTATGGTCGTCGAAGTAAGTATGGGTGGTCAAATCACTCAAGTTTACGAACTTGGCTCTAATTTGAAATCCGCATTAATGCAAGACAGTGTTGTTGTGACTGAATTGGAGCATGGAAGTGTCCCTGGTGGAGGCTTGGTCCTATACATAGGCACAGAGCGTGGAATGATGACGCTTGAATCTGCTACAGGTCGGGACGATGCTTCACCATCATGGAGGTTCTTCTTTGATGCGAATCCTTCAAACATACCGAACAAAATTGACGACTTGAGAACGCTTAATCTAGGCGCAACTGGTAATCCAGCAGAGGTTCAGGCCCTCAGGCTCGATGGCCCTAATACCCAAAACCCAACTGTTCTATGGATTGGAACACCATCTGGCTTGCATCGTTTGAATCTTGAATTGAACGATATGTCGTTCGGTGGTCTGCTCGAACACCCTGGTGGCGATGCAGATGAACTGGCAAAATCCAACAACATTCATTCAATCTTCCCGACTGGTGATGAACTTCTCGTCGGTTCAGCAGATGGACTATGGGTCCTTGCAGGGAACTACCTCGATGTCTATGGTTTACAATCCAACTCCGAAATGCCTGGTGAGATTGCATCTATTGGCATTGTGGAGCGTGAGGGAAGTACCTACATCCTCGGTGCATCGGCGCCAGGAAAATTCGCTAATTTGGAACTCATGGATCCGGGTGCGAACGATTCTGACAGCGATGGGATGCCGGACGGATGGGAACTCGCCTATGGTTTGGACCCGACCGATCCGTGGGATGCACTTCTCGATGGTGATGTGGATGGCCTTCGGCTTAACGGGGGCGATGAACTCGACCGTTGGTGGACCAACCTCGAAGAGTATCGATACGTTGCGCGCACTGCAGAAGGTTACAACTCAACCATGCCAAACCAGAGCGACTCCGATATGGATGGGTTGATGGATGGAGCTGAATTCTTTGGCTACTACCTCAGTGAGACAAACTTCGACTGTTACTACACACCTCAGCTCGTTTACACGTGCGATGAAGCACTAGGTGAGCAGGCCAGAACCACTTACACGAGCCTGAATTCGATTGATGTTGGAACCGACCCTACCGTTATGGACACTGATGGAGATGGCATGCCTGACGGTTGGGAAATTGAACACCGTCGGTGGGTAGGAACGTCCTTTACAGGCGGTAACAATTGGTCACTCGATCCAACACGTGCAGACGATGCGGCTTGGGATGCAGATCAAGATGGACTAGCGAATCTTTGCGAGTATCAGTGGTCGCTTGTAAGAGAGGCTGGTCTTCAAGGTGATTTGTATGAAGAATTTGGTGAATCTCCAGATTCAGTAGCGACGTGGTCCATTCCAGATCCGAACCTTGTTGACTCCGACGGTGATACACTCCCAGATGGTTGGGAAGCCGCTGGACAGTGCACATGGTCACCACTTCGCGCTGGTGTGAATCCATTGAATGGTTCCGATTTATTTGAGAACCCTGATGGTGATGGTTACGACGTGAACAAAGACGGTGTTCTCACACAGAATGAAATGTTTGTCAACTATCTAGAATATCATGTTCGTTCAGGGTTATTCTTGAACAATCAAACACTCGACGGCATGGAATTGCCAAACGGATTCACGACAGATTTGTTCGATAACATATCGGATTTTGGCCTCCCAGAGGCTGATTTCGCTGCTCGAGCAAGTGGTGCTATTCTCGCTGGCCAAATCCCCATCGAAAAGGGTTCAACGGACCCGTTTAGTGCGGATTCTGATGACGATGGAATGCCTGATGGCTGGGAAATCTGGTTCGCTCGATGGAATGTCATTGATGACGAATGGACGCTCAATCCATTGCAGCCCAGCGATCGTTGGCTTGATGCGGACGACGATGGGATGACCAACTGGGAAGAGTACAACCTCATTGATGCAACGCTATCGGAGACAAATTCCAATCGCTCATCACCTCAATGGTTTGTCACAACGCTTGGTTCTGCTTACGCATTCCAGCAATGGCCTTCAGCTTCGACAGTATATTCCTTTGGAACCTACATGACATCCGATCAGTACAATCTCACAGGTCCAACTGGAGACCCGAACAACGTCGATACAGACGGCGATGGTATCATTGATGGACTTGAGTTGCTCTTCACTGCATGGAATATCTCTGCTCAAACGTGGACATTAAATCCAGTTGTTGCAGGTGACGGAACGTTTGACAGCGATAACGACGGATTGGTGGACTTGCAGGAATTTGCACTCGCAACGTCCAACCCGGAGAATGGAATCGATGCTCCTGCAGATGCCCCACTCCTACACGAAGATGGGGATGTCCAGCAACCAACCAAAAAGGCGCAACGTGTCTTCCAGATTTTGATCTCCAAGGACTCTCGTGGAAAGCGATTGTTGGACGATTTCAACGCATGGCAGTCAGGGGAGCCTCCAAACGTGTTCATTTCTCTGCTTCTTGGTATGACGGATCCAACGAATCCTGATACGGATGATGATGGCATGTACGATGGGTTCGAGTACTGGTTCACATCATGGGATTTGAACGAAAATCGATGGGGGCTGAATCCGCTAATCGAGACCGATGTCAATCTCGATTCGGACGGAGACAGTTACGATTGCAACCGTGATGGAACCATAGACCTTGACGAGCGCTATTCCAACCTACGTGAATGGGAAGCACGAACATGGGGCAAGTACCTGAACAGAACGTCCGTTCCTGCTTCTGTGGGTATCGTGGACTTCGGTGAGGATGCCATGAATGCGTACATGGAAGAAACAGGCATGTCTGTGTTACAAGCTCGACAAGCACTCATCGATGATTTCATGGCAAAAGGGCCGGAATCTGTGAGTCGAATGAACACCATCAATTCCTTCAATGAAAACAACTTCAACCGATCGCTGGTTGGCGTTTCCGATCCGACCCATCCCGATTCCGATTCAGACGGAATTCCAGATGGTTGGGAATATTGCTATGCTCTCTACGGCATGGATAACCCGACCACGGAGAACCACTGGGCTGCAAACCCATTGAATCCTTGGGATGTGAATTACGACGGTGATTCGGATGGTTGGTACGGCCGAACTGCGTTTGATATTCCTGCGCCACAAGGCGAATGGTCTGACCGTGTCTTTACACCCTCTATGCAAGTAGTACAACCTGGAATTGGTGACCTACCGTTTACCAATTGGATGGAGTTTGACAACGACACACGGCCAGATTCCAACGATAGCGATGATGACTCTGAGTCCTTCATCACAGAAACTGCAAACGGAATGGTAACTGCCCATTACCAAGATTTCAATCTCACCGATGGGCGTGAGGTATTCAAGTACGGTACGAATCCAATGGACAACGACACCGATGGCGATATGATTCCTGACTGGTACGAATATGCCAAGGCGTGGAACGAAACCAATGATAACTATTCTTCATTCTTGCAAATCCAAGTAAATTGGATTGATCCAGGTACAGGAGGCCCTTGCGACACGTCGACAAACTCGTGTTTACCTCTGTCCTTGGATGCAGGGGTGCTTGGACGTCCTGAACTCTCCTTTGCATGGTTCACAATGGATCCTCGAGATGCCATTGATGCCAACCAAGATGCTGATCAGGATGGAAATTGGGACTGCTCTGGCGTTGGTTGTGTCTACGAACCATACACGAACTTCCAAGAGTATTTTGCCATCACAAATGAGCAACTGTCGAGTCCGAACGCTGTCCGCTTGTCAGGACTAACCTACCAAGGTGAGGTCATTCAGGAGGGATGGCAATTGCGTGCACTTCTGCTCGGTTTAGGTCAATGGGATGAAGGTGTGAAGAACTACTTGAAGATGGACAAATCGCAGAGCTCCGATTATCGTTATGCCTACATCGTGAACGACAACGACGTCGATTTCCTTGTGCAAGACTCATCGAACCATGTCGTCCTTTGTGGTGGTAATCTCACAGACCCTTGGGAGATTTACTACACAGGTGCACCCAATACAGCCCCCGTGCGTGCCGTTGGTGAGCACGAATACGGCTGGTATCTCCTTGATTACAACAACGATCACGTCGCTGAAGGAACCGATCCTACAAATTGGGATACGGACGGCGATTGGATGGTTGACTGGTTCGAAGTGAACGATGATGAACAGGATGGAAGCCGTGGTGAAACCTCCCCAATCCGGTATGATTCGCGTCAAACAACATAGTGACCGCTATGCAAACGCTTGATAATCCTTCAAGCACTGGGTTGTAATATGAGTGCAAACGCTGTTCCGCAACGTTCCATTGCCGTCGTGCTTCTCGCACTTTTCCTTGGAATGAGTTTTTCGCCGTTCGGTGAGTTGTGGATAGAGCAAGCAGAGGCTGCAGAAGTGGCCCGTCACACCTACGAATTTAGCGATGGTACCACCGAATACATCGCACTTTACCAAGGTGGAAATGCCGATGCGGGAGCAAAAATTGCTTTGCCGAAAGGTGCCCAAGTCACGGATGTACAAATGACCTTGTCCGGTGCATCGGCGACTGGATGGTCTTCCATTCCAACAACTACACGCGATCATTGGGTTGCTGGGGAGGCTTCAAACACCGACAACCAAAGCGCAGATCTCACTCTCGCCATGGCCAATTCAAGTCATGCATTCAACGCACATGGCATGGATGAGGAAGTCAACCCATCAAGCTCGGCATGGCTTGACAACGGTACCTATGCAGTCCGTCAACCGCACACATCCAATTCCACAGACGCATTTTTCTCTCAACAATTGAAGCTCAGCCCGAATTCACTTAATGCCCAAGGGCAAGGGGCAGTTCTTCGACATCATGATTGGCTCTATCTCTCAACTTGGTCTTCAACAAGTTTCCACAACATTGTGCACCGCTTGCATCCGAACAATGGTACACGTGAAAGCATCATCACGCTCGACCAAAATGGTTGTACGCTTCCAAACAAGCATTCCTCCTCGTATTACGGGCAGTGGGGCTTCCGTGATTGGGTTGTAACAGACGACGAACGCCTGTATGCCATTCTGTCTGGCTACAAGTACTTCTACACTTCAACAGCGAACACATTGTATCACCGTGTCCTCGAATTCGATATATCCAACGAAAAAGAATGGGTTTGCATCAACTCCTTCCAACCGCAAGGGAATGGCGATTATACGGGAATCACCTACGATGCTGCTGAAGACACCATCTGGATACTTCACAATCAAAACAGACGGATTCAATCTTACACGGTGAGCGCTACGGGTGATTTCGAACGTGGTGATGAATACTTCACCTTCCAAACCTCTTCATCCTCAATTTGGCAATGTGGCGTCACCAATCAACAAGCCCGTGGACTAGAAATGAACCAAACCCATTTCTTCATGAGATGCCAAGATGGAAACTACTACAACGATCGTGATCAACTTGAATCGTGGGGTCGTTCTGGTAGCGCAGTTGCATTAATTCCTGAGAATTCGGTTCGCAGCATTTCATCCTTGGGATACGGATTATTCTACGATGGACGTCGTTTCATTACTGTTGATTCGGGCTACTCAACATGGTCCAGTTCTCCATCGTATCATGAGTTTGGAACAAGTTGGCAATACAAAACGACGCCTGCTCCAGGCACCACGACTTGGTATGGACCGGTGATTGAAACCGACGATGATGTTCTATCTGTCAACATGGAAACGTTGTGGTCAGCCTCATCGATTGGTGACCGTGTGGATTACTGGGTTTCAGCTGATAACGGAACCCATTGGGTTTCTGTTGAATCGAACACAACGGTGCACTTCCAACACCCTGGCAAGGAATTGGTTTGGAAGGCAACGCTGATTGGATCAACTGCCGTTTCTTGGTGGGTTGATTTGGAGTATGCCACTGAATATGAATCGAGCGGAACATGGATTTCGCCAGCCAAACCAACAGGCACCAAAGTGGGTAAAGTTCGCCCGGTATGGGTTGCAACGACAGATGCTGCAACCGAAATAACGGTGCAGGTTTCCAACGATGACGGTTCAACATGGCAACCTGCAGCAAACCTCGCCGAGGCTAGTTTCTCAACCGATGGTGCTGGTAACGTACTCCGTTATGCGGTCACGATGACCTCGACCGACCGATTCAAAACACCTGTTATGGACAGTCTCGAATTGTTTTATGAAGAAGGATATCCGGACCGACCACGTATCGACGTTGGAGCAGATGGTACCTTCGACTGGGAGAGCATTTTGTTCCTTAACGAATCTGCAATCGATGTCAGCGATGACTCAGAAGTTGGCGTTGAAGTGAACTTCCAACCAACCTTGGTTGATGCGTTTAACGATTACATTCCTGACAATGGAGATGGAATGGTAGAGGTCCCATTGGCCATTAAGGCACAAACATCTGGCCGGGTCAAAATCACCAACATCGACATCGCTTACAAGATGAATACGCACGCCATCAGTGCGGCATTTGAAGGAGGCATGGCTGCACCTGACGGTGTTGCAAGAAATCTGATCATCAAAGTCGCTCACGGTGACGAAGTCAACTTCGTGACAGAGGTTACGGCTTCACTCAACAACTCGCGCGGTGAAAATCCGACCTTCAGGTGGCAACAAGGTGATTCTTGTAGCACACTTAGCGATGCGAATGGTATCGTATCCTTTGATACTGCGAATTGCTCGTCTTACCTCGACGCATCCGATGTGCGAACAATACGCATTCCTGTGACAGTCGACTGGAGTTGGGACGACGAAGCGGCTACTGAAGCACTCCTCACAGTGAAGGATTCACTTGGGACTGCGGTCAACAATTGGCAAACAGAGAACATGCGATTGCGTGTTGAGAACGACATCCAGCTCGATGGTCTCCAAGTGTTTGATGAAACTGGACGACAACTGTTTGCACAAGACTGGGTGCGTGGCGGTCAGAACTTGTCCTTCCTTGGTAAGATTCACTTCGAGTCATCACAACTCTCTCCTCTCTCTGGTGAATTCAATCTCCGTGTGCTTGGTCAGAATGTCACTTATGATGGTGACCCAATAGGACAACCGATTGTTCTCGCAGAGGAATCCAATCCAAACTTTGGTTCGTACAATTTGACGTTCATGTCTCCTATTGAGTCCACACCGGGTGGTATGGTCTTCTCCGTCGAAGCGGTCAACCTTCCGAACGGATCAACGTTCACCAATCCGGGATACAACACCATTCGTCTCGTTCTTGATGGAAACTCACCTCTTGTTCTGGGTGTGACTCCATTCGATGGACAAGAGCGACATGTTGGTCCTCCTGCTCCTGGTGGCCAAGCCGTCACCGTCAACATCCAAGATAGCGTTGATCCGCCAACCCAGATCAGTCTTCACTATTGGGTTGGGTGTAAGTCGACCGTCGCTATTGGTTGTCATGACTTCAACTTCGATGGATTGCCTCAAGAAGACGAGTATACCGAGAGAATACTCTCTTCTCCTGAAACCATCACAGGCGGTTTGAACATCTTCCAAGGTCTCGTTGATGATTCAATGCTTGAACACGGACAGGTTGTTTCCATGTATGTTAGTGGCAAAGATGGTCAACAGAATCAGGTAGCAATGGGTGGCGGACCAGTTTGTCCACCAACGCCCCAAGTATGCGGTTACGCTCCAGGACAAATCATGCCCAACTGGGAGGCTGATGCATCCACCTATCGGATTCGGCAAGAATTCGAACCTGTCGTCGATTTGACAAACTCTAGTATCATCGGGCATGAAGATGAGCAACCACTTCACCCAGGTGTCATGTACACGGCTCAGGTGGTTCTTTCCGATCGAAACGGTTGGGACGATATTCAATTCGTACAGTTTGCTCTTGGAGAGGACGTCAATGATGAAGAAACATCGATTTTCATCCAACTCGAAGAAGACGAAAACGGCATGCCAAAGGCTCGCCTTGAGTCTGGTGGAGAATACATTGCTGTTTCAAACCTCTATTCGCAAGTCTCCACATTCGGCGATGATGCCAATCAGTTGTTAATTCGTGCACGATTCCAGTTGACCTGGTCCTTCCCTGAGGTTTACGACACCGATGGTCTCGAACATTTCATTCCGGTGCTCAAGGTTACGGATAAACCGTGTAATGAAGGTGAAACAACACCGTGCTTCTCAAAGATCAGTGGTCTAGGATCCAATGCATGGAGCCTCGACAATGACTTCCGATTCTACACGGAACCAGGTCACATCAAAGCAGTTGAACTTCGTGATGGAACCAATCATTACAACGATGAAGCGGACGAAACACTCATCGGAAGTGGCCAAGCACTTCGAGTCACTGGGCGTGTCTTGTTCAGTGAGGATGAGACGCCTGCGCCTCCAGGCGCTTTCGATGTCGTCTTCGGTGATTTCGATCACGTATGGAGAACCTCTCCTCGAGACAACGGAGAATTCAGCCTTGATTTGTTGGTCCCTGCTGTCAATTCGGGTCACCTTGACCTGCGCCTTCGCCTCGATGATTTGCCTGGTTTAGCTCAAGATGAAACAAACCCGCTGCCTCGTGTTCGCTTTGCTGTTGACAGTTCAAACCCGACCATTCAAACGGTCATGCTCAACGAAGTTCCTGCCGGTTCACCTCTATCAATAGGGGAAGCGAATTCTCTTCAAGTCATGCTCGAGACCGTAGACGACAATGGCTTTGACATGGATAACCCTGCTGTTTTGCATTACCGCATACGTGCAGGTGAGGCTGAAATCTCTCGAGGGGCCACTGCATTGCCAGAGACCCTTCCGTTCGGAGACCAATTCTTCTGGACCGGTGAAATCGATCTAACGGATATGGGTGCGACAATGCTCCTCCCATCCTATGTCGTTGACGTATGGGTGTCTGGTTCGGATGCGACTGGGAATCCATTTGATACGTCGAACAACAACATCGACGAACCATTTGCAACTTGGCCTCTGTCCCTACTCGGACCGAGTATCTCCTTCAACCATCCTGAAACTGAGATTTCATGGAGCAATCCTAGCCCAACTCGTGGTGAGACGTCTGAACTTGAGATTAGTATCCTGAATGAGGGTGGTAAGGGCGACGTTCGGTTTGTTCTCCAACGCTTGGTCGACACAGGTTATTGGAACGAAGAAGCGAACACGAGTATGCCTGTTTCAGCCGGTATCACGGCTGTTGCTTCGATTCCAGTTGTAGCAAATGTTGAGCCTGGTGAATCTCAAGCGTATCGCTTGTTGGTTCTCGTCGATGGTGTGGAAATGGATCGCTACAACGTCGATCCGCTCATCGTCAAGAAAGAGACCGTTCGCGATGGAAATGCACTCGCACAACAAGCGAGCGACGGTCAGTTTGCAATCTTCATGTACCTTGTTGCAGTTGCTTCACTCTCAGCGTTCTTGTGGATGCTTGTCATGTATCGAAAGATGAAGTATGGTGAAGATGAATTTGAAGCAGACCAAACCGAAGTCGTAGCGGAGGAGATGGAACAGAAGGAAGTTCCTGAGTTGAAGGTCCAACCTGCTCTCCCCCCGAAACCGGCCCAAGTCCCAGCACCGATTCCTCAACCAACACCTCAGCCTTCCCTCCAACCAGATCCTCGAGGCGTTGCGCCACTGCCACCAACTGGTCTTCCTGAAGGATGGACTCAGGAGCAATGGAACCACTTTGGCTGGAAGTACATTGAAGGATTCTCAAAGAACCAATAGGTGTTGACGAATGTCAGCAACGGATTCAATGGTGACTCTCCAAGAGCGCATGGTGAATCTCATAGGTCAATTGACCATGCCAGTCGCTGAAGTAGCCCTGGTGCTACAACACCACATCCAAGGTTTGTTGGGCTCGCTCAATGAGTATGTTGAGAAAACGGGAGCATCAATCAACGAACAGGTGGCTCAACCTTGGCCAATCGAACACAAAGAAGTGGGCAACAATCCTATTGCGTTCGACGTCGAAAAAGTTCTGAAAATTGTTGACCAGGATCGAATGGACATACTATCAACACTCATTCGTGTGACTCTCGTTGAAACTGAGATGGATTTGGTTGAAGGAATTCTTGCTCTGCGGGCATGGGAGCAATTGGTACGACAACAACTTGCAGATGCGACTGGACCAGGCCAATTGTTTTCGCCGATCGAATTACCGGACGAGTGGTAAAGGACAGATGTTTTAGAACTGAAAACGCTGAGAGGACTGTATGCGAAACAAGCGTTTGCTCGGAGTTCTCCTCTCATGCCTCATGGTTTCCATTCCGATGGCAGGTTGTGCAGCTGATCTTGATACCATTCTCGGAGAAACATGGGGTGTGCCCGGAGGATTAGCACTCGCCTGTCTTCGAGACGATACCTATCGCGAAATGATCGTTGAAATCGACCATGCACCTGGGTACAATCCTGAATCATCGACCGTCAGTTTGCTGAAAGAACGTCTCGGTCAAGTTTGCGATAAACCGGACGGAATAAGAATTGAACTAAATGAAATGAATTTTGCAGAAACTTCGACTTGGACAGCAGACAAGGTCCGCGAAATTGCACATGAGACCATGGCTGCTCCACCTCAAACATCGATCTTGCGTTGGCATGTTATCATGCCTGAAGGAACGTATTCCGATGACAGTGTTCTCGGTGTAGCCGTCGATGCTTCCACAATCGCGTTGTTTTCGGATTCCATTGATGATGCAACATCCATCTTCAACCCGAGAATCTCTGCAGAAGACATCGAAAACAGCGTCATGGTGCATGAATTTGGCCACCTCCTTGGGCTCGTCAATCTCGTGTACACGTCACCAGCAGACCACGAAGATTCCGAACATCCCGGACACTCCAACAACGAAGATTCCGTCATGTACTGGGCCGTCGAGACTGTGACCGTCAGTGCTTGGTTTAGCGGTGACTTGCCTACACAATTTGACCAAGATGATCTCGATGACTTGGCTGGTATGAAGAGTGGTGAGCTTGCAACGACCGACCAGTTGTGGCGTCCTTAACGTGAACGTGCTTGAGATACAATTACGGTCGCATCTCTCCATGCATCGTAAATTGACCACAGCCAAAGTGGAACGTAGAGAACGATGGTTAGAGCGAGTGGGATTTGTAAGAGGGTCCAATCAAAGGCTCGCTGATGTTTTCGATTGAAATGTTGACCGAGGAACAACCCTGGAATGGCGGCTAAGAGAGCCGCTAAGATTGGACGGAATGCACCCCACATGCCAACGCCTAGGAAGATTTCTCTCCAAATCTCATTGACCAGACGCAAGGGGCTTAGTCTCGATTGCTCCGCTGGAGTCATACGCCTCAACGTGTGGTTTGTCCAGTGGTTTGTCAATCTGTTGCCAATTTGTCAGCAAAATCAAGAACAATCGGTCCTAGGACAGGTCATGCCACGAGTGCTTCTTACTGGTTTTGGACCATTTGGGAGTCATGAGGTTAATCCAACACAGGCCATTGTTGAGATGTTCCCCGCCTTGCTTCCCATCAAGAATCCATTTGGGCGAGGTTCAAGTGAGATGTCAATTGAGAAACAAATTCTCTCCGTCGATGAAGGGGGATCTATGTGGGCTGCGAATGAACTCGCATCACGTGAATGGGATGCGATTCTTCATCTCGGACTTTGCGGTGAGTGTACACAACCACGTATTGAACTCCGAGCTGAAGACGTTCTGGATATGAGGATTCCAGATAATTCCGGTCGTCAAGTCAAGAATGGGACTCTCAGTGGAATGGGGAGTTTGAAAGCCGCTGTACCGGTTAAGAAATGGGGTGTTACTGAATGGGACACAGATGTCGATTTATCAATGGATGCTGGACGATACATCTGCAATGAAACCTACTATCGCACACTTGAAGCCCTTCAGGCACACAAATTTGCAATCCCTTGTCTCTTTCTTCATCTACCATCAAGCGAACATCTGTCCCTCAAGGAGGCCTCGAAACTTGTTCGCACGGTTCTTGCGCACATGCTCTACAAACCGTCAATTCAAGTAGCAGCAGGAATTTTCACTTCAGAGCATGGTTTTCTTGCCATGAAACGCAGTGATACTGAACCGAAGCCAGGCAAGTGGGAATTCCCTGGTGGAACCATTGAACACGATGAATCTCCCGAAGAAGCCCTTCTGCGTGAACTCAAGGAAGAACTCAGCATTGGAGCAACCATCATCAAGAAAGCAGGCGTTTGGACGCATACTTATCCCTTCCTTCACGTTGAGATTCATGTGTTCATCGTTGAAACGAACGATTTGGAAGACCTCCAACTGACTGTGCACAGTGACATGAAGTGGATTTCATCATCGGAAGGTTTGAAACTCGACTGGCTTGAAGCCGATATTCCGATTGTTGAAGATCTGCTGAAAGGACGTTACTGATGCCACGTCGATGCATCTCCACGTTCATCCATTGCCGCTTCATCATGCAATTGTCGTGGAACATTCTGACGTCCTGAGTGCCACGTACACGCCTCGATCCAATCGGACAAGCCCATACCTTTGAGATGAATCTCAAAACATCCACCTAGTGGTGCTTCCTCGTAGGAAAAGGCGATTTTACCTGCAAATGCGGCTAACCGAGAAATTCGGAAGTGGGTTTTCTGGTCGTTCAAGTTCTTTCCCATCGCATCCATTGCAGTATCAAGGATTGATTGCTTCCGTAATTGTTCTAAAAACACCTCGAAGGAGAGGTGTTTGCATTCGATGGAATGCAATCGATTGCTTGGGAATGTTTGTGCTTCGATGTCCTCGACAACTGCGTCCGGAAATAGTGCATGTATCGCTATTTCAACATTCTTTGCGTCATCACCCGGTCGGAGTGTTGTAACCAGAGAAATCTCGATGCCTTCGTCCCGCCCGTTGTACGTCAACGGTTTCAGGTCCATGGCGTCAGGATACAGAAACGGCTTTTCAACCTGCTTGTGCATGTGAAGACTCAAAACAGATTTCCTTCAGAGCAGCGTATGGGCGCATCAGAACCATGGTTGGCAACAGTGCTACCAGTTCTGAATGAGGAGGACCACATCGAATCATGCCTCCGTTCGCTGATCAATCAATCGCTTCCACCAAAGGAACACACGATTTTTGTCCTCGACGGTGGGTCCTCGGATGCTACAAAGGATATCATTCAGAACGTATGCAATGAACTCGACCCAATCCAACATCCTACCATTCACCTGCTCGACAATCCAGGCAGATTCGTGCCACATGCACGAAATCTAGCATTGGAACGACTTCCAAAAAGCATCACACATGTACTCGAATTCAATGGTCACATCGAGGTTGAGAGCGATCATCTTGTCCAGTTACAAGAAGCATGGAATCGTCTCGAAACTCAACATGGAAACCTCGCAGGACTTGGTTGTCGTGTCATTGGAAAGGACGGGGCGAAGACGACGGTAGAATCCATCATTGATTCAACATTGAACAGCCCGCTTGGCGGTGGTACTGGTCAGTTTGCAATTTTTCAAGAGGAAGGCCAAACCAATGTTCCTGCTTTCGCATTGCATTTGCGCTCTGCCTTGGAAGATGTTGGTGGTTGGGATGAATCCTTCCTGACAAGCCAAGATAGTGATTTGAGTATGCGATTGATCAAGGCTGGTTACGTTCTATGTCGGACTCCAAATGCTGTTGCGAAGATGGGGCGTAGGACGTCGTTCAAGTCATGGTTTTTGATGAGCCATCGTTATGGCTTCTGGCGAACAAAAGTCTTGCTTAAACATCCTCGTCGGCTTGTAATGAGGGAATTTTTGCCTTTGTTTGGACTCCTTGCCACATCCGTGATGCTGTTGTCAAATCCAATGGTGTCGCTCGTGTTGATTGGAGCATATGCAACGGTCTTGCTCGCTTCAGGACTTCTTCATGCAAAAAAAGGACTTTCACATGTCCTTGGTGTGCCATTTTGTTTATTGATTCTCCACACCGGATTTACGATTGGTCTGTTGGATGGTTTGTTTCGAAAAGGCCGAGTCTCACGAGATCGGTGATGAAACAATCAAGGCGAATGCATAAGAAGAAACCTCACGAGTCAAGTGTATGGCAACCAGACAATCCTCTTCGATAGGACTGTTTGCTTTACCCCTATTGGTCATGGGCGCTCTCCACGTTATTGTGACGCCATTGGGCGAGATGCTCTCTATTTCTTGGACCTACACGGCTGTTTGGTACGGCTTTGGTTTGATTGTTGGCTACATGCTTATGCGACGAACACGCGTCACAAAGGACCACGAATTCCGTCGTTCTGAAATTATGAAGAAAATGAAACATGTCTACGATGCTGAAGCAAAGGGTGTTTGGGAAAAAGATACTCCACTGCAAGATGACACGCAAATCAACAAGGAACAACTGAATTCAACCATTGGTTCATTTGGTAGGGAAGCTCCCGAACTCGAACTAGACCAAGATGTGAAATCGGATGTTAAGATGCTTACAGAACAGGGGTTTGTTCAGAAAGCGACACGTCGAATGAGTGGGGACAGCACCGAAATGGACGAAATGGTTGACTCAACGGTTGGTTCTGTTCGTAAAGCGAGTTGGATGGATAGTTTGATCGACGGAATCTTTGGCATGTTCGGAAGGGACAAGGCTGCAGAACGCGAAGAGCAACGTCTCACACGTCTCCGTTCGAATGCACAACAGACTCCAGTTATCGCTCAACGACCGGTTGCTCCAATCAAACAAGAAATGTCTGAGGTACGGTCAAATGATGACCTTACCATGACAACAATGAGCGATGATGGTGGAATTATTTCTACGACGAACACCGAAGTTCCAACCATTCCAGTTCAGCGCAGAGAATCGATTGAGGACTTGGCGATGTTAAGCGGCGGAACTGCTCAAGCAATGACTGGCTCTGTTACAGGAGGCTGTCCTTCATGTGGTGCAAGTAATCCTCCCTCCGAGAGGTATTGTCAATCGTGTGGCAGTGCACTTTCTGCATAATTTCAACGTGAGGTTTTAGTGGAGCGCCTGTTGGCAAGGAACGGGTGGAACGCTGGCTGATAAACGAGACTATTACGAAGTTCTCGATGTTGAGCGGTCAGCAACAGAAAAAGACCTGAAGAATGCATTCAGGCGTTTGGCTCGTCGCTATCATCCTGATCGAAGTGAAGAACCTGATGCCGAGAACAAATTCAAGGAAATTCAGGAAGCATACGCGGTCCTTTCTGATTCTGACAAGCGTGCGCATTACGACCGATTCGGACATGATGGGCCTGCAGGAAACCCCTTCGGAGGCTTTTCAGGAGGCGGCTTCAACATCAACCTCGAAGACTTACTCGGAGGCGATTTCTTTTCTGGATTTTTTGGAGGTGGTCGTGGCCGCAGCCGAGAACGACGTGGCTCAGATATTCTCGTCCGACATAGCATCGAACTTGCCACGGTTCTGACAGGTAGCGAAGAATCGATTGAACTTGACTTACCTGCAGAGTGCAAGACTTGTTCAGGTTCAGGTGCCAAAGATGGCAAAACAACAACCTGCTCACAATGTCAAGGACAGGGCCGTGTTCGCGTACGACAACAAATTGGTCCGTTTGTCAACGAAGTTGTTCAAGAGTGCCGTGATTGTGGAGGCAGTGGTTCGATGATTGATTCACCTTGTGATGATTGTTCTGGTCGCGGCCATCGAGTCGAAGAGAAAACCATTCGATTCAACGTCCCACCTGGAGCAGAACACGGTACTCGCCTCCGCTTGCGTGGCCAAGGACAACCTGCTGAGCGTGGTCAAGGCTCGCATGGTGATCTATTGATTGAGATTGAAGTTCTCACACACCCTTGGTTTGAACGAAATGGTTCAGATTTGATTATGTCACTTCCACTCGGGTATCCTGATTTGATTCTCGGAACCAAAATCACCATTGACCACATTGATGGTAAGAAACTCGACATCGTGGTTCCAGCTCGCTCGTCGGCTGGTCACACTCTCGAAATCAAGAAACGAGGTTTGCCTCACATGCGTAGAAGTGGACGCGGTGACGTGGTTGTTCTGCTCAAACTTCACGTGCCTGATAAGATATCCAAGGCTGATAAGAAACAACTTGAATCAATGAAATCAAGTCTGAATCCGAGTGATCAAGTACAGCGTATCCTCGATGATGCTTCTGAACGAAGAGCGAATGAATGATTATTCCTCTTCTTCAAATCGGGTCAGTGCTGTAGGGATTCTCATCCCTCGTGGCACCCCCTCGACATGACCATTCAGTTCAACATCGACTTGTGTTGCTTCACCCGCAAGGTCGATGGTAAGAAATATTGTCGTTCCTTTCGCAACCGTATCAACGAAGACTTCCTCCCCTTGATGTAAGAGTCTGGGAGCAACATGATCTACAGACAGGGCTTGTCCGTAAGGAGCATCAAACCGGAATGCGGCGATGTCCCACGTTTCGTGCTGTGTGTTCAAACCTAGAAGCAGAGGCCAGTTTCCGAGCGATTTTGCTAGACGGGCATCCAAATTCCACACGGCGATGGACGTTCCATCGGTTGTGTAGGAGCGTTGGGGTTCCCCCCAAGAGGCAATGGCAGACTCCCATGGAAGAGTTGCGACAGCCTCCAGAGAACGAACCAACGTCTTTCTTGTTTGCTCAGGGGATTCGGTTCCGTCATCCAGCAAATTGGTTAACAATGCAAGTCGCTGCTTCATAGCCCCTATCCGAGCTGCGTTACGTCGAGTTTTCCGCATTGAATAAACGAGGTAAATGGCTGGAAGCATCATGCCAAGGCCAAGAATCCATCGAACCGTCGTCCCCCAGAATTTCGCTTCATCGGAAGGGGCGAACCATGGCTCTTCACCAATTTCCGTCGTTACTTTTGTGATTTGTATATCGTATTCTAAAGCTTGTAGATCGTTGCCCCAATCCTGATTTTGTAGGATAGAATCGTTGGCATGATAAAACTCGATCAGATGAAACCCTGGGCCCAGAGTGATGTACAAATCCATTCCATACGTGAAGAGGTCAGGAGAGAGGTCATGCTCTGAGAGAACGTCCATTGTTTCTTGATCCAACTCTTGTACAACACAACGAAGGTCAGGACTGTTTCCACCGATGACGATGTGGAGTCGGTGTTCTGAGTCGACCCATCCATCGACTGAAAGGAGGTACACGTCGGATGTATCCATGGTCGCTAATGTCAGTTCGCCTCCAAAACCATCGGTGTTTTCCGCGTATAGAGTAGGCCAGTCGGTCTCGTCCAAGCTTGGTGGTCGATAACTTGGAGCGTCATTTGTTGTGTTGCCATCTGCTGTCGATTCAATGGCTACGTCAACCCAGTGAACATTGCTTTCAATGTTGAGCATCGCCATGGTTGTGTCCGGATACACATAGATTCGCTCAACCTTATTTTTGTCAACGATGACTTCTGGCATGGCAACCCATGTGTCTCCAATTCTTAGCGAAACACTCGCAGTAATGTCTTCGATGACAGGTGAGAGTTTGATAACGCCAGTAGCATCGATGGCAAAGGCACTCTTGGACAAGCCATGGCCGGTTTGAACAAATTGTGACGTGTTCTCTTCGACGGTCATGGTCAATTGAGGCTCATGCACGGTTCGTTGAATTGCGTAAGCAGAAAATGGAGCAGAAGTCGATACTTTGACGACTATTCGCCCATCATCTTCGATCCCCAAATACATCGTTTCCTCCAAAGTGTTCGGGTTTGTTGCCGTCATTGTTTCTATGACAGTATCGAGAAGTCGCTCCTCGGTTTCGGTTTGCATGTAGAAGTCAAACCGAACAGCATCGGAGGCATGATGAAGTGTCAGTTCAACGGTTTCGTCCGCACGAACTTCAAAACCGTAGTATTCGTCTGAATTCGATTCGACACCACCTGCATCAAACCCAAGTGATGAATAATCTCCGTTGAGGATGGTTTTGAGATTGCCGCGGTGCATATCGAGACATTGATTTGGATTCTCGCAGACATAGGATTCAATGAGGTCGAACGCTGTTTGGGGGCTTGGACGTTGTTCGGGATGTGTTTTGTCTTCAACGATAAGAACAGAGGTTGAGACGGTTTCTGCTATGGTTGATGAGATTGTAACTTGCAATGTCCCGGTTTCCATCGCTTTGTACGCTACAGATGTCGAAGATGAAATGCTTGTCTCTCCTGCATCGAGTTGCACTTGGCAGGAACTGCATCCAACATTGACAGAGACAATGGTACCCTCTTGGACATCGATGGTTTGCTGGTACGTTTCACCGGAGTTGAGTGAGACCATTTGTAAGCGACCATCGATAACAAACTCATTTGAGGCTTCCACCGCATGAACGCCATGCATGAAACTGAAAAGAAGAAGCCCAACAAAGACGAGCGAAATCATCCGCTTCTTTGCCATGTTATCCTCCATGTTGAATGCTCGATGGCCTAGTCTTTCAACACTTTCTTCGCAATCGGTGGCATCTTTGAAAAACAAACCACTTCAGCCCACATCATGGCAGAAGGACTTGGTCGCACGGTTCTTCACCGTCATCGCTATGGTCGAGTGTGGGGTTTAGGTAATCGATCCTCGCCTGCTGTAAGGACGCCAGCGCTCATTTCAACAGACGACGATGATGATGCATGCAAGGGTTTAGCCGCCTTTTACTGCACGCAAACACGCACGATTCCTGCGCAAATGACAATCACAACTCAACACAGTTTGATTCCACCAGCGTTTGATTGTCCTGGCCCACATATGACGGCATCCGTCGGTCACGTTCTTCCTCCTTCGCTTGAAGAGGCAAACGCAGGAGAATCCGCAGACAGTGGGCCACTCCTTCCAGTATCGTGGCAACGCTTGCATCACGACCCAACCTTGTTGGATGCTGATTTACAACCAAACATTGTCGTTCTTGTTGATGCTGTTCAACTTGCAGCACAACCTGGTAAACTTGTTACTGCTATACAAACGCTGAAGCATCGATTTCCAGGTGCCTTGCTGTGGACACCGGGTCTGGGTGGGCCGGATAATGCTGCTGTTCTCGCATGGTTTGGAGTTGACTTGTTCGATACAACCAGAACTCGATTTGCTTACAGTGCTGAACATCTCCTTACGGCTTTTGGTCCACGACGGCCACTCGACGACGAATCCTTCAGCATGGACGTTGCTTTGCAACACTATCAGCAATCATTACGTTCGGTTCAATCAGCCATTGAAACAGGAACCTTACGCCGGCTTGCACAGCAGCAAAGCCTCAACAGCCCTCGTCTTGTTGAACACATGCGTCATTTCGATGCATTGATGAGAGAAAAATCGGATGTACTCCGTATCCACCCCTCCGGACTTGAGGTGATTGAATTCATGGCACAGGAAAGTCATCTTGATGCTGAAGTTGCTTCTTGGGTCGAATTCATGACCCAACGGTATGAAACTCCGCAGGGACTCGACAATGTTCTCGTGCTCTTGCCGTGTTCGGATAGAAAGCCATACCGCCTCTCAAAATCCCATCGAAAATTCATCAGTGCTATTGGCAGCAATGCATGTCATGAAGTTATGGTTACATCACCACTTGGCCTCGTCCCTCGAGACCTCGAAGACGTCTGGCCTGCAGGGTTTTACGATATTCCTGTTACAGGTGATTGGACACAAGACGAACGGGATCGAGTCCAAGCGATGGTTGAATCTCTTATCAATCGACACAACTACGCTTTCATTGTCAATCACAGCGGCCTTCTTATCGATATCGAAGGAATTGAAGTCATCGAAACACGACAAGGTGAATCTTCAGGTTCCCGTGGAGCACTACAGCGTCTTTCTGATGCAGTCCTACACTGCAAACAAGAGATAGAGTTGCGTCGCAGAAAAGGCGAATCCATCAATCTGGACCGATTCAGGAGCATATCGAGATACCTATACGGAAACGACGAATGGTTGGACGGTTGTCGAATACGCGGAAAACCGCCGCGATGGAGAATCGAAAAAGAGGGCAAACAGATTGCACTTTGGTTGTTCGACCGTGCAGGTTTTTCATTCAGCAAGGATGCAATCCCATTGCTGTTCGAACACAATATTCTCCCAAAGGTAACGCTTGGTTCTGGAATCAAATGGAAGGGTGATCTCCATCTCGGAATCATTGATTCATTCGACCAAAACATTCGCCGCGGTCAAGATGTTTTGGTCTTGCAAGATGGTGAAGCAGTCGGCTCGGCACGAGCTCTCGCACCTGGTTGGGAATGGTCCGGAACGCCAGGTCGCTTAGCGAAAATGCACCATAAGCGATGACCAGTTGAAGCGATGTGGTTAAGAAGGGTAAGCAGGTCGCAAGATTGCTCCGAGTGGTCCATATGGCACGAATGTATTCAGGCAAGAAAGGAAAAAGCGGTTCTTCAAAGCCGTTCATGACAGAGGCTTCAGCTTGGTCCAACACCGACGCCAAGGAAGTTGAATCCTTGGTTGTCAAGTACGCAAAAGAGGGCATGACCACCTCCCAGATTGGTATTGTTCTTCGTGACAAGCACGCCGTTCCTGACGTTCGTTTGGTCCTCGGAAAGCGCATTGGAGCGGTACTCGCAGAGAACGATCTCGGCGGTTCTTACCCTGAGGATTTGATGAACCTCATGCGTCAAGCCGTTGCTATCATCGATCATCTGACCACCAATCACCGTGACATTCACAACAAGCGCTCCCTCGAATTGACGGAAGCAAAGATTCGCCGACTCGGCAACTACTACAAGGCAGAGGGCAAACTCTCCGCTGACTGGAAGTACAAGCGCGACCAACTCCGACTCATCGTCGAGTGATTGGGAGCATTCATTTGTCTCGAGGCCAAGGCCTCGTTGGGACGGACATGAACGACTTGCGCAATGCACCTCTGTTTTCATCACTTGAAACCGTCATCGATGAAGCCGTTGCCTTCCTGCAATCTGATTCGTTGCTGCTCGTGACGACCGCTGATTTGACATCGATGCTTGCTCTCGGCTTCTTGGAATCTGCTTTACTGGATCGTGGCATCACCTATTCACGACGCATTCTTCCTCCCAATTCCCATATTCCGCCTGATGAAGCCGATTTGATTCCAAAGCAATCTGGGGTGAATGTCCTCTTCATCGATCCTTGGAACCGGGTTGAAACCCCTCGTGAAAATGCCCTCATCATCGCTCCAAGTCCGGTTGAGGTTGAGTTTCGAAACTCATCAACACCAAGGAGAGGTAGAGTCGATGCCGTTTTGCAATGTGCAGTGATAGCTTCCGTGCTTGCTGTGAATGGTTCTCGAACCAAACGATGTCGTCCCTATGCGGGATGTGGGCAATGGTTGATGGAAAGTCTCGACACAACAATCGACCCAATTCATACCATTGTGCGTGACTTTCTACGTGATGAAGGAACCATCCAAGTCATCCCTTTGCCCGAAATCCCAGATGCAAGCGTTGAGATGATTCCTCTCGCATCACAACGTCGCCTCAAACGGTTACAGAAGTTGTGGGAGGACATGGATGCATCTACTCGAGCTCAGGCCCTTTCTGAATTTACATTGCCCTTTCTTTCAAGTGAGAATCTTTCGACAGCACGTCTCGAAGAATTAATTTGGAAACGTATGAGGATACCAAACGAATCAACAGATTTGGCCACGAGTCTCTACCGACTAACCAAAGCATGGCCTACAGAATCTGATGCAGCAATACTCCATGCTGGGCGATTGGTTGATGAATTCCTCAAGTCGGGTCGATTACCTTCATCGACGGATTGAAACACCAAAAGGTGCTGGAGCAATCATGGCGATTGAACGACTACTCACAGGAAGCATCCGAGAACGAGTTCAGGATCTGATGTCTACAGAAGATTTGATCATTGAATCGTTCAAGGACATTGTCAAGGATGAACTGAAAGCACACATTCGAAACAAGATTGAAGAAGACCCAGATCTTCATGCTGAAATCAAAGAAGCAGTTGCTTACTATTTCCACCAAAAAGCTCGATCTGTGTATGCTGAACTCAAGGCGACTCGAGCAGCGACCCGACTGGGTCTCCGACTTTTACCTGATGAATTGCAAGGTGAAGTCGGTGAGGCTTTGATTGGCCTGTTTGAGAAGGAACTCGGCACGTTGTTGGATAAAGCACTTTGAGGCAAAATCCCTTCTTGTTGTGGACATATCGGCGTTGATGTTATACGCCCCTTTCCAAACCGAACGTCGTGGAGAGAATGCGAGGTCGAGTCTTCTTTCTGTTGAGTTGCTTCATTCTATCGCTCATTGCACCGTACTCGCCGTTTAGTTCAACGGTAGTTGCAGAAGATACGAGGGTTTGCTGCGATGCAACGGAAGTTGAACTTTATCTTCTCGGAGATTCGGACCAAACCCTCTCTCCATTCACTGAATTGTTTTCTGAAACCTCGTCATCAGCATCGTTCGAAACTGCGATTACATCTTCTGAGCAAATCGGAAAATGGAGCCTTGAGTCAGCATGGCCAGGTACCGTGCCTGAATCCACGTGGACGGTCGAGATTTATTACACAATATCCGATGCAGGGGGAGCGAACGTCAACATGTCTGCGACCGTAACAATCGGTGGGTCGTCGTTCACAGCATTCCTCGGTCCGGCAGAATCACTGTTCGTCCCTCAAGGATCAGGTACACTTTCCATCGATATCCCAATTGAACAAGTACCAGTAAGTGGTACATCAGAAATATCTGTCAGTGTGAGTGCAAGAAACTTCGTCTTCACCGTTCCCGCATCGGGTGCTAAAGTAGAATTCTTCTGGGGCAGTGAAGAGCATGATTCGAAGCTCACGGCCGAATTACCGATCGTCGACCTCACACTCGACCAACCTGAAATTGAAGGAGATTTGGTCTATTTTGCAGCTCGTATTGAATCCCCTTTCGGCATGGAAGCACTTGTCTTTTCGAAATCCATCTCACTAAGTGTGAACGGTGTTGAGTTGACGGTTGACCCAACTGAGGTGTTGGAAGGTGAGGCCATCCTTGTCATATGGACATGGGATGGTGCTGCTGGAGGAGTTGAAACCGTTGGTGTCTCTGTCTCTTATGAACTGCAAGTTGGTCTCGTTCTGACGGGTTCCACCAATTTTGATATCGAGACGTTCGACGGTTCAGGAGATGGTGGTGGCTACTACCCCCTCAATGAGCCATTACGAACCAACGGCAAAGGTTCGCCACTCGACGTTTCGATTACGATGGAACTTGAGTCAGAAGATGGTGGACTACGATTAGCTCAAACAACGATTTTGACCATTGAAGGTGAAATGGCGTTCTGGATGCGCTGGGGACTTGACCATCTTGGTGATGAAACCATCCCGCTTTCAACCGTTCTGAAGAACTTTGATGGAGGAAACATCAACGACGAAGAGCGTGGAAGTCGTGTTATTGAGAACTCAGAAATCAGTCAATTTGAGAATTTCATGGGCTCCTATTACATCACCTATTTCCAATTTGGTCTTGGATTGGAATCGGAAGAGATTGTCGGTGATCTTTCCGATGCCCAGACTTTTGCTATTACCTTGGATTTAATGGGTGAAAATCGGGTTCGAAATGCCCCCGTGAAGTTGCGGATTGACTCTCTAACCCCAATCGTTTCTGGTTCTGAGTACCGTATTCTTGACAGTGCTTTCATGACTTCACAACCTTCACCACTCTGGTCTTCGTACGATTTGTTCATCAACATCAAATCGAGTGGTTTCACATCGTTCACAGACATTGATGTCTTGCAGAACGATGACATTGAAGTGACATATCTACGATTCCCATGGGGAGAATCTGCAACACTGTCGGTTTCAGGGTTGACGCAGTCTGATGATTTCAGGATTGATTCGACCCCAACAACATCCATTCTCCATGCACCGCTTGGCTTGACCCTACTCACAACAATTATGCTTGCCTGTGGCTTGTTTGTTGCCTTCCGAATGGTGACCAACCGCTCAAAGTATCCAATCATGATCGAAATGATTCTTGTGCCGATTGTGTTTTTACTCCTCTTCTTTGCTTTCGAAGCGGTTTACATTCTTGGCTCGAGCGGTGGAATCGTTCTCATTTGGTGGGCTACTGCTGTAATTTCACCCCGAACTGGAACTCCTGGCAATTCTAAAGCAAAGGCACAGATTGTTGTCGAGAATTTCCCTACAATCGCATGCCCACAGTGTCAGACCTCAAACCCAGTCACCTCTGACTTGCGTCCTATACGCATACAATGCACAGGCTGCGATCGAATTATCAAAATCGTCGCTTAGTGTCAAAACCCTCTTCAACGGTCACGTCTAGCAAGGCACATGAGCGAAACCGTTGCTGATTTAGAGCTGGATGATGAACACGTGACCATTGGGTTGGATGACACGCTAGTTGAGGGATGCAAGCGTCTTGTGAGTATTCCCTCTGGAATTCTCATCGTGTTGGATGACGATGATCAAGTCAAGGGTGTCATTGGCCAGCGTCAGATGTTGAAAGCCATTGGAAACGGTGTCAATGTTAACGAAACAACATGCAAAGAAGTCATGGAAATGGATGTTCTCAAAGTGTCCATGTCAGATTCCATCCCAGATGTCATCAAGTCTGTGAACGAGAGAATGCCACAAGCAGTCGTAGCTGTTGACGAAAATGGGGCATTTGAGGGCTACTTCTCGCCTGACGATTATCGCCAAGCACAAACAATTCTCTCATCGAACCCTTCTCTTGGTTCACTCTGATAGAATCTCGATACCTCATTATGATTGATGATTTGGAATGGAAATCAACACTGAAGAATTGATTGCAGGTTTGTTCTTTCTCGCCTATGTTGTGTATGGTCCACTGGTTAAAGGTGGATTTTGGAAACAAAACTGGATCAACAAAGGCGGAAGATGGGTCACTGCTGCTGAAGGGCCAATCTTTTTCACATCAATGATAATTCTCTTCCTGACACTTGGTGTTGTTTTGACTCTTGAAGGATTAAATATCATCTAAGGAATGTTTTGGAATAGTCAAATTCCATGCCATGGGTAGCGATGTATATGACCCACTGCAAGCCCATGTATATGGGCGAGATGAATCAAAGGGTTATATGGAGAACCCCTTGTGTTCTCGCAATTTGTTTTATTGGAGGT
>JAYOBT010000045.1:0-12362 GCA_038105035.1 Candidatus Poseidoniales archaeon | reverse complement strand
TACATATGTCCACGTTTTCCGAAGCAGAATGGCTTCAGATGTGGAACGATGTCGGTTTTACCGAAGTCCATGCTTGGCGAGCCAATGCCTCTCCAGACAAACCAGGTACGTTGGCTATTCTTGGGAAGAAAGGTCAGCATTGATGCCTAAGTCCATCCCTTGTGGGCCGCACAATCGAACGTCGCCCTTGAAGAATGGACATTTCTTGCAAGTATCTATGGAATCCATCGGTAGCCTCTTCGGCTCATCGGTGCCATTTGGATCAGCAGTTAGACGCGCCATCCAATCAAAGAGATTGAGCAATTCCTTCTCTGCTTCCTCATACATCGCCTTTGGCATCTGAACAAAGCGTCCAGTACTTGCAATCAACAGAGCAGGAGGTCGTATTTCTCTACGCTTCTCGATCGGTTTTTGCTCCTCATGACGTCGGAACACCAACGAATACAGTGTGAGTTGAAGACGGTGATTTCGAAGCATTTCGGACTCGGCATCGTTTTGCGGTTCAAAGGAAAACGGTTCTTTGAGAGACTCGTACAACGGCTGGTTCTCCAATTGCTCCTGACGGGCTCCAGAGGTTTTCAGATCCACGACTTGCAACCAAGGTTGCTCACCACTCATACCAGCTAGAGCGAGATCCGCCTGTCCTTCGAAGAGTATGTTGACAGAATCGATAAGTGTCACATATGGTTGCTGCAATTGGGTAAGCGGGGAACGAACGATTCCTTCCAGATTGACCTCGTGGTTGTAAAAGAAGGAGGCTTCCGTGCGCAACCCCTCAATTTGGCAGCCATTGACTTCTTCTCCTTCGGCCATTCGCCCGAGAGAACCGTTTGTGAGAAGATTGGCGAGTTGGATGATTCTTGACCTCGTTTGTTCTTGTTCTTCAATCGATAGGCGATGCCATTCGGGCTGGGAGTGTGTTGCGTCATCTATTTCTTTGCTTGAAAGAAGCTGATTCGGCTGTGAATTCAACCAAACTGGACTCAATTTGAAAACCTCTGATTTCATATCGGCAGGGTTTGCGAGACCAATCTCAACGAGTCTGTGAAACATGGAACCGAATGATGTCGCTGAAGGCCATCCTAGTGTTGTATATTCCAAATCTTCGCCACCTGAACGGTCCTTTTGATCCTCATCATCGTGTTTGGGATTTGAATAACCTCTGATGTTCAATGGTTCACTCTGCCAACCTTTCACATGCGACAACCAATATCGACGGCGGCATGAGTTCGCAGTATCCAAACCGTGTGCCGTCATTCGAAGTGTTGGTGATTGATGCACGATTTGTTGCTCTGATTCTTGCACATCAACAGGTTCTGATAGTCGCTCTTCGATGGCCAGCCAATTGGATAATTGCGAGGTTGGTGTTTGTGTTGAGAAGCAATCTGGATGATGATACATACGCAATTGTTGGAGTGAATCGTCCATGAATCCGCTTGCTTGGAAGAGAGCAATCGGGTTGAACTCCAATTCTTGTTCACCGTACTCACATAGACGTTGATTCTGAACATCACCATCAAGATTCCAAACTTGCTCTTCTCCCGATTGTACGCCCATGTATCGGAATCCATCCATCATTAGGTCTCCCATGTTGTTCCCTTTCGAGTTGATTTTCATGGCAATCATTGAATTCTCGCCAATCGAACATGGAGCGTTTGGCGAGCCAACAAAGATGAGCCTGTCTTTGACTCGCGTCAATGCTACGTAGAATTGGCGTCGAAGTTCTGCTTGGTTCTGAGCTTTGTTCATCTGTTCGGCTAACATCCAGAGTGCGTCCTCTGGTTTGTCCTTCGATTTCCAAGGTTGAATTCTCCCAGCAATAACGTCAGGCGTAATGAGGACGTTGTTTTGGGCTTCGATACTCGAACTACGGCGACCTGCTTCAAACAGCCCGGTTACGATAACAACCGGTGCTTGCAGCCCTTTCGCACCGTGAATGGTCATGATTTGAATTGCACCAGTTGTTGGCGTAGTACTCGCTTGCGGCCCTTTGTTACCGAGGGTTGCAAATGCCTTCATCTGTTCCAAGATTGCAGCAGGTTCGTGGCCTGAATCGGCTCCAATTTTCTGAACCAAAGCGCACCACATCTCTGCAACCTGTCGCTCAGATTCATCTGGGTAGGCAATCAACAAATCGCTGTGATCCAATACTGCATCAAAGATCTCGTAGATTGCGCCATACTGGACCAATTGAGCGAGTGCTGCGAGAAGAGGTCCTTGAGGTTCTGCAGCGAAAAATTCAGCTGTATGAAGCCAGTAGTTTTCTACATCCGATGATTCCAGTATTTCCTCAATTTGGATGGAGGAAGCGCCAACAATCGGTGACCGGAGGAAGGCATGAGCTGCATGCCTTGAATTTGGCTTGGATAGAAGTTCCAGAACTGCCATCATAGGTTGAACGACTGGTTGCTTCAACAGTTCACCCTGCTTATCGGCCATGACAGGCAGGCCACGAGCTTGGAGGCGTGAGATGAGGTCGGGGATGTGCTTTCTTGAATGGACAAGAATCATGACGTCCTCTGGAGAAATAGTTTCTTCTGGCTCTATTTCGATGTAAGCAGACTCATCGGAAGACCAAATCCGAGTTGGTGAGCCTCGAACAAGTGTGTCCAGTCTTGATGCGATCAGTTCGTGTTCAAGGTGACGAGGGTTCGCATTTCCTGCATCATAGAGGTTGTACCCTTCCAACATGTCCAACGGCAATTGTCCAGTATCGTTTTGGGTTGGTAAAAGCCACTCGATTGTTCCAATCTGAGCGGTTTCACGTCCAGCTTCAAGAGGTTGGGCAGAGGCATGAAAATCTCCAGGGAATTGGTGATGTCGCTCGTTGAATGTGTCATCAAACATGTTGTTGAGCGTTCTAAGCAGACCAGGCGCTGTCCGGAAATTTGTACGAAGCTGAATATGCCCTTCTGCCCGCTCCTGCGCTATTGCATCATCAGCAGCCATTCCCGTATCATCGATTGCAAAAGATACATAATTCCATGGCGCAGATTGTTCGTCTCGTGAATAATCTGATGCTTGAATAAAAGAGCCAGATTCACCACCAGCACCAACTGGGCGTGGATCACGGCCATGCCCCGATTGAGTAAATGACTCGAGCCTCGGCTCATTGTGTTCAATGCTGTTCGCAATGCGTATGGATGCAACCATTCGCCGCATGACCGTTACTTCTGCCTGCCGGAATCGATAGATGCTTTGCTTCATATCGCCGACAATACAGATGGTTGGGTCCCATGGCCCGGATGGCGCAGGGTGTTCCTTCGATATACCCTCTCGACGCCCCCAAAGACGCGAGAGGAGACGGGCATGTTCTGGGTTTGTATCTTGATATTCATCGATGATGAATGCACGATACCGAGCGCGAATTTGTTTCAAGAGTGCGTAACGTCGTTGCAAATCAAGATGCTTCTCCTCATCGCCTTGCATTAGCGTCAGAGCTCTTCGTATGTGTTGATCTGACCAAGGTTCTTCTCCAAGGTCGTCTAGGGCTTGTACTGCCTCAGGAGGATACCAATGACGGACAATCGCAGGACAGCGCACCAGAAGCAGATCACCTACCATGAGTTGTACGTCGTCGAAATCATGTGCTTCCTCTTGTGATTTCAAATGACGAAGCAGATCTTGGCATCCTGAATGAACGATGTACAAATCGTTCAGGACTTCGACCTGTAACTCCCTGGATACGCGCATCTTCATTTGGGGTGGTTCTCGGTTGATTTCAAGACCGAGCGGTTCACGATCATATCGTTCATTTGGTTCTCTGTAAAGGAAGGGTTGCGACGGATTGAGACAGTAAGCGACTTTGCAGAGCATGAAAACAAGACGTCCATCAGCAGGGTCATGGATACGCTCTTGCAAGCGCTGTGCAGCATCCGCTGCTGAGGTTGTCGCCTGTTGTTTCAAGGCCTGCAAATCTTTGGACTTGAGAGAGGACCATGTCACCAATCCCGCAGGCCAGCCTGCGAGGTAATTGTTACGTGGAAAATTTCCGCCTCTCAGAATGGAGGGTGTTACCTCATCGAGTTGTGTAGGAGTAGTTGCTGAGGCTACAACCTGATACAGCCATTGTAAACGCTCAATGGAACCATCGGGGAGGGGTTCACGGGCAAGGTATGCTAGCTGATTGAACCGTGTGTTGGTTGTTTCTGTTTGAGCAGGTGCAACAAAGACAGAGTGGTGATGAAGGAAGACATCGACCCATTCATTGAGAATGGCATAAGCATCTTCCACCACTGGATTGATGAGATGTTCACATTCTTCCAAAATCATATGCTCGATGAGTCGATAGTCTGGTGGCGTTAATCCATTCCATGCCAAATTTGTTCGTATGGAACGTGAACGCAGACGACGTCTTGATTCCTCAACGAATAACGACGATTCAAGCAGTCCCTCCAAGACGGTTTGAGCACTCTGCTGCCCTCCAAGACGGATTGCTAAACGATTTCGAGCAGCTATAAAATCATCTGCAGATTGGAGCATTCCAGCTTCGATAGCATCACGAGGATTGCGAATTCTCCAAGCGGCATTCAATGCCTGAGTTCGAAGGATTGGTGCTTTTTCGTCGGCCAATTGCTCCTTGCTCAAATGCATTGCAACGGAGTCGATGTGTGGTGCTAGAATTTCTGAGAGAAATGCATCGATTGTGGATATCGGAGCTGCCTCAAGCAGAGACATGAGCATCGAGACATCACCTTGATGGCGAAGTCTGGGGTCATGAACGCCCATTCTGTCCTCTTGGCTTACGGGATGAGCACGCAAGGACTGAATGCGTTGGCGAATGCGAGAGCGCAGTTCTGAAGCAGCTTTTCGAGTGAACGTGATGGCAACGATCTCCTGCGGTAACAGTCCTTTCCATTCGTTGAGTGGCGTTCGGTCACGTTTTGCAGCCATAACCTTTCCAGCCCCGATGGGTTCCTGTCGGATTGGAGGTGGCAACACGTAGGTCGCACGTTGTTCGGCAGAGAGAAGATGTTGTACGTAGCGTTCCGCCATCACGGTGGTCTTCCCCGTGCCTGCACCTGCATCCAAAGCAATGTGTTGGTCCAAATTCAGACCAAGTCTCTGACTCCGATTAAATGAAATCATTTCAACTCCCCTCCGATGGATGCTGAAGAACATGCACTCGCCAAAGAACAGTATGAACAGTGAGAACCTGGAGTCGGGTGATTCCAGCCGAGTTCACTTGCGTCACGAGCCCGTATCGCAGCGGTAATGCGTGAACTCATCCACGCGCGAAAACTGTTGCTTTGCGGACTTACACCTTCATTCGGAATACGGAAATGATTGCTCGAATATACCGTTGGTGAACCAATGTTGAGAACTGGTGTGAAGGATTGGAAACTTGGATCGATTTCAACAAAATGCTGCGTGTGATCACCGACCTCTGAAATGCCCACACCGATGACTCGATCACCAGGATGTGCAATCTCCCAAGCACGTGCATAGACGGCAAGTTGGATTTCTTTGAACAGCCCAGAAGCGTGGCGTGTACCTTCCTGTCCAGGTTTGGGACCTTCAATGGTTTTGATATCACGGATAATGATGAAGCGTTTCGCCGGAGGTTCATTACCCTCAAAGATTAGAGGGAGTGCATTTGCATCTGCAGCAAAGAGGTCGCTTTCGTCCAACTTTTGAAGAATTTCATCTGGGAAAACAACGCTGTCAACGCGGTCAATTCTACCTCGAAGTTTCAATGAAGAAACATCCATCGCATCATTGAATCCATGGATTTCAACATGATGCTCGCTTTGATGTTGTAGGGCCCATTCACTAGCGATTGGTGCAGCGGAAGTCAAGCTCAAATCTGCAAGCAGAAGCCGCCCTAACCGACCTCCAATTGGCAATTCATGGCTCCCTTCAATCCATGCATTCCATTCTTCTGGAGAGCATCCAATCAAATCGTTGCAGCGATGGACAGATACGGCGTTGGTTCTTGCCAGCCAAGGCGCTAGTTCTGATAGCCTGCTCAATACGTTCTCCCATATTTCCAGATCTGACATTGCAACACCAAGATGCATAGGTGTACCCACTGAAAGAGGTCGGCCGCCAACCTCGATACCGAGCATGGTCATGAGATGCTCTTCTATTGAGTGGACGAGTGTACCTTTGGCCAAGGGAGCAATGTCCTCTGAAGCCTCCGGAAAAGTGTCTTTTGCATGCAGAACCTGCTCCGTCCATGCTTGACGAGGACAGACAAACCATGGATTCAATCGGCTTGTTGACCATATCTTCGAAGCCTCATCTCTCGTTTGTGTTGCGAGAATCGCATCCATGTTTTCGGAGCCATAGTTTGGTGGAGGAAGAGGCCTTGGATCAATGGAAGGACCTCTTGATCGCCCATTCTTTTTGAATCCGAGGTGCGGGTATACCGTTGCCGTTCTACCTCCGGCTGTTTTGGCTTGCGATATCGTGGGCTGAATGACGAGATTTGTGGTTGTCAGTAGACTGTCTCGAATCGACCAGTCCATTGTACTTTCATTTTCCATCGGCTTGAATTTTGGCTGGCGACGGAATCGGTCAAGATGGATTTCTCGCTCGTATCGGGTAGCGATGGCACGACTTGATTGCACAATTGTGGTCGGTTGACGAACTGCTCTGAGTTCAAGTCCAGAATGTTGTCGCTGGTCTCGAGGTGAGTTCTCGGCACGTTCAATCTGCACCTCGTTACCATTGTTGGTGAGCATTGAACTTCGATACGTTAGCACATTTCCATCACCTCTCGTAGCGATGGACCATCCAGCACCTTCTGAAATGAGTGGGTTAAGGAATGAAGGAGGGCGCCTCAAACTTGACAATTTGCCATCCAATTCAACCATCGAGAGATATTCTGCGACTGGGGTTGAATTACCAACGGATTCATCGTGTTCTGTATCGAAAATAATTGCTTGTTGGCTAGCATTGAGTAAGGATTTGAACAAATGACGGGCTCGTCGAATCGGAAGATCACCATCCGTCAATCCCAATTCGACTCGCACTGCATCGTCCACCCAAGGTATCCGATCCGTCTTCATTGACCATGATTCTGCATCCAATCCAGCAAAGAACGTAATGTCGGCTTCGACCCCGTATGCTTGGGATGGCGTGCAGATGGATACCTCAGTATGCTCAACCCGATGCTTCGGTAATTTCGTTTGCTCGGATGCCAGTCGACAAATGTCAACAAAATCAACACTTGATTCGTATTGAAGCAACGCATCAATTGCTTGGACCCAAGTTTGGACAGCACCAACCGAAGCATCGTATCTTTGCGTGCGCTCAAACACTCTGCCCCAATCGCACGCTTGGAGCATTTGCGTGAGGACATCTCTGGGTTCTTTACTTGGTTTCGGGAGGGGGAGAGAAACCTGTGAAGATGTGCCTATGCATTCTGACTCGAGATATTTTGCTTCCTGCTCATTGAGAAGTGCTAGCCAAGATACTGCGAGACATTGCAACCACCATTGTGTTTCCTCAAGGGACTGAAGTTCTTGCTCACGGCGGTATTCTTCCATTGAAAACGGAGTTGCAGCAGAGAGAGATCCAAGCCATCGTTGCAAAGCCCCTTTTCCACCAAGAACGTGGAAGCTTCGACCAATGTTCTCAATAACGTCCAGATGAGGTCTTGGCCGCCAATCTTTGTTGACTGGATGTTCAAGATCAGGGAACAAATTCTCTATGATGGGGAAAGCTCGGGACTGCACAAGGTCAAACAATTTTACAGTAGACCAAGCATCTTGACCATGCGATATCGATAGGAATCGAAGAAGAGCCTGAACAGCAGACGTGCTGCCAACAACATCTGGCTGAGTGTTGGAAGTGATGCCAATTTGGTTCAGCCTGCGAGTCCATTCAATGTGTCTGTGCTTATTCGCATCAATGAGTAGTACAGACCCTCCGTCGCTCTTTCTGTAATTCTGCAATGCTGAGATTGTTGCATCCATCACTTGAGTTGCACGATCAAAGCTGACGATGTGAACACCTTCTGTCGCGTAATCATCTGGTTTTGGATCTACCTGTTCAACTGTATGATTAGGAATCCAAGATGGTAATTCCTCCTCTCTTTCGATAGGTTTGATCTCGTCATCAATGTATGCACCATGAAATCCTAGACGAAAGGAGCCTTGAACGCACACATGATGAATTGGTTGTCTCGAGGACAGCGCTTTCAAAAATCGTCTTTCATTCTCAGAAAAATCTGGGGGATGATTGAGAAGAACAATACCAGAAATTGAACCAATCGTGTACGGAACTGAGATGTTGGTATCCAAGAGATACCTACACAATTTGGTCAAAACTTGGTGCTCATGTAGGAGTTCCTCCTTTCCGAATGTGGAGAGAATTCGCTCAGCCTCGTGGGCGCCAGGATCACCCTCCCATTTCGAAAGAATTTGACAATCGGTTGCATATGAGTGGAGTTTGAGTAATCGTTCCGTTTTCGAGAGCGTCCAGGGGCGAGTTGCGTCTGGATGAAGTCGAGGAAAGCGATGATTTGCGGCGGCGATTGCAAACTTTTCATGGACCTGAACAAGCCCGTCAGGTGATTGAGGAACAACGACTGGAAACCGGAAGTCTATGGCGAGGGCTTTGATCAGTCGTTGGAGCGTTGTATGTCGACTCGAGTCGACTGAACCAGTCTCTAGAAGTATAGATTGGATCGTCTTTGATCGCGTTACCTCATTTGGGTAAATGATGAGAAGTTCATCACGATTGTTTGCAAAATCAGTGGTTATCCAAGATGGGACAACCGTTTCTGGAGAACAGACTTCTACTGTGATGTTCACTGCCTTAGCCCCCATTTTTCTGCATAGAAGACGACTGTATAAAAGGAAACGTACGCGATTTTTGTTATTTTTTCAGGACCGCCTTTGATTCGACTGGAATTTGTTTTCGATGTCGGATAATGAATTTTGAAACATGAATAATTCATGTTCTTCCAATATACTATCATGAATGAACAGGTTTTTATAGGACGGCGGATATGTGTATACTCCGGCGTGCCGGTTAACTCCTCCGCTCTACTTTCTCACGGGAGGGGTTGGCTTAATCATGTTGGCGAAAAATGGAACATGGAGGAAGAAAATTGACGAAAAAGTGTGAAGAATGTGGAAGTTACAACTTGAATGTGGATATTGCCCGAGGTGAACTTGATTGTAGTGATTGTGGCCTTGTCATCGAGGACCACACGTCCGCAACACAAAACGATAACGCTGGTACGATGTGGGGCGAGCATGGATTCAACACCCCGACTAAGGATGAATCCAAAATTAAGACTGGTTCAAAAGGAAACGGACTTGGCTCATACATTGGTAAACCAGGTGAAGCGAAAGGTAAGTGGAAAATCCTGAGCAACATCAACAATCAAGGCATTAAGGACATGCACCCAATGGCACAAGCTACAATGGATGCTGCTAAGGAATTGGCAGGCAAAGACAACGCAATGAAGGCGAAGAAGGTCATCACCCTCGCAACGGTCCCTCTCGAAGGGGAGAAGGCGAAGGCGCTCAAGGAAGTTGCCAATGAGGAGGAGATCATCCTTCCAAAGAACTCTGTCTGCCGAAAGAAGACCCGGGGAGGAAGCACCCAAAGCAATGAACGTCTGCTTGCCCTAGCCTGTCTACGTGCTCACCAAGAGCGAACTGGCAAGATTAACATCGATTGGCCACAGATGGTGGAAGGAACGGGAGTTACCCTGAAGCAAGTCGTCGATGCTGCAAAGGTTGTTATGAAATATCTGAACCTCTGTGAGAAAGCCGCGCTCATCGAGGTGCGAGCCGACCGACGTACAGTCCAATTTGAGTTGCGAGTAACTGAAATTTTGAACACGTCACTCCGATTGAAGCAGTTGCTCGATGGTCTTGACGAGTCCCAAAAGTCAATCATCATGGATGACTACAACCAGCGATTGCTACGTCTAGGTGAACCAACGTTGGGCGATTCTCCTTTCTCCCAAGAGAACATCGAGGCGAAGGTGCTTTGCGCGATTCTCTTCCAGATTGCATGCGAGTCTTTCGGTGTCGAACAGGGTCGCTTGGAGAACATCGCTAAAGCGATTGGCCGATGTCGAAACACAATCAAGAATCGACTCAAAGCTCTTCGTAAGAAGGTTGCTTCAGGTGAGCTTGTTGACTTCGGAGTCTTGTCAAAGAATCATTGAATCGTGGGACGGATTATCTCATTAAGGAGAGCCATACCCTTTGGCTTCATGACTCGTTTGCTTGTCATTGGAATCCTAGCCGTCCTCATGGTATCAGTTGTGCCCTTCTCTCACGCTGCAGAAATCAAGGAACTTGAATCAGGCGTCCTTTTCGGCGGATTGAATGGCCTTGCAAATGAAACCATTGCAGCCAATAGCACATTCGATGATCTTCCTGCAATCGCGGAGGATTACACAGCAACGTGGTGTGGAAATTGTGTCGATGTTGGGAATGCACTCGAGAGAGTTGCTGAAAACGTTAGTATGGAGATCTATGCTGTTCATCGAAACATCTACGAGACCCAAGATCCATTAGGAAATGAAAACGTAGATTCACGATTCAGAGACAGGTATGGTTTCTATGCACCAGAGTTCAAACCTCCAGTTGCAGGTATCAACGGGAAATATGCACTACAAGGCAGCAATCCTGTCAGTGATTCCTTGGAGTCTGACTTTGCAGACTTAGCGAGCCAACCTCGAAATCTGGGTGAAGGTTTCGTCACGATGGCATGGACGCCAACAGGTGAGAATGCAGGAACAGTCGCTTGGAGTATCGACCAGTCTACTAACGCAGAGTACAATGTTAGTATATGGATGGTTGAGAAGGTTGCTTACTTCCCGGACGGAACGAACAACCAGATTTACTACCATCACATCGTCCGTGAAATCATCGATGTGGGAGCCGTCACAGATGCTGGACTCAGTTCAGGAACTGCACAGATTACGTATGCTGATGCATACGATGATGACGACCTAGAAGTTCATCTCATGTTCCATGAGTACATTGAACCAGTCGTCATCGAAGAAGAACAACCTGAACCAGACACTGAGGACACGCCATTTGTTTCCATGCCACTAACGATCTTGACTTTGCTTGCTGTAGCTCTTCGACGGCAACATCAGTAAAAGTCGACCATGTTTGCATGCAGGCGTGCATCAACCTCAGGCATTCGGTCAGGTGGGCGACCCGCTTCAATGAAACGTAGAATGTAATCTTCAATATCTGCGAAGCCAAATTCTTGCGTCATCGGCTGCATCAACTCTCGCAAAGCCTGTCTCAGGTCTGCGATTGGGAAATCCCTTCGAATGTACACTTGATTTAGTTCTCGATAACGTACATGCCGATAACCTAGGATTTCAAGCATCCTTCGTAGTGCATCTTCTTCTTGCGCAGAACGAATAGTTAGACGTAGCCGGCATCCCTGCATACGGAAGACACCACGAACGCCCCCTAGCTCCACTTGATGCCCTATGGGTTGTAGCGAGAGCGCCTCCCAGACCAAAGGCATGGTTCGATACCAACGGTGAAATTGATCGTCATGTGGCCGAGGCCTCTCTTCCTCGTCCTCCTCTACATGAAGGAGAATATTGCGGTGATCCATCATGTTGTTCCGATACTCAATGATGTTGTTCCGGATTCGTTCAACATGTGGTTGACGTTCTTGTTGGAGATAGAAATCTCCTTCTTGAATTCGCCCTTCATCAAATTCAAAATCAAATGCCGGATTAAGATGCCCTGGTGGGTCGTAACTTGCATCTGCCACTGGACGGATTCTCCAGTCCTTCACCACAGCCTTGTCTGTCATCAATTCAAGGGAATTCAGATCCACTTGCCTGGGATCTCCTTCCTCCCTAAAAATGAGTGGATGCAAGGGGAACCGGTATCCGTCGTCACCCGCCTGATAGAACGTTTGCGGGTCCACCCCAGTATCCTTTTGAGGAGAACCGATTGGTGGCTGTGTCATCAGATGCATCTGAAGACTGTTCACGCGTTTCGCTGTTGTCACGTCCGAAAGCAGTGAGAGAACGACGATGGCGATGGTATCACCAATCGGTATATCTCGATGATATTTCCCAGTATGGATGCAAATCGAATGGCGCTGTGTCCTCGCCTTTCCAACGCCGTGAATTTTGAACGGAGCATTATGGGCTCCTCTGCTGATACGAATTTCGTAGAAATGTCCTAGCATACCCCGGACGAGTAAGCGATCTCGGTGCACCCATGTATCGTTAGGGAATTGCTCGAGCACCCCTCGCAGAAACTGCATAGAACGGCGGAATGGGACATCTGCAGTCTCAGCGTTATCATAAGCTGAAGACCAATTCATCTGCGTGGCAATAAGCCATTCTCCCTGTTTGGAAGCATGTGGTGACGAGCCCCACGAAATGAGGCCTGCCAACAAACCTG
>JAYOBT010000044.1:0-12398 GCA_038105035.1 Candidatus Poseidoniales archaeon | reverse complement strand
AAAACGTCTCAGTTTCTTTGTCTTCGAACATGATTCACCCTCACGAAAACATCTCGTCCAACAACCAATCGGGATTGAACTGGAGAAGATCGTCGTATCCTTGGCCAACCCCTGCGAAAACAATTGGACGCCCCGTAGCAAAAGCAATTGAAAGTCCTGCGCCACCCTTTGCATCCGTATCCATCTTCGAAAGGACTGCCCCATCAAATCGCATCATCTCTTGGAACATCTTGGCTTGGTCGACTGCGTCGTTGCCTGCAAGGGCATCGCCCACGAAAAGGACGAGATGGGGATTCGCAACCCTTCGAACCTTCTCAAGTTCTTTCATCAGGTTGGTTTTGTTTTGCATTCTGCCCGCAGTGTCAACAAGAACAACATCGATGTTCTTCGCCTTAGCCGATTCAATAGCATCGCGGGCGATGGCAGCTGCATCGCCTCCTCGCTGACTCGAGATGCATCGTATTCCGAGGTTCTCGCAATGCGATTCAAGTTGTTGAATTGCACCCGCACGAAACGTATCACCTGCAGCGGCGATTACAGAATGTCCGTTCGATTGCAATCTCTTTGCAATTTTGGCGGCGGTGGTCGTTTTCCCGGTTCCATTGACACCCACAAGCATGACAACGACTGGCGCATCACCTTTGTCCAAGAAAGATTGGATTGAGGCATCGAAATCCCAGTACCCTGCAGAGAGAAGGTTGCGAAGTGCACGTTTGAGAGCCGCTTCGAGGACCTTTGCAAGTTCTGCGCCACGCCGCAATCGTGCTCCAACGAGACTTTTTCGTAATGCATTAAGAACAGAAGTTACCGCTTCGCTTGAGATATCGGATTCCAGAAGCATCCATTCAAGTTCTTCAAGAAGTTCATCCAGGACTTTTCCGGACTTGATAACTCGACCCCCTTGCTCAACAATTCCACCACCAAGATCGATGGAAACAGAACCGGCTTCGGTGTCAATATCTGCACTCTTTGATGAGCCTCGAGGAGCAGCTTTCACTTCAACGAGTTGTCGGCCTGTCGTGGTTCGCATCATTGAGAGATCTACTTTCGAACCCTTTGGTTTCGCAATTGTCGTTGCTTTTCGACGTTTCATTTCCTTGGCACGCTGCTTCTCTAACTTCTCAAGTCGCTTGCGCTCTTTCTTTGAAAGCGTAACAGGGAGAGCGATATCATCCTCTTCATCGTCCCAATCATCCCAGTCGTCATCCAAGGATTCTACTTGAGGTTCATCGATGTGTTCCTCTTCGATGTATGGGGCGTCTTCTTCCCATTCTTCTTCGACATTGTTTGATGTTTCGAGAGCTGCTATACCCTCCTCTGAATCTTCAATTGCGGTGAGGGCGTCGGAATCGATTTCCTCAGCGACTTCCTTAACGCGCTTCTTGAATCGATCAAAGAGGCCCATGTCATCACCTAGTCGTCCAAGGTTAGTTCGTTGCCAAACATACCGCCTCTGCGTCGTTTTGGCTTGGAGGATGGTGCCTCTGTTTCTTCTGGCTGCGGCTCAGGTTCACTCGCTGGTAAAGCTGATTCAGCCTGTGCCTGTGCTTCAGCTGCAGCAGTGAAGGTTTGAGCCAAGGTAGCAATGGTTGATTCTAGTTGCTGGCTTTGAGATTGAAGGCTTTCAAGGAGGGCCCCCAATTCTTCCATTCTTTCTCGGGTAAGTGATGCTGCATCAGACCACGTTCGCTCGCCGAAGATGCCGCTTCCGAGATCGACAATGGTGGTTCCCTCTCCCCCGCCTGGGTGTTGGCAAGTGAGCGTTACTCCGGCTCCAATGGAGACGTGCATCTTCATTTCTGAATCGTGGTCCTTTTTTGAAAGCGTTTCGAGGATGGTCGCCGTTACATCATGTTCGCCAAGAACATTGATGACTTGTTCAATTCGTTCTTGAACTTCATGGAACCGTTCACGATTCATTTCAACGAGTCGTGCTGTTCGTTGAAGTTCAGATTGTTCCACAAGACCGCCTCAACAACGCCTGTGATGCGACCTTCATGAATGCGGCGATGCTGCAATCACTCTTCTTCCGCTGCTGGAACGATGGTGCCCCCAGCAGCTGCGATTTCTTCACGGAAATGGTGAAGAACGCTTGGTTCAAGGGATGTTCTTGGATCGATTTCGCTCACGGAGTTAATGCTGATTGCACGGCGTGTTGCCTTGTGGCGAGAGCCGATAATCGAATACACACGGTGTTCAGCATCGGCTTTTGAGGATGCAACAACATCGAGCGAAAATTTCTGTCGGCGACGACCGAACGGGGCTTGTCCATCAACACGGAAGGCCTTCATGAATCCAAGGCGACTCGTTTCTTGATTTAAACGCGATGGTTGAGAGTTGGCGAGCGCATCGCGTGTTTCATCAACGTGGAAGAGCAGCATAAGCACGTGCGAAGTCTTCTCTTAGCAGTACTCCTCCTCGCTGCGCCTCTCCCACTCGGAGATGTGAATGATGAGGAGGTCTACTCTGGCGAAGAAGTCCTTCTCCTACTTCCAGAAGGTCAAATGTGGGGACAATCGGATTGGGATATGTTGAGCGATTTTGGTTTTACACCACTACGTTCGATCTCTGCATATGAACTACTCGTTTGGAAATTAGAACAGGAGGCGCGTCATCCAACCGCCAGTGAATTCGATGCTGAAAAGGCAACATGGAAGTCGCTCCCACTTGAGGGGCAAACGGTTCGAGTTGTTCTTGAGCCAGGACTACCATCCAGCGTTATCGTTGATATTCATGAGCAAATCCAGCAAATCGGAAACAGCCTTGTAGACTCAGTTAGTGAGAGTTATTTGCCATCCACCGAGATAATCTGGGCCTCCAACTTGAATATGGAATGGTTTGCCAGCATAGACGGCGTCCTTTGGCTCGAGCCGGTGTTGCCAACAAATGGTCGGAATCTCGATTCAGGAGCGATTCTCTCTGGATCTGCTACGGAAACGCGCCCTGCTGCTTGGACGTTTGGACTTAACGGGTCTGGTGTTGTGATTGGGGTTGCAGATACGGGTATTGATTCCGACCATTCCTGTTTCCGTAATATCTCCAATACGTCAATCGGTCTCGACCATCGAAAGCTGCTGCACGTGAACACAACCATTGACGGATGGGATAGTTCAGGTCACGCAGATTATCGTCATGGCACGCACACCGCAGGAATTCTTGGTTGCCATCCTATCGCAACAGCGCTTGAAGATAACATTCCTACCTCAATCATGTCCCTCGGTTATGGGTCTCAATTGGTCGTTCAAGACATTGTCTCCGAACAAGGCTGGCAACCCCCAGACGTCGATCTGTTGCTTGCCGAATCGGCCTTGTATGGCGGATACCTCCATTCCAATTCATGGGGGGATGATACCACGGATTACACCCTAAGGTCTGGTGATTTTGATGCCTTCACACGTGAATTTCCGTGGACGTTGCCTTTGATTGCACCTGGAAACAACGGTGGCTTGGTTCTTGAGCCGGCCAATGCAAGGAACGTTATCGCCATCGGCGCAGCCACAAAGGATGCCGATACTGAACGGTGGATGTCATCTGTCCATGGACCAACCGATGCCGAAACCCGCGGTATCTTCGCCCTCGCCCCAGGGGTATCGATTGTCTCTGCTCGATCGGACGGCTCTCCAGATACGTACAACTCAGGGCAGCATACATTGAGCGGTACCAGCATGTCCACGCCAATGGCTGCAACGTACGCAAGTGTGATTCAACAAATGGTCCAGGAAGGTTGGCTAACAGGGCACAACGAGACGCTGGCTGAGCATTCATTGGCGGATCGGGCTCCATGGTTTGAAACTGATATACCGCAACACAACATCTTACTCGGAGATGGATTCACACCATCTGCACCAATGATGAAGGCTCTCCTTTCGCTCTCTGCAACACCACTGAGTGAGGCACATCGAAATGGAGGGGACGGAGGGCCAGGTGCTCCGAATGTGTACGACGGGTGGGGCATACTCAATCTGAGCGAAATTATCAATTTCGAACGTCTAGCATTACCCTCCGCTGATGGCGAACGACCAATTTCCAATGTTTGGATTCATGACTCCTATCGGTTAGCGGAGGGTAGCCCTTCCGAGCATTTCGAAGGGCGAATCGGGGCATCGCAACCAATCGAATATCTCATTCAGAACAGTTGGGATGGTGAGGGTGCGGTCGGGCCGTTCCTAGCAACAAACGATGTCTTCCAGCAACGTTTCATCCTCAACGGTGATGAGGCGCTTGATGTACGGTTGTCCGTACAAGCGAAACCGGAGCCGCATCTCGTTGACGACGTTCAACTCATGGTTCGTTTACCCGATAGTCGATTTGCTGTGGGCGAAAGTTATCGAAGCGATGGTCGTTCGATGCTGTACTATGATTTTGCTGACCACCTCAATACCACAGCATTCCCTCCAACGAATGAAACCACCGTCGGCATTCACCTCGATGAAGAAACACTCAACGGAATTGAGTATGTTGATGTCATCGTAACTGGCCGCTATGTGACGCCTGGGAATCTACCTGGTACGTTAGGTATCGAAGGCGATCGACTTGGATTCGGTCTTGCTGTCCGTGGGGTTGAACTCGACCCATTGAATCACTCCGATGCGGATGGGGATGGTGTACCGTACGAAGACGATGTGTGTCCGTTCGTCAGTGCACTTGGCTGGGATGCCGACAAAGATGGCTGCATCGATGATCTCGATGAGGATGGCATCGAAGACAACTTCGATGATTGTTTGATGACCCCCCTGAATGTTCCTGTAACCCAACAAGGTTGTGCGCAACAAAACGACGCCCCTCGGGTGTTTTTGGACGAGGTATCGTTGCAGCAGCATGATAATGAAACCATATCGATTCTCTTCTCGATTCTCGATGAAGATCCCGTCAACGTCACGATTGTTCTCAATCGCTTGGGCTCACAGACAGGTACTGTGCACGTCTGCACCATGCTTCTTTTGGATGACGCTTGGAATACGTGTTCGGTGAATGTAAGTCAGGATTTCTTTCCGTTGAGTGCAGCTGGGAATTGGACGGTTGAAATCGTCGCCATCGACTTGAATTCCAGTTCGTGGACGGTCCCCGCATCGACGGATTACACATCTGAGCAGATTACAATCCACGTTTCGCAGCCGATTCAAGAAGAAAAGAAACGTGCCAGCTCATGGTTGAATGCTGTACTGTGGTCTTCTATCATCGCCGCAATTGTCATTTCTCTCATCGCTCAATTTGTGCTCCGAAGGTCCCGGCATGTGTGAAAATTGAGTTAAAATTCTTCATTGTTATGAAGGGCTATCTTCAAACCTTATGGCATCCACGGTGGTTTATCCGAGAAGGTGTTCAAGATGAGCGGACGATTATATGTTGGAATTGACCTAGGAACGTTTCAGTCAACCATTGCTTCAAGCGCAGGTGCCATGCACTCTGTCGAAACTGTGGTTGGACGACCAAAAGACCCAGTAGCACGAAATTTCCTCAAGCGTGACGTCCTCTTTGGTGCAGATGCACTCAAGAACAAGCTTGCATGCAACCTCTACCGCCCCATGGCCGCAGGTGTTGCACAAGACGACGAGGCCAATCTTGCTGCTGCAAAAGCATTCGTTTCCCATCTTATCGAAACCGTCGATCCAGAAGAATTTGACGAAGTTTTTGGCGTCATCTGTTCCCCAAGTCACGTTTCCTTTACCGACAAGAGCAATCTCGTTGCAACTCTGCGTGGACAAGTCAACGCCATTATGGTCGTTACCGAGCCTTTCGCAACAGCCTTTGCAATCGGTGAAATCGGCGGCTCCATCGTCGTCGATATCGGCGCAGGTACAACCGACATTGCTCGAATTCACGGAACATTCCCAACCGATGAGGATCAAGTAACCATCCAAGAGGCTGGTGACTGGCTCGACCTCGAGCTCAAAAACCTCATCGCAAAGAAGTTCACTGGTGCACAAATCACCAAGGATATGGTCCGAAAGTGGAAGGAAGAATCCTCCTATGTTGGCGGCGATGTCCGAACCGTTGAGGTGTCACTCTCTGTTGATGGAAAGAGCCAGAATGTAGACATCGGCGACCTCATTCAAGAAGCATGTGAACTCTTGGTTCCAAAGGTCGGCAACGCCATCAAGCGCATCGTCGCTGAGGCGGACCCTGAATACCAACCCGTTCTGCGAAACAACATCATTCTCTCTGGTGGAGGTTCCCTCATTGAAGGACTCGCAGAGCGAGTTGCTCGTGAAATTTCAGACATCGGTGACGTCAACGTCTGGTGTGTTGAAAACCCACTGGAAAAGGTCGCTGAAGGTGCGCTTATGCTCGCTGGTGAAATGCCAGACGACATGTACACCTCCATCAACTGATTTGGTTCGCATCAGCAACACCGAAATCAGCCACCTAATACCCTGATTCACAGGGAAGGTTCAAGAGTGGTTGAGGTTCGATAGTTCCCTGTATGACGCTTGGCGCTCCGAATCCAGATGCCTCTCGAGGCTCATCAACCAGTTCCGGAAACGACAGGGCTGCTCTTGAAGGGATGCTGAAAAGTTACCCTGTTGACCAACTTGTTGAGGAGGTCTTAATCGCCTGGGATGAATTAGGGCGTCGAAACGATGAGGTTGTTACTATCAAGCAACGACTGCGTGTCTTGGAACTCGATCTTGCTGAACGTGAAGATGAAGTCGCTCCTGAAATACAGCGGCTCCATGCATCTGAAGCGCAACTGAAGGAAGCTGAGGCTCGGATTGTACATCTTGACCGATTACTAAACGATACACGACAGGAACTTGATGCTCAGGCTTCGTCCTTGTCCAAAGAACAACAAGATGCGCTCCATGAAGAAGTTGAACAATTGAGAACACTCAGTGTTTCACAAGACGAGGTCATTGCCGAGATGGAAGGTCGTATGGGGCTTATGGTTGAAGCCTTAGAAAAGGCCGCAGATGCTGGACTCACCTCTGTTACTGCTGATGAAGTTCGTTCTTTGAAACATCAACTTGAAGAGAAATCTGCTCAATATGATGCAGAAGTGGCCGCAAATAATGCACTAGAGGAAGAGCGTCAACGCTTGCGTGACATCGCTGATCGGATGCGTGGACTCCTTGATGCTCGTGACAAGCGGCTTGCTGATCTCGAGGAACAACTTGAGCGTGTCATGCAAGGCCCTCGCTCTGTTTCTGCTGAACACGATTACTTGGTCGAACAGATCGAAGAAATGAAACGAAGGCTCCTTGAGCGAAATCGAGAATATGAGTCCTTGCGCCGACGTGAGCGCCGTCTTCACACCGATGTGTTCGAGCGCGATGAGCGAATCCAGCAAATGTCGCTCACAATTACCGATCTTGAGGCTGCACTGACAGACCGTGTTGCGGAAATCCGAGAATTAGAATCGCAAAATGCTGTTGCCATGCAAGAGGTAACAAGTGTACGTCGCGGTGAGCGAACGCGAGAAGTTGTCGGACGCGTCTTTGCCGATTCTCTTTCTTTGGTTCGTGGACATGATTCTCGAGAAGCAAAGCGAGAAGCGTATGCGAACAGTCCAGATGTTGAACGAACGTTGTCAACACCGGATGCCAACGATATGCGAAATCTTGCGGAAGGTGGGACCGTTGATTTGGATGTTGATGAATCGGAGCTGCCGCAAGGGATGGATGTTGATGGTGTTCGTCCACCTTCGCCTGGTGGCAGTGGGGACCCTGTCCTCTTTGATGATGAATCAGAGAGTTCCGATGAGTGACTGTAATCGCTCTTTCAGCAACTGTAAATCGTCGAATTCTTCTGTGATTGTTCCAGTAACAATGTAATCCGCTCCAGCATCTGCAGCCACTTTCATTTGTTCTGGAGTGCGTATTCCGCCACCAACAATCAATGTACAACGCATGGCTGATTTTGCTGTCTTGATAAGATCCAATGATACTGGTGAGGAAGCACCTGATCCGGCTTCAAGATAAACCGTTGAGAAACCATACATTTCTGCTGTTTGGCAGTAAGCAGAAACGAGTTCCAAATCATTTGAATGGATGAGGTTCGCTTGTCCGACTTCACCAACTGCTCCTCCTGGTGCACAAACAATGTAACCAGTTGGGATGGTTTGGAGGCCTGCTTGAGCAATGTAAGGGGCGCCGGTAAGTTGTTCTTCGATGAGGAAACGACGAGAAGTGCTGTTCATCAGCATCATGAACAGAATACCGTCTGCTTTCGCAGACATGGCATGAGCGCCCCCTGGAAACAAGATCACTGGAATATTCCACATTTCTTCATCAGCATCTGGATGTTGGCTTGCTGCGAACATAGCAAGTTCAAGCGCCTCCTGGATGGATGCGCATGTTGCGTCAACAATGTTGCTGCCAGTATCTGTTGACCCGCCTACAAAAATTGCCGACGTGCCGCACTCAACCGCAACAAGAGCGCGCTGCGCTGCAACTTCTGGGGATTGTTTGTCGGGATCGATGAGAGTGATATGCTTCGTTCGAGACCCGTCTCCAGGGAGCATTGGCTCGTCGTGTATCCACATTTCCATCACCCGTTGATGGGAGTGTGTAGCAGAGAGTTGTTAAGGAATTTCATGATTCATGAGCAAGAATTCACATACCGTATCGAAGAAGCATGGACCATGGTTGAAGTCGAGAGACCTTTGCGGACCATTCTCTCGCGCTCCGATGCTCCGAAAGGAAAGATTCGCCTTGCCATTCTTTGTTCAATTCTCAACAAAATATGGGACTTGGCTCCTCCTCTTCTCATAGGTGTAGCCGTCGATGTTGTCGTCCAAAAGGAAGATTCTTTGCTGGCACAATGGGGCATTATTGATCCTTGGAACCAACTCATCGCCTTAGCCATTGCAACGTTTGTTATATGGGGCCTCGAGTCCTTGTTCGAATATTTCTATGCTGTTTTATGGCGTAATCTCGCTCAAACAGTGCAGCACAATCTCCGGATTACGACCTTTAATCACGTCCAAAACCAGTCTATGACGTGGTTCGATGAACATCAGAAAGGTGATTTGCTTGCCATTATGAACGATGATGTCAACCAACTCGAACGGTTTCTCGATAAAGGTGCAAACGACCTCTTGCAGGTTACAACAACTGTCATCGTTGTTGGAGCCGTGTTCTTGTATCTCTCATGGGAAATAGCACTCTTCGCAGTACTTCCAATTCCCGTTATTCTCTGGGGCTCTTTCCTCTACCAGAAGAAACTTGAGGTCCGATATCGCAACGTTCGGGCAACAGCGGGTCAGTTGAATGCCCTTCTTGAAAACGATTTGACGGGAATGGCAACCATTCAATCATTTACCAATGAAACATTGGAGTTGGAAAGGGTCAGTTCCCTTTCTGAAGAATACAGAAATGCAAATCGATCTGCGATTCGGCTTTCAGCAGCATTCGTGCCTCTCATCCGAATGGCTATTCTTGCTGGATTTACAGCAACGCTTCTTCTCGGTGGGCGCCTCGCATTGGATGGGGTGTTGGCGGTTGGAGCATACTCTGTTCTTGTGTTCATGACGCAACGGTTGTTGTGGCCACTCACTCGGCTTGGCGAGACGTTCGACTTGTACCAACGCGCTATGGCTTCCTCGGTTCGAATCCTTACGCTTCTCAACGAGCCGCGTACTGTGACAGATGGAAAGTATGTATTGGAAGAAGTTGTAGCAAAAGAATCGCCCTTGGTCTTCGACAATGTCCGTTTTACCTATCCAGACCGTTCGGTCCTGTTTGACGACTTTAGTGTTGAGATAGAAGCCGGAACAACACTCGGAGTGGTTGGTTCGACCGGTTCAGGTAAAACCACGCTGACAAGATTTCTCTTGCGTTTTGTGGAACCAAGCAAAGGCTCTATCTCGTGGGGTGGAAAGGACATCAACGAATACACACTCGCATCTCTGCGTCAATCCATCTCCCTCGTTTCACAACACGTAACACTGTTTCCAACCACCATTCTTGAAAATATTCGATACGGTAGAAACAATGCAACTGATGAGGAGGTAAAGCAGGCTGCACTCACTGCTGAAGCCTTTGAGTTCATCGAAGAACTTCCTAACCAATGGGATACCTACGTTGGAGAGGGGGGATATCGTCTCTCAGGTGGCCAACGTCAACGCATCGCCATTGCTCGAGCTGTACTCAAAGATGCTCCTCTGCTCATTCTTGATGAGGCAACCTCTGCCGTCGATAACGAAACCGAAGCCGCATTGCAACGCAGTATTGCTCGAATCAGCAAAGATCGTACAACAATTATTGTTGCGCACAGGTTGTCGACCGTACGACACTCAAATTCCATTCTGGTGTTAGAAAGTGGAGAAGTAATTGAACACGGAAAACACGAAGATTTACTGGCGTTGGAGGGTAAGTATGCATCGCTGTGGTCCGTTCAGATGGGTGAGAAAATCGCCACATAAAGTTACACGCGAAAACGAAAGTATATATTCGCGAAGAAATCCTTACACACTGATGAACATGCAGTATGAAAACTCATCAAAACTACGAAGCCTGAAGTTGAACCGCCGAAACAGCGCTGTACTCGCTGTTATGCTGTTTGCACTTGCAGCAGTTGCTCTACCAGCAGCTGCTGAAACAACCAACCCTGCTACCGCTGAGTGGCTAAACGATGGAGAGAATGACGGACTACAACTCGTTACCTTCTTCCTCTTCTTCGTTGGTTACATCTCAATGGGTGCAGCGTTCGTCTTTTTCATGAGCGAGCGCGGCAACGTCGGTAAGGAACACCGCACAACCATGACAATCTCCGCATTGATCGTTGGTATCGCAGCGTTCCACTACTACTACATGCGAGGCGTCTACGTCGACCACCAAGTAGTCTCTATCGAGTACCGATACATGGACTGGATCATCACTGTTCCACTCATGGCACTCAAGTTCCCAAGTCTCGTCGGCAAGGATGCTATCACTGATGCAAAGGCCCTCGGAATGGGATTCACAGGAATCTGTTTCACTGGTGCACTCATCATGATCGGATTCGGATACGCTGGTGAAGCTGGTCTTATGGACAAGTACCTGGCTCTTATCCTCGGAGGTATGGGATGGGCAATGATCATTGTCGCAACCGGTACACCGTGGTCAAGCGGCAAGGGTGTCGACAACGACAAGATTGCCCCTGAACTCATGTGGAGCGCAAACGCTCTCCGATGGTTCATCGTTGTTGGATGGATCATCTACCCTCTCGGTTACCTCTTCAGCCCAGAAGTCGCTATCATCGACGCTGGCACAGAAGGCGAACTCTGGATGGGTATTGCTTACAACATCGCTGACATGATCAACAAGATCGGATTCGGTGTCGTCGCATGGATGGGAGCCAAGAAGGCTCTCGAAGCCTCTGCTTGAGTAGAGAGATAGAATACAGCATGTCATGACTGGGGAGGGCGCCTTACGGCGCCCTCTCCTCTTCATGGCGAGATATCTGTCGTAACGCATACTCGAGTGAGTATGTTGGAAATCGTGTTCTCCAGAACACGCTCAAAGGCCACCATACCAACGTGAACACAATCACAGTAGGTACAGCTAAAGACCACTCTAGTGTCATACTCGATCCCAAATAGATTGGGACAAAGTGGACAAGATACAGAGTGAGAGATAACTGTCCTAAATGATGTAATCCACGAAATGGTTGGCGGTTCTCGAGGAGTAGCCATATGATCAGAACACCAGTACACGCACCGACAAGAAATGGAGTGTTTGCTGGAAAGAAGGTCATTATGGCCTCTCCTCGTGGTTGGGCAAACGGAACGCCCTTGTGGGTTGATTCATACAGAAACAATGTACACAGAAGTATTCCTGATGCTACAACTAAACCAACGCTTCGGAATTCTGGAGCGTGTATATTGATGCCTGCCCCGAGAACGGAAAAGAAAATCCATGGAAACAGAGGGTAAGTCCCTGTTACCAAGAGATGAGAAAAGAGCTGGCTAATCGTTGTCACCTCGATTCTATCGTTCCATGATAGAAGGGCGTCTCCAGGTACAAGCACGATATTGATCGTTCCAATGAGCACGAGTGTTGTTCCGAATGCCATACTGTTTTGTGCGAGTCGAATCCACAATGGTGCCAATAGGTACAGAATAGCAAACAGGGACAAGACCCCTGGTGTGAAAGGATCGAAAAGATGAGACGCAGTGATGTTAACAACAAATTGCGCCATCATTAGAAACACGAATCGATTCAATGCCTTTCGCATGGTCCAAGATGATTGGACAGTGACCCATCCTCCAACGGTTACAAACAAGGGCGCTGCTAATCCCCCTAGACTTGCCACGATAAGTGCGAGTATAGAAGTCGTAGACGCACCGGATGGTGCCCAAGTGGCTGCCGCATGAACCATAATCATGAGAAGAATTGCAAGACCACGTATCTGATCGATGTCTTGCCGACGACTCATTCTTGGTCACCGCTGACTACGAACGTACTCAACTGCATTTC
>JAYOBT010000077.1:0-2349 GCA_038105035.1 Candidatus Poseidoniales archaeon | reverse complement strand
CCGAACGGCGTCGACACCCATCGATTCACGCCGATTGAACCGGACAAAGACCTTCGTTCAGAACTCGAGATTGGCGAAGGTATTGTCATTGGTTATGTCGGTTCTTTTGTCAAGTATGAGGGCCTTGATTTACTCGTAGAGGCCTTTGCAAAATTACGAGAACACCATTCAAGCGTTTATTTGTTGTTGGTGGGGGACGGCGACACCAGAAATGAACTTGAAGCCATGGTCGACCAACTGGATGTTCGTGATGGAGTTCGCTTTACAGGACGTGTGCCTCACGACGATGTCAATCGATACCACAGCATCATCGACATCGCACCCTTCCCGAGAACACCGGATATCGTTTGTGAGTTCATTAGCCCCTTGAAGCCCTTTGAATCCATGGCCATGGGTCAAGTTGTGGTGGGCTCCGATGTGGCGGCGTTGCGCGAAATCATCACGGACGGGGAACACGGTCGTTTGTTCAAGAAAGGCGACAGTCACGACCTTTTCGAGGTGTTGTCAACCTTAGTTTCGAATCCCGACGAGATGAGTCGCTTGAAGGATTCTGGCCTTGATTGGGTGAAAGAGCATCGCGATTGGAGCAAACTTGCCTCCTATCTCAATGAGGTCCACAACGCCATTTTCACCGGCGGTGAGCCACCCGAACTTCAGGGCACAGGGCAAGCATTGACGCTTCTCAATGGAAAAGTTTCCACCGTCATTCAAGGAAAACCCAACCTCATGGTGATCATGGACGAGTTCTCAACCACGGCTCTTTCTGCAGATGCGAACCTCGTGCGTCCAACACCCGTAAATTGGCAGGCCCTTCTTGATGAACATCGCATTGATATGTTGGTGGTTGAGTCCGCATGGGAAGGAAACGACGGCGTTTGGCATCACAAGGTAGGGTGGTACAGTGAAGAGGAAATTGCTGATCTGAAACAGCTTGTTGAAGCCTGCAGGGACCGAAACATCCCCACGGTGTTTTACAACAAAGAAGACCCCGTCCACTTCAACCGCTTTTCAAAAACAAGTGCATTGTTTGACCATGTGTTCACCACTGATGAAGGGTGCATCACGAGGTACGAAGCCTTGGAGCAATCTTCCATTCAATCTGTTGATTGGATTCAATTTGCAGCCCAACCTGATGTGCATCATCCCTACGATGTCATGTTCTCGGACCGTAGCGATATCGCCTTTGCCGGCACCTACTACGCAGGAAAGTATCCCGAGCGGTGTGAAAAGATGGACATGCTCTTCGATGCGGCAGCGAATCACGGGCTGGTCATTTATGACCGCCAGTCTGACGGTGGAAATCCGCAATACGTGTTTCCAGAACGATTTTCATCTCACGTGCGAAATAAACTCGAGTACCATGAGATGCTCCAAAAGCACCGAGAGCATCGGATTTTCCTCAACGTCAACTCAGTTGAGGATTCGTTGACGATGGCCGCTCGCCGCATCTTTGAGATTCCAGCATCTGGAGCATGCCTTGTAAGCGGGCCAGGTTTGGCCGTTCGTGAAGTGTTTGGAAACACCGTACCTATGGTTTACTCCAGCGAACAAGCCAACGCAACCCTCGATGCCTTGATGGGGGATGAGGCATTCTTACGATATACGATCCAAACTTCACGACATATCGTGCTCAAGCGACACCTCAACAATCACCGATTGCAGAAAATGCTGAACGCATCAAGCCTGACCCTTCAACGGCCTTCCTCAGTCGCAGACACGGTCATCGTGAGCGATACATCAATGTCGATTCGCGATGTTTGTCTTTGGTTTGCACGTCAAGAACTTGAATTCACACATCTCGTGCTGCCTTCAACCCCTGCAACCAAGGCTGAAGAACTCCTGGTCCATCTGCTCCAGAATCGGGGATTGAACGTGAGTTATGAACAACCCGAAGCATCAACTTCACCAACCATTCACATTCACAAGATTTTGGCATTTGATCATCGTGGCCTTGATGCATTGTTTAGTGAAATGCATTCCACGCCACATACCGTCCACTTCAAATCACCATCTGGTGAATTGTTGGCGACCTGCAAACAACCGAGTTCCGAGATTGAGTTCACCCTGGAACATTATGTGTTCACCTCAACCTCTCAGAAGTTGATTTCAACCATTACGGATCACACCTTTACCGAAGTTCCATCTACAATCTTAATCGCCGGTCACGATCTTAAATTCGCCATGCCAATTGTTGAGGTATTGGAAGAGATGGGTATCCAAGTGTTGGTTGACAAGTGGGATAATCATAACAAATTCGATGCAGAACAATCGCGTACTCTTTTGGAGAAGGCTGACGCAGTATGGTGTGAATGGGCACTCGGGAATGTTGAGTGGTATTCCCATGCTATT
>JAYOBT010000043.1:5859-13316 GCA_038105035.1 Candidatus Poseidoniales archaeon | reverse complement strand
GAATTTGCCGAGATTCTAGCGGTCGCCGAACAAAAGTGCAGTGAACTGAGAGAAATGGTATCAGAAAAGGAGGGGAACTGATTGGCAAAGCGAACCCAGAAAGCAAAAGCAACAGCACGATTTGGTGCACGATATGGTGTAAGCGTTCGACGTAACGCCGGCAGTGCTCTGGCCAAGAAAAACGCCAAGTACACCTGCCCTGTTTGTCACTACCGCAAGGTTACCCGTCAATCCGTCGGCATCTGGTCCTGCGGAAAGTGTGGACACACATTCGCAGGCGGTGCATGGGAACCATTCACCCGTGCTAGCGATGCAAACTCCCGTATTCTTCGAAGATCCGTTGAAGGGGCGACCACTGCTGACATGGCATTTATCGCTCAGCAAGCTGCTCTCGACTTTGAGCGCAAGGCTGCAGAAGAGACCTCAGAAGAGGAGTGATTCAATTGGCGGAAACGCCGTTTTCACTTGTTTGTACGATTACCCGTGCGAATGCCTCACACATCCAGGCGATGCGAGATTCACTCGTATCAGAAACCGAAAGTCAGGCGAATGATGAGCAATCGTTTTCATTCCAACTCGATGAAGCAAATGCCAAAGATCTACGTGCCATGTGGAATACCCGAATACGAGGGTTGATTGCGGCAGATGAAATTCTACAGGCGATTGAAACCGCAGGTTCATCAACCAAGGACGATTCGACAAAAGCATGAGCACTGTCGAGCAATTGCAAGTTGTTGTCTCCGAGGTTCAGAATGCACGCCACCAAGTCGCGACTGTTCGGGCACAATTGCAAGAATTAGAAACGACCATCACCGCCGTTGAGAAACATCCCGAAGGAATGGCGCTTCATCGCCAACTCGGTGGAGTCTTGGTTGAAGTTGACAACAAAACCGAGTTGATTGAAGAACTCAAAACAACGCATTCCACACTCTCAGAGCATGCTGAGCGACTCTCAGAGCACGAGGCAAAACTCGTCGCAGCCTACGAAGAACTCAAGAAGTCACTTGAGGGAGAAGCTTGAACTCGCAAAAAGAAGACATCACTGCAATGAAACAATGGCTCGATGCGGCCATTGAGCGTGGTGCAGTTCCCGTCGTAACCGGCCAAAACGGTGACATGGATACCATCGGATCTGCAATTGCACTCGCTTCAATTCATCCATCACTCCTTGCATGTGGTTTACATCTTGGCCGAGTAGCAAAGAGACTGGTCGAAGACATGCAAGCACCCTTTCGTAAAGTAGCAGCCGAAGGCACTGCCTTTCCAGCAAATCTTGGAGGCATTATCGTTGTCGATGCAGCAGCACCTGATCAAGTCGGCATCGACTTACCCGACGTCCCACGTTTGATTCTCGATCATCATGCAACGAATGGATGGACCGTGCGTGATGACGACCTCATGATGCAATGGGATGTCCGTGCAACGACAGAAATGGTTGCAACCTACATGTTTGAACATGCAAATGACGCACTTACACCACCCGTTCGCAAGATGCTACTCGCAGGCATGATTACCGACACTGGACGCTTCAAACACGCCAACACAACCTCATTTGAGGTAACAACAAAACTTCTCGAGGGTAACGATATCGACTACGCAGAGTTCTGTGAATACATTGAGCGAGAAACCACCTCACCGTCAGAACGAGGGAGTTTACTCAGAGGACTTGGTCGTGCAAAGCATCATGATGCAGGCAACTGGAGTCTCGTAACAACCTATGCAGGTACACTCGAAGGTCGACTCGCCTCCATGCTTCTCGGCACTGGGTGTGATGTCTCACTCGTATCTCGCCATCGAGAAGGTGAGTCCAGATTGACCGCAAGAGCCACTCGCAAAGCAACATTGCGGGGCGTTCACCTCGGAAGCATCATGCAAGCCATAGCGGAGCAGCATGGTGGTGAAGGTGGAGGTCACGATGGGGCAGCCGGTTGGACGGGCAACGTCGATCGAATTCGAGCTGAATCCGCATTTATTGCACAACTAACGCTTCAACATGAGGTGAATAAATGAGACCAAAGGCACCAGGATTGTACATCTCAAAATGGCGTGAAGAAGGTCCAGTATCGATTGAAACCGCTGAAGAGTGGCGAGAAAATCATGGATGGAAGGATTGGATGCCCATCATCGAGGCTGCTCTTTATCTTGATGCCGCTGAATTGGTCGAACTACTCCTACCAGAATTAACGCCAGCACAGCGTGCAACCTTCGACCTGGTTCGTCGACGGATGCTCGGTGATCAGCGGCTTGAGGATGCCATTGACAAAGCCCTTGAGGTATGTCGCAATCCAGAAACTCGCGATCTTGCGTTGGAAGGACGTCTTCGTATGGAGCGTGGACTTCAACGGTTCGAAAAAGGGGATTCACCAGGAGCTGAAGAGGATCTCACATGGGCAGAAACCAGACTTAAATCGGTTGCAAAGGCGAGTAGGGATCATGATTTATCACTCCTCAACAAAGCAGCATACCACATGGCATCCGGTGAAGATTTGATGGCATTGCAAGTTTATGGAGACATATCAAGAAAAGAAAATCATGCACATGAAACAATCGCCATCTCTCGAATTGGTGCTTCTCGAATCCATGCACGATATGGAAGGATGTTTGACGCAGCCCGGAACGCATGGAACGGACATGCCCATGCCATCCTTGCCAATCAAATTACGATGGCAATCGAAGCAGGCAGTCTCTTTCTCGATCTGTCAATAGACGAGCAAGATGCGAATGCGGTTCGATTTCAGCAACAAGTCGATGAGTCAAAGCCGCGAGATGTTGGTGAATCTGCACCAGAATTGAACATACACCCTGCGGATGTGAATGGCGTTTTCGACTGGTGCATGAAGCACCTCAATAAGGACCACTCTGGCCAAGACCGTCCTGATTTACGGGCTATGGTCATGATGTCGCATCGACTCGACAAGATGGATGAATTTGATTGGCTCATTGAAGAACCTCAACGCGTAGAGGATTCAATGCTCGTTGCTGTTGTTCTCGGATGTGCTCTCAACGATGAACAACAGTTGGCATGGAATGAACGAATGAAATCACTCATGCCTTGATTCTATAGAATCTACCCAGTGACTCAAATCGATCACTTCTTGAACATCCCAGTGTGTGAAATCCGGCAAATCTGTGAACCATTGGACGGTAGAAACATGTTGGTCACTAACCGTCCAACTCCGTTCATTGAATGGTGATTCTTTGTCGTCAACACATACCAATCCAACCCAACCGTTTGGATAGTATGCCTTGTTCCAAGCTAGGAGTGTACCTGTGCCACCAACCTCCTCTATCAGTTCACGATGGAGGGCTTGTTCTGGATGTTCACCATCTTCAACGTGTCCACCTGGGAACTCCCAACCCCGTTCAGGATGCTGCACCATCAGAATGGATCCAGATTTCAACACCGAAGTGGGGTCGCTTTTACGAACAACATAGGCTAAAACAAACACCGGAGACATTCCAACACCTACATCATAGAACGGCATTGTTCGAGATATGGCTCAGCCCAATTTTCACCCGAGGCAACCAGACGGCGAGCCATGAAGAAGGCCTCTGAAATATTGGAAGATTCAATCAATGCAATCAGTTTCTTCTCTTCAAGATTCAATGTTTCAACGTCGTCTTCTTCCGACTCAACTTCGGGTGCACTTGTTTCCTGACGTACACGCTTGTTGAGTTCTTCCATCTGTTCAAGGAAGGCTGTACGGTGTTCAAGTTTCGGACCACTCCATGGTGTTTTTTCGCCACCATCCATTCGTTCTGTTAATCGACTTAAGAATTCGTCACGCACCAAAAGATGTGGCATAAGCGTCTGAACATGGTCGTAACACGACCAAGCTGAATCAATCTCTTCTCGCCGTTCATGCAAGCGGCCAAGTTGCATCCACAATTCATGATTCACAGGTCGATGAGCCAGCAAATGACGACTTAACTCAATAAAAAGATCTTCAAATCCTTGCAAACGTAGGTGTTCGATTCGACGTCCATACACAATGTTGGCCCGCTGATCTCTGAAATCCAGATCACGGCAACGATCCGCAAATTCAGCAATTTCTAGCAAGACCAAATCGCTTTGTTCATCTCCACCTCCTCGAGCAACAAGGGCTTCCCACCACGCATCGGGTGTGAGAGGATCTCGGGCAAAGGCCGCCTCAAGAAGCTCCAAACCAAATTCGAGATAATTCAGTTGTTTCAGTTTCTCGAATTGTTCCGTATCTCTGCCGAGCACTGTGAACACATCCTCCAAAACAATTCCAAGTCCGTCATTATCTCTGAGTCCAACCTTGATATCCGCAAGACAACGCCAGTTTCTTTCGTCGGTAAAATCGTGCAACAAAGCTTGTCTGGCGTTTTGTTCAGCCCATTGCATGTTGGACTCTTTTCGTTCGGGGTCTGCCTTTGCCAATCGGACAAACTTCTGGGCTTGCGTTCGGTATCGATTGCCAAGATTTCGACGTGGATGTTGCAAATCATCATGGGAAGATTGACGCATGACCATCCCTACTGGACGCTCATGTACCCTTCTGGGTTATCTGACTGATGGATGGTTGCATCGAATCCAACCTTTGATGTTCGACCATCTTCGTAGCGGGAAGGGTCCAGGCTGGATCCTTTTTGATTCGGGAAAATGTGTGTGTCACGATCTGGTTGCCAACGTGTCACCATAGCCCATTCAACACGAACTGGATTGCTGATGTCGATGTCTTCGTCGACCACGGTGACCATTTTCATTGAACGATGTCCCGCCAATGCCGCTTCAATAGCCTTCTTTCCGTCTTCTTCGGATGTCTTACGAATTTTGACAACAGCAGCAAGCCAACCGCATCCTCCTTCAGTCATGTGAACATCAATGCAATCAACAACTTGTGCAACGGCTTCTTTGATGGTGGGTGAACGAGGTAAACCCATCAATGTCTTGTGTTCGGCTTCGCCAGGAATCAAAGCATGGAAGATAGGATCATCGCGGTGGATAAGACCATCAACTTCGATCACAGGTTCTTGTCGAACGTCGTCAACCGTTCCTGTAATGTCGACATACGGGCCCTCATCATCGTCATCCAATGTGATTCGACCCCACATAGCATATTCAGCATCAGCAGGAACTTGAATGCCGTTTGGCAATTCGACCAATTGAAGCTGTTTGTCATACAATTTCTCATGAAGTGCAGCAGCGATTGTCAACTCGTCGATTGGTTCATCAAACGACATTGCGCCAGCAAGAAGAACAACCGGGTCGGGAGCATTCACGATCGCAATGTTGACTTCTTCTCCACGTCCTCTTGCTTGGTCGACCATCGTTCGTAAGTGTCGAGGCACGAGACGAACCACCAGATGGTTTTCATCGCGAAGGAACTGCCGGTGGAAACTCATGTTTCTTTGCCCATTGACTTCAGCGATGATCACGCTCGCAGACATGTATCTTCCTCGATCTTGAGGCCAATGGTGAGGGATGGCAATAGAATGCAAATCTACGTTCTCTTGCATGTTGTCGTAGACCGGAGATTCGGCTGGCGAGACGAGCTCAGGCGAACTTGGATTTTTCATAGCCCATGCCAATGTGTCGATGTAAACTTCTGGCTGTATTCCGATGGCTTCACAAAGCCGGTCACGGGTCAACATGTTGACAGAAATCCTTTGACCAGGGGCTTCTTTGATGTTCTCAAAGAGTAAATTAGGGTGCGATCGGGTTGAACTAAACTCCCAAACTCCATGAATGAGACTAACCTCATCATTCACGCGCTGGGCATGAGAAAGATGATCACGGAAGGCCAAATCATCACGCCCTCAGAATTTCGTCTGAGCATCTTCAAGATATCGAGGAGGTTCTTCCTCATCCGTTGACGCACCTGTGGCAGACATGATGTTCATGCCCGATGCGAGTCCGATGAGGCCGACTGCATGTGCCGTAAGAACGTCAACATTGGATTCGACGATCCCAATCCAATGGTTTACGATCACCAACAATCCGAGAAGCATGGTTAGTAGTGCCATGATTGGACGCATACCTTGTGGAATCATGCTGTTACTAACAAGACCTTGTTTATGATGTTATTCTTCTGCACAGACGGTGGAAACCTCACTTCGATGAAACGGCGACTTGATATATGAAAGCAAAGTCGCAAAAACGCTCGAATGAGGTTTAATCATGGGAAGAGGACTCTTTGCAGGTGCGAAAATGGCCAAGGACCGTCAAAAGTTTCGTTGGTCTGACCGACGTTACAAGAAGCGTATGCTCAAGTCTCGTGCTAAGCACGACCCACTCGCTGGATCGACTCAAGCCAAGGGCATCGTTGTCGAAAAGGTCGGTATCGAAGCCAAACAACCCAACTCAGGGATTCGTAAAGCTGTCAAAATCTCACTCATCAAAAACGGTAACAAACTGACCGCCTTTGCACCAGGTGACGGTGCAATCAACTTCATCGACGAGCACGACGAAGTCATGGTCGAAGGTATCGGTGGGCGCATGGGTCGTTCATACGGAGATATTCCTGGTGTCCGTTACAAGGTCATTCAAGTCAACGGCGTATCCCTCGACGAAATGGTTCGAGGACGCAAGGAGAAGCCAGTCCGCTGAGGTGTTCATGATGTCCGAAGAAGTAGTAGTCGACGATCGCCCTATCGCAGGTATTGGAACACTGGTCTTTGGCAAGTGGGACGCTGCGGAAGTAGTCTGCAACGACCCAGGTCTAGCACCATACGTCAATCTCACTACCGTTGGTGTACCTCACACCGGTGGCCGTCACGCCAACATGTGGTTTGGAAAGTCCAAACTGAGCGTCGTAGAGCGTTACATCAACAAACTCATGCGCACAGGTGCATACACTGGCAAGAAACAATCTGCAATGAAAGCGTTCGAAAATGCGCTCGACGTTCTCGCTGAGCGACGCAAAATGAACCCACTCCAAGTCTTTGTGGATGCGATCTGTAACGCAGCACCGATGGAAGAAATCACACGAATCAAATTTGGTGCTGTCTCTCAACCTAAAGCTGTTGACTCTTCTCCATCACGACGTCTCGACGTTGCACTGAAGAATCTCGCAAAGGGTGCTCAACAAGGCACGCACAAGTCCAAGCGAACCCTACAACAATGCATCATCAACGAGCTCAACAAGGCTTCTGAAGGTGATGCAACTTCCTTTGCTGTTGCAAAGAAAGAAGAGGTTGAGCGCATCGCTGCATCCGCTCGATGAAACCGCACACGGCGACGAATTTGGTCGAACTTTTGCGACTCACTTAAGAACCCCATTCAAGTGGGCGAAATGAACCAGACAGGTGGACACCATGGGACGAAAAGAAGACAACATCAAAAAGGCCACAGAAGTTATGCACGTTCTTCCACAGATTCGAAATCTGTGCATTGCTGCACACATTGATCACGGTAAGACGACACTCTCCGACAACTTGATTGCCGGAGCAGGAATGATGTCCAGTGATTTGGCTGGTGCTGCACGTGTTCT
>JAYOBT010000043.1:0-5759 GCA_038105035.1 Candidatus Poseidoniales archaeon | reverse complement strand
AAGGTCAACAAACTCATCAAGCAATTCGCTCCTGATGAATTCAAGAAAGAATGGCAAGTCAGTGTCATGGACGGTACCGTTGCTTTCGGAAGCGCATACCACAACTGGGGAATCACCATCCCGTACATGAAGAAATCCGGCGTTACCATGACCGATATCTTCCAGTACTGCAACGACGAGAAGCAGAAGGAACTTGCCCAAGCTGCTCCAGTGCACGAAGTTCTTCTCGATATGGCTGTAACTAAGCTCCCAAGTCCAGTTGAGGCTCAACCGTACCGTATTCCAAACATCTGGACTGGCGACCTTGATTCACCGATTGGTAAGGCAATGATGGCCTGTGACCCAGAAGCAGAACTTGCAATGATGATTACCAAGATTTGGATGGATCCTCATGCTGGTGAAGTCGCTGTTGGTCGTATTTACTCCGGTGCCATCTCACAAGGTGAATCCGTATTCGCCATTGGTGCCGCAAAACCAGAACGTGTTCAACAAGTCAGCATGATGGTCGGTGGTGACCGAATCACTGTGCCAAAGGTCGTTGCTGGAAACATTGCAGCAATCACAGGTATTCGAAGCGCAGCCGCTGGTGTAACGCTTTCCCGAGACAAAGATTTCACTCCATTCGAAGCTATCCGTCACTACTCAGACCCTGTTGTTACCGTCGCTGTCGAGCCAAAGAGCATGAAAGACCTTCCGAAGTTCATTGATGCATTGCGCTCACTTGCCAAGTCTGACGCATCTCTGCAAGTCACGACGAACCAGGAAACTGGTGAAGCATTGCTTGCGGGCATGGGAGAACTTCACCTTGAGATTACAGTCTACCGAATTGAAGAAGAGCAGAACATCAAGGTCAGCGTCAGCCCACCGATTGTTGTTTACCGTGAAGGTGTTCAAGGAAGCAACCGTGGGCATGCTTTCGAAGGAAAGTCACCAAACCGACACAACCGTTTCTTCTTCGAGATTGAAGCACTACCTGGTGAAGTCGTTAATGCTCTGCGTAACGGTGATCTCGGCGATGGACCGGTTCGAAGCAGTGATGCAAAGGAAACTGGGAACAAATTCGGCGAACTCGGCATGGACAAGGACCTGATGCGAAAGATCTACGCCATTAACGGTACCAACGTTCTCGTCAACGATACAAAGGGTATCCAAGGACTCCACGAAACTCGTGAGTTGATCATTGAAGCATTCAACGAGGTTTGCAAGAAAGGACCAATCGCCGATGAACCTGTTCAAGGCATGTTCGTTCGATTGACAGACGCAAAACTTCACGAGGATGCAATCCACCGTGGGCCTGCACAAACCATCCCTGCTGTTCGAAACGGCATTAAGGGGGCCATGATGCGCGCCAAGACCGTTCTCCTCGAACCAATGCAAAAGGCGTTCGTCTCTGTTCCAAACGACTGGCTTGGTCAAGTTACTCGTGAAGTCACCAACCGACGTGGAATCATCGAAGACATGCCAAGTGAAGGCGATGTGACAACCGTTGTTGGTGTCCTACCAATCGCTGAAACATTCGGTTTCTCCAACGATATTCGTGCTGCTTCGCAAGGGCGAGCTGTGTGGAACACTGAGAACCTCGGATTCGAGATGCTCCCCCCACAACTGTTCGACAAGGTTGTTGGTGAGATTCGAACCCGTAAGGGATTGAAGCCAGAGCCCAACCCAGAATCCTACTATGCTGATTGAGCATGGCGTCTGGAACAATTGCAGGCCTGTTTGCCACAACTGTGGGCGGTGTGCCCAAGCCAAGTGTTGACACTCTTGATGTGACAACACTCGGAATTCGTCATGAAATCATTCGTGACAAGAAACATCATGGTGGTACTGAGAAAGCCGTTTGCCTGATGTCGCTTGAAACAATGGAACTCTTGCAGTCTCTTGGACATCCCATCTCAGGAGGTTCGACTGGTGAAAATCTACTCCTCAACATCCCTCAAGCATCACTCGGAATTGGTGTACAACTAAATTTTGATCAAGTACAACTTGAAATCACCATGGCTGCACCACCATGCAAGACCATTGCTGAATCGTTCATCAATGGTAACTTCAATCAATTATCGGACAAGAAATATCCCGGACAGACTCGCTGGTATGCACGTGTTCTTCAAGAGGGTATTATCCACGAAGAAGAGCGAGTAAGCATCAACTCAAACGCTTGAGTTGAAGATCCGTTAACTCACGAAGAGCAAGCATTGCAGGTCCATCAGGTAATCGATTAAGACAAGCGTGAGCGTGTTGATGGTATTCATTGGCCCTTGCACGTGCATAAGCAATCGAACCAAGTTCATCGAGCGCTGCTATACCATCTTGAATCATCGATTCAGTAGCATCCTCACATTTACCGAGGACGGAGAGAAGACGTGCCTTGACTTCAGAATCAGGCTGAGTAAGTGCATGGATGACCATCAGAGTCTGCTTTCCTTGAGCAACATCAGAACCTGTTGGCTTTCCAAGCGTTGCTGAGTCGGAAAGGACGTCGATAAGGTCGTCCATGAGTTGGAAACAGAGTCCAACCGATCGACCCCACTCTGCAAGACATTCAATCACTTCATCATCTGCTCCAGCAACTCGCGCCCCCAATTCGGCGCAAATTTGGAACATCACTGCCGTTTTTCCTTCAATCATTTCGATGTATTCCTCTTCAGTCACTCGTTCACGTGTCTCGAATTCAATATCCAATTGCTGGCCCTCCGATACACGTCGAACCATCCAAGCAATACGGTTGACAAGAGACGGTATATCGTGCAGTTCGATGTTTGCAGACATAACCAATCGCTCAAATGCAATCGCGAGCATTGCATCACCCGCATTGATCGCCGTAGGCATATCGTATTCAATATGAACAGCATTACGGCCACGACGAATTTCATCATCGTCCATGATATCATCATGAACCAGAGTAAAGTTGTGAATCGTTTCAATGGCAGCGCCAATATCGAGGAGCCCTGAGTGCGTGTCACCAACGGCTCGACCTACAAGCCATGGGAGTGTAGCCCGCATTCGCTTCCCTCCACCCAGAATGAGATGCATCATAGCACCTGCGAGTCGCTCATGGCGTGAAGCGGTTAGGCTCTCAACGATCCTTTGTTCAATAAAGGGCTTCACCTCGTTGATACTAGTGAGTAAATCTGCACCCTCAGCGTTTGGAAGCATATGCGTGACATCACCCATATCATGAATCAAACCGTCTTGTAATGCTTCACACGCAGCCTGGTTACCGATTGCATCCCACCATGCTTCGTTCATCAAACGTGCAGCGATGCAACGGAACCATGGGGCGATGACGTCATCACTGTCTTCGGCGACAAGCATCGCATCCAATTCATTAGCATCAACCCACTTGATGGCAGATACTTCGTTTGGGTTTGGATGAACTTCAACATCTGCTTGAATCATCAGAATGTGGTCGATTTCCCGCTCAATCCAATCAGCGTTCATACGTGCGGAATAGCGCATCTTCGTGATGAAATGAAAATCGTTGATGTGAATAGAATCGGGTGAGATTCCAAGTTCCTGATCGAGCTTTCGAATGGCTGCAACTTTAACACCAAGCGCATTACTTTCTTCCATTTCTTCCGCACTAGCAAGCGGATGAGAGCAACATGAATTTGCCCACACACTGGGGAATGTAATCTTGTCATGTGCTCGCTGTTGGAGAAGCAACTTGCCTTCTGAATTGAACAACAAGACACTGAAGGCACGGTGAAGCGAACCTGATTGGTAATGGCTGTCGGCTTTGCTGATCGGACCGATAATGAGATCGTTTTCATCAACTTGGAGAACCGCCTCAGCCATCATGCTTGCTTGGGTTGAATCCGAGGACTGAGCAGCCATCAATTCCGACACGTTGGTGTCGATGTCGGCCTCTGGAACCTCTCCGTTTGCATAGTTCGACATGGTAGCCCCAGTCTGTCTTTGTGGAGACGCTACATAGACAGTTCGCTTAGTATCTTAGCAAAAAAATAGGAACAATCAGGGAAGAATGGTTGTCCCTCTCCATGCCTCACCCTTGACAAGAGATAGAATGCGTGAGGGATGTTCTCCATTGACAAGATGGACACCAACGCCGGATTGTGCAACCAAGTGACCTCGATTGATTTTCAAGCCAATACCGCCAGTGACATCGATTTCTGATTGATGGAGTCCCTCATATTCAACCTCTGGTGACCATTGTTCGATCAAATCGTTCTCAGAAGCGACATGAGGCGGTACTCGTAACAATCCATCAACACCACCCATAGCGAATATCAGTGATTCGATGTCAGGAAGTTCCAAAGATAATCGTGCTACAAGATCATCACCGGAGAGAATTCCAAATCGAGATTCTCCATCAACGTCCACAACATCACCAAAGGATACGTGAACGAGATTCGGATTGTCGGAGGTAAAGGAATCAAGTGAACCGTCGAAATTTGGGCCAAGGTTTCTGGCCCATGCGTGCGGAGGATGAGTTTGAACAGTGAGATTGAATGTTTCCAATTCTGAAACGATGATAGCGTTGAGTGTTAGCATGTCACGACGAACTTGTTCAACTGCTTCGGACTGTGTTCTACATTCACCATCTTCAACGCGGAAATCTGGAATATGACCTTCGTTAAGTCGCCAGCGTTTTGCTTTCAAATGGCCAAATGAGCCAGCTCCGTGAATCACGATGACTTGGATACCATGTTGCGTGATATTGTGAACAACGGAACACAGGTTGCGAATAATTTCGGCATTTGCAACACATTCTTCATCCTTTTTGGTAATGAGCGCACCCCCAAATTTGATGACAATGCGCCTCACCATGATATGGCCAAGAAATTGACCTTCATGAGTATGCCTACAAAACACAGGATTCAATAGGCTGCGTGGTTTGAACAAGCCATGAGCGATGAGGGCCCAAGTCTCGATTCCTTTCTCCGACACCTACAGACTGAGGTAGAGGCTGCGTCTGAAATCGCAGATAAGGCTGAACGAAACGACCGACTTTTGCAACTTGAATCTTCGATTCAAGAAGCAATTATTTTCGCCAACCGGTACAAGGAATTGCAAAAGCAAGGTGTTGACCCGTTACTGCTCATCGATCCCAAAGTGCAACAAGAGCGACCAGCACCACCTGCAACCAAAGGACAGTCCATTCTCTTGGGTTCCTCAACGTGCGAGGTATGTGGTAAATTACTCGAGAACGATTTGGACTTCTGTCCTGCGTGCGGAGCGACGAAGTAATCACTCTTCTTCTTCTCGTTCCCAACGAGCAACCGTATCTGCGATCATTGGGTCATCATCGCCAACACGATACAAGTACTCAGGTGGTACTTCGTCGGTAAGGAAGACCGTCTTTCCTGCTCGGTAAATGGTGTGGCCATCAGCGACAGCACGTACGGTATCCACCTCGATAATGGCTGGTCGATCAATGCGCACATGTCCTGCTTCGAGGGCATTCACGATGGTCTTGGATAGGTGAATGTGGTTTCGAGTTCCTGATGTAATTCCTAGTTGAACAATCGCATCAGCTTCGGTTGGCTCACATGGCCAGTATAGCGCTTCAGGAATCTCATCGGTTGGCAAATCAAGTTCAATCTCAATGGAATGGCCGTAGGTGGCACGAATCATTTCTCCTTCGACTTGGTATCGCCCTTTCTCATCGGCGTTGGCAATGGCCTCAAAGTGCCATCCACGCAACCAGTGATAGTGGCGTCGCTGGCCTGAAATGGAATCGGCGAGTTCTCGCGTGCTCACCCATCCGTTGATGTCCATTTCAACATTGAATTTCT
>JAYOBT010000076.1:0-2376 GCA_038105035.1 Candidatus Poseidoniales archaeon | reverse complement strand
TCCACCAGTTGTCAAGAGATAATCGATGGCTTCGTCGATTTCTTCCTCTTCGACACCGTGTTGAAGCATTCGCTCGAAGATGGCTTCGAGTGTTGCGACAGGCTCGCCTTTCTCGATTTCTCCATCGACGATCATAACCACGAGTTGACATGCAACTGCGAGCAGCGGGTCATCGACTTGATCATCTGGTAGAAGTTCGATGAAGGCTTCAGCACCATGAGCTTCACCTTCTTCGATGCGTTGCTTCTCACCCCGCTGTGAGAGCCCTGTGAAGGTGTTATCCTCGTCAAGACCAAAGCAATCGAAGATGGACATTTGATGTTCATCCTTTGCAGATTCTTCTGGAGTGATTCGTTTTTCAAGGTCGTCAAGACGGAACTTTCGCTGCTCCAAGAGCAATCGTTCTCGCTTGAGATCGTGGCGGAGTAGAGCGAGTGTTTGTTCTGCTTGTTGTGTTAGCCATCCATGAATGGTCCATTCAGAATCAAGTCCAGTCATGACCTCAGCCATGCGGCGAACAGGTTCAGGAAGTGCGTTGACATCAATCAGTCCGCGAGTTTCTTGACTGTCCTCGCTCATGGAGAAACCTCTGACTTGACGGCCTTTGAAGCCTTCCCAATGAATTCTCGAAAGAATCATTCTTTTGCTTCAGAGAATTTGTTTTTCATTCCATCAACGATGGCGTTGAGTGCGTCTTGCAGTGTCTGCAAATGATCGTATGAATCGAGAGATGGTAACGTTTCAGTCTCCATGGCGAGCATGTTTTCCAAACATCGAGATAATTCGTCAACTATGGTGATGCTTCCGCGCTGCGACGATCGTGAAAGCGGGTTAAGGTCGATGACAATGACCGTCTTGCCCATGGCGACTAAGGCCTCACAACGGTCTCCATCTTCGAGCGGTACAAGAATGGCATCTGCTTGTAAGATCCCCCTCGCTTCGCATTTCGCACGAGGTCCTTCGAGACCAGGAATCGTAGCATCAGGGTCTGCACCAAGGATCTCCACACGAAGGCCCAATCGCTCTTTCCTCTCGTTCAAGTCTGTGAGTAAGGCATCCATTCGTTCAGGTGTTCTGTAGAAAATGTTGACTTCAAGTGGGCATCCAATCTTATCAGCAAGCTTGAGCATTTCATCACCTGCCAATGCGACCACATTACCGTTGACAGAAAGGACAGGATGTTCTGCTTGCATCAAAGCTTGAAGAGCGATTTGTGCGGCAACATCGGCGCTAGGAATGGTTGTCTCACCAAGGAGATAGTCGTAGGCTTCTCCCCGGCCATGGGCGATCATTGCCGAATCAGCAAGCATGCCCTTCTTGGCTGCAACCTCAAGGCGGTGACGCATCAACAACGAACGATAACGTGGATGGGATGGGTCGGCAGCATGATCCATAGGTCCACCTCATTGCTCGATGAGCATGCTGATGTCAAGAGGAGCAGTTCCTCGATTGATGGCACTGGTTGAGAGAACATCGACACCGCATTCGCGCCATTCTTCCAAGTCGTCAAAGACAATGTTTCCACTTGCTTCAAGGACAACAACATCGCGCAATCCCATATCGGTGAGCTCACCAGCCATCTCCTTGCTTCGTTCTGGACCAAAGTTGTCCAACATGAGGACAAGTTGTGGCAACGATTCACTCTCTTGTCGTTGCTTCCATGTCGATGCTGCAACGATGGCATCCTTCTCGTTGGTGACTTCAAGTTCAAGGAAGGCCCCACAGTTGGAGACGTCCATGGATGAAAGAAGTTGAACGATGGCTTGCATGCCACCTTCACCAGAGACGGCAAGATCGTTTTCTTTGATCATCGTTGCATCGTCTTTGTTGAGTCGATGCGTCAATCCTCCACCAAGGTGGACGGCCCATTTATCGAGCAAACCCCAAACCGTCTTGCGAGTAGCGGCTACTTGTCGTGGAGCGATGGTCGCCCAGTGAGCTGCGTTGGTGGCAATACCTGAGAGTTGTCCAAGCAAATTGAGGATCGAACGTTCCATACGTAGAATTGATTCAGAGTCGCCGCTGATTTCAACGATAACATCGCCCTCACTTACCCGCCGACCATCTCCGGCTTTCCACGAAGTTGAGAGGCTTGGCGCCCAAATTTGCAACATGTAATCAACAGCTGCAGCGCCAGCGATGGTTCCGTCAGCTCTCGATGTTACGTGCGCTGTGACCTTCTCACCAAATCCCATAACGGGGCCATCAATGCCATCATCTCCCACAATTGCTGTTGTCCAACGGTCCATACTGGACGTAAGCATGCGGCTTGCTCCATCTTCGGAAGTCCACAGAAGATGGCCACGGTCGTGAGGCAATATCGCGCGCTCGCCCATGGAATGTGCTAGGTCTATGAGGACTTGAAGCAAACTGTTG
>JAYOBT010000042.1:0-13395 GCA_038105035.1 Candidatus Poseidoniales archaeon | reverse complement strand
CGATCGTTCATGAAAATGTGACCGCTCATTTCTGCAGCCATCAATGAGTCTGGATGTTCAGCAAGAACGCGCTTCATGAACGAGTGCCCTGTTTTGGCCATCATTGGACGGCCACCTGCTGAAAGGATGGCTTTCTCTACGTTCATGGAACATTTCACATCGTAGATGAGGAGGTCTTTTCCTTCCTCACTTCCAACGACGTCGTCTGCGAGTAAAGCGATGAGACGGTCTGGATAGACGAAGTTTCCTTTCTCATCGACGGCACCAATTCTGTCACCATCCCCATCGGCACCAAGACCGAGTTCACATCCATGTTCAACGACTGCTTTTGCGAGGTCAACCATGTTGTATTCTCGGGTTGGATCTGCACCATGGTTTGGTTCTGTGTTGTCCCAATCACAGTAGAGGTCAATGTGTTCTGCTCCAATCATATCGAGAAGTTTGGTCATAGCAGGGCCTGGGACTGCATTACCGCAGTCAACAGCGACCTTGACTGGTCGTGCCAACGTTCCTGTAGATTCGATGATGGCTTGGAGATAGGTGTCCTCGTGCGGATGATCGATGTGTTCGCCTTTCCCTTCTCGGAAGTTTCCATCGAGGAAGACGTGTTTCAATTCTTGAATTTCTTCACCAGCAAGCGGCAATGTTCCTCGACACATCTTGAATCCATTGTGTGTTGGCATAGGGAGGTGAGATGCAGTAACCATGACGCCTCCATCAACTGGAAGTGTCCAGCATGCATGATACACGCATCCTGTTGAAACGATACCAAGATCGAGAACTCGAACACCTGAATCGACAAGTCCCTGAATCAGATTTGATGCATAGCCAGGACTCGATTCACGAATGTCTCGGCCGACTGCGTAGGAATTGCACTCAAGATAGGTTGCCAGTGCACGACCGAGCCGGTAAGCGAATTCATCGCTCAATTCATCGCCAGATAATCCGCGAATGTCGTAGGCTTTGAAACACGACACTGGCCATTCCGTCATGTTTTCTGCTCATCCTCTTTGTTATCAAGGGTGCCTATCGTCGCACAACCAATAGAATCAGTCCAGTGATTGTTAAGAGAATGAGAAATTCCAGTAGAAAACCAGTCCACCATGCACCGATTGCTAGGGCAATCAAGGTTGGAACCGTCATCCGTAACAGAACAGGCCACGTAAGGAGTCCTTTGGGAGGTTCCTCAAGATAAGGTGAACCTGGCATGGTTGGGCCTCAAGATGTGATGCCTTGAACGACGATCTCAACAAGCGCACCTTTCGGCAATGCACCTGCTTCAAAGGCAGCTCGAGCTGGAGGCATATCCATGTCAGCAACCCATGCACCGTAGACCTCATTCATTGCTCCATAATCTTCAATCGTATCGAGAAGGACCTGGGCAAAACAGATGTCGTTCTTGGAAAGGCCTCCAGCCTCCAAAAGAGCGTCAATTTTGGCAAGAGCTCCTTCGGTCTGTGACTTGATATCGAGAGCACCATCGATGGCAATTTGTCCGGACAGCCAGAAATGTTGGCCGTGTCGTATTCCAGGTGTGTAGGGTGCGTATGTTACGATTCCATCGAGCGAGATTGATTCTTTCATGGAGTTGCTAATCCTTGAATGCTCATGAACATTAACCCAGAGCCACTGGGCGTTGTATGCGCACCTGTTGGGTTTTGGACCATCCAGCGCATGTCCGGTTGCTTGCTCCGTTCATTCGAAGCGGAACAACATCGGATGTTTTGGTTGCAACAAACCGAGCGGAAGTGCGCCAATTGTTGGAATCTTCTGAGGGTGTCTTACCGAAACGTCAACAGCTATGGGTTGAGCGCCCCATTGGTCCAAAACGATTCCGACGAGCATGGAGGCGTATGCGAAACGTACGCCGATTTCTCAGAGACGCTCAACGTTCCGGCGGGCGATTCGATCGGATCATTACGATTGGAGCGCCGTTAGAATTGCGAGTTGCAAAGCGTTTGAGGATTCCAAAGCGCTGGTATATCTCAGATACAGAAGTGAATCATCTCGCACACCGTCTCGCTGGCAACGCTGCAACAGACGTTATGCTCCCAACGCATTGGAACACCTCAATTGATGGAGGTTGGCTGGAACAGTTCCAGAAGAAAGGTGCACGAATCCATCGCTTGGATGGATTGCATGGCATGGTTCACCTTCGACCGCAACTTCGTCCGAGAGAGGTGGCAGCCATTCCGAAGATTGCTGTGCGTCGATTGCTTGGAGATGGTGTTCATGATGCTGGAGAAGTGCTGCAAATCCCTGATGCGTTGTTGGATGGTATCGATTCAACTCTAGCAGACGAGAGCCTCTATGGTGGAGATGCATGGGAATTTACGTCCATGCTTTCGATGCAGGATGGTGTCATTTCACAATCCGTCACCGTTGCCAGTGAGGCTGTCTTGATGGGTGTTCCAACACTTCTCGTTAGCGATGCGAAACGTGGATTCCTCGATCGATTGGAAGCGGATGGATATCCATTGTTTCGATTAAGGACGGGTGATGACGTCGAAGAAATCCATGCTCAATTCCTAGCAGGACTGCATCTAACCGATGCACTCGAACTTCCAGAATGGCCAAACGTTCGTCAGCAATTTGCTGAATTCATTGGCTCTGAATTGATTGATTGAGCCATGCTTCAACAATTTCGCCGTGATCACCGGCGAGCACAAGCCGTCCTTCGAGAATCTCTGAAAGAGGCCAAAAGCGAGCATCTTGTGCATCATCGCCGCCAATTGGATTTCCAGTGGCTTCTACTTCGTAGACGATGCTGACGATGTGTTTCCTTGGATCTCGAGCAGGATCGCCCATGACCATGAGGAGTTGAGGATTTGTTCCATCGAGCCCTGCCTCTTCTTTTAATTCGCGAAGCACGGCTTCATCGGGTCGTTCACCTTGATCGACAAAACCACCGGGAAGTACCCAAGAGCCTGCAGATGGGGGGAATTTACGTTGAACCAGGAGAATGGAATCTCCTTGGCGAACACATGCATCCACCGCCAACGCTGGATTGAGATAGCCTTGGCATTCATCGCATTGAGCCATATCATTCACCAAATCGTCGCTTTCGCATTTGATAAGTCTGGACTGCTTTGAGAAGATCTTTCTTCTTGAACGAAGGCCAAAACACGTCAGTAAAGTACAGCTCAGAATAAGCCATTTGCCACAGCAAGAAGTTGCTGATTCGCTCCTCACCACTGGTTCGGATAACGAGGTCCGGGTCTGGCATGTCCGCTGTATAGAGGTGCTCAGAAACGGTTTGTTCCGTGATTTGTTCAAGCGATAAATCTCCGGATTTGTGGAGTTCAGCAATGTTCTGGATAGCGTGAATGAGTTCTTCACGTGCTCCATAGGCCAGACATACTGTGAACACAAAATCGTTGTACTCTGCAGTCTTCGATTCGGCATAATCGATGGCGTCGTTGACGTGCTGGGGAAGAAGTTCTCTTCGTCCGATGATTTGCACCCTCACATTGTTCTCGTGAATTCTTGGATCTTCTGCGATTGATTTCAGTCCCTCAACGTAGAGTTTGAACAGCGTATCGAGTTCTCCTTCAGGGCGGTTCAGATTTTCGGTTGATAGTGCATAGACGGTGAACCACGGAATACCGAGTTCAAGGACCCAATCCAGAACAGCTTCGAGCCGCTGTTTGCCAATTCGGTGTCCTACGTGCGTAGCGAGATTCGATCGCCATGCAAATCGACGATTACCATCCATGATGATCGCAAGGTGTTTCGGCTGTATTTCATGCTCAAGGACTTCGCGAAGGAGTTTTGCCTCAACCGCTTGGCCGAGGACATCACCCATCTTTTCGCTGATTCCCATGGCCGTCCCGACTCTTCCAAACGGTTCTCTTGTTTCATTGCATCCCCCTGACAACAAAGACACATTGAATGGGAGGGGCCGACGTGGATTGCCCATGGAGGACGACCCGTGGTGGCCTCGAGGCATCGCCATTTCTTCCATGGACGAAGCTCTTGAAGTTGGTAAACTTGAGACAAAATGGGGCGCTGCATCGTGCTGGGATATCCAAGCGTGCCTCCAATCCGACTGGTGGGTCTCACAAAGAGACGGCACTTGGGGCGTTTTCGATGAGATCAATCCCTCAACCATCGAAGTTGTTCGAACGGATGGGAATCGAACGCTCATCAAACTCGATGAGTCGTACCTCGCCCTCGCTTACTCAATTCCAACCAGCAATCGAACCTCTTCTTTGCATCAAAACAAGGACATTCACTCAAGGCTTCAATCGTCCAATCTCCACCTTCCAATCGGAGGCATGTTGCTGAATGGTAAGGACGCATTGGTTGTCTTTCCTGCAGGCGTATTGACAGAACCATCTCCCGAATGGCTCGGTCAAACGCTTGGTAACATCCAGAGAATGTTGGCGCCCATGTCAAGCCCGAACGATGAAAAACGTTGGAATCAGCGTTTGAAAGATCTTGAGGATGAACTGAAACCGAATACATTGTGGAGAGCACCACACACTTCGGCCACTGTTGGTATCCCATCTGTTCGAATTCATCCGAACTTGATTATCGATGTCGATGGAGCACAACACGCAATACCGGTGAACCAGACTGTTAGCGAAGCGCTGCTTTGTGGTACGGAGCGCCTCCCGGGGATTGCAGAGTTCATACAGTTGGAAGGCCGCCTCGTTGAAGAGAAGGGATACAAACCTGAGCAAATTGAGGTTCTCTTTGAGAACTGGAAACGATGTGTACCATCAGCGTGGACAAACAAAAAAGCGCTATCGACCGTCCTTGGTGGAGCATGGATTTGGAGATATTACGACGTTCTCGTTGTCACTTCTGAATCGGTATTGGACGGTGATGAAGCACGATACGAATCGTCTCAGAAATGGCTGAAAGATGTCTCACGACTACAGGCTCATCTTGGGGTTTTACGTGTTTGGAAGAGCGGAGTATGGGTTGGAATCACGACGATGATTGTTGCTTATTATGCATGGCAACTTGATACGATGTCAACTACAAATTCGGTTGCTCTTGCAGCTCTTGGTGCAATCATCTCGATTGGATCGAACATGCTGTACTGGAAGAAGGATCCACCAGCGTTTTGATCAACGTTGTTGACGGATTCGACCATCGTAGAATGAGAGACCGAGTTCCTTTGCCAACTCCATCAAATCAAGAATGAGTGCTTCGCGGGCCTTACGTTCTGCAATTGAAGAATCCACGTTCCAATACAAATTCAACTCAATATCGATCGACTGTGCGGAGATCGTATTGATGCTGCACCAGGATGCGTCTTCTTTGGTCGTGGAGTCATGGTTGTGAATCAAATCAAGAGAACGTTGGCAGAACGATTCGACCTTGTCTGGGTCCGAATTGATGTCAAGGTGAACCATGGATTGCCATCGGCGCCATCGCCGTTTGCCCCAGTTTTCAACTGGAATGTTCACAAGGTTGGCGTTTGGAATGGTAATGATGGTATCCAAGGAGGTTCGAACCAATGTTGTTCGAAGATTGATTTCTATGACTTCACCCTCTGATGTCCCAATAACGACCCAATCACCGACCTTGAAAGGACGATCGAGAAGAACGGTGATAGCTCCAAAAAAGTTGGAAATGCTGTCTTTCGCAGCCAGTGCAAAAGCCAGACCTGAAATTCCCAATCCAGCCAAGAGCGATGTCAATTCAAAGCCCAATGCATCAGCGATGAAGATGGCACCTACGAAGATGATAATGAATCGAAGAACGCTTTCGAGCGCCGAGATGAGGGTCTTCTCCGTTCCATCAAGGTCGTCGTCTTTGTCGAGGAATCGAACAACGTCGTAAACAAGGCTGACAAGGCGGAACGCCCAAAGCACAATCGAAATGACCAACAGGAATTGGAGAACATCAGGGATGTATTCTGCCCAAGATGGCATCAGGATGTTCGCATTTTCGGGTTGCTCATCCACCAATAAATCGATCGTGACGAAGGAAAAGGCGTATCCTGCGACGCTGCCTAGGGCCTTATCGCCTTTTTTGACCGTCTTCTGGCGAATCGTATCGTTGCGTACAATGACACCAAAGAAGCCATGAGAGAGGTTGCTTACAATCAATCGAATGATGACAGAGATGATGAGAATGGCTCCGAGAACGAGCAGGGTTGATTGAGAAAATCCGAACATTTCTTCGCTTTCATATGTCAAATTGTCGTAGAGGCCCATGTGCTTTCGTGTAACCTTTTCTTCAAGGTTCTTTCCTCTGATTCAGAATCGCCACCGCGAGGGTTTCAAGTGTGGTGAGCAACTGGACCGAACGATAGCATGTCGTCCAAACGTCGTCAACGCTCAGCCATCGTCGCGATTTTCCTTCTCATGATGCCTTTGATGCTTACCTCGGTGTCATCGACTGTGGCAACATCGTTCGAAGAGAATGAATCTGGAAACACTCCGGAGGGTATTTGGAGCGATGATTATGCAAATCATGTTCACCCATGGGGCGGCGACGACCGTGCTCAATTCAAGCAGTATCACGATTACGACAGCATGCGGCAGCGAATGCTTCAACTCGCAGAACAATCCTATTCCTACCAAGGACAAGAGGTTGACATCATGTCCTTCCATGAAGGATTGAACGGCGGTATCAATGCACGTGGCGTTGAGATGACGGCTGACAGTTACAAGGGTCACCACTACAGCCATCCATCGCCATGGATGAAAATCACTGGTGGTGGCGAGGACCTCGAAGGAGTCTATGGCGGTGAATGCAACGATTTCGTCGGCGACTGTGGCAACTATGAGGAAATACCCGATGTCCAGATGGTTGGGAACTTCCATGCCCGGGAATGGATGTCCTATGAGGTTCCAATGATGTTCCTCGAAATGCTTGCTCACTACTACGGCTCTGTTGGTGTTGACAACGACGGTGACGGATTGATTGATGAAGACCCATGGGGCGATTCGAATGGAGATGGAATTCTCGACGATGATGGCGATTGTTTGTCTCTCGCAGCTGAATACCAAGACTCGAATGGCGATGGAAACCCATGCGGACCGGGTGATCTCGGTGTCGATGAAGACTTCTCGGAACAGCAACTTACGGACCTTGTCAACACCCGTGAAATCTACCTCGTACCGATGCTCAACGTCGACGGGAATCGATACGACCGCGAAGAATTCTGTGGTGAGAATGCATGGGAGACATGCCCAACGGGTGGATGGAGAAAGAATCTACGAAACAACGGCCCACAACCACTCCCCGACTTCAACGAACAGGTTGACGAAGATTGTGATGGCGTTGATCTCAACCGAAACTTCCAGTTTGAATGGGGCTGGCCATTAGGAGCCACAGTTCCACTTGTTCCTGGGACATGTACCCCTGCTGAAGACGAGCGGGCTGGTATAACAAACAACGATGTCTACACTGGACCATACGATACCACCGATAACGACGGAGACGGACTGGTCAACGAAGACAACGTCGATGGTGAAGATGACGACAATGATGGCCGATTGGACGAGGACTGGGCTGGTGGAAACAGCGAGCCTGAAACCCTGTTTGTTCAAGACTTAACCGAAATGAACGATGATGACAACAACCTTGCTTCTGATTTCAAAATGACCCTCTCATGGCACTCTTTCTCCGAACTTGTTCTCTATCCTTGGGGACACTGCACAGGTTGTGAAACACCGGATCATCAGCAGTTGATTTACCACGGCGATCAGATGGCCGAAATGACCGATTACACCAACATGCAGAGCAGCGATCTTTATCCGACAACAGGCGATTACTGCGACTGGCAATACGGTGTACACGATGCGTTCTGTTACACGATGGAAATCGGAACAGCATTCCATCAACGCCCAGAAGATGTGAATCACATTGCCGTGCGAAACGTTGGTGTTCCGTTCTACGTCCTTGAGATTGCGGACAATCCTCGAGAACGTGCAAACCTTGCCATGGAGAACATTTCCCAACAGAATTACCTCGTCACTCCAACCGACGTGGACGTCCCCGAATCCGGAGACATTCCTATCGATGTATGTGTCTCAAATCAGTTCCCTTACAGTGAAGCCAACAGTTACGTCAAGTATCGTATGGTCAAACCAAGCCGACTCCAGTCTGATTACGGCCCTCGTGAGTGGGCAACAACGCCTTGGGAGTCCGTTGCAATCGAGCGTGTTGATGAAGCCTGCACAACAGCGGAAGGGAACGGAACAATCCTTCGTGCTGAGATTCCAGTCTCTGAATCCTCGACAGGAAAACTGCATTACAAAGCACTGATTTCGACCTTGAGCGGTTCTGAGGCGATCTATCCTGCAGATGGCTCCTATTACGAACTTGGAATCGAATATCGTTCGGCATACGGTAGTTTCGCAGGTTCACTGTTCCTCTTTGTTTTCATTGCCGGTACCGTTTGGGGTGGCTTGGGAGCCTGCTTACGGCTGATGCTTGGCGAAGAAGAACTTCTAGACGCAGAGGCTGTCTGAGGCGATTGCTATGGGACAGAGTGACCAGTTCTCAGGCCGTCTTGGTCTTATTTTCGCTTCAATTGGAGCAGCGATTGGTACAGGAAACATTTGGCGTTTCCCGCGGATGGTCGGTGCGAACGGTGGTGGAACCTTCCTTATTCCGTGGGTTATTTTCCTCTTCATTTGGTCGATTCCGCTCGTCATCGCAGAATTTGCGATGGGTAAGCGATCTCGAACAGGTACTGTAGGAACGTTCCGTATTTTCGCTGGAAAGAAATTCGCCTGGATGGGGTTGTGGACTGCTTGGATTTCAACTGCGATTGGCTTCTATTATGCCATCGTTGCGGGTTGGTGTCTGAAGTACTTCCAACTTGGGATTTCAGGTGGATTGACAGGAGAAGGGGTTGACACAACCGAAGTCTGGAACACATTCTTGCAAAGTCCTTTGCAGGTCATCGGTTTCCAATTCCTTGTTATCGCCATCACGCTCTTGGCCATTTGGAAGGGTGCAAAAGCCATTGAGAAGGTCAACGTTATTCTGATGACCTCCTTGTTCGTTCTCTTGTTCATGACCCTGGGCCTTTCCTTGTGGATGGACCTCTCCGATGGAAGCCTGGACGGTGCTCTCTTCATGTTCACCGTCGATCCTGCTATGTTGTCTGAACCAGAAGTTTGGATCAATGGATTGTCACAATCAGCATGGTCGTGCTCTGCTGGTATGGGTATGGCCATTACGTACGCCGTCTACATGCGCAAGGATGAGGACACTGTCCTCAATGCGTTCACGATGGGTTTTGCCAACAACAGCATTTCCATCATCGCAGGATTGGCTGTTCTCTCAGCTATCTTTGCGGTCAGTTCTGACCCTCTTGCAACCGTCACCAACGGTTCCTCAGCCATCACCTTCCTCGCATTGCCTGAAGTCTTTGCACAAGCGCCTGGCGGTGCCGTTGGAGCCTTTGTGATGATGTCAGGGTTCTTCCTTGCCTTATCCTTTGCAGCCATCACTTCGATGATTTCAACAGTCGAATTGTGTGTACGTAACTTTGTTGACCACGGTTATGACCGTCAACGTTCGGTTCTCATTACTTCGATTGCCATCTTCTTCTTTGGATTGCCATCAGCGATTATGTGGATCAAGCTCGATGCTGCAGGTGTTGCCTTCCCTGAATTCCTCGAAGTCCAAGATCACATTTGGGGCTATGGCCTCATGTTCAGTGGATTGTTCATCGCCTTCTCCATTTGGAAGTATGGATACATCAAGTGGAAGAAAGAAGTCGATTTAGGCAAAGCTCCACCAGGCTTTTATGGCTACCTCGGTGTCGGTGTATCTGCTTTCCGTGACGATTACATCAACACTGGCGATAACGACCTCGAAGTTGGTCGATGGTGGGATCTCTGCCTCTATCTTGCTTTCCCGATTCTCTTCAGCGTTCTGATGCTCTCGTATTTTGGAGACATGATTGCCAATACGGAAGATGTTTGGAATCCTGCGAATCCGAAAGGCCTGGGAATCATTCTCGCATTCTGGTCTGTCGTTGCAATCGTCTTCATTTCACTCAACAAATTCCTCATTGCTCGCCCGTTGTACCGTAACGTTCCGGAGGGAGCAGATGCAGATATCTCATTGCTGCCCGGTGGAGACGACCCACTCGTCACTGTTCTTGGTGGAGATGCACCAACCGACATGACCGAATTGGTTGCAGAAGCCGTTGATTGAGGTGATCGTAGATGGAACCACTCGTCCAGTGGTTGTTGGGAGGATTTGTCGTATCCCTCCTCTTCATTCTCGTTGCTCGATGGTTCTGGAAGCGTTATGATCAACCAAGTGAAGCTGCTTTGGAATGGCAAAGAGAACAAGAAGAAAAGCGAAATGAGCGGAAAGTGTGGGAATCTGTCGAAATGCAGATGCGCCGTGAAGCCGAAGAAGCTGAGCGAAAGGCAGCGTTTCAAATCAAACGCGAAGTTGCTGCATCTTCTGGAAAGGCACCTGATGCAAAGACCGTTTCAAAGGCGTTCGAGTCTCTCGGAGCTCCCGTTCAAGAATCTGCTCCCACGGAGAAGGAACTCGAAACCGAGTCTGACGATTCGGATGTTGAAGACGTTCCCGAACTTGTACAAGTTCGACAAGACGCTTGGGATGGTAACGATGAGCAGCAAGAAGAACAACCACAAGAGCCGGACTGGGAACTCGTTGAGCGGTTGAAACGAATTGCTGGTTCCGATGAAACCGAAGAACTACCACATCCCGAAATTCCAGAAGCACCTTCCCTACCTGAAATTGAAGATTCAAAACCTAAACAATTTGAATCGTGGTTGACAGAAGAAGAGTAAGCGTTCAAGGTGATACTATCACCTTCATTAGAGACCTCTCAGACGTTGGAGTATGAAGCCTACAGATGAACAGGCAAGTGCTTGGACGGAAGCCTTCGATTCAGGGAAATTCGTACGCAAATCGAGCGAATTTCGCGATTCCATTTCAAACGGAGGAACGTTTGATGTTGAAAGCGGACGATACCACCTCTACATCTCGTATGCTTGTCCATGGGCTCATCGAACGCTGATGACACGGAATTTACTCGGTTTGGAGCAACACATCAGTGTTGATGTTGTCGACTGGCGAATGAACCGAGACGGATCTTGGTCGTTCAATCCGGAGGAAGAGGGTGCGACTGCAGATACTGTGAACGGAGAATCGAGCCTTGAAGGGGTCTACAATAGGGCTTTCGAAGGCTGGAACGAAAGCCGTAGCATCGGTACTGTTCCGGTTCTGTGGGACAAGAAGCATGCCACGATTGTCAACAATGAAAGCCGTGAAATCATTCGAATGTTCGATCAATTTTCAAAGGAAGGATTTGGCAATGGAACAACTCTTTGTCCACAAGAATTGATGCGAGAGATTGACGACATGATCGACGCAAATTACGAATCGGTCAACAATGGTGTCTACAAATCAGGGTTTGCTCGTACTCAAGAAGCATACGATGAAGCCGTCACAGCCTTGTTTGAGCGCCTCGATGAACTAGAGGCTCATCTCGAAGGAAGAGATTGGCTTGTTGGCGAAGACAAGGGTCAATTGACGGAAGCCGACATCTGTCTCTTTACGACACTGGTCCGATTCGATTTGGTCTACGTCGTTCATTTCAAGTGCAATCTTCGACGCATCATTGACTATCCAAACCTGCAGGCGTTCGTTGAACGTGTCCTTGACCTTCCTGGTATTCGAGATACTTGCCATTGGCATCACATCAAAGCGCATTATTTCTGGTCGCATCAAAACATCAACACCTTCCGAATCATCCCACTTGGTCCTCTTGAAGGGGCTCACACAAAGTAACGATGAATCAACGGCATACTCCTGAATGAAGCGAAGGGCATTAGAGGGGAAGGCGCTTCGAAGGTTCATGGTCCAACGTCCAAGAGGTACGCGTGACTTTGGTCCAACCGAAATGAAACGGCGACTTGCGTTTGAATCACTTCTTGAGGAGCAAGCCCGCCGTCACGGCTTCTCTCGCGTCCAGACACCTATTTTCGAATCACTCGATTTGTTCACTGCAAAGTCAGGTCCTGGTGTTGTTTCCCAACTCTATGCTTTTCAAGACAAAGGAGAGCGTAATCTGACGCTTCGTCCAGAACTGACAGCTCCAGTTATGCGTATGGTTGCTGAGGAACTTCGCAATGAAACCAAACCACTTCGTCTCTCGTACTACGGTCAGTGTTTCCGCTATGAGGAATTCAAGAAGGGACGCTATCGAGAATTCTACCAGTATGGGGTTGAACTGATCGGTGCAACTGGTCCACTCGTTGAGGCCGAAGTCATTGCTCTCGCCATCAACATGTTGACCGAGGCTGGACTGAAGAATTGGGAATTGCGCATCGGCCATGTCGGTGTGCTCAAGCAAGTCCTCACTGGTATTGGCCTCGATGATGCTTCAGAATCAGGGGAGCCTCCTCTCGCCTCTGCTATGCGTTTCTTGGACAAAGCAGACTTTGATGGATTGAGAGCCTTGCTTGAAGCACAATCAATCTCCGTTGATTTCGTAGCACCTCTGAAACAACTCTCAGAATTGAAAGGCGGACAGGAAACCATTGCATCTGCTCGAGAGCTTCTTTCGACGATGGATGGTGTTTCGCTTGATGCATTGGATGATCTTGAATCGACCATCAATTCGATTGGACAACTTGCACCAAGCCCCCCCTCCCTTTCAGTCAATCTCACCGTTGCACGAGGTTTGGATTATTACACTGGGACCGTGTTTGAAGTTCACGTGCCTGAACTAGGTGGAGAGGGACAGGTGCTTGGTGGAGGTTCCTACAAACTCCTTCACCTGTTCGGCCTTGCAGACCTCGACCCATGTTGTGGGTTTGGGCTTGGTTTCGATCGAGTACTGCTCGCTCTGGAAGCACAGGCTGCTGCAGAAGGTCGAACTGAGGTTGTTCCAGGAGAAGAGGATGAAACGCCATTCCTCGCCATGATTCCATTCAATATTGATGCATCAGAGGTCCTCGATCTGGTACGTGAATTGCGCCAATCTGGCATCCGTGTTGAGATTGAACTTCGCTCTCGAAAGATTGGCAAAGCCATGGGTTGGGCTGACAGCATTGGTGCGAGTTACGCCCTCGTTGTAGGACCAAGGGATCTTGAACAAGGTCAAGCAACGGTCAAGCGACTTGCGGATGGGGAACAACTTCCAGTTGCTCTCAATACGGAATCAATTCTCTCAGCACTGAACGCCTGAGAAATCACTCTTCATCTCTTTGAGCGTTAACGAAGACAGCCATTGCAATGGCTGCCGAAGCGACAACGAGTGTGAACCCGGGTGTGTCTTCAGAACCGCTGCCGTCAATGTCTCCGCCGTCTTGGAATGCTTCGTTCCAAGAGTCATCGTCAATTGGTAGTTCGATGTATGATTGCTCCCCCATGCTCATCTCAAACTTAGCGGGATCACCAGTAGGAGCAAAAATGAAACTTCCA
>JAYOBT010000009.1:45345-54879 GCA_038105035.1 Candidatus Poseidoniales archaeon | reverse complement strand
CCAGCATGAGCGAGGTCAACACGAAGTTGAGGCATATTCGAACGTCCTTTACCTGCGCTATGCAAGTCAATGATTGCGTCAGAATCCTCGACGAGATATTTCCACACTTGAGCAGCAACTCTTCGAGTTGATGAGCCCTTTGAATTACCCGGAAAATTTCGATTTAAGTCTCTACCGTCGGGGAAGTATCTCGATTTCGACCGATAGCCAGGCATGTTGACAACAGGAACGATTCGAATGGTTCCTGCTAGTGTTTCGGGATCGAGCGGCTTATCAGGGTCGGTAAATGCTGTGCTCAGTAAATGCGTACAAGCAGAAGGCCCAGTGAGTTCGTCTCCATGCATGCCACCAAGAATGGTGATTGTAGGACCTGGTCGCTTACCGTGAATGATCGTGACAGAGGTTGACCATGGGTCACCGATGCTAACTTCAAGTAAAGGAAGCTCAATTGTTCGAATGGTTCCCTTTTTCACAAGTTTTCGGTAGAAGCGATAATCGGCCCATTCTGAATTTCGATCCCATTCAACACGATCTTCGATTTGATGTTCCTGCAGGGCTTTTTCGATGGCCTTACGACGAGTCCTCGATAGTTCATGCGCAATTCGAACAGGCTTGCGCTTGGTTTTACGAGCCATATGTTCACCTTCTCAGTTTTCCAAGCCAGAGACAAGATCTGCAAGAACAGCATCCACATCGCTTGCTTTGGTGACTCCAGAGGCAAGCAAGACTCCATGTGCGCCAAGATCAACTGCGGTTTTGACATCCTTTCCGTCTTTTACACCTGCTCCACAGAGAACTCGAACATTTGCGTTGATGGTGCGAACGGCATTGACGGTATCGGACACAATGGCAGGGTCTGCTGTTGTAACTGAGATATCTCCTCCGATGAGTTCAGGAGGTTCCACAGCGATGAATGTAGGGCCAAGTTCTGCTAATTGATGAGCTTCTCCGACATCTGCTGCGCATGCACACACCGGGAATACTTCCGGCAATTGCTGCATGAGTTCTTGGACATGTTCGATGTTGACTTTGTGCTCTGCGTGATTGATGATGGTCCCTTGAGCCCCTCGTTCTATAGCGTTCTCTGGCTGAAGCCATCCTGTAAACGATCCTTGACCTACTGGATCAAGGTGTTGGGTCCAAACTTCCAAAGATGGTGCAGCTTGTTGGACTGCGTGAAGGTCAAAAGCGGATACCACGGCGACCATCCTCACGTGATTCTTAGAGGCTCGTTCCATCGCTTGAGCCAAATCAACTGCCTTTTGACCCATGGCCGTTGCATAGGTTTTGAAATTGACAACAATGAGAGGCTTCATGATAATCCCACACCCTAATTCTTCTTGATATCTTCCGTTCTATCACTCGATAAGCGGCCATTGTTCATCGGAAAGAACGGTATTGTCTGGAACAATCGAATCGTGATCAACGACGACGTTGTCCAATGCACAATTTTTCCCGATGGTCGAGTTGCGACCGATGAGTGTTTCATTCAGTTTCGAGTTGGCTCCAATTTGAACGTTGTTGAGGAGGCTACATTTTGAGAGGTGAGCAGACGTAATGGAAGCGCCCGTCGAGAGCATACTGTTCTCGACGTTGCTTTCTCCATGGATGCTGATGGAGTCATCTGCATGCCAATTGGAATCAATTCGCTTGCCACCTTTCCAACGTTGATGTGCAATGCTTGCTTCGACACCGAGGGACCAACTTTTCGGGGTTCCTGCGTCGATGAAATAGCCATCAAAAGAGAAACCGTTCAGCTTGCGTTCTTCAGCGAGAACGGGAAACACTTCGCGCTCAAGCGAACTACGTCCCATGGGAATGTATTCGAAAATCTCATCTTCAAACAGATAGGATCCCGCATTGATGAGATTTGAAAACACCTCTTCTGGTGCTGGTTTTTCTTTGAATTGCGTTATTCGTTGCTCATCATCAAGACCTACAATTCCAAAACGGGTTGGATCTTCAACTTCCCATAGAGCCAATGTGCCGATGCCACCGTTTCTTTGTTGCAAATCAAGTCCCACTTGCATGTCCAAGGAGGAAATGATGTCTCCGTTCAAGCAAACGAATTGTCCTGAAACAACGTCTCTGCAGTTCCCGAGCGCACCTCCCGTTCCCAGAGGTTCAGTTTCTTTGACGATTCGAACATCGTAAGGGACGTCAACTTCCTTGAAGTATGCTTCAATGTCATCAACTTTGTATCCGCCTGCTACAACAACCTCGTCGACTTTGTCGCTCGGTACGACTTCAACGACGTGTTCGAGGAGTGTTTTATCCAACATTGGAAGAATCGGTTTTGGGATTTCATAGGTCCAAGGGCGTAATCGAGTGCCGAAACCACCCGCCAATACCACGACCTGCATGCTTGGGGCGCATTGTTTTCGCTTTTCAACTTGTAGTGTTGGGGCTTTGGGTGGTTGAGATAACGAAGCCGCACAGTTCAAAGGCGTTCTTTCTCTCGCTTCAATTAGTGATACCATGAACATACACGAATACCAAGGTAAAGCCCTGTTCAAAGCCCATGGAGTAAAGGTCGTAGAAGGCGTCCACTGTACCAGCGTTGAAGAGGCAGTCCAAGCCTACGATACGCTGCAATCAAAGGTTGTTGCTGTAAAATCACAAATCCATGCTGGTGGACGAGGGAAAGGAAATCTATACTGTCCAAACACCGGTGATCTCTTGATGGAAGGCGGTGTAAAAATCGCTTTCTCTCGAGAGGATGTTGAAACCTATGCAACCAATATTTTGGGGCATGTACTCGTGACCAAACAAACGGGGGAGGATGGAAAACTCGTCAACCATCTCTACGTTGAATCTGGATGCGACATCGCTCATGAGTACTACCTTGCGTTGCTGGTCGACCGTGAGGAGAAATCTGTCCTCATCATGGCCTCCACAGAAGGTGGTATGGATATTGAGGAGGTCGCAGAAGAAACCCCTGAATTGTTGCATAAGGTCAACGTTGACCCCAATGCAGGTCTGATGGGATACCAGGTTCGTGACCTTGGTCTCGCACTCGGACTCTCTGGTGCAGCTCACAAATCGTTTGGAAAGATGCTTCGTTCTCTATACGCTTTGTTTGTTCAAGAGGACTGTGCTATGGTCGAAATCAACCCATTGGTCCGAACAGGTGACGACGAGATGGTTGCTCTGGATGCTAAGGTCAGTTTCGATGAGAACGCAGAATTCCGTCACAAGAGTTGGGACGACCTGCGCGACCTCTCCGAAGAAGAGGATGTTGAAATTCGAGCAAAAGAAACAGGTCTTTCTTATGTCAAACTCGATGGTAACATTGGCTGTTTGGTTAATGGAGCAGGTCTTGCAATGGCTACCATGGACGTCATCAAGTTGTACGGCGGAGAACCTGCAAACTTCCTCGACGTTGGCGGTGGAGCCAACGAGGAACAAGTAAAGACTGCGTTTTCGATTATCCTTGAAGACCCCAATGTCAAAGGAATCCTCGTGAACATCTTCGGTGGAATCATGCGCTGCGACATCATTGCACGTGGTGTCATTGCGGCAACCGAAGCACTCGATCTCAATGTACCCCTCGTTGTCCGTCTAGCGGGAACCAACGTCGATGAAGGCAAGGCGATACTTGCTGCTTCCACCCTCAACATCCATCCTGCTGATGACTTGGCAGACGGCGCTCAAAAAATTGTACAACTGATTGGAGGTGAGGCCTGATGGGAATCTGGATTGAAGAAAACGCAAAGGTATTGGTACAAGGAATCACAGGGAAGCAAGGCATGTTTCATGCTGATAAGATGGTCGAATACGGAACCAATATCGTTGGAGGCTGTACACCAGGTAAAGGTGGGCAAACCGTTGAACTCCAAGGAAATGATTTCCCAGTATGGAACTCAATGTTCGAAGCAATTGAAGCGACAGATGCTGATGCAACCGTCATTTACGTACCTCCTCCATTTGCTGGTGAAGCCATCATGGAGGCTGCTGATGCTTTTGATCAAATCAAGGGCGAAGGTGTTGTTGTTTGCATAACAGAAGGCATTCCAACCCTTGACATGGTCAAGGCCGTTGCTTTCGTCGAGAATCGCCCTGGCGTGCGATTGATTGGACCGAATTGTCCAGGCATCATTACCCCTGGCGAGAACGGTGGGGCAAAGATTGGAATTATGCCGGGACACATTCACGCGAAGGGACGAATCGGTATCGTTTCAAAATCGGGGACACTGACGTACGAAGCCGTTGCTCAAACCATGAGCATTGGTGAAGGACAATCCACCTGTGTCGGAATTGGTGGCGACCCTGTCAATGGAACCGGATTCATCGATTGTCTTGCAGCCTTCGAAGCAGACTCGCAGACCGAAGCCATCGTTATGATCGGTGAAATCGGTGGAAATGCGGAGCAGGAAGCTGCGGCATGGGCAAAAGAAAACGTGAGTAAACCAATCGTTGGATTCGTCGCAGGGGCAACAGCTCCTCCTGGTAAGCGAATGGGGCACGCTGGTGCCATCATTTCTGGTGGCAAAGGGACTGCTGAAGAGAAATTTGCAGCCTTCGAAGCCGCAGGAATCGCCTGTGCAAAGGATCCTTCAGAACTTGGTGCAGTTCTTCTCGAAGCCTTGAAGAAAGCCGGATTGAGAAACGAGTGATATGAGCGAACAGAGAAGCAAGGAACTTCTCGCTCATTATGCTCAGAATCCAATTGATTTTGCATGGATTCCATCTCCAAATCAACACTCGTACCGTTGGAGAACCATCAAAGGTCGATGGGTGACTGCTCATCGACGTATTCGAAATCATCAGACGTTGGCCAAAGCCATTGGGAGCGATGTAGTCAGCGATCTCTACTTCTCAACCTCAAGATGGCTCAACCCAATCGACCTGCCACGTCTTCGTGACAAAGAACGACCCCATCCAATTCTCCTTGACCATTTGATTGTCTTTGACATCGATGTGGCTCCATTGAGTCTGAAGAATCTCGAGGAAGCGAGAAACACTGCCATCGATCTCCATGACTACCTCGCTTCTGATGGTTCGATGGAGTTCCTGAGTTGCTCTTTTTCAGGTAGCAAAGGATTTCATCTCTTTTACTTGGATTTGGACAGAGATAAGTTTGCCATTGAGGATCCGAAAGAGCGAGAAGAAGCGGTCAGAGAATCACGTAAACAATTACTTACTCAGGTTCTTTCGAAGGGATTCAACGTCGATAATAGAGTCACTGCGGATACGAGACGTATCATTCGTTTGCCAGGTTCGATTCATGGAACCACAGGCTATCAGTGTACGTTAGTTCGGCTGGAGCAACTGAAGAAACCGTTGAACGATTTGCTTGAAGACATTCCTCGCATTGAATCGGCTCTAAAAATTCCCAAGCGGGCTCGAAGGCTGAAAAAGAAGGCCAAGAAGAAGAAACCAAAACAACGGAAAGCAGTTGTCGATACCCGAGCAGTAGAACAGTACATGGTGGAAGCGAGTACGCACGTGCCTGGAACAAAAGATCGCTCAGTCATCATGTTGTGGTTACCTCTTGCCTGGGGTTCTGGGCAAGAGGCACTGGAAACTGCATTGAAGATGATCAATGAAGAGGAATTGGGCCCATGTTCGTTTTGGCAACAAGGAGATCGCATCCTCATGCTCTGTCCACTTGCTTTCCCTCGCGCTCAAGTTGTGAAAGTATTCACCTCGTACAAAATGAGCAAACGTGCAGCGATTCTCAAGGAACGTGAGCACGATTGGATTCGAATCACGCATGCCATGGACGAGGATGCAGATTGGCAAGATGAACTTCAACCAATTGGACTCTATGGGGATGAAGCAGACTCTAGGACGTCTTTTTCTGCCTCCCATCTTGAGATCGAGAGGAGAATGGGCATTCACCGTCAAGTCCCATCCTCTGCGACCTTTGCTGGGAAACAAGAACCAACGTTGAGAATCGCTGTTCGGGAATGAGTCTTTATACTTCGGAATCGGACACAAAGATGTCTCCAATGGAGTCCTCGGACAATGACATGTACCTTGCAGGTTGCTGCGCCGCATAGACCCAATCGGCCATGGCGCTTGGAGACGGCGCCATGGCCATCTTGAGGTGAAACGATGATCGGACAGAAAAAATCCAAATTCGTGTCATTGTACCTTCTTGGATTTGCCATGTTTTGGTTTGGGGAAGAGTCCGGAGTAATGCTGTATCTCGGCATGTTTACAGTCTTCTTCACAAGTCTTGCACATCTTATTTTCAAGATCGTTAGATTACAGGAAGGATTCAATGCTGGAACTCCATTAAACCATCAAACGAAGCGACCTACGTTCCGTTCGCAGCGCACAAGGGGGAACCCAAGTTACGATCAACTCATTCGGAAAATGCAGGTAAGCGATTTGAGTGGAATGAGTGTTGCTCAGGCAGCATCTACCTATTCATCGTTCTTTAGGTATCCAGTCGTATCAGCTGAACCGTTCTTCTCGAGTCCTTACGTGAAAGAGGTCCTCAACATTGGCACTGCTCAAGTTAGTGCTCAGACCATTGCTGGATCATACTCCTCCACTCCTCCTACAACATCGAGTTCAAGTGGTGCATTCTGGTCATCCATGCCAGAATCATCGACCGAAGCCATTGAGGTGTGTGCAAATCCAACATGTTCAACACCTGTTACAGTGTTCGACTTTCGATGTTTCAAATGTCGAAATCGGTTTTGCAGTGGCTGCAAAGGCTCTGGAGTAACCTGCCAACAATGCTCATAGGAAAATTTGCTTTTTGTGCGTTGAATTCTTTGGACCGAGGTCTTGCTGTCGGATTGCTTCGAGCCGTTGTTTGCCGTCCGCACTATGTGCGTAGAATAACTCTGCAGGACTGATGAACTCCTGCCAGTATCGTAGGAATACATCTGCTTCCTCTCGCTTCCCGGCTAGGATTTTTGGAACAGAATGATACATGACCAGTCTTGACTCGACAGGACGCAGGTATTTTGCGAGAACTTCTGGAAGCAGTTTCGTTAACCAATTGTCTGTGAGGAAGCGTGAATATCGGGAAATAACGTAGCGCGGCTTTTCCAGAGGCCCGAGCACTTCCTGAAGTGCCTCTGAGAAAATCTTCGACTCTTCTTCCGTGCTGTTGGTGAGGTGCATCCTTAACCATCCTCCTCCGCGATCGCCTCCTGATGCTCGACACGTGTTCGAAATATGTCCTGTATGGATGAGGCTGTTTGAAACAACGAGTGCCATGGCTTGAACGAGCGATTGCTGGCTCCACACTTGACTAGAACCAAATCTGAACCCTGATCCCATTCCGAAATTGTCATCGTTCGATTTGGTTTCTACGGCAGCTCTTGGGTGAGCGCTGAACGGTTGCCCAATGCCCCACAAATCTCTTGTTTTCTTGCGATTTCTCGAGCGCATCAGCATTTCATCATTGAACAAATTCATACCTTCGCTGATGCCTTCTGGCTCAGCTTCGGTAAAAGCTGCATGAACGTGTCCAACCCCCTTCTCGATGGCTCCATCGTCACAGACTCCGTAGAGCTGTTTGTGTTTCTTTTCAAATCGAGCATAATCCTTGAATCCGTTCGTAAACTCATCAGCAAAACAGACAATGTCCCAATTGTTGGCAACTTTTTCAGGCCAGTCTTTGTCCAACCGCATCGAACGACCACGAAGCTGATTGATACTCATGCTTGTTGTTACAGTTGTCAAATCAACAAGAACGTTGATCTTTGATGCATCCCATCCTTCACCAAGAAGTCCACGAGTTCCTATCAGACACTTTGTCAACCCTTGTTGGAAAAATTCAGTAATCATAATCGAGTAATACCTCGGAATCCAATCCTTGCCTCGACCCATAATGACGTGAAATGTGTCCTCTGGTCGTGATTGAAGTTTAATGTCGAGTCCTCGTTCAGAAATCCACGCTCGGGCGGTTTCCAGAAATCGCTCGGAAAGATCATCATCAACGAGAACCGTACTCCCTGTCATGAGAATCGGGTCCAGAATGTCGCCAGAGTCGCATTGAACCAGCGCTCGAAATGCAGCAATGGCGCCGCCCGCTTCTTCGTCCATGACACCTTCAACCAAGGTGGTCGCAGAGGTTTTCTCAAAATCGGTGACTACAACTGCACGAATATCTTGCCCCAGTGATTGCATTTCAGTCGATATGATGTCAGATAGTGCCTGTATCTTGGTTGCTGCATATGCCATAATTCGACCTACTGGAGAGGCACAGGGACGAATACCTGTCTCAGTGATTTGCATCCCGAGAAGGCGAAGTCGGCTTGTAAGTATCTCGCCCTTTTCGTGGTCTTCTTTCAATTCCGATCGGCGAAGTCCATGGCGAACATATCGATCCAAAACAGGACGCAGGTAGGCCATTCTTGCCCAATCTGTACCTATGTATTTTGGAACGTCTGGAGGAAGTGCTATGTCGCAGTTTTTGAGGTAAATTCGAGCAGCGATGCTGAATTCCTCGTTTCGCCTTGCATAGGTTTCCCACGTAACCGATTTCCCCCCTGGAAGAATTTTGTTGTTCAGTTGCGCGTAGATCCAGTCTTGCAGCCTGGGGACACCGTTTTCGTAGGCAGGAGGTTGTTCCAATTCTGCAAGAATTTCATCGAATTCGTCATCGACTTTAGAAATGTATTCTATCTCATGTTCAGCAGGACGTACAAAGTAACACAAATCTTGGTACGGTGCAAGATTTGAATCACGAACAAGAGCAGGAATTGGAACTTCATAGTCGATTTCACCAAAGAACTCAAAGTAACGGTCTGCATCTTTTTCTTTTACTGTTTCAAAGTCGGGTGGTGTTGCTGTCAAGCCAAGAACGATTGGATCATCAAAGAATTCTTTCAGCTCAGTAAGGACTCTTCCCCAATGATGAAGCATGTGATGGCATTCATCGAGAATAATCATGCCAATGCCCTTTTCTTTGAGTTTCATGAGCGTCGTTCGTGCTGATTCGTGAAGTGTCCAGAGAGCATTTCCATTCTCTGCAAAATCGTCACGGACTTTCTTTCTATAGACTGATAGTCGTTCGTTGAAGTAGTCTGGATTGGTTCGCTTCAAATCCGCTATCCATAACAGAGCAGATTCGTTCGTATCCGCTTCAGCCTTGGTAACAAGGGTCTCCGCCCACAATTCTAATGCCGTAACATCGAGATTCTCACCACCTTTCTTTGGCATTGTTACTGCTTGATACGTGAGGGAGGTCAAGAGTCCAGGATTCTTGCCGTCAGTACTGATTTGATCCTCTTTTCCATCTAAATCGAACAGGGAAGTTCGAGCGGCCCATTGCGCTTGAATCGCTGAATTCGGAGAGAGAACAAGTGTAGGGACACGAACCAAATCAGCCCAAACATAGAGTCCGAGAACGGTCTTTCCAGAACCAGGTGGTGCAACGATGTGCAATCTTTTCTCATTCAAATCGAGCTGAGGCTTAATGATCGATACGGCTGCAATTTGCGAAGGTCGCAACGTCCCTGAAAAACCAATGTTCCCAAAATCATTGGGTGTATTCGACACGAAAACGCCTCATCACTTTGGAGGGCCACGCTTTGGTCCGGGCGGTCCGCCTTTCTTTGGCCC